>DASZAJ010000001.1:0-332726 GCA_035945215.1 Thermoplasmata archaeon
GGCGAGCACGGATCGGTGGTATCCGGAGAGACGGATGGCGAAGGAGTCCCAGACGCCGTTGCGCAGGGAAACTCGGACGCGACCGAGGGTCGGGTCGAGGTGGAAGCTCTTGTCGTCGACCCGGAGGAACGCTCTGCGAACATAGGGAAGCTTGGAGGTGAAACCTCTTCGCAGGCGCTTTCGGTGCGCCCGAAGGAGGGACAGGGCGATCCCGGAGGCGGTGACGGCGTGGGTGCCGGTCAGCCCATTGCGGAGCGCCCAGGTGCGGGCCGACCGGGAAAGGGTCCCTCGGGAGGTGAGGCCCGAGTTGGCGGCTTCTCGGAGGAGCTCATTGACGAGGAGTCGGTACGAAACGAGGGTGGCATGGAGGGCGGGCGAAAGCTGGGCATCGAGAGGGATCGGGAGGGCTCGGAGGACGGATGGCACGCCGTCGAAAGATGAAGGGGAGAGGGTGAACCTTCACGGCCCTCTGAAAGGTGAACGATGGAGACGAGCAGATGTCGGAGTGGACCGTCGTCCCGCATTCGGCGCATGTCGAACTCGCGGAGTAAAATCCCAGAGCCAAATCGAACGGACTGTTCTAATAGTCGGGGCTGGGCATCTTACGCTGGAAACGAGCCGAATGGCGACGGATGCCCCTCAGCCTTGGATCGCCCCGTTGGACACGGTGGCGTCCCGGCGGTACAGCCCGGCGCAGGCGACGGGGGACCGGGTCCCGACCGGGGTCGCGGATTTTGACTACCTGACCGGGGGACTTCCCGCCGGTTCCGTGGTGCTCTTGATCGGAGAGGCCGGCGCGGGCCATCAGGAGTTCGCCCTCACCTCGGCGGTCCACATGATGCTCCACCACGACGAGCCCGACACGCACGGGCTGTTCCTCGGCAATGCGCACGGCCCGTTCGTTTTTCCCCGGGGCATCGCCTACGTCAGCGCGACGCGTTCTAAGGAGCAGGTCCTTCGGGAGGTCGCCGGCACCTTCGAGCCGTCTTACCACGCCGCCCTCGAGCGGCACCTTCACTTTCACGATGTCTCGCGGGCGTACTTCTCCGATTCGGTCGTTCCGGCCGGATGGACAGCCGCGGCGAGCTCGCTGCTGGCGGCTGCGCCCCTCGCCACGCCGTCGGACCCTCTCGCGGCGATCGCCGACGCGGTCGAAGCCGACGGTCCATCCAACCTCGTGCTCATCGACTCGCTGACCGATCTGCTCGTGCGCAAGGGAATCGAAGTGGAATCGATCCTTACCCTGGTCAAGGGCTTGCGACGTCGCGCCAAGGCGTGGGGCGGCGTTGTCTACCTATTGCTCTCGCGGGGGGTGGCGGCGGATTCCGTGGAGAAGGCCCTGTACGACTCCGTCGATGGAGTGCTATCGTTCACCTGGACGGCGGGCCCGTACAGCTCCCACCGGAATCGGACGATGCTGATCGAGAAGTTCATGTCGGTCCTTTCCCGCATCCCCCCGGAGCTCCAGGGACGATTCGTGATCCGGGTGAGCGCGCTCAACGGGCTGGTGACCACGCAGTATGAGCGAATCTAGTTCGACCCGGGTCCTCACCGGGGTGAAAGGCCTTGACGAGATGCTCGGCGGAGGGTACCCGGCCGGCCACGTCGTCCTCGTGACGGGCCTCCCCGGCACCGGAAAGACCTGCCTCGGCCTCCAGTTCCTCGCCGCCGGGTTTTCGAAGGGCGAGCCCGGCTTGTTCCTGTCGCTCGAGGAGGACGCGCCGCAACTCGTCGAGAGTGCCCGTCAGTTCGGCTGGCCCGTGGACGAGGCCCTCCGGTCGGGGGCCCTGAAGATCCTTCGGCTCGATCCGAAGGAGACCAAGCAGAGCCTGCAGCGGATCCAAGGGTCGTTCGGAAAGGAGCTGCGCGACCTGGGGGCCAAGCGGATCGTCGTGGACTCCGTCTCGCTGCTCAACATGTTGAGCGACGACGAGTCCTCCCGGCGTCAGGTTCTCTTCGGTCTTGCCGGCGCTTGCCGGACGGCGGGGGCGACCACGGTACTGACCGCGGAGGCGGATCCGACCCACCCGGCGGTCACCCGGGATGGGCTGTCCGAGTACGTGGCCGACGGGGTCATCCTGCTCGGGTACAGCACCGCAGAGGACGGCCACCGCGTGGGCCTCTCCCTGCGGATCCTCAAGATGCGTCGCACGGCCCATGCCCGAACCGTCCAGCCGTACTGGATCGGGAACGGCGGAATCACCGTGGACGCTAAGGCCGTCGATTTCGGCGGAACGGCCTAGTTCCTCGGCGGAAGGCCATTCAAGTTCTGTTAGTACCCATGCCGACGGCTGGCCGGACCTAGCCCTGCCAGGGCTAGGATTCGCGCGGCTGCCGCGGTATCTCAGCAGCCCGCAAGCGCAGTTCCTCCCTGAAGTGGCTGTCCAAGGGCCGGCAAAGTTCGCGAGCTCATGATTCCTGCGGATTCCAGCTGACGGTCAATGCGGTTCGGACCATCTACTGACTATGTTCGGGCACCGTGGCATCCAATTTCATACTATTCATGTTTGACCCGGTCGAGTACTTTCTTGGGGAGTCTAACTCCCCGATGGCAGAGGCGAGACGATTCTGGGAGGAATCGGATGTCTATCAGTGTCGTCAGCGTTTTCTATCATGGAAGCCTAAGCAAGACGATTGCTTTCCTGGCGGAGGGTCTTATGGCAAAGCCCGCAGGACTTGGTGGCCGGGCGGGACCTCCGACTCCTAATTCGACGCCAGCCACATTGGACGCGACATGCGCTCGGTCAACTCAGGACAGTCGAGGACGATGCTTCTCGGGGGCAATGCCCGTATGATTGATCCTACCGCGCAACGTCGGTATTCGGACCGCCGCAAGCTCAGTCGAACGTCGATCCGACCTGAACTAGGCTTCCGGAGGAATCTTTGCAAAGCGGCCTTGATTTCGGTTCTGGCTTCCGTCCAACTGCTTTCTCCGATCTATGCTGCCTCGGGGTCTCTGGATCAGGAGAGGTATCATTCTGGACAGGTCTTCGAGATGGAGAATCTCGGAGGAGGTGGCGCTCATGTCAGTTCCGCAGGAGGACACCAGCGGCACATGCCCCCGAACACTCTTTTCGAGATTCCCCCGTCGAGGATTCTCCCCGCTCCTGCTAACGTCACTGTGGCCTCGGTCACAGGCACGGCCATACTCGCAAACACGACATATGGAATCGGGAACGTCGTGCCAGAGAATGGTGATGCGCCGATTGGCCTTGCTTTCGATGCTGGCGCGGGAAGACTTTATGTCGCCACGGGTGGGGGCGCAATTGTCGTCATGAGCGGTGCAACCGAGCAGGTGATCAACGTGATCCCGACCGGGAGTGGCCTCTTCGGGATTGCATTCGATTCACGAGATGGAAAGATTTTTGCCTCCCATAGGGGCCACTCAAACGTTACCATTGTTGATGCAGCAACAGGCAAAGTCTCCGGATCAATCCAGGTTGGTGTCGCCCCAGCGGGGATTTTCTATGATCCCGTGAACGGCCAGTTGTATGTGATGGACTCCGGTGCGAGTCAGATTTCGGTGGTGGACGGCAGCCGTGACGTCGTCGTTGCAACCGTGAACGTGGGGATTCATCCATACTACATGACGATGGATTCAGCCACCAACCGCCTGTTTGTGACGAACAGCGCTTCTAGCAATTTGACTGTCATTAACGGGAGCTCGGATCGAGTTCTGGCGTCCTTCAGCGTAGGTACAAACCCGGCTGGCGTTGTGTTCGACCCGGTGAACGGGGACCTCTTCGTTGTGGACAGCGGCACGGGTATTCCTCCTGGATTAGGAGACGTCTCAGTTCTCAACGCCATCAGCGGCAAGACGATTACCACGATTCCTATCGGAGTCTGCCCCTGGGGTGCCGCCCTTGATGAGGCTGATCGGGAGGTTTACGTGGCGGACACTTCCTGCAGTACGTCTGGAGAAGTCCGGAGTATTAGCACTACCAACTTTTCTGTCCAGACTGTAGGCTATGCCGGTCAGTACCCAATTGTGCCATTATTCGATGGTTCGACCGGCCGGGTCTATGTTGCGAATGAATTCTCTGACAATGTCAGCATTTTGAACGGCAGCTCTGGGTTGACCATAGGGTCCATCGGGTCAGGAATGCTACCGGCCGCCGTCGCGATCGATCCCTCGGACGGATACGCCTTTGTCTCGGAAATGGGAGGAAACCGGGTCGAGGTCATTGATGCTTCCACGCGGGATTTTGTCGCAGCGATTGGCCCGTTTGCCGCCCCAACGGGCCTCGCCTTCAACCCCTCCCTGGCGTTGCTCTACGTGGCGGATTCATTCTCGAGCAGGCTTTCGATTGTCGACGCACAGTCGCTCCGAATTCTTGGTTCAATTCCGGTCGGGCTATCTCCGCAGGGTGTCGCATACGACTCAGCCAACGGTGAGATCTTCGTAGCGAATTGTGGCTCTCATGACATTTCCGCCGTGGATTCCCGCACCTATTCCGTGGTTGCGACCTTCCCCGGAGGGTTGTGTCCGAGCCAAGTCCTTTTCGATCCGGCGAACAGTCACGTCTACGTTTCAGATAGGGGACCAAACATCGGTGTATCCGGTGTCGAAGAAAACGTAACGGTCATCGATGCGAACCGAAACACTTTGGTTACGGAAATTGTGGCCGGCGGCGGTCCGGAAGGGATCGCCCTGAATCCTTCAACCGGCCTAATCTACGTCGCAAACTGGGTCTCCTCCAACATTACCGTGATCGACGGCCGGTCGGATCGACCGGTAGGGTCGATCGGGCTAGGCGGTCAGGCGAGCCCTGTTTCGTTGGCGTATGATCCATCCAACGACCAACTCTACATCGGATTGGCTTTTTTCCCACCAACGAACTCGGTCGTCGTGGTCAATCTTTCAGACGATAGAATAGTCGGGTCCGTCACCGTCGGGCTGGACCCGATCGCCCTCGCATACCAGCCAACGACGTCGACCGTTATAGCGCTCAACTGGCTTTCCGGAACCCTATCCCTCATTCAACCGATGGTTCAATCAGCCCCTCGGTTTCTTGTTAGCGTTCTTGAGTCGGGGCTTAGAGGAGGGCTGACTTGGTGGGTGAATCTTTCCACCGGATCCTCGTTCTCAACGAACTCCCGAGGTATCGCGTTCTACCTGGATAATGGTACATACGATTATCTCGTGGCGACTTCAGACAAGACACTTGCTGCCCCTGCCGGACGCTTGATGGTATCCGGCTCTCCCGAATCGATATCCGTGGAATTCAATTCCGTTGTGTACAATGTTTCGTTCGATCGGTCGAATCTACCGGCTTCTTTGAAGTGGAGTGTGCACGTAATCGGAAACTCCACGCAGTCGGGGTTAGGTGGGATTGTCTTTCCTTTGGGGAACGGGACCTACTCCTTCGTTCTGGGGAGCGTTCCCGGTTGGACGACCGAGAATTTTTCTGGTAGGTTCACCGTGGAAGGCATTCCGTTAGGTTTCGTTATCAGTTGGCTCCCCGAGGACTATTCGTTGACATTCGTAGAGTCAGGTCCTCTGCCGGTGATAGGGTGGTCGGTTTCCCTCGGATTCGCGAACAGCAGCTCAGCGCCCGCGTTCGGATCCCGACTAGCGACCATCGCGTTTCCAGCCCTTCAGAACGGTACATACCGATACACGATCTCAGTTGGCGGTGGCTATGTCGCGAACCCCCGTTCAGGCGAGATTACAATCACGGGTTCAAATGTGACCTTGGCCATTCAAGTGGAACAGCCCCCCGTTGGTCTGCCTCTATCTGAAATCTACCTGATCATGGCGGGGGGGGCTGTCGGTCTTTCAGCTCTGGGGGTTGCACTAGCGGCCGGTTTGCGTGCGAAGGCTTCACGCACTAGGGCACGACGGCCGACACGTGAACCGCCATCAGTTTTCCGAAGGTGAAGCCCTTCTCGATAGCCCGGATTCACTGATAACCTCGTTTTCCTGTATCGATTGAGGTTCGTGAGAGTCTGCAGAATGATCTCTATCCAATCGCGACGCCAGAAGTTTCCAACTGGCTGAGTCGTGACGAGATAACGACCGATTCCGTTCCTTGTACAATTCTGGGGCGTGTCGAAAATGAGGTGGATCATCTACATCGACCTCGATGCGTACTATGTCTCGTGCGAGCGCCGGGACCGTCCGGAGTTGGAAGGCCGTCCGGTGATCGTCGGGCCCGACCCGCACCATGGGCCCAGTCGCGGGGTGGTCCTCTCCGCCAGTTATGAAGCGCGTCGTAACGGCGTGCACAGCGCGATGCCCGTCGGCCGGGCCGCCCAACTTTGCCCGGAGGCGACGTGGGTGGCACCGGATTTCGAGAAGTACGCTCACGTCGCCTCGGAGGTCCGGACCTACCTCACCGGCAAGTTCGGCCGGGTCGTGCCTTTGAGCATCGACGAAGCGGCGCTGAGCGTCGAGCTAGCCGACGAAACGGCGGCGAGATCGCTGGCGGAGGCGATACAATCCGGGATCACCGAGACCCTGCGACTGCCCTGCTCGATCGGAGTGGCCGCCTCCCGCATCGTGGCGAAGATCGCCACCGACGAGGCGAAGCCTGGCGGGATCCGGGTGGTGCCGCCGGAGCGGACTGCGGAGTTCCTCGCGCCATTATCGGTCCGCGCCATCCCCGGAGTGGGACCGAAAACCGAGGAGACGCTCGCCGCGGTCGGCGCGAAACGGATCGGCGAACTTCGTTCCCTTCCGCCCGCCGTCCGCCGCAAGTTGGGAAGTTACGGGGAGGAACTCTACCGGCTCGCCCGAGGGGATATCCCGATCGAGGCGGAGGAGTCCGACGCCGCTCCGAGGTCGCGATCGAGTGAGCACACCTTCGACCGAGATCTCGACGACCCCCGGGAGCTGGCCGCGACCGTGGAGCGGCTTTCGGAGGACCTGTCGAGCTCGTTGGTCCGAGAACACCTGCGCTACCGGACCGCGACGGTAGCGATCCGATGGGAGGACTTCCAGCGCTCTCAGCGGAGCCGGACCTTGCCTAGCACCCAGGAAGGCCCCGAGGCTCTGCGGGCCGCGTCCGGCCGGCTCTTCGCGGAACTCTGGAGGACGGAACAGAAGGTCCGGCGTCGACGGGTCCGAACGGTCTCGGTCGGGGTGGAAAAACTCGCCGAGGCGATCGATCGCCAGGCTCGGCTGGACCAGTTCGGCCCTTCCAATCCCCCCCAAGTTAAGTAAATCGGCCCGAGTGCAGCCGCGGGGCGGGCGTGGTCACCTTCGTCGCCTTCGTCGGGTCGTCGCCCCTGGTCGACCTGGCGATACTACTGGTCGTCGCCTTCGCCGCTGGGGCGATCGGCTCGCTCATGGGCGTCGGCGGTGGGCTGTTCCTGGTTCCCGCCCTCATCCTGCTGTTCGGGGTCGACGTCCATGTGGCCGTAGCGGCGAGCCTCATCGGCGTGGTCGCCACGACGACCGGGGCGGCGATTTCCCGGATCGGAGAAGGCATGGTCAATCTGCGCCTCGGAATGTTTCTGGAGACCGCCACGGTCGCCGGCGGGCTTCTGGGCGCGATCGTATCCGTCACCCTGCTCGCCGCGCGAAGCACGGTCTTGATCTTCGTGCTCATCCCCGTGATCCTCCTCGCGGCGGTCCTGATGTCGATGGGTCGGCCGCGGACTGCGAATCAGCGGCGACCGCCGGACCAACTCGCCGATCGGTTGCGATTGGGAGGGGTCTACGTGGATCCGTCGACCGGCGAACGGGAAGAGTACCGGGTCCGCGGAAGCACGATTGGCCTGACCTTCGCGGCGCTGGCCGGCGTCGCTTCCGGCCTCCTCGGCATCGGGGGTGGGATCTTCAAGGTGCCGGCGATGAACGCGTTCATGAACGTGCCGCTGCGCGTCGCGAGCGCGACCTCGACCCTCATGATCGGCGTGACCGCGACGGCCGGAGCGTTCGTCTATCTCTTTGCCGGGTACATCGCCTTCCCGCTCGTCACTCCGATCGCCCTCGCCGTGCTCGCCGGCAGCTACGTATCTACCCACTTCGGCGGAACGTGGCCGCGCTTGCGGCTGCGGTTCCTGTTCGTCGGAGTCCTCCTGCTGGCCGCCTTCCTCCTCTTCCTGCGAGGTGTGGGGGTCGTCGGCTGATGGAGCCGGAGGACGGAACGCTATCGGAGGCCGTGCGCCACACCCTCCGGATAGGGATCCTCCTCTCCACCGGTCTTCTGCTCCTCGGCATGGCGATCGCCCTTTCGCAAGGGACGGCGGGGGTGCTCGCCCCCCCTACCCAAGTCTCCCTGGCCACCCTCCCAAACGATCTCGCGCACGGTCGCGGAGAGGCCGTCGTTCTGCTCGGGCTGTTGACGCTGGTCGTCACGCCGATCGCCCGGGTCGTTGTTTCGTTCGGGCATTTTGTCCGGTCGAAGGACCGGTCGTTCTCCCTCATCACGGCGTTCGTGCTGGCCATCCTCGCCCTGAGCGTACTGATCGGGCTGAACCCGTGAAACGCGATCCGTCGCCCGCGGCCGGGTCGAGCGAAGACCCCCGGGCGAGGTCCCTCCTTGAGGCCATCGCGGGCCCCACGGGACTCCCGATCCCGGATTACGGCGGGCGGTCGATCGTCAACGTCGCCTCGAGCCTACTGAGGGCTTGCGACGTGCGAGCCGAGACCGGGCCTCCGATCGCCCCATGCCTGCCCCCTGAACTCGACCCGTTCGGGGGTGGGGTCCATGAAGGCCCGATCGTCGCCTTCCTCGTCGACGGACTCGGCTGGTTCGATTTCCTTCGCTGGGCCCAATCCCGCCGTTTGCACCGGGGGGAACGTTGGCTTCGGGCGAGCGCGCCGATCACCACGGTCTTTCCGACCACTACCACCGCCGCCCTCGTCAGCCTCTCGACCGCCGTGCCCCCCGGACGGCATGGGCTTCTCGGCTACCGGCAGTACCTGCCGCGGTTCGGCATGGTGGCCGACATGCTGAAATTCAGCCCCACCGGCGTGGAAGAACGCGACCTTCTGGTGGGGCCGGATTGGAAGCCGGAGCATCTGTCCGGCGCGCCGACGATCTACCGACGGGGGGTCCGATCGGCCGCGCTGACGCGGGATCGATTCCAAGGGACCGGATTCTCCCGATTGTTGTACGATGGGGCGCGCTTCGTCGGCTACGCCACCGCGACGGACCTCGCGCACGAGTTGACGATGCTCCTCGAGCGAGAGCCGCCCCCCCTGGTCACGGTCTATTGGGACGAGCTCGACACGATCCAGCACCTGAAGGGGACCGATCCGCTGCTCGTCGAACTCGAGCTGGAACGCACCATCCAACTCATCGAGCACGTGGCCGGCCGACTGCCGCGCGGTCTCGCGAGCCGAACGACCCTACTGTTGACCGGCGATCATGGCCAGGTGCCGGCGGACCCGACCCGGCGGATCGAGATCGATGCGTTGCCCGAGATCACCGCCGAGCTCGCACGGCCCCTGGCGGGTGATCGCCGGGCCGGATTCTTTTCCGCCCGCCCCGGTCGGATCGAGCCCCTCCGAGCGGCGCTATCCGAGCAACTCCCCCAAGGCTCTCGCGTCATGCCGATGCCCGAGGCGGTCGCCGCCGGCCTGTTCGGGCCGGCGCCGTTCCACCCCGAGATCCACGAACGGCTTGGCGATCTTCTGGTGCTTGTGCCGAGTCCGTGGTCGTTGAGCTATCGACTCCCCGGGATGGCGAGCCCGAAGCGGTTCCTGTACGGCGCCCATGGCGGGCTCGACCCACGGGAGTTGCTCGTCCCCCTGGTCGCCGGACCGCTCTCAGGGTTCCGAGACCCCGACGACGGCGACGCCTCGAAACGGTAAAGAGCGCCGCGGCGCCGTTTCGCCCTCGTGCCCGGATTGCGCCAGCCGATCGTCTCCCTGCTCGGCCACGTCGACCACGGGAAGACGACGCTCCTCGACCGGATCTCCGGCTCCACCCGCGCCGCGCGCGAGGCGGGTGGGATCACCCAGCACATCGGCGCGATCGAGGTCCCGAAGGAGAGCGTGCTCGCGCTGTGCCAGGGAATCCTCGACGCCCAACGGTTCGAGGTGCCCGGCCTGCTGTTCATCGATACCCCGGGGCACCGGTCGTTCGAGACGATGCGCCGGCGGGGGGGCGCGCTCGCCGACCTCGCCATCCTCGTCGTGGACGCTCGCGAGGGGGCGATGCCGCAGACCCGGGAGTCGATCCAGATCCTGCGCCATGAAAAGACCCCCTTCGCCGTCGCGCTGACCAAGATCGACCTGCTGAGCGGATGGAGAAAGCCGACCGCCGCGGTCTCGCTCGCCCAACAGTTCGCCCGGTGCGGCGCGGAGTACGAGCGGACCCTCGACGCGCGACTGTACGCGTTCGCCGAGGAGATGGATCGGCTGGGATTCTCGGTGGAGCGCTACGATCGAGTGAGCGATTTCACCCGCAACATCGGGGTCGCACCGGTATCGGCGCGCAGTGGGGTCGGCATCGCGGAGCTCATCGCGCTCCTCGTCGGCCTCTCGCAGCGCTTCCTCAAGGCCGAACTCGAGCTCGTCGACCGGTCCGGCGAGGCGACGATCCTCGAGAGGAGCGATCAGAAAGGGATCGGTCCGGTCGGGTCGGTGATCGTCTACCGAGGGACCCTGTCGGAAGGCGATGAGATCGTGGTTACGGGGCGCAACGCTCCGTTCTCGACCCGGGTGCGCGCGATCTACCGTCCGTCCGTCGGCGGCCGGGGCCGGCCGGGGAAGCGGACGATCCTCGAGCCGGTCCCGAGCGTCGAGGCGGCCGCCGGGGTCTATCTTTCCGCGCCCGGGGTCGAGGACGCGCTGCCGGGGGGTCTGCTCAAGGTCGTCCGGAACGCGGCCGAACGGCTCGCCGCGGAGACCGACCTCACCCAGGAAAGCCATCCGGTCGCCGACCTCGCCGAGACCGGGATCGGGATCGCGGCGGACACCCTGGGCGGCCTCGAGGCGCTCGCCTTCGAATGCCGCCAGGCGTCGATCCCGATCCACGAGGCCGGCGTCGGACCGGTCGGCCGTCCCACGATCATGAAGGTCGCCGCGGTGAAGGACCCCACCCACCGCGCGGTCCTCGCGTTCAACGTCCCCGTGCTCCCCGAGGCGCTCCCCGAGGGCGGCGAGGGGGCGGCGGTCCGGATCTTCCGCGGGGAGGTGATGTACCGCGTCCTCGAGGAGTACGTGGCCTGGCGGGAGGCGCGCGTCCGGGAGCTCTCCGCCGAACGACGCCTGCATCTGGTCCACCCGGCGAAGTTCGAGGTTCTCCGGGGGTTCGTCTTCCGATCGTCCCGGCCGGCGATCGTCGGGATACGGGTCCTCGCCGGCACCGTCCGCCCCGGAGTCCGTCTGATGCGCCTCGACGGGGTCAGCGTGGGGCTGCTCAAGGCGCTGCAGAAGGACCAGGTCTCGGTCGCCGAGGCCGGTGAATCGGAGGAGCTCGCGGCGTCGATCGATGGGGCGGTGCTCGGCCGCAACCTGCACGAGGGCGATCAGCTGTTCGTCGAGATCCCCGAGGGCGCCGCCCGCCTGCTGAAGTCGGTCCCGCTCACCGATCGGGAGAAGGGGGTCTTGGAGGAGGTGGCGCGTCTGCGTCGGCAAGAGAACCCCTTCTGGGGGCAGTAGCCGAAAGGCGGTCGGCGCCCTCCCCGCGCGCTCCTTCGTCGCCGCCTCGGGGGTCTCGAGGGCCCCGCCGGTAGATTCCCCCGCTAAGGAAGACCCCGAGGAAAAGGGCGATCGCCCCTACCGCGCCGAGGGCCGCGAGCGATCCATAGGTCGCCAGCTCGCCCCAGACCGGCTCGGGGGGCGGCGCCTGGGAGAGGGACTCCGCGACGGCCTGGAAAGTATCGGTCGGCCCGATACGCGCCGTCCAGACGAGGAGGTACGGATACGATAGCGCCCCTCGCGACTGATAGCGCCCGGTCTGATTCGCTGGCCAGTGCGCGATCGCCGGGCCTTGCGCGCAGGCGACGGTCGCGGTACCGCAGCCGGGAGCTTGGTACAGCTCGACATCGAACGTTCCGCTGGACTGCCAATCGAGGGAGAACGAACCGTCGGAGCTGTTCACGCCCGTCAGCAGGGCCGACCGCGTCTGGTTCAAAGCGCTCGGGGTCGGGGGGACCTCCGTCGCGATGCTTCGGGTCGAGCCGGTGCTCGGCCAGAGCCACAGGGAGGTGGTGGACATGCCGGCGACCACCAGGAAGGCTACCCCGATCAGGACTAGCCACGGACGCACGTTCCCCCCGACGACGGCAGCCCGATTATACCTATGGAGACGACCCCGAGGACCTCAGCAAGGCGCCGTTCGGAGGGTTTCGGAGCGGGCGCTATCCCTCCCCCGACGGCCCAGGGGAAGCCCCCAGTTTCTTGGAGCAAGGCTAATGGCCTAGGCGTCCATCATTGACATACCTTGTCAGGGCCAGTAAGGGCCTCGGCAGGCCGGGTCACAGCTCCCGACGGGAGCGAGAGCGCGGCCTGCCCGAATTGCGGAGGGCATCGGATCATCGATCCGATCCGGTGCGAGGAGACGTGCTCGGAGTGCGGGCTCGTCTTCGAAGGCTCGGAACTCGTCGCGACCCCCCCTCCGATCCCGTCGGGATCGGTCGAGGAGGGCAGCGGCCGGGGGATCGGGCCGTTCGCGGCCTCGGTCAACCGCCGTCGGACCCTGGGGTCGACCTTGTCGGGCTCCCGGGACGGCCAGGGCCGTCCGCTGGATTGGAGGACACGGTACACCTTCCAGCACCTGAAGCGGGTGATGTACCGACAGACGGCCCGCGCCGTCGACGGCGTCCTGGACCGATCCCAGGCGCGCGCCGAGATCGATCTCGTCGGCCAGCGCATGGAACTGCCTGCGGTCGTGCTCCAGGAAGCGGAGCGAATGTACCGCGAATGCAAGGCGCGCGGGGTATTCCGGGGGCGCAATCTGCCGTCGAGCGTAGGAGCGACGTTGTACGCCGCCTGCCGGCGCTACTCCATCCCGCGCACCCTCGGTGAAGTGGCGCGGGGGGCCGGGGCGAGCCGATCGGAGGTCGGTCGCGTTTTCAAGCTGCTGCGGCGCACGATCGAGATCGGGGTCCCGACGATCGGGGCCAAGGCGTTCCTCACCCGATATGCCGAAGAGCTGGCGCTTTCCCAATCGGTCCGATCCACGGTTGAGGCGATGCTCGAAGAGGTCGACCAGAGCCCGGAGGTTTCGGGGATCTCCGCGCACGGGCTGGTCGCGGCGCTCATCTATCTCGCCTCGGAACGGGCCGGCGAACGGCGGTCCCGGGCCCAGGTCGCCCGCGTGAGCGCGGTCACCGAGGTCACCCTCCGATCGACGAGCCGATTGCTCGAGCCGCTCGTGCGCCGCCCGCGGGCCCCGGCCGCGCCGTTCTAGCGCGGCTATTTGGTCAGGTAATACCCCGCCGCTTTCTCGCGCACCTTTCGGCGGGCGAAGCCCTTGGTCTGGAGTTCTTGCAGCGCGTTCATCACCATCGTCTTCGGCAATTTCGAGGTCTGCGTGATCCGCTCGGCCGTACCCATCTTCTCTTCGGTCAGGTATCCGAGATCCTTCATCGCCTTGTAGACCTTGACGGCATGGCCCGAAACCTCATCCTCGATCGACATGGAACTCCGAGTCCTCGGACCGACCCCCCCTAATAAGCGGTGAGGGACGGTCCGGCGGGCGAGCCCACCCGATCCGCTGGATCCCCCTCACCGTCCGACGAACCTAATCTCCCCGACCGGTACCCCCGCCGATGGACCCACCCGGCACGGCACTGGTCATCTGGGACCCCAGGTTCCGGGAATACGACTTCGGCCCCGACCACCCGTTCCAGCAAAAGACCCGTGAGCTCGCCGTTCGACTCCTGGATTCGGCCGGGGGATTCCGAAGCCCCCGCCCTGCGCGCTGCGTCGAAGCGGTAGATCCCGCGCCCCTCGAGGCCTTGGAAAGATTCCACCATCCGAGCTATCTCGACCTTGTCGCCGAACGCTCCGAGAAATCGAGGGCCCCGCCGTTCGATTCCGGGGACACGCCGGTGTTCCCCGGATGCTTCGGGGCGTCGGCGCGAATCGTCGGCGGTGCGCTCCGGGCGATGGAGGCCCTGGTCCGGCGAGACGCGGTGCGCGCGTTCCATCCGTCGGGGGGCCTGCACCACGCGCACCCCGATGCGGCGAGCGGGTTCTGCATCTTCAACGATATCGCCGTCGCGATCGCGAGCGCGGTCGGCCCCGGCAAGCCGTTCGCCCGAGCAGCGTACCTCGACATCGACGCGCACCACGGCGACGGAGTGATGTACGGGTTCTACGAGAGCGGACGCGTCCTCGACATCGATTTCCACCAGGACGGCCGGACGCTCTTCCCGGGGACCGGTCGGACCGACGAGATCGGGGCAGGGGACGGCGCCGGGGCGAAGGTGAACCTGCCCTTGCCGCCCGGCTCGGGCGACGGGGTGCTCATAGGGTCGTTCCGCCGCGTCGTGCCCACGATGCTCCGGGCCTTCCGACCGGAGATCATCATCCTCCAGCACGGCGTCGACGGCCATGCCGGGGATCGGCTGGCGGGCCTGCGGTACTCCGGAGCGGGGTACCTCAGCGTGCTCAACGAGCTCCTCGCGCTCGCCGACGAGCTGTGTCAGGGGCGGATCCTCGTGACCGGGGGCGGCGGCTACACCCCGGGAAACGTGAGCCGCGTCCTCGCGATGGCGGGCCTCCGTCTCGCCGATCGCTCCCCCCCGGCGGGGCCGCTGCCCGAACGGTGGCGGCAGGAGTTCGCGTCGGTCACCGGAGAATCGCCGCCCGTGGATTGGACCGATCCACCCCCCGCTCGTTCGGGCGACGGGGCGGAATCGGTGGTAGAGTTCCTCGCCCAGGAGCTCTCGGAACGGCTGGGGGTGAAGTTCCCGAGGCCGGACCCGTCCCCGACTCTCACCAGGTCGGCCGGCGTTCCCGACTTGGCGACGGATCGGAACGGCGACGGGGATTGAACGGCCGACGGCCGCCCCGGTCCCGCGGCGGACCGGTTCGGCCGCCGCCCCGTCCTCGCATCGGGCCCCGGCCCCGCTCCCGCGGGCCCCGGAACCCCTCGGTCCGTGGCGGCGCGGCCCGCTGGTAGTGGAACCCGGGGATCGTCGCCCGCCGGATCGTGAAGCCGATGAGCTGCTCGATCCGAAGGAAATCCTCCTCTTCCTCGGATGCGACGAGGGTGAACGCGTCCCCCAAACGCTTGGCGCGGGCGGTGCGTCCGACCCGGTGGATGTAGATCTCCGGCTCATGGGGCACATCGTAGTTGACCACGTGGCTCACCCCCTCCACGTCGATGCCGCGGGCGGCGATGTCCGTCGCTACGAGGATACGATGCCGACCTTCCCGGAACCCCTCGAGGGCTCGGACGCGCTGCCCCTGGCTGCGGTCCCCGTGGATCACGGAGGCCGGCAGGCCGGATCCTTCGAGTTGGCGGGCGACCCGGTCGGCGCGGTGCTTCGTCCGCACGAAGACGAGGACGCTCGACATCGTCTCGTCCTTGAGCAGCTCGACGAGCAACTCGGTCTTCAGATGGGCCGGGACCGGGAGGGCGAGATGGCTCACGCCAACCGCCGCCGCCGTAGCGGGACCGACCTGAATCGTCTTCGGATCGACGAGGAAATCCCGCGCGAGGCGGACCACCTCGGGGGGCATCGTCGCGGAGAATAGCATGGTCTGGCGGCGCCGGGGGAGTTCGGCCAGGATGCGCCGAACGTCCGGCAGGAAACCCATATCCAGCATGCGATCGGCCTCGTCGAGCACGACGATCCGGACGTCCTGGAATCGCACGTACCCGCGCGACATGTGGTCGAGCAGTCGGCCCGGGGTCGCCACGATGATCTCGGCCCCGCCGCGCAGCGCGCGCTCCTGGTCGCCCATCCCGACGCCGCCGTAGACTGCGGCGCCGCGTAGCCGCGTATGTCGGCCGAGCTTGCTCAGGAACTCCTCGGCCTGGATCGCCAGTTCCCGGGTCGGCGTGAGGGCAAGGGCGAGGATGCGGCCGGTGGGTTGGTCCAAGAGCCGCTCGAGGATCGGGAGCAGGAACGCCGCCGTCTTGCCGGTGCCGGTTTGCGCGGTTCCGATCAGGTCCCGTCCGCCGACGGCGTCCGGGATCGTGTGGCGCTGGATCGGGGTCGGAGAGCGGTAGCCGAGCTCCCGGATCCCTTGCCGGATCTTTGGGTGGAGGGGAAGATCCTCGAAGCTGCCCTCCTCGGTGCCCGCACCCGGCTTCGTTCGCTCTTGCTCGTTCATACGGATCGGAGGGGAGGAGGTTCCAGGGCGCGGCCCCCATCAGCGGCTAGGATATGACGCCGGGCGTCCGGGGGTTTCCCTCGGATCCGGATCAGAGCACCCAGCCTAGGGTCGGCCGATCGAGGAATTCTCCATCGGTCGCCCGCACTCCCGCCCAGACGAGGGGGCCGTCGAGCGTCGACGACTCCCCGTGGCGGAACCGATCGATCAATTCGGCCCGGGCCAGGACCATCGCCCCGAACCGTCCGATGTCCGATCGTACCTCATCGAGGAGCGAACGCGCGTCGGCCCGGGGGATCTGCGCGGCCGCGGCCCAGTAGGTGAACTCTCGTCGCAGCAGATAGTCGAGATAGCGATCGAGCGCGCGTTCCCCTTCCGGTGTCATCTGGGGGGGTTCATCGGCCGGGGGCCAGATTCCCAGGGAGCCAGGGGGACTTCCGCCCTCTTCGAGCGAGAGCAGCTCCCAACCGCCCCGATGTTCGGCGATGCCGAGGCGCCCGACCCCCGGTTCGAAGACGATCGGCAGGGATTCGATCCCCTCCGAGCGCGACGGGGGCGCCGGGGGCGGGAAAGCGTCTCGTACCAGGGAACGCATCCGCGGCCCCAGCGATCGGCGGATCTCGTCCGGCTCTTGCCAGGCGTCGGCCCGGTCTTGCCGGCGACGGAACGCCGCCCAACGTCGGGCGTTCTCTTTCAGCCGCATCGCGGCGGGCGCCTGACGAAATTCCCGATCGACCGCCGCGAGTTCCTCCTCGAGCCCCTGCGGGGTCTCCGAACCCTCGGGATCGCCCGGGCCGGCTGACCAGCCGGGGAACTCCACCCCCGGGCACGAAAGGACCACCGTCGCCTGGGCTCGCAGGCCTAGGTGGACTGAGATCGGGAACTCCCGGCAGGTGAACGGGCGGACCCCGTAGGCGCCACAGCGCGTCCGGGCCAGAAAGTGGCAGGCCCCGCCATCCCCTTGGCTGGCGACGAACCCCCAACCCCCGTCCCCCTCGAGCAGCGGTGTCGCCGGATCGAGATGGATCAGCTGGGCCGCCTCCGGTCCGCTTACGGCGGGGGTAGTGTAGCAGCACAAACCACACTGTGGCCGGCACCGGAACGACGCCCCGACGAGCAATGATAGATCGATCGGGCCCCCCGGGGCGACGATCGGTTTCGAGGGCGTCTGGTCGGTCAAGTTCGTGGGCCCGGGTCGCGGGACTCCGAACGGACGGAATCCGTTTATCTTCTGAGGTTTGAGGGTCGTCCGTGGATTCCCTCGAGTTTCCGAGCGCTTCGGCACCGCTGCTTCGGCGGATCCAGTTCGCGCGGGAACGCCTGTACCGTCACCGGTACCAGGACGCCTTCGTCGGGATCGCGATGGCGTTGGGGTTCGCCGCGCTGACGGGCCTTTCGGCTCAGGTGGCGATCCGGACCCCCTTCAGCCCGGTCCCGATCACCCTCCAGGTGCTGGCCGCTCTCGTCAGTGGCTCGGTCCTCGGATACCGATGGGGGACGATCTCCCAGGGGCTCTACGTGGTCCTCGGGGCTTTGCTGATCCCGTGGTACGCGCCGGCCGCGACCCACGGGGCGTTCAGCACGGGCGGTCTGTCCGGCGGATCCTTCAGTGGTATCGCCCAATTGACCGGGGGCCTCGGCGGGTACATCGTCGCGTTTCCCGTCGCCGCCTTCCTCGTCGGATTCCTGTCGGATCGATACGTCCAGGCCCGGGGTCCGTTGCCGCAGATCGGCATGATGGGGGTCGGGGTCGCGATCATCTATGCGCTCGGCGCGATCGGCCTGTGGCTCGCCTTCCGATGGCCGTTTGCGGTCGTGCTGGAGGAGGGGGTGCTGCTGTTCATCCCTGTCGACCTCGCCAAGGCCGTCCTCGCCGGGCTGATCGGGACGTCGCTGGTCCCGAAGCGGCCCTTCGGCCCGGAAAAAGCTCCCAGCGCTCCCTATCGACCTTGGTGGCCCTTCGGCGGGGCGTGACCGGCCGACCCGCGCGGCCGAGCGTCCACGAGCGTAACCGGATGAACCGCCGGCGGTATCTATCCCGAGGGGCGTGAACGCCGGGTGGTCGAACGGTCCAACGTCGCGCCGCGACCGAACCTTCCCGGAGCTCGCTCGAGCGGACCGGCGCGACGGACCCAGCAAAGCGGGAGGAACCCACCCACGGGCCCACGCCCGGTCGGCCGTCCGGGCCTCGGGACCCGCCTGTGGGGTCGTCGGACGCCGGGACCGCCGAGCCCGCGGGCTCCGGTCGCCGAGACCCTCCTGCTGATCGGAGGAACCTGGCTTCTCGGTCTCACCCCCCTCACCGACGCCCTCGCTTCCACAGTCCCGGGGAGCTCCGTCGCATTATGGCCTTCCGTAGGGCTCGCCGGATCGCTCCTCCTCGGCGGGGGGATCTGGCTTTGGGTCCATCGCCAAGATAGCCCCGCCGCGGTGCCCGTCCCGTCCCCGAAAAAGCCTGCCGGCCCACCGGCCCGGAGTCCGTCGCAAACAACCCTGCCGCGTCGGACGATCGATCGCCCCGCGGGACCCGACCCACGGCCGACCCCCCGACGCGACGCCAGTCCCTCCTACCGCCCCATGGCGGCCCGCACCGCGCCGCCCAGTTCCGGCGGTAGCTCCGACCCTCGATCCCTCGCCCGTCCGCCGGTAAATGGCCGGGTGGCGGCCGGATCCGGCGGTATGCTCGCCGACATCGACCGACTTCAGGTCGAACTCGCTCGAATGGACCGCAAGAAGGGCCCCCCGCCCCCTGGGCCGTAGACCGGATCGACGCGGGGCGCGGACCGGCCCTATCAGGGCCGTTCGACCCCCGGCCGAGTGCGAATCCTGTCGCAGGGATCGGTCGGCCCTCCCGAGGCCGTCCGATTACTTTCGTACGACGAACTGCACTTCGCAGTGGGCCCAGGCTTTCGGATCCTTCCAAGGATCCCCGGTGTACACCTCTCGGCTCGAGGCCACCGAGCGGATCTTCTTCTCGACCTTGCGCCAGTGGAGCCAGTCGCGCAGGCCGTGGTAGATGACGCGAGCGGAGATCGCCTCGGGGTCGAAGGTGACGGAGGCGACCGTCGCCTTGGGAAGCGTTCGCATCCGGATCCCGCCATGGCGGGGCGCGGTCCCGAAGACCTCGAGGCAGGCGGTCCACCGATCGCTCGGGCCCGATACGAAGATCCAGTGGCCGGTCCGGATCCGCCCCTTGGCCGCCCAGGCCACCAGCTGACGGAACTCCGCCCGGAGATTGTCCGGTTTCCACGGCCCTTGGCGGCTCAGGCACGCGACGCGATATCGGGGACTCGCCTTCAGAACGAAGTCGACGACCATGTCGGCGCGTACCCGCCGGCCCGTATAGAAGGTCGTCCCCGGGGGCTTTCGGCTCAATTGGTGGCGCTAGCGGGGTCCGGTCACGGCCAGGTCCGACGTCATGACGAACTCGGTCGGGAGGCTCGGTTCCGGGCTTTCGAACACGATATCCCACGATCCCGGGGCCAGCGACACGTCGAACGAGCCGTCGTGCAGGACCCCCGAGGACCAGATCGCTCCGCTCGTCTTCGCATCGAGCTTGAACTCGGAGTATACTGAGGGCCCCATCACGAAGACGAGCACCCCGTCGGACGAGTGCAGCGTGCCGGAGAGGGTGCTGCTTTTCGATACCGACACGGAGATCGACAGGTACGCGCCGGCCGGGATGTCGACGCCGGATCCGTTCTTCTCCAGCACCGTCGTCTTGGACCCGGAGGAGCCGAGCGTCGAGTAGGCGACCAGGCCGCCCACGAGCGCGATCGTGACGACGATGACGACCCAGAATCTCCAGGCGGTGGCCGGGCGAGCGCGCGAGGCGGGCGGGGTATCCGAGAATCCAGGGCCGGTCGATGGGGTCCCGATCGGGCGGTCTCCGGCGGGCGGTGGGCCCCCGATGGCCGCGGGCGGACCGTCAGGGGACATGGCGGCGGCCAGCGTGGTTGCGTATATTCGCTTTTCCGGATTTTGGAGGTTCCCCAGCCGAGGTCGCTCAGGGGGGCAGTCTCGGCAGGGTGTCAAAAACGACCGGGACGCGTTGGGGCGGGCGGTTCGAGCCCCGGAAACGAGCGGTGTGGGGGACGAGGAACATGTGGAAGGGGATCGGGATCAAAAGGGCGCCTCCGAAGGCGATCGTGAGCGCCGCGATCCCGTACGCGAACTGGACCCCGAACGTGACGAACATCCAGCCGCCGAGCAGGGTCCCGAGCAGTCCCCCGGCCCCCCCGACGGCATTGTAGAGCCCGAGGGCCCGCCCGCGGCTCGTTCGACCCACAAGGCGAACGAGGAACAGCGTGCTCGCCGTGCTGACGAACGCCCAGCTGACGCCCATCAGCGCGTTGAGCAGGCTCACCCAGGCGAGCAGCGCCGGCGATCCGAGCCCGAACAGCACATAGGCCGGACCCCACAGGAAGAGCAGGACGAGCAGGACCCGCGCCCCCAGGGACTCGAGGAAGACGTTCTTTGGAGAGTGGATCTCGACGGCGAGCCCGGAGTGGTAGAAGAGCGCCGACGAGGCCGCGCTCGCCGCGAGGTAGGCGATGAAGACCCCGGCATCGGAGAATCGGGCGGTGCTCCAAAGGAAGACCGGGAACGGCCCGTAGAACATGTCGAATCCCACGCACATCACCCCGAGGGCCGCGAGGAACAGGATCTCCCGGCGGGGCAGCTCCTCCGGACCGCCCCGCGTGAGGTCGACGATGTTCAGGACGCGGTTTCGGAAGTGGCGGACCCTTTCGATGACCCCGCGGTGCAGGTTGAGCAGGTCCCCGAGGCTCCGACGCTCCAGGCGGACGGCGGGCTCTTCGATCCACACCCAGGCGATCGCCGCGGCCAGCAGCGCCAGCACGCCGGAGAGGATCAGGAGGCCCCGCATCGTCTGGACGACCGGTTGGTTGAGTCCGACGACGAACAGCCAGACGATCCCCAGCGCGAGGCCGACCGTGCTGCCCACGCCGGAGATCAGGCCGAACAGTCCGATGTCCTGCGGCCACCAGCGCTTCTGCCGGGTCTCGAGCAGCAGCATCGTCCCGATCGGGGCGCTCGCGGCCGAAGCCAATCCCTCCACGACGTTGAGCCAGAAGTAGCTCGTCAACGAGGCGGCGACCGCGATCAGGACGATCGAGGCGCCGGTGGCGAGGAAGGAGCCGACGAGGAAATATTTCCGATGCGCGACGCGGTCGGAAAGGTTCCCCCAGAGGATCGTGAACGGTACCTGGCTCATCGCGCTCGCGGCGACGATGATAGTGACCACGAACGCCGACGCGCCGAACTCCTGAAGGGCGAGGAGGGGGATGAGCGGGGTGGCGATCCCGTCGGAGATCGCGAGGGGTAGGTAGGCGAAGAACCAGAGATCGCTCGTCGAAGGCCGTATCGGAACGGACGCCTTGATGTCCAACGCCCCGTCCCCCGGTCCCGCGGAGGCTTCTCACGAGGGCGGTTGCCGATAAATCCTCGGTCCGGACCGAAGGCGCGGGGCGAAGAATCCTCTCAAGGGGCCGGGGGCGCGACGCCCACGGCGTCGAACAGCTCGAGGAGTTCCGCCTCGGTCACCCATTCGACGCGCAGGTAGTCTCGTAGGACCTCGTCGGTCACGCCGAGCCGGCGGGCCTCGTCGACCGCGAACCGGTACGCCTCGATCTCCGTCGGCCGATGTACATAACTTTCCGAGCGGTCGAACAGCTCCTGGCCCGCCTGGCGCTGCCGGATGTGGCAGAGTTCGTGGAAGATGTCGAGGTACAGGATCAGCTCGGGGCTCTCCTTCAGGTGCGCGGCCCCCACGACGATGCAGTCGGACCCCGGCGACAGGTGCGGTTTCCAGCGGCGCCGCATTCCCTTGGGCAGGCGGTGCGGGGCGACGTACATCCAGACGTCCTCCGAAACGATCTCGAGGCAGGTCTCCTCGAACAGCCGCTTGCGCACGATCGGGTCCGGCTCGAGCCGAACGGCCGCCTCGAGCTTGTCGAGCCCGGGGAACACTGCGAGCATCGGGTGGCGGCCAGCGGGGACCTCGCGGCGGATCCGCAACCCTTTGGGCGTCCGACCGTCCTTCCCCGAACGCGAGGCGGCCGGCATCCCAGATTCCGAACGTTTGCGCCCCTTAACCTTGCCTCGGGGCCGGGCCGCAGGCGTAGCTTCTTACCCGTGCGCCGGGGTTCCCAATCCGTGACGACGTCGGCGCCGACCCTGACGTTCGTGCGCGGGGTCACCGTGGGCCAGGCGGAAGCCGATCGCGGCCGCAGCGGCGTCACCGTCGTCCGGTTCGAGGCGCCCTGTCCCACTGTAGTCGACGTGCGCGGAGGGGCCTCGGGCACCTTCGACACCGCGTCGCTCTCCCTCGAGGCGACCTTCGGATTCCGAATCGCCCTGTTCCACGCCGGCGGCAGCCTCTACGGGCTCGACGCCGCCGCGGGGGTCCGGACCGCCATCCTGGAATCGGGGGGCGGCACCCGCGTCTTTGGGAACCCGAATCGGGTGGTCCCTATCTCCGGGGCGATCCTCTTCGACCTGCCGGCCCGGGAGACCGCGTTGCCGGACTACGCGCGCCTCGGTTACCGGGCCTCGAGCACGGCCGACCGCTCCGCGATCCGTTTCGGCGCGGCGGGCGCGGGGGCCGGGGCCACCGTCGGCAAGTACCTCGGACGAGATCGAAGCGCCCGGGGCGGAACCGGATCGGCGGCCACCGAATCAAGGGCGCTCGGACGGATCGGGGTCCTCGCAACGGTCAACTCCGTCGGGGCGATCCGGGATCCAGGCTCCGGGGAGTACGTCGCGGGCCCGCGCGGGATCGATGGGCGCGTGGTCCCCTTGGCGGGTCGGTCGTCGAGGGGCCCGAGAACCGCGCCGCCTCGGGGGACGACCCTCGTTACGGTCGTCATCGAGCTGTCGATGCCCCGCGCGGCGCTCCAGCGCGTCGCCGTGTACGCCCACGATGGCATCGCCAGCGCCGTGGATCCGGCGCACACCGCGACGGACGGCGACGTCGTCTTTGTGTCGACCACCCAAGCGGCTCCCCCGCACCGTCGCGAACGATATCCGGGGGCGACCGCGGATGAGATCGGCCACCTCGTGCAGCGGCTGGTGGTGGGCGCGATCCTGCGCGCCGTCAACCATCCTTGGGAGCTGGCGCCCCGGCGACCCGCCGCAAGGCGGTCCCGCGCAGCCCCCGAATGAGATCGGTCTTGGTCAGGATCCCACGGACCTCTCCGCGTTGCAGGACGAGCACGGCCGGATAGCGCGTCAGCAGGCCGGCGAGCAGATCGGCCGGAAAGCCGATGTCGACCTGAGGATAGGCATCCTCTTGCACCTCGCGCACGCGGATCCTCCGCCCGTCCGGCCGCGCCAGGGCGCGCAGCAGCGTCGACTCGGAGATCGACCCGGTAATACGGCCGCTCTCCAAAACCGGGACCTGCGAAAAGGCCCCGCGTTCCATCGCCTGGGCCGTCGCCGCGAGCGTCCAGGCGCCTTCAGCGAACACGAGATTGCGGTTCATCAGGTCGCCGGCCCGCAACCCGGGGGCTTCGACCCCCTCGCGATCTTCGAGATACGAAACGATCCGCTGGACGAGCTCGTAGGATGGGCGGATCTGGCCGCGCTCGATCCGCGATATCGTCGAGTCGCTGCGACCGACGGCGCGAGCGAGCTCGTTGAGAGGAATGCCCAGGGTCGTTCGGCGCTTACGGATCTCCGAGAGGCTATCCATCGCTCCCGCCCCGAACCCGCTAGGGCTCTTCTCGATTGCGTCGAGAGCAATCGATGAAACCAACGGCGCCGGGCCCGATTCCGGCGGTCGACCGGGCACCGACCCTCCGCGCCCCCAGGAGGAGTCCCGATCCGGCTGACGGGACGGCCGAATCGAAACCTACAAAGAGAGAACGGAAGTACGTAGTATGAGAGCATCCTGTGACGGCCCCTCCGCGGCGCATCGCTTGGATCATCCCTCCCCCCGAGATCTGCTGCCTTTGCAAGGAACCGCTCACCCAACCGGACGAGTCGAGCGCCTGGAACGGCAACCCGGCCCACCGGGATTGCGTGCGCATCCATCTGTTGCAGCGGGACCCCGCGTTCCGGGAAGGCGAGGGCGGCGAAGAGGCCCCGGAGGAATCGTCGGAACCGTCGGAGAGCGGTCTCTCCCGGGACGACGACGAATCGGACTTCGGATGACGAATCCGCTCCTAGCTTCCCCCCCGCCGGCCCAGCCGGAGGCGCCGTCTCGCCAGAACCGCTATATGCCGAACCCTCGTTCGATTCTCCGATAGGGGGCTGCCATGCCGGAAGTCGTCATCACGTGCGATTGGACGATGATGAGCAACCACCACGGGAAGGAGTTCCTCGGATTCGGGACCACCACCCCGGCGTACATCTTCCCGGAACGCGTCTACCAGAAGCTGTTCTATCCGGTGATGGAGACCGATGCGAACGGATTCCCCCGGGAGGCGCCCTACGGGATGCGCAAGATCGAGGCTTCGCTGATGGACGCTGGGTTCGATGCCCGGATCGTCCATCCGAGCTTCCTCGACCGGTACATGCCCGGGCCGGCCAAGGTCCTGCTCGTTTCCGGGCATGACTACTTTGGCCTCAATCCCCCGTCGTCGACGTTCGGGGGGGTCATGCACAAGGAGCCGCTCAACAGTGTCAATTTCAAGCGGATGCTGCGGCAGCCGCACGTCCTCGAGGCGCGCCGCCAGGGGATGAAGCTGATCGCGGGCGGCCCCTGCGCCTGGCAGCTCGCTCCGGCCACCCGGCAAAAGCTCCCCTGGGTCGGCGAGTTCGTCGACTCGATCGGCGGTGTGGACACCGTGGTGGAAGGCGAATCGGACCAGTTCGTCCGGGACATCGTCCGCAAGGCCCTCAACGACGAATACCTGCCCCCCCACGTCGTGCTCACGCCCAAGGAGGCGCCGAAGGTGGAGCAGATCTCCTCGATCAAGTTCCCGAGCGTCAACGGCTTGATCGAGATCGGTCGGGGGTGCTGCCGGGGCTGTTCATTCTGCTCGGTCACCACACGACCGACCCGTTGGTACCCGCTCGAGAAGGTCGAACAGGAGCTCAAGATCAACGCCGCGACCGGCATCAAGAAGGGCCTGCTGCACTCCGACGACGTCTACTTCTACGGCAGCCCGAACGTGATGCCGCGGGAGGAGAAGCTCCTGCCGTTGCTCCAGCTCGCCAAGCGCTACTACGACCAGGTCGGATGGAGCCATGTCGCGATCGCCTCTCTGATGACCAAGCCGAAGCTCCTCGGGAAATGCGCCGAGGTGCTCATCGACGAGAAGCAGGCCTGGTGGGGCGTCGAGGTCGGCGTCGAGACGGGGTCCCCCCGGATGATCACCGCGGCGATGCCCGGCAAAGTAGCTCCCTTCAAGGCGTCCCAGTGGCCCGAGCTCGTCGTTCAGGCGGCCGGCCTGATGAACGACAACAAGGTCTTCCCGGCGTGCACGTTCATCGTGGGCCTCCCCCAGGAGACCGAGGATGACGTGCTGAAGACCATCGAGCTCATCGACAACCTGTGGGACTTCAAGGCGATCCTTGTCCCGATGTTCTTCGTGCCGCTCGGCCACCTGAAGAACACCGACTGGTTCCGCCGGGACCGGCTCTCCGAGGTCCAGCAGGAGCTGTTCAAGCGCGCCCTGAGCCACGGACTGCGCCAATCGAAGAGCCTCCTGCGGGATTTCTTCGACTGGGAGACGGCCCATCCGGGCGCGTACCGGGCCACGTTCCGGGGGTTCATCACGTTCCTCGATGTGATCGCCAAGACCCACGGCCTGTGGAGCCCCCCTCGCAAGGTCCCGTCGGGCCGCCTGGAAAGTCCCCTCGCCCACCCCGAGAGGATCCCGGTCCCCACGATCCCCATGCGGGAATAGTCGCTTCGCGCTACTCGAGGTCCGCCGGGCCGTCCGACGACGGTGGGACCGGATCGGTCCGAGTCGACCCCTCCCTCCCCGGCCGAGCTTGGAGAACGGCCGGACGGCCCACGGCGCCGCCGACCCCCACGACGTCCAAGCTGACTTCGAGGCCGTTCCCATCGTACGCCCTCCACTGCCCCGGGCCGAACGGGTGGCCGAGGATGAGGTGGCGGCGCCCCCAGTGTCGGAAGAGGCGAACGTCCGCCTCGGACGGGTGCAGCGCCCCGGACGGATGGGAGTGGACCGTCCCCGCCGTGCCGAGATCGACGGGCATCATGTAGAGCTGAAAATTGGCATGCCGGTGCCCGGCCGTCGTCCCGGGCAGCAACAGGAGCTCCGAGATCGTCCCGGGGGTGTCGGCCCTGAGGATCCCTCCGAACTCGTTCGGGTACGCCGACGCGGCGCACGCCAGGGCCGAATCCAGGCAACGCCGGGTGATCGCGGTCGGGGTGACGCCGATCCTCGCGCGGCTCGCGGTCTTACGGCGCGGCCGAAAGATCGGCATCGGGCCCCTCCCCGGCGGGCGTGGGCAGGCCCCAGGGGAGGATCTGCTTCCCCTGGAGCCGCCGGAAGAAGCTCCCGCCGAGCCGGATGAAGGAGCTGCGTCGCGGGGATCGGTAGACGGTCACCGTCTCCCCCCCCCGGAGCGGTTGCTCCGACTGCCCATCGACGACCACCACCCCGTCGCGCGCCTCGCGGACCAGCCGGATCCCGACGATCCGCAATGGATCGATCACCACGGCCCGCTGCGTCGACTGGAACGGGGCGAGGGACGCGAGCACGATCGCCTCCACCGATGGATCGAGGATCGGGCCGAGCGCCGCGAGGGCGTAGGACGTCGACCCCGTGGCGGTCGCGACGATGACGCCGTCGGCCCGCAGCCGGCCGACGGGCCGCCGATCGACCAGGATCTCGAACTCCCGCATCTTGGCGACCTGGCTTGTATGGACCACCACCTCGTTGGTCGCATCGGGGAGCGGAACCCCGGCGATCGACCCGGCGAGCTTCATGCGGTCCTCGATGTGGAACGCCCCGCGGAGCAGCCGATCGACGGCCCCCTCGAACGCCTTCGGGTTCTCCCCATCGATCTCGGCCAGGAAGCCGACCGTGCCCGCGTTCACGGGGAGGATCGGCACGCGCGTGCGCTGCAGGGTGTACAGGATCGTGCCGTCCCCCCCGAGGACGATGAGGGCGTCGGCCTCGATCTCCTCCAGAGCGATCGCCGGGCCCGATCCGCCGATCGCTTCCCGCGTCTCGCGCGTGAGCACCACCTCCGCCCGGCTTCCGACGAGCGCGATCGCGCGCCGGGCCAGGGTGACGGCGAGAGGTTTGTTCGGGTTGGCGACGATCCCGATCCTCATAGGTAGCCTTCGGATCGGGCCGCCGCCGCGAACTTCGGGTCCCCCCAAGCGAACACGCTGGTCCGCTCATCGAGATCGAGCGGGATGCCGGCCACCGACCCCTCGAGCGCGTCCGTGGCCCCCCCCCCCGCCTCGAGGAGGATCCGATACCCGGCCGCGATGTCCGTCACCCGAAGGTTGCGTCCCGGGGTGTCGTTCTCAAAGAAGTACGCGTCGGCGCCGCCCTCAGCCACCAGGGCCATCTCGTAGGAGGCGCAGCCGAGCGACCGGGTCCGGCGGCCTTTGCCGGCCAATGCGACGGACCGCGCCGTGGCGTGGCGTCCCAGGTTGAGGAGGAATAGCTCCGACGGCGCGGTCCAGCGCCTCGGTCGGATCCGGTGTCCGTCCCGGAACGCGCCGCGGCCCTTCACGGCCCAGTACGTCTGCCCACGGAACAGGTCATGGACCACCCCGATGTCGACGCCCTCGAGGTTCTTCGACCCTAACGCGAGCGAGACCGTGGCGAACGGAAGGCCCCGAAGGGCATTGTGGCTCCCGTCGACCGGGTCCACCACGAGCGTGCGACGTCCGCCGCGCCGTACCAACCCCGCCTCTTCGCTCAAGACGTCCCAATCGACCCCCTCGGCCTCGAGGGAGGAGAGGACCTGGGCCTCCGCGGCCCGGTCGATCTCCTCGGTGGGACTTCCGAAGGCCCCCATCCCGACGACCGTGGCCCGGCCGGGCGAGTGCCGGGCCCGGTCGACCGCGCGGTGGACGGAGTAGGCGAGTCGAAAGAGGATGTCGAGTTCGGCGGGATCGCTCCCGATCACGTTCGGCGGAGCCGGAATAGGCCTATTACGCGTTTCGACCCCGTCGAGGAAGCGTTGCGGCCCGAGGTGTTAAATCGGCGACCCAGCTCGCGCCCGAGATGGAACTTCAATTCCTGGGAGGCGCGTCGGAGATCGGCTCGCTCGGACTGGTCGTCCGAGACCAGGGCCGCACCCTATTGTTCGACTACGGGATCACTCCGAGCGATCCGCCGGCCTACCCCCGACCGCTCCCCTCGCACGTGGACGCGGCGTTCATCTCCCACGCCCATCTCGACCATACCGGCATGAGCCCGATCGTGGGCCGCCTCCCGAGGACCCACATCGTGGCGACCGCCGTCACGACGGCGGTCACCGACCTCCTCGCCCGGGACAACCTGAAGGTCGCTCGCCTTGAAGGCTACCTGCCGCCGTACACCTCCGACGACATCCAGACGCTGCGCAGCCGGTTCCAGGAAGCGGAGCCCGGCGGAACCGTTCGGCACCGGGGCATCGAGGTCGACCTGGCTCCGGCCGGCCATATCCCCGGCGCCGCGATGTTCCGATACCGAGGGGCGAAGGACCTCGTGTTCACCGGCGATGTCCTCCTGCAGGCGACCCATCTGGTGCCTCCCGCCAAGCCCCCCGAGGGCGACGTGCTCATCATGGAGTCCACGTACGCCGGCCGGGAGCATCCGGACCGAAAGGAGACCGAGCGGCGCTTCCGGGACAAGGTCGCCGAGACGGTGGCGCGGGGGGGCCAGGCGATCGTGCCGGCGTTCGCGGTCGGGCGGGCCCAGGAGGTGCTCTTGGCCCTCCAGGGGACCGGCCACGACATCTGGCTCGACGGTATGGCGAAGAAGGTCAACTCGATCTACCTCAACCACCCGAGCTATCTCGTCGACGCCCGACGGTTCCGGCGCGCCATCGAGTCGGTCCATACCGTAACGAGCTCCGAGGAGCGCCGCCATGCCGCCCGGGAGGGCGAGGTGATCATCACGACCGGCGGGATGCTGGACGGGGGGCCCGTGCTGACCTATATCGCCGAGCACTACAAGGAGCCGCGCAGCTCGATCCTCTTGACAGGCTTCCAGGTCGACGGCTCGAACGGCCGCCAGCTCCTGGATCAGGGGACGATCACCGTCGACGGCGTGACCATCCGGCCCGAATGCGAGGTTCTCAAATTCGACTTCTCGGCCCATGCCGGCCACTCCGATCTGATCCGGATCGTGCGAGCGACCCGGGCGAAGACCGTCGTGCTCATGCACGGGGACCAGCGGGAGACCCTGGCCGACGCCCTGCTGGGCGAGGTCGAAGTGGTCCTACCGGAGAACGGCCATCGATTCGAGGTGTAGCGGGGTCCGACCCGGGCCCCAAGCCCGGTCCGGATACCTCCGAAGGGGGCCGGACCGATCGGCCTGACCCGCAAATCAGCCGCTCGGGTCCGGCTCGATCGGGACCCCGTCCGGGCTCGGGGGCGCCGGGGGTCGGAGCCCCGGCCACACCTGTCCGATCGCCTCGTGAATGGCCCGTTCGAGCGCCTCGATCCCCTCGCCCGTGGTGGCGGAGACCGCCAGTCGGCCGACGTCGCGCTTCGCCAGGTCCGCCTTCGTCTCCACCTCGATGATCCGCAGGTTCGGTAGCTCGGTGCGCCAACGGGCGAGCAGGGCCTCCTGTTCGGCGAGGGAGTACCCGCAGGACTCCGACGGATCCACGACGAACAAGACGACCGTCGCCGCGCGCGCCACCGCGAGCTCGGCCTCGGCCTCCGACGGGTTGCCCCGACGGGTCCGATTCAGTACCCCCGGGGTGTCGACCACCTGGAGACGGTCGAACCCGACGTCCGCATGCCCCACTTCGAGCGCGACGGTCGTGAACGGGTACGCCGCGACCTTCGGTCGAGCGGGCGAAAGGCGCGCCACGAGGGAGGACTTTCCGACGTTGGGGAAACCCGCCACCGTCAGCACGGGGTTCTGGGGATCGATGCGCGGTCGGCTCCGACGGTATCGGGCCGCCTCGCCGAGGACGGCGAGGTCCGGGTCCACCTCGCGCGTGAAGCTCGCCAGTCGCCCGTAGAACCGGCGAACCGCTGTCGCGAACGCCTCCCGGTCCGAGGCCCTGCGAAGGAGGCGCTGTTCCTCGGCCGCCAGCCCCCGGATGCGTTCCACCGCCCGAAGCACCCGCCGGGACGATCGATCGAAGTTCCCCCGGCCGAACCGCCGGTCGAGCAGGGACCGGTCGAACTCGGTGAGCTCCGGCCGGTTCGCGAGGGTGATCGCGAGGCGAAGGTGTCTGATCACTACGGCGGACGATCGGACGATCTTGAGGAGGGCGCGGCGACGCGACCGATCGAGGGGGGTATCGCCATGCGGGGTCGCCCGGTACGCGGTGTGGAACGCGGTATCGAGGATCGCCGAGGACGGAGGGGTCCCCGGTCGCGCCCCGCCCGCGGCTCCCCGGTCCTCCCGTCCTTTGCGCGCCGGCATGGTCATGAGACGACCGGTTCCGCTGAGAAAAGGCTGATGCAAACTCCGACGTCGCGGCCGGGACGCGGATCCGGTCGCCGCGCGATGGCGAACGCTTTATGCCGGTCCCGGCTCGCGCGGCACTCGGGGTTGCCCATTGCCTCGTTGGATTCCGGATAGCGTCGAAGACGAAGCCGAGATGCTGAAGGCCGCGGGCTTCGGCTCGGTCGAGGAGCTCTTCGCCGACATCCCTCGGCGCGTCCGGATGGGTCGGCTCGGGGTCGGGGAGGGCAAGGAGGAAAGCGAGGTCGTCGAGCACGTGGACAAGCTGCTCGATCGGAACCGACCGTACTCGAAATTCGCGACCTTTCTGGGAGGGCGAATGCCGATCCGGTACGTCCCGGCCGCCGTGGACGCCGTGCTGTCCCGCAGCGAATTCTACACCTCGTACACCCCGTACCAGCCCGAGGCCAGCCAGGGGATGCTCCAATCCCTCTTCGAGTTCCAGAGCCTGGTCGTCGAGCTCACCGGCATGGACGTCGCCAACGCCTCGCTGTACGACGGCTCGACGGCCGCGGGGGAGGCGCTCCTGCTCTGCCGGAGGATCCACGAGGGCGATCGATTCCTGATCCCGGCAAGCCTGCCGTGGGAGGAGAAAAGCGTCCTTTCGAACTACGCCGCCGGGCACCCGATCCGCTTCGAAGAGGTGCCGTTCGACGAGCGCACCGGCCGACTCGACCTCGACGCGGTGCGCGAATCGATCCGGGCGGGGGACGTCTTCGGGGCCCTCGTGGATCTCCCGAACGGGTTCGGCCACATCGACGAGGGACTGCTCGACCTCAAGCAGATCCTCGGGAAGATCCCGCTCGCCGTGAGCGCCGATCCGCTGGCGCTCTCGGTCCTCGCACCCCCCGGCGAGTGGGGCGCTGACATCGTCGTCGGGGAAGGGCAGGGCTTCGGCCAGCCCCCGTCGTTCGGGGGGCCCCTGCTCGGGCTCTTCGCCTGTCGCCGGGAGCATGTCCGATTCGCCCCGGGCCGGATCGTCGGCGGGACACGGGATGCCGAAGGCCGCCGGGCGTTCACGCTCACTCTGCAGACCCGCGAGCAGCATATCCGCCGGTCCCGTGCGACCTCGAACATCTGCACCAACCAATCCCTGCTCGCCCTGGCCTTTCTCGTCTATGCTTCCTCGGTCGGCCCGCGCGGGCTCGCCGAGCTGCAATCGCGCCTGGCCGAGAAGGCGCGGACCCTCGCGTCGGCGCTCTCGGGGATCGAGGGGCTCGCGGCGCCCCGATTCGACGCCCCGTATCTGTCGGAGTTCACGGTCGGGCTCGCCCGCGGCTCGGCGGAGGAGTTTCTCGAACGCCTACGGCGTCGCCGGATCCTGGGCGGCCATCCGCTAGCCGATCCTCGCCCGGGCCGGGAGGCCGGCGGGAAGGGGATGTACCTCACGGCCGCCACGGAACAAGTCACGGAGAAGGAGATCCAGAAGTACGGAAAGGCCGCGCGCGCGATCCTCGCAAACCCCTCGGGGGCCCGATGAGCTTCCGACAGGCGCGCTACGACGAGCCGCTCATCTGGGACGTACGGAAGACGCCCGCCGAGGGGCAATCTTCGTCGGTGACGATTCCGGGGGTCCCGGAACGATTCCGGCGCCGGCGGTCCGTAGCCTGGCCGGAGCTATCGGAGCTCGAACTGCTCCGGCACTTCACCCGTCTGTCGCAGATGAATTTCGGGATCAACACCTCGTCGTATCCCCTCGGTTCGTGCACGATGAAGTACAATCCGGCGGTGTCGGAACAGCTCGCCCGACGGCGGGGGGCGGCGGAGGTTCACCCCTACCAGCCTGAATCGACGGTCCAAGGCTCGCTCGAGGTGATCTGGCGGCTTGAACGCGGCTTGCAGCGGGTCACCGGCCTCCCCGAGGTGTCGCTCCAGCCCGCGGCCGGGGCCCACGGGGAGTACTCGGCCCTTCTGATGGTACGGGCGTATTTCCGGGACCGCGGCGAGCTGGCCGGTCGGACCGAGGTCCTGCTCCCCGACACCGCCCACGGCACGAACCCCGCCTCGGCGGCGATGGCCGGATTCACGGCCCGGGAGATCCCGTCGAAGGACGGATGCGTGGACCTCGCCGCGCTTGAGGCCGCGGTCTCCGATCGGACCGCCGCGTTCATGCTGACGAATCCGAACACGGCCGGCCTGTTCGAGAGCGAGATCGATGGGATCGCCAAAGCGGTGCACGGCGCAGGGGGACTGCTCTACTACGATGGTGCGAACCTCAACGCGATCCTCGGCGTGACGAACCCGGGGCGCATGGGTTTCGACGTCGCCCACCTCAACCTCCACAAGACGTTCGCGACGCCGCACGGCGGGGGCGGGCCCGGCGCGGGCGTGCTGGCGGCCGGCGAGAAGCTCGCTCCCTACCTGCCCGTCCCTCGCATCGTGAAGTCGGGTCGCCGATTCCGCCTCGACTACGACCGGCCGAAATCGATCGGCAAGATCAAGACCGCCTACGGCAATTTCGGGCTCGACCTGCGGGCCTACGCCTACCTGTTGTATCACGGGGAAGAAGGGCTCAAGCACATCTCCCGGCGCGCGGTCCTCAATTCGAACTACCTCGCGCGGGCGCTCGCCTCGACGCTGCCCCGACCGTTCCGGGCGCTCGTCAAGCACGAGTTCCTTCTGTCGGGCGCGCCGCTGAGGGCCCGCGGCGTCCGCACGCTCGATCTGGCGAAACGACTCCTGGACGAGGGGATCCATGCCCCGACGATCTACTTCCCGTCGCTGGTAGACGAAGCCCTCATGATCGAGATGCCGGAGACCGAGAGCCGGCAGGACCTCGATCGGTTCGTCGAGGCATTCCACCGCTCCGTGAGCGATACGCCCGAGAACCTGCACGCGGCCCCCCATTCCACGTCGGTCCGCCGGGTGGACGAAGTGCTCGCGGCGCGCGAGCTCCGATTATCTTGGAAGGATCTTCGGACCGCCCCGGCGACCGTTCCGGCCCACCCCGCGGGCGCCCCGAGTCCGCCGAACTCGCCCTCGCTGCCGACCGCCCCGCCCCTCGATTCCGGGCGCTGAGCGATGACGGGCCCTCCTCCCGCCGAAACCGCCGTATCCGGACGAGCCGGCCGTGGGTTTTGCCTGTGGCTGACCGGCCTCCCGAGCGCTGGGAAGACGACGATCGCCCGGGAGCTCGTGCCTCGTCTGCAGGCAGCCGGTCACCGGGTGGAGCTGCTGGATGGTGACGAGATCCGGCAGGGATTGTCGTCCGATCTCGGATTCGATCGAGCCTCTCGGGAAATGCACGCCGCGCGCGTCACGTATGTCGCCAAGGTCCTCGCCCGCAACGATGTGGTAGCGATCGTCGCGCTCATTTCGCCGTACCGAAGTTCCCGGGCGAAGGCCCGAGCGGAGATCGGGCGCTTTGTCGAGGTGTACGTCGACACCCCCCTGGTCGTATGCGAGGAGCGCGATGTCAAGGGGCTCTACAAGAAGGCCCGTTCGGGCGCCCTTTCCGGGATGACCGGGGTCGACGACCCCTACGAGGCGCCGGAGCATCCCGAGATCGTCGTGCACACGACCGGTCGGACGCCTGGGGACGAGGCCGAGGTCGTGATCGACGAGCTCGTCCGACTCGGGCGCCTGGGACAGAACCGGTCGGCCGGACCTCCTGCCGCCCGACCTTCCGACGAGCCGCGAGCGACCTGAATGCAGCAATAGCGGCCGCAGGGTGGATTCGAATCCCCGGAACCTGCGGCCGAGCGACCCGGACGCGGGCGGGCCGCTTCGAATCTCACGCCTCTTCGCCGCGAGTCCTGCCGTCGACTCGCCGGCCGCTGTTCCGGCGGGGTCGCTTTATTTTTTGTTAGTCGTCGAGCAGTACGTTGGGTCGTCGGAGGACGCGGGCCACTTCGGGCCGCAACAGCTCACCCGGGGGATCCGTCCCCTCCGATAGCGCCTTGCGAATCCGCGTCTGGCTGGTGTCGACGCGGTCGATCGCCGGATGCGGGCACGTCTTGGTCGTCGCCATCCACCCGCAAGTGCGGCAGAAGAAGGTCTCCTCGTAGCGCAGGGGCTGGATGTCGATCGGAAAGGCGTCGAAGATCCGGTGGGACGCGTACGGATCGTAGTACTGCCCGACCCCGGCCTGGTCCCGCCCCACGATGTAGTGGGAGCACCCGAAGTTCTTCCGGACGATCGCGAGGAAAAGCGCGGCCTTCGGCCCCGCGTAGCGCATCGTGATGGAGAGGGCGGCGAGGACGACTCGCCCCGGGGGGTGATAGTGCTGGACGAGGGCCTGATAGGCGTCGAGGATGATCTGCGGCCGGTAGTCCCCCTTCTTCAGTCGTCCCACGACGGGATGGATGAACAGGCCGTCGACGTCCTCGCGCTCGAGGGTGAGGCGCTGCAGGTATTCGTGGGCGGTATGGGGAGGATTGCGGCACTGGTAGGCCGCCACATTCCGCCAGCCCCGGCGGGCAAACTCCGCGCGGGTCTCGGTAGGCGTGAGCTCGAGCGCCCCCGTCGGAAGGTCCAGGCGGCGCAGCAGATCGACCGATCCCCCCAAAGCGACCTCGCCGGCGGCCATCAGATCGGCGACGTTCGGGTGGGCAAGCTCCGTGGTGCCGTAGGTGGCGAGGGCGAGCGCCTGGCGATCATAGCGGAACTTCTCGGCGAGATGCAGGACCGCAAACGGAGTCCCCGATGGGTCGAGAAGGGCGATGTCGTCGCCGACCGAAGCGGCGGCCAACGTCGCGTCGTTCACGGATCCGGTCGGGGCCAGCAGGATCGGGATCGTCCAGGGAACCCCGTTGGCCAGGCGACCCTGGCTGCGGACCGATTCCAGGTTCGTCGAATCCATGAAACCCTCCAGGGGGCTGTACGCCCCCACGCCGATCTTTTCCGCATCGTAGACCGAATCGATGATCGGGCGAAGTTGGAGCATATCGGGGACCTCCGAGATCCGCCGGCGTCGGGCCTCTTCGGGCAGCAATCGGTCGACGAGCCGGCCCCCGTGCGGCTTCGGTATCATGGGGGCCCCCTAGGGCGGCCCGCGTCGAACGACGCCCCGCCCGAAGATCGCGTCTCACTCGGCCGTTCCAAGCCGCTCCCTCGCAGGGGGCCGAGCGTGCCATCGATAAATCGATTGGGTCGGGCCGGCGGCGGCGGCCGGGAGCGCACCCACTCAGGACCCGGCCACGTCATCGGTCCCCGCCGCGACCGCGCGAGAGATCGGGCAGGCGGAATCCACGAGCCCCCGTCCGCGCTCCTCCGGCGAGACCGGGGTTCCCTGAAGGGTGGCTTCGAGCCAGGAGATGACCGGGCGGAAATCCTCGAAGGCGCGATGGGCGATCCCCCGGCGGTCACAATACGCGCGCAGCCGACCTCTCGCGAAGACCACATCCGCGACCTCGGCGGCGTAACGGTCCGTGCTCCCGTCCCCGATGAAAACCTCTAATCGGCCGGGCCCGGGTCGGACGGCCTGGGCTTTGCAGATACCGCAAAGTCGGCAGGTCGGATGGCCGTGCGGATGGGCCACGCCAAGCTTTCCGTCGGGTCCCCGAACGAGGGCATCGGACAGAAACGGCCATCGGATGCGGTCTCGCTCGAGGATCGGACGGATGTAGAAGTCCACCCCACCGGAGATGACGGTCGTTGGGATCCGGTGGCGATCGAGCAGAGCGACCAGCTCCGGCGCGCCCGAACGCAACGGAGCATGGGCGCACGCGAACTCCACCATCTCCTCCAGGCGATCCGCGGGCAGGACCGCGACCTCCCGTTCCCACGCCTCGCGCAGGGTGATGACCCCCCGGTGGAGCAGATCATCGACCTCGCGGGCGACGGCTCGGCCATCCCGGCCGAACTCCTCTACGAGGAGGATCGCGACGTTCGGTTCGACGAGGGTCCCGTCGAAGTCGACCCACACCCGCATCGGGGATTCCGCGCGGCGGGGGGCCTCGGGGAAAGATCGCCCTGGGGGAGGGGCCGGGGCCACGTGACCGGATCGCCGCTCCAAAGGGCGCGACCGGACGTCGGGCGCTCCGATCATCTTAGGCCCCCGCGATCCGACGGCCGACGAGGAAGTTGACGACCCGGGAAAGGCTCGGCGAGGCGACGTAAAGGAGTTCCGAGCCGAGGAGGCCGGGATGGGCGAGGCCGGAGTGCTTTAGTTCCTCTCGGGCCGCCGAGAACGCCTCGGGCCGGGCGAGGGTGCCTTGGGCCATCCGGGCGAAATGGTCGAGACTCCGGAACTTGGTTTCGAGGCGTTGATGCAGCCAGGGGTCTTTCTGCGCGTCGGCCATCCGGAGCATGTGCGCCGTGGCCGCGGCGAAACCCCCCATCGTTTGCGCATACTTGGTCAGGTACGGCCGGAACGACGCGTTCGTCGCCCGGGACATGTTCTGAGGGTGGACCCGCAGCCGGGTCAGGGGCCGATATTCGATCTCCAGATCGAGGCCCGATAGGAACCCGCAGGTCAGCATGAACGTGTCCACCGATGAGGGAAGATCGGCGAGTTCCGGTCCGAACCGGCGGAGGATGTCGCTGCGGATCGAGATCGTGCTGTCGCTGCCCGGGTTCGCCTCGGCGAATCGGTCGAGGGAGTCGGGCGGCGCGCCGGGGCCCACCCGGAAAATCGCTCCGGGTTGGGTTTGGAATCGGGCTACCGCCGTGAACCGGTCCTGGGCCGCCCGCAGCGGGCGGTTCTCCTCGTCGACCACGGTGTAGCTGGTGGCGTGAAAGCCGAGGCGCCCGTCGGCCGCGAAGCGCCCCTGGAGATACGCGAGGCGCTCGGGTTCCCAAAGGTCGTCGTCGTTGAGCAACGCAACGACCTCGCCCCGGACGCGGTCGAGGGCGGACTTGAGGTGGACTCCGAGCGGCCGCTCCGTCCGGTAGATCCCGACGAGGCCGTGCTCCTGGATCCGGCGGTCGCTGGCCGCGTCGGCGAAGTTCTTGACGACGATGATCTCGTAGCTGGCCCTAGGCGCGGTCTGGGCAAGGACCGAATCGATCGCCTCCGGGAGGAACCTCGGCCGGTCGTACGCGGTGATGATTACCGAGAAGAACGGGGCGGGGCCCGTAGGGGTGGGATTCCCGGAGGCACCGCCCGTCGAGGAGGAGTTCACCCCTTTCCGATCGGGCGAGCGATCCGAGACTTGTGCGGCCGGCCCGTCCGACGGGGTGGAGGACGCGGGTCGACCGCCCAGCTCTCGCAAAGGTTCAGACGAGGGTCCGGAACATCTGGAACAACTCTCGAGGGACGGAGGAGAGCAGGTCCGCGGCGACCACCACCGGGTTGTTCTGCAGGTCCCGCTTGACGATCCAAGCGACCCACTTCGGGAATCCGAAGACACCGTACACCGCCATGCGTTGGCTCTCGCGCCGCAGACGATCGCCATCGAGCACCATGCCTAGCGCCCGCTCGAGCTCCTCACGCGTGGGTCGGAGGCCAAGAAACTCGATCAGCGATCGGACGGTCGGGCCCGGGTCTTCGACCATCTGCGGGTAGTCGATCTCCAGGATCGGATAGGCCCGCAGCTGGTCCTTCAGACGGGCGAGCCGTTCCTGATACAAATCGAACAGTTCGGCGATCTCGCTGTCCTGGGCGGTCGAGCGTTTCCGCAGGGAGGCGAGGACCTGCTCCTTTGGCCGTCGGACGAAGACAAAATGGGGCGCGTCGAGGTACGGGAGGAACAGCTCGAGGGTCAGCACCGTCCACGGATCCTTCCATCCCCAGAGCGGCGACCGGAAACGATGTACAAGCGATCGGGCCTCCGCCGCGAACTCCGGCGCGCGCGTGGCCAGATCCTCCCATCGGGGACGCCCGCGGATCCCGGTCGCATCCCCGCCCAGCACCCGGTAATCGAAGGCGACAAAATCGGGGTTCTCGAAGTGCCCCGTGGGGTTCGACCAGTGCTTGCCGACCCAGCCTTCCCTTTCGACCCGGGTGCCCATGTCGACCCCGAGCGCGTGGAGGACCCCGCCGACGACCGATGTCCCCGAACGGTGCATGCCGAGGACCACCACGGTCTTCGGGACGCTGATCCCAGCCTCCACGCGTCGGCCCCCCTAACCTTCCGGCCCCTCCCACTATAAGAGCTCCGGCCGAGGCGCTGCCCCGGGTTTCCCTCGGAAGCCTCAACCCCGTTCGACCGACGGCGGCTCGATGGCCACACCGGCCGAACTCGGACGGGGTCGGGGGGTCCACCCCCAAGATTGGGTTCCGGGGGCGGGCTCGCAAAGCTTGAAGCCGCTCCTCCGGTATCGAGGAGTGTGAAAGCCCGGGTCCAGAAGATCTTGGAGAAGCTGACCGCCCCGGCCGACGCCCTGATCCTGCTGAACAGCACGGAGCCCCACCTTGACCAGAGCTTCTTCTACGTCTTCGATGTCCCCAGCGGGCTGTTCGAAGGCTCCGCCGCCGTCGGCTTTCCCGACGGCCGGATGACGGTGCTGAGCTCCCTGCTGGAAGAGGAGAGCGCTCGCCAGGCGGCCAAGCACGACCCCTCCGTCTCGGTCGAGGTGCCCAAGACGCGGTCGGAGCGCGACGAGATCCTCACCCGGTTGATCAAGTCCGACGCGACGGTCGCGCTCGACTTCCGCGAGCTCACGCACGAAGGATACCTTTCGCTCGAGCGCGCGTTCCCGAAGGCCCGATGGGTCGACGCCAGCGAGGCGATCCGGCGGACCCGCATGGTGAAGGACCGCGTAGAGATCGAACGGCTGCGAAAAGCCGGCGAGATCGTCTCGAAAGTGGCCGTGGAGATCCCATCGATGTTGAAGAAGGGGATTACCGAGCTCGAGCTGGCGGCGGAGATGGAGTACCGCATGGTCCGAGCGGGTGCCTCGGGCCGCAGCTTCGCCACGATCACCGCGTTCGGCGCCATGGGGGCCGAACCGCACTACGCCCCGAGCGACCGTCCGCTGACTCCGGGCTCGAGCATCGTCTGCGACTTCGGCGCGCTCTACCTACGATACGCGAGCGATCTGACCCGCTCGTTCCGATTCGGACCGCGCGACGACGAGCTCAAGGCGGTCCATGACAAGGTGCTCGAAGCCCAGAACGCGGCCCTCGATGTCATCCGGGCGGGTGTGCCGGCCAAGGAGGCCCACCTCGCCGCCCAGCGGGTGATCGACGCGTCCCCGTGGAAAGGCCGGTTCATCCACGGTCTCGGCCACTCGATCGGCCTCGCGGTGCACGATGGGTTCGGGATGAACCAGCTAGTCGAGGAGCCGCTGGAGGAGGGAATGGCCATCACGGTCGAGCCGGGAATCTACCTGCCCGGTCACGGGGGAGTCCGCATCGAGGACGATATCGTGGTCACCCGGACGGGATACGACCGCCTGACCACCGCTCCCCGGGAGTACATCGAGGTCCCGGCGTGAAGTTCGGGGTCCTGACGGGCGGCGGCGATTGCCCCGGACTCAATGCAGCCGTCCGGGCCGTCGTATTCCGGGCGGCCCGCTTCGGCCACTCCACCATCGGCTTCCTAGACGGATGGAAGGGGGTCCGCGACGGGCGGTCCCGACCCCTGGAGCCTACGGAGGTCGCGGACAGCATCCTGCGCGGAGGGACCCTCCTAGGAACCTCGCGGACCAATCCCTTCGCGAACGACCCGGATACCCAGAAGGTTCGGGCGGGACTCGCCCACTTGGGCATCGACGTCCTCGTGGCGATCGGGGGCGACGATACGCTCTCCGCGGCCCAGAAGCTCTCCCAGATGGGGGGCCGGGTGGTGGGGGTGCCGAAGACGATGGACAACGATGTCGGCGGCACCGATTGGACGTTCGGATTCGATTCGGCCGCGTCGGTCTCGATGGAGGCCTTGGGCCGGCTCCGGGATACCGCGGCGAGCCATCACCGGGCGATCGTGCTGGAGGTGATGGGGCGCAACGCGGGTTGGGTCGCGCTCGCCACCGGGCTATCCGGAGCCGCGGATGCGACGTTGATCCCCGAGGTGCCGCTCGACGAGGAGCGGCTCTACGCGCGCGTGCGCAAAGCGGTCGAGGCGCGAGGTTTCGCCTTGGTCGTCGCCTCCGAGGGAATCGACCTCGGACATCGGAAAGGAACGACGGGATCGGCCGACGGGTTCCAGCATGAGCTCCTCAAGGAGCGTCGGGTCGGAGAGGAGATCGCGCGCCGGATCGAGTCCGGCACGGGCGTGGAGACGCGCAGCGCCGCGATCGGGCACATCCAGCGGGGGGGCGCGCCGACGCTGTTCGACCGGATCCTGGCGACCCGGCTCGGGGCGAAGGCCGTCGACCTCGCCCTCGCGGGCAAGACGGGCCAGGTAGCGGTCCTGCGTGGGGGCGACATCGTCGGGGTGCCGTTCGAGGAGGCCCTCCGCGCGCCGAAGACGGTGACGCCGGAGTGGCGCGATCTGCTCGAGACGTTCGAGCCGTAGCCGGTCCCATGCCGGTCCGCGCCCTCTGGTTCGATGCGGCCGGTCTCCATCTGATCGACCAGCGGCGCCTACCCGCGGTGAAGTTGGTGCGGACGTGCCGGCGGATCGAGCAGGTGGCCGATGCGATCCGGACGATGGTCGTCCGAGGCGCCCCGGCGATCGGTGTGGCCGCGGCGTACGGGATGGCGCTGGCGTCGCGGCAGCGTGGCTGGACCCCCGAGCGCGCGGCCCGTATCCTGCGGGGGACGCGCCCGACGGCCCAGGACCTCTTCGTCGGTATAGAATTCGTGCGGGCGGCGTGGGCCTCGGGCGGTGACCCCGTCGAGGCCGCCGACCGCTACCGCGGGCGCATCGTTTCGGAATGCGCCACGATCGGGGAGGTCGGCGCCTCCCTATTCTCCCGTCGTCCCCGCGTGTTGACCCACTGCAATGCGGGCGCACTGGCGACCGTGGAGTGGGGGACGGCGCTGGCGCCCCTGCGAGTCGCCCACGCCCGCGGGGTCCCCCTGTTCGTCTGGGTCGACGAGACGCGGCCGCTATTGCAGGGTTCTCGCCTGACGGCTTGGGAACTCGCCGAGGAGGGGATCGCTCACGCCGTCATCGTCGACAATGCCGCCGGATACTTCATGCGCAAGGGGGAGGTCGACGCGGTCATCGTCGGCGCCGACCGGATCGCCCGCAATGGGGACGTGGCGAACAAGGTCGGGACCTACGAGAAGGCGGTGGTGGCGCGGGAGAATGGGATCCCGTTCTACGTCGCCGCGCCGATGAGCACCTTCGACCCGAAGATGGCGAGCGGCGAGGGCATACCGGTCGAGGAACGGGGGCCCGAAGAGATCCGTACGCTCGGTTCTCGACGGCTCGCCCCGCAACGAAGTCGGCTCCGGAACCCCGCCTTCGACGTGACCCCCGCAAAATACGTGACCGGCTTCGTCACGCCGCTCGGGGTCGTCGCGCCCCGAGGGTTGGCCCGGATCATGTCGACCCGCCTCGCCGAGCGACGCCGCCGTTCGCGGGCGGCCGGATCTTGAAAGGTCCTACGGGAAACCCACGGGCCGCGAGAGCGAGTGCTCGGCGCCCGTGAGCAGGTTCCCGAGGATCCCCCCCGTGTCCACCCCGAGATGGACCAACATGAGCACGCCCAGGTAGACCAGGACCACCGTCGTAAACCACGCCAACGCCGCCCCCATCTTCCGACCTCTGGGGTTAGCCTTTTGGTGGGGTTCTCCTAGATAAAACGAAAGTTCCAGTGGAATGACCGGGGCGCGACCCGATTCTAAGGGGACCATCCTTGGCCCCATCGAGGGCGTTTCCACCGAGATTTCGTAAACGGAGGGCCCAAGGAATCCGCGTTAGCAAGGTTCAAGAGAAGGAGAACGTACGCCCGTCCGAGTGCCCTGGTAGTCTAGTGGTCTAGGATCTAGGTCTGTCGAGCCTGGGACTCGGGTTCGAACGTCGCCGCGGGAACGACCTCCGGCGCCGGAAATCCCGACCAGGGCGCTCCTCGGGCCCCGCCGATGACGTCGCTGAGGATGACTTTCGGCCGGGGGCAGACGTTAACCTCGGGCTGGGCGTCGAGCGCCTAGAGTGCCCGCAAAGGACGAGCCGGCGCCGAAGTACCTCTCCCAGGCGGTCGCCGGCGCCTTCCGAGATGCGACGGAAAAGACACTCCTGGCCCGCGTCCGCCAGGGGCCGATTCCGCGCCACCTCGCCATCATCATGGATGGCAACCGACGCTTCGCGGCGGGCCATGGCCTGCTCATCGAGGAGGGCCATCTCCGGGGGAAAGACAAGCTCGAGGAGCTCCTCGATTGGTGCCTCGAGGTCGGGATCCGGGTGCTGACCGTCTATGCGCTGTCGACGGAGAACTTGGGCCGCTCACCCGAAGAGCTCCGATCGCTCATGGCCCTGTTCCGGGAAAGCTTTGAGAAGATCGCCGTCGACGAGCGGGTCCATCGACACCACATCCGTGTCCGGACGATCGGGAACCTCACGATGCTCCCTCCGGAGGTGCAAGCCGCGATCCGCCACGCGGAGGCCGTCACGAAGGAGTACCGCGACTATCTGTACAATATCGCGATCGCCTACGGGGGCCGAGAGGAGATCGTCGAGGCGATACGAGCGATCGCCCGCGATGTCGCCGCCGGTCGGATCGATCCGGAAAAGATCGACTCCGGAACGGTCTCCGGCCGTCTCTACACTGCCGACATGCCCGATCCCGATCTCGTCTTCCGGACCAGTGGCGAGGAGCGAATCTCGAATTTCCTCCTCTGGCAGTCGGCGTACTCCGAGCTCTACTTCGCCGACGTACTGTGGCCCGGTCTCACCAAGATCGATTTCCTGCGGGCCATCCGCTCCTTCCAGACCCGTCAACGGCGGATCGGGCTATAGCCGGCGCGCTCGTACATCGGGAGCATCGATGCGGCGGCGCGCCCAAGAAACTGCATCGACTTTAAATACAAGGGCTAATTTACTCGTGTCGACGACCGAGAGGAATCTCGGACTAGGAAAACAACCATGATGTCCGGTCAAACGCCGATTCTGGTGCTGCGCGAGGGAACGAAGCGGGAGAAGGGGCGCGGCGCGCTCTCGAACAACATCGCGGCCGCGAAGGCGATCGCCGACGCCGTGCGCTCCACGCTCGGGCCCCGGGGCCTCGACAAGATGCTCGTGGACTCGATGGGCGATGTCGTCGTGACGAACGACGGTGTTACGATCCTCAAAGAGATGGACGTCGAACATCCGGCCGCGAAGATGCTCGTCGAGGTCGCGAAGACGCAGGATCAGGAGGCCGGCGACGGGACCACCACCGCCGTCATCCTCGCCGGGGAACTGCTCAAGCGGGCCGAGGGACTCATCGAGCAGAATATCCACCCCACGATCATTTCGCAGGGGTATCGGATGGCCTCCAAGAAGGCGCTCGAGGTCCTCAATTCGATCTCGACCCCGATCAAGACGGACGATTTCGAAACGCTCCAGCGGATCGCGGTCACCTCGATGGCCTCGAAGTCGGTCTCCTACAACCGCGACGCCCTTGGGGAGATCGCGGTGAAGGCGGTGACCGCCGTCGCCGAGAAGCACGACGCCTCGGCGTACGTCGACCTGGACAACATTCAGATCGTCAAGAAGCAGGGCGGGGCGATGACCGACACCCAGCTCATCGAAGGGGTCATCGTCGACAAGGAGAAGGTCCACTCCGGGATGCCCACCCGGGTCGCCGAACCGAAGATCGCGCTGCTCGACGCCGCCCTCGAGATCAAGAAGACCGAGATCGACGCCAAGATCGAGATCAACGACCCGTCGCAGCTCAACGCCTTCCTCCAGGAGGAGGAGAGCATGCTGCGCCGGATGGTCGACCAGGTGAAGAAGAGCGGGGCGACCGCCGTTTTCTGCCAGAAGGGGATCGATGATCTGGCCCAGCACTACCTCGCCAAGGAAGGGATCTACGCGGTCCGCCGCGTCAAGAAGTCCGATATGGAAAAGCTCGCGAAGGCCACCGGGGCGAACATCGTCTCGAAGGTCAGCGAGCTCACCCCGGAGGATGTCGGCCACGCCGGGCTCGTCGAGGAACGCAAGATCGGAGAGGACTCCCTGACGTTCGTCACGGGCGCCAAGAAGGCGAAGGCCGTCTCCATCCTGATCCGGGGCGGTACCGAGCACGTGCTCGATGAGATCGAACGCTCGATCGAGGATGCCCTGAACGTCGTCGCCGTGGCGGTCGAAGACGGCCGCTACGTGATCGGCGGCGGTGCGGCGGCGTCCGAGATCGCCCTCGCCCTGCGCGATGAGGCCTCGAAGGTCGGGGGACGGGAACAGCTCGCCTTCGAGTGCTTCGCGGAAGCGCTCGAAACGGTGCCCCGCACGCTGGCCGAGAACGCCGGTCTCGACCCGATCGACATCCTGATCGAGCTCCGCAAGTCCCACAAGGGCGGGAAGAAGACCGCCGGGGTCAACGTTCGCGACGGCAAGGTCGACGACATGTCGACGCTCCACGTCATCGAGCCGATCCGGGTGGGTCGCCAGGCGATCGAGTCGGCGACGGATGCCGCGGTCATGATCCTGCGGATCGACGACGTCATCGCCTCCAAGTCGAGCCCGCCCCCGTCCGGCGGAGGACCCGGCGGCGGTGGCATGGGTGGGATGGGCGGCATGGGCGGCGGAATGGGCGGCGGCGACTTCGGCGAAGACTAGGCGGCCCGGTCCGTTCGGAGCCCAACCTCTTCCACGGCCCTGGGCCGCGCCGTCCGACGGCGAGATTGGACCGGGTCGGCTATCGCCGGGCCGATGGTCGAGCGCTTTTCGATCGTCGTCCCGGGCGGCCGCGTCGAGAGTTCAGCGTCCGGGCGAGGGCGCGCATCGCCAACGCTCGATGTGAGGTACGGTTCTTCTCTTCGGTCGCCATCTCGGCGTAGGTTCGCCGACTGCCCATCGGGATGAAGATCGGGTCGTACCCGAACCCGTGGGCCCCTCGGGGGGCCCTCGCCACGGAGCCGGGTGAGCGCCCTTCCGAGAACGACACGGTTCGCCCGATCCGTAGCCCCGCCACGGTTCGGAACGTGGCGGCCCGGGAGCGGCCCGACAGGAGCCGGAGGATCCCATCGAGGCCGATCGTGTCGTAGACGTACCGGGAGTACACCCCGGGAAACCCGTTGAGGCCCCGGAAGAAAACGCCCGAATCCTCCACGAGGACGGGGCCGGCCTGGGGCGGAACGTGCTCGAGCTTCATCCGCACGACATCCCGAAGGCCCTGGGCCTGGGGCTCGGGCAGGCTCTGCCTTCGCCAAGCGACGTCGATGCCGAACGGCCGCAGGATCGCTCGGATCTCCCAGAACTTGTGGGGGTTGGAGGTCACGAAGGTGACGCGCATCCCTACCAGGCGTACTCGTTGTACGCGACGATCTCGTCGGGGCTCTTGCGCCCCTCCCCCGACGGGGTGGGTCGGCTGCCGCCGTTCATCTCGGCCGGGAATCCGAGCGGCACGATGGCGATCGGATGGATCCCCTCCGGGACCTTCAGGACCGCGCGGACCTTCTCCTCGTGGAAGTCGACGATCCAGGCGCTCCCGAGTCCTTCCGAGGTGGCGGCGAGCTGCAGGTGGCCGACAGAAACCGCCACGTCGAGCGGGTAGGCCGACATGTAGCCGCCCACCGTGACGGGGATATCCTCCTCGACCGAGAAGGCGACGACGACCACGGGCGCCTCGGCGACGGGTTTTCCCTTCACGCAGGCCTGGGCGAGGAGCCGCTTGCGCTCATCGTCCTGGACGACGACGAACCGCCACGGCTGGAGGTTGCCTTGCGAGGGGGCCAAGCGCGCGGCCGAGAGGACCGAGCGCAGCTTCTCCGCCGGGATCGGCCTCGGCTGGAACTGCCGGCACGGCCGAAATGAGCGAATCGCCTCGAAGACGTCCATCAAAACGACCGGCGAAAAAATCTGCTTGGGACCGGAGGGGGTTTTACCCTCCCGACGTCACGCGGCGCATTCCTAGAAACGAGGGTGGCCCTCGTTAAAAGAGTTTCTGCCGGCCGATTTCCCCGCCGTCCTCTCGACGGGGCGCGGCCGTCCGGAGCCGACCGAATGGCCCGCGCCATCGTCAAGTAGGCCGCTCGGTCCCTTCGGCGGGGCTACTCTCCCGTGTCTTCGCTCGAAGAGCAGATCACGGAGATCGAGGACGAGATCCGAAACACCCAGTACAACAAGGCGACCCAGCACCACATCGGCCGCCTCAAGGCGAAGCTCGCGGTCCTCCGATTGGAACGGGAGACCCGGGCCAAGGGCAAGGGCGGTGGGATCGGGTACGCCGTCCGAAAGTCCGGGCATGCGACGGTCGGGCTGGTCGGCTACCCGTCCGTAGGAAAATCCACGCTCCTCACCGCGCTAACCGGCGCGGCGAGCGAGGCCGCGGCCTACGACTTCACGACCGTCTCGATCATCCCCGGGATGCTCCGATGGGGGGGCGCTTCGATCCAGATCCTCGACATGCCTGGACTGGTCCCGGGCGCCTCGAAAGGACGAGGACGCGGTCGCGAGGTGCTGTCGGTGGTCCGCTCCGTCGATCTCATCCTGTTCATGATCGACCCGGACCACACCGACTTCTGGGCCTTGCGAAACGAACTCGAGGGGGCGGGCGTCCGCATCAACGGCCGACCCCCGAAGATCGTGATCTCCCATGCGGACCGCGGCGGTCTCACCGTCACCAGCACCGTCAAGCTCACGCACCTCGCCGGGGGCCTCGCCGGCCCGATCGCACGGGAGTTCGGGCTCCACAACGGCCAGATCGTGTTCCGGGAGGATGCCACGGCCGATCAGCTCATCGACGCGCTCGCGGGCAACCGGGTGTACATCCCGGCGATCCTCGCCGTGAACAAGGCCGACCTGCTCACGCCGGCCCAACGCCACGCTCTCGCAGCGAAGCTCAAGCCGTTCGAGGTCCTGTTCGTTTCGGCGAGGGAGCGGGTCGGGCTCCGGGAGCTCGTCGATGGGGTCGGGCGGGCGCTGGCCTTCCTGCGGATCTACATGAAGCCGCCGGGCCTGCCGCCCGACAAGGAGGAGCCGGTGATCCTGCGGAGGGGCCAGCGCGTGGCCGAACTCCTGTTGCGGCTGCCCGGCGAGCTCGATCGAACGTTCAAGGCGGCCCAGATCTGGGGTCCGAGCGCCCGATTTCCCGGTCAGACGGTCGGTCGGGAGCACGTTCTCGCCGACGAGGACATCGTCACCGTCGTCGTGCAACGGGGCGCTCGGGGCGCTTGAGCGGCGCCGCCGAGCGGACCTCGGGGGATCGACCGAGCCGGCGGGTCGCCCGCGCTCCGACGAGGTAGTGCTTCCGGTGGAACGGCTCGAGGGCAAGCGTCTCCTCGATCGCGAACGCGCCCTCGAGATCGGAGATCGCCCGCTCGAGATGCTCGCGAGGGCCGGCCTCCCGCCCCATGCTAGCGGTCTTCAAGACGAGTAGCAGAGCCCCATCGATCCGCAGGTACCGGCGGGCGCCTTCGAGCGCGATCGCCACCTGGTCGGGCTGCGCGATGTCCACGTACAGGCCCTCGACGGGCGGGACGATCGCCGCGTAGTCTTGCCACTGGCGGGCGTCGGCGAGTACGGGGGCGACATTCGGATACCGCCGCGCGAGCGGAAGGAGACGCGAGAACGGACGGAGGCTCTTCTCCAGCGCGTAGAGGACGCCGTCCGGTCCGAGCAGGTCCGCCACATGCGACGCGGTCGTTCCCGAGGCGGCCCCGAAATAGAGCCACCGATCCCCGACCTGAGGAAGGGGGGCCGTCCAACCCTTGGCGATCGCCGCCCCGAGCTTGCTGCGGAACGGGTCCCAGCGCCGGAGGGTCCCGGGCGCGGCTTCGACGGTCCGCTCGCCGTAGACCGAAGGTCCTTCCCCGAGCCACTGCGTCCAGAAGCTCGGCGGATCGTCGCCGGATCGGCGCCACAAACGCGCGGATCGCGCGAGCGGGCTGTACGAGGACTTCGCCCTCACCGACCGCTCCGGCCGGCGAGATCTTTGAGCCGTCGCGTGCGTCGGGCTTGGAGGAACGGGGCAAGGGGCGCATGGGTGTGCGCGTCCGCGCGGGCCGCGATGACCGCCAGGGCGGCGAGGCTTCGGGCGAACGCTCCCCGAGCGGCCACCGGTATCTCCGGCTCTAGGACCGCCCGGGCGAGGATCCCATACTTCGGGCCGCGACCCCCTCCGGCGCGGCGACGGGCGCCGAGTAGCTGCAGTCGAGACGCCGACATTCGACCGAGCGGGCCGGTGCCCCCGGCGGCCGCCACCAGGCGGGCGGCCACCTTCGCCCCGAGCAATGCGGAGAGGTTGGGGACGGTCCGCTCCGCCTCGCGCTCGAGCCGGCCGAGCAGGGACTCGTGGTGGGCGGCCAGCGCGGATCGGAAATCCTCCCAGTGAAGGGCGTACTCCGCGAGCGTCCCGACCTCCGGGGCGATCCAGTGCTCCGCCGCCCCGCGTTCTCGGGAGAGCACCCGCTCCACCCGCTCCTCCTCCCGGGCCAGGGCGACGAGGGTCTCTTGCGGAGAGGCCAAGAGGGCGGTGAACCGTTGCTGCGCGAGGGTCAGGACCGCTTCGCGTTCCGCCCGGAACTTGGGCCAGGGTAGCGCCTCGCGCGCCGCCCGAAACTCCGCCAGGCTAGCGATCGTGGTCGAGATCCCCGCCTGGCCCAAGACCTCGAGCAGCTCGGGATCGCCGGCCCGCAGCTCCGCCGTACCCGTACGCCCGAGGACTGTCGCACGGAACGGCAGCGGGTCGGCGCGATTCGAATCCGGGGCCCCACGGCCCGGGTCGACGCCGACCGGCTCGACCTCGCCCGCCCCCGAGCGAACCAGGAACAGCCGCCCGCCCCCTCGTACGAGGACGGCGGCCGGCACGCGCTAGTACTCCTCGAGGAGCTTCTGGAACCGGCGACGTTCGGCCGGGACTTCGACCGGATATCGACCAGTGAGGCAGCCGAGGCACAGGCTCTCCTCCGGGAGGCCCAGACAGTCGACGAGCCCGGCGATCGACAGGTAATGGACCGAGTCGGCGCCGATCACTCCAGCCACCTGCTCCTCGGTCCTTCCATTCGCCACGAGCTCCTTGCGTTCCTTCATGTCGACGCCGAAGTAGCACGGGGCGATGATCGGGGGGCATCCGATCCGCACGTCGACCCGCTTCGCGCCCGCGGCGCGGACCATCTGAACGATCTCCCGAAGGGTGGTCCCCCGTACGATCGAGTCGTCGAGGAGGACCAGCCGCTTGCCCTCCAAGAGTCCGGGCACCGGGTGCAACTTCACCCGGACCTCATCCTCCCGCCGCTTCTGATCCGGCAGGATGAACGTCCGCTCCACGAATCGGTTCTTGATCAACCCCTCGGAGTAGGGGATCCCCGAAGCCTCGGAGTATCCCAGCGCCTGGGGTCGGGAGGAATCCGGCACCGGGATCACAAGGTCGGCCTCGGCCGGCGCTTCCTTGGCGAGGGCGCGGCCGATCCGGTGGCGGACGTCGTAGACCATCCGGCCCTCGGCGATCGAGTCGGGACGGGAAAAGTAGACCCATTCGAACATGCAATGGGCGCGTTCCCCGATCCCGGCCATGCGGGAGCTGTGGATCGTCTGACCGCGCTCTATGACGATCACTTCGCCGGGCAGCACGTCCCGGACGAGGTGGCCCCCCATCAGGTCGATCGCGACCGATTCGCTCGCCACCGCAAACCCGCCGTCGACGGTCCCCAGAACGAGCGGTCGGATCCCGAGCGGGTCCCGGAACGCGACCAGCTTGCTGCCGACCAACATCGTGACCGCATACCCGCCGATCAACTCGCCGCAGGCCCGACGGACCGAAGCTTCGAGATCCCGGGAGCGGCCATACTCGAGGGCGATCATCTGCGCCATCGTTTCCGAATCGGCGCTGCCGAGGAACTCCACCCCCTGCAATTGGAGGCGACGGCGCACGCGCTCGTAGTTGACGATGTCCCCGTTGTGGGCGAGCGCCCCGTCCTCGTCCCGCAATTTGAAGACGATCGGCTGGGCGTTCTCCAGTTCCGACGTTCCTGTGGTGGAGTAGCGGGTGTGCCCGATCCCGACCGGCCCTCGCAGGGCGTCGAGGACGTCCTGGGTGAAGATGTCGTGGACGAGGCCCATCCCCCGCCGGTGGTGGAGCGCCCCGTGCGAACTCGTGGCGATCCCCGCCGATTCCTGGCCGCGGTGCTGGAGCGCGCGGAGGCCCCGGTACAGGTAGGGCGTCGCCCCCTTGCCTTGGAGGGAGACCCCGACGACGCCGCACGCTTCTCTCGCCGGCATCGGAACCGCGGGAGGCGGATCCGCCTCCCGCGATGCCTACCCGGACGGCGGTCTTAAACCAAGCGCTCGGAGCTTAGCCAAAGAGGGCCGAAAGTCCCTCGGCCGCCTCCTCCTCGGAGACGCCCTTCTCTTCCTTCTTCTCCTCTTCCTTCTTTTCGCCCTTGCCGTCCTTCTTTTCGGAAGCCGCGGGGGCGCTGGGGGGCGCGCTGAACGTCTCCGCCTTCGCCAGAACGTCGGCGATGTTGACGCCCTCCAACGACGCCAATAGCGCCTTCACGCGCGCGGCGTCGGGGGCGACCCCGGCCGCGCTCAGGACGCTCGACAGTCCCTTCTCATCGATCGGCTTTCCGGCAGCGTTGAGCAGCAACGCGCTGTACACGTACTCCATCGTTGTTTCCTCCGTGCGTTTGGTGGTGGAACCTAGGCACCTGTGATTTTTTGAAGCGCCGCGGCCCCGCGAAGGCCGCGGGCCAATAGGATCGGCAGGCTGGCGGCCGTCGGGTAGCCGGCCTCGACCGCGAGGGCGATCGCTCGGCGGTGGGCGCGTCGGATCAGGAGCGGGGCCGTCGCCGGTGTGGCGTATCCGATCTCGAGGGCCACGGCGAGGGCGCGCTGGTGCGCCCGTCCAAGGTCGGCGCGACGCGCGTCGAGGTCGACCGCCAGGACCTCCGGCCGGTAGAACGTCTCCCCATCGAGGAGCGCCCGCAGCTCGAGCCCGACCTCCAGCGGGAGGATGTCGAGGCGGGTGAGCATGCCGGCGACCTCGCGGGAGATCGTCCCGCCGGCCTTAACGATGGTGATGTCCTTTTTCAGGACCACTTTTCCCTTCTCGATCGCCGCGGGGAAACCGGCGTGTTGGAGCTCGCCGACGATCGGCCCGGGTTTGAAGCTCGTCGTCTGCGCCGGCACGACGATGTCCTTGGGCGCGGTTTCGCCGCCACGGGCGGGGGTGGGAGATCGGGTCCGGGCGAATTCACCGGCGAGCGAGAATGGATTCCCTTGGGCGGTGAGGATCGCCGTCTGATCGGTAACGTGATCGAGGAGGGGGCGCAAGGACGGGCGTTCGGCACACGCCTCCTCGAGGGCGTGCCGAAGGTGGGTGTTCGGGGCGACGGTGATCGGGTGGCCCCGCTCCCGCAGCTCGCGCCGCATTCGTTGCAGCGCGGAGGCCGGGACCCCGCGGATTCCGACCAAGGCGGTCATCGGCGCCGCCACGAGGGTCCCCTTGAGGCGGGCCACCGACTCGAGCTTGTGCGGAGGGACCGACTCGCGACCGGGCACGATCCACCTCACCAGAGCCGAACGGCCGGGCCCATTGTCGTCTTGACGTACACCGAGTCGATGTTGTTGCGACCCCGTTCCAGCTTTCCAAGGATACGAGCCAGCACCGCATCGACGTTCTGCGCGATCTCCTGGGGCGCCATCGTCCGGATCCCGACCGCGGCGTGGAACGTCCGATTGCCCTTGGAACGGATCCGGATCGACCGCTTGAGCGCTTGGATCAGATTCGTCGGATCGCTGCCCGGCGGGACGGGTCTCGGCATCTTCCCCCGGGGACCCAGCACCACTCCGAGCCGCTTTCCGATCGTGGGCATCAGCGGAGCTTCGGCGAGGAAGAAGTCGACCTCCTCCACGAGGCGCTTCGCGGCGCGCTTATCCTTCAATAGGTCGTCGAGCTGCGCCGGCGCGAAAACGAGGTCGGCCACGCCTTGGACCTTCTGGCACATCTCGGGCGAGCCGAACAGCGCGATCTTGACGTTGCGGCCCCGCCCGTTCGGCAGCGGAACGTCGTCCTCGATCCGGTTCTTTGGCACCGAGAGGTCGAGTTCCTTCAGGTTGATCGATACTTCGACCGTTTCTGGGAACTTCCGTTCCGGAGCGCCTTTCAGGGCCTCGGTTACGGCGTCGATCGGACTGCGGTCGGCCATCGGGTAACTCTCGTGGGGGCCGCGAACTGGCCTTGCTACTTAAAGGTTCATAGGCGCTTCCTCGGGCGCGGCCCCGGAGGTCGCTCGATAGAAAACGGCCCTTCGATCCGCCCACCCGCCTCAGAAGAAGGCGTAAATAGGAATCGTGCCTCGCCGCGAGGCGATGCATTATCCAAAGGTAGTGTCCAGCTATTGCCCCAAGTGTCGTACCCACACCGAGCACGACGTCGAGAAGGGCAAGAAGCGAACCGCTTCGGAACTCAAGTGGGGCCAGCGGCGGTTCCGCCGGGCGACTTCCGGATATGGGGGGTTTCCCCGCCCGAAGCCCGAAGGCCGAGCGAAGGCCGTTCGCCGCGTCTACCTGAAGTACCGTTGCAAGAAGTGCAAGTATACCGTCCAGCCCCCGAGCTGGCGCGCCGGCACGCTCGAACTCGTGGAGCACCGGTAGAGGCGAGACCTTGACCCGCGCCCCATCTCCGTTCTGGATCGTCAAGTGCCCCGACTGCTCCGGTGAGCAAATGGTGTTCAGCCGCCCATCGAGCGGGGTCAACTGCTCGGTGTGCGGGGCTACATTGGCAACGCCCACCGGCGGCTTGGCGAAGCTGCGTGGCGAACTGGTGAAGTCGGTCGCGTGAGCGGGAAGTCCGCGCCATCCGCACCCCTGCGGTCCGACCTACCGGAGGAGGGGGAACTGGTCATCGGCACGGTGACCTCGATCCGCAATTTCGGGGCCTTCGTGACCCTCGATGAATTCGGGGGTCGCGAGGCGTTCATCCATCTTTCCGAGGTGGCGACCGGGTGGGTCAAGTACATCCGCGACCACATTCGCGAGGGCCAGAAGATCGTCGCCCGCGTCCTGCGGATCGATCCGGCCAAGGCCCAGGTCGACCTGTCGCTGAAACGGATCAACGATCATCAACGGCGCGAGAAGGTCCAAGGCTGGAAGAACGAGCAGCGCGCGAATCGCCTCGTGGCGGTCGTCGCCGAGCACCTGAAGAGCGACGTCGAAGGGGCCTACACGCTCTTCGGCGAGTCCCTGGTCGAACGCTACGGGAGCCTGTTCGCCGCGTTCGAGGTCGCCTCCGCCGAGCCCAAGCGGTTCGCCAAGGAGAGCGGCAAGTCCGCCTGGGTCACAGCGTTTCTGAAGGTGGCCGAGGAGAACCTCGTCCCTCCCCGCGTCACGGTCCGCGGGATCCTCGAGCTTTCCGACCCATCGCCCGACGGGGTGGGCCACATCCGCGCGGCGCTGAGCGCCGCCGAGAAGACCGATCCGAGCGCGGTCAAGGTCCAGTACGTGGGCGCTCCGAGGTACCGCGTTCAGGTCACCGGCACCCAGTACAAGCAGGCCGAAGAGGTCCTCAAGCACGCCACCGAGGCCGCCCTCGGAGCGATTCGACAGACCGGCGGCCAGGGGAGCTTCGCGCGGGCATGAACGAGTCGATCCTGCGGTTTTGCGACGCGTGCGCCCGCTACTCGCTGCGGCCCGAGTGCCCCGGGTGCGGCGCCGCGACCCGGTCCCCGCACCCGGCCCGGTTCTCCCCCCAGGACCGCTGGGGCAAGTATCGCCGCGCCTTGCTCGCCCAGACGCCGACCGGGACCGGGGGGCCGTAGATGGGTTTCTCCGTGGCGTCCTCCATGCATCGGATCAAGGTCGTCAATGATGTCAGCGAGCTCGTGCCGATCCTGCGCGCCGTCGACTCGCCGGTGAAGCTCAAGCTCGTCCAACGGCTCGGCGAGACCTGGCTCACGGAGGAGGACGTTGACAAGGAGTTCGGCAAGGAGGGGATCAAGGCGCTCCAATTCTTCGAGAAGCTCAAACTGATCGACACCCGTTGGGTCGCGCGCGAGGGACGACGGCAGCCGGACAAGAGCTACCATTTCTACTATTCCACGATCAACATCAGCACCTCGGCCCCGTTGGCCGAAGTCTCCGAGATCCTGTCGATCGCGAGCATGTCCGACAAGGATTATTCGAAGCTCGAGAAGCGCATCTACGACGCCGTGGGAGATACCGGGCGGTTCTTTTCGGATGTGGCCGAGGAGCTGGAGATGTCCCCGACCCGGCTCAAGGGCCTCGTCCGGCGCTCCGACAAGCTCGAATACCGCGGTCATCGCATCGAGCGCTTCCATGCCCCCGCGCCGGGTACGTAGTCGGCCCTCCGTCGAGGTGCTTCGTCTCGGGCACCGGGCGGGTCGGGACCCGCGTTTGACCACGCACCTCGCGCTGACCGCCCGCGCCCTGGGCGCCGATCGAATGTGGTTGCACCCGCCCGATCCATCGATCGCCGTTCGGCTGCGAACCGTCAGTGAGTGGTGGGGTGGAGATTTTCGGGTCGAGGACTGCCCGGATTGGAGGCGGACGGTGCGCGGGTTCAGGGGCACGACCGTGCACTTGACGATGTATGGCCGGCCGCTCGAGCGCTGCGTTGCGCGGTTGCGTCGGAGCTCCCGCCTCCTCGTCGTGGTCGGCGGGGCGAAGGTCCCCTCCGAACTCTATGAGCTCGCTTCGGAGAACGTCGCGGTCGGGAACCAGCCCCACAGCGAGGTCGCGGCCCTGGCCGTCTTCCTCTCCGAGGTGGTGGGACCGCCGGAGCCCGACGTCTGGTCCGGGGCCCGACAGCAGATCGTCCCGACCCGGCGGGGCAAGCGGGTACGGACCGTACGATGATCGACCCTGACCCGGTCCCCCCGGGGGCCGTTCCCTCGGCGGCGCGCGCCCCGGGAAAATGCATCCTGTTCGGCGAGCACTCCGTCGTCCATGGGGGCCCCGAGCTCGTGGCCGCGATCGACCTGTACGTGCAGGTGGGGGCGGCCAGCGCCGGCCGGTTCACCCTGAACGGAAGCCCGGACAGTCTACGAGAGAACGCCTACCTAAGGGAGGCGCTCGCGCGCCTGTGGAGCTCAGGACCGCCGATCGACGTGCGGGCGACCTCCCGGATCCCCCGTTCGGCCGGCCTCGGCTCCTCGGCGGCGTTCTCCTCGGCGGTGGGGGCCCTCCTGGGGTCCCTGACCGGAGGGATCTCACGGGCTAGCCTTGCCGAGCGCGCGTTCGAGATCGAGCGCGCCGCCCAGGGAGTGGGCAGTCCGGGCGACACCTCGGCCTGTGTGGCGGGCGGGTACGTTTCGATCAATGGCGGCGACGGTCCTGCGCTCTGGACGATCGACGACGGGGACCTCCGATGGTCCGTCCGTCGGGTGCGGGATCCGGGGTGGGTCTGGGTGGTGGCGTACAGCGGGGTCCCCCGGAACACGGCCGATACGGTCCGGGCGGTCGGGCGGCGGCTCGCCGAGCCCGATGGAGCCTCGCTCCTCGAGCGGTTCCGCACGGTCGCGCTGGACGGGATCGAGGCGCTCCTGCGCGAGGATCGCGAACGCGTCGGCCGAACCCTCACGGAGAACCATCGATTGCTGCGCGAGGTCGGCGTGTCGCACCCCCGCCTCGAAGCGCTCCTGGAGGCCACCGGCCCCGTCTCTCTCGGCGGCAAGCTTACGGGGGCCGGAGCCGGGGGCTCGATCGTGGTGCTGCCCATCGCCGGTCGCGAGGCCGAGGTCATGCGAAGGATCGCCCGGGTCGGCGGCGTCCCGTTCGCCGTCCGCGTCGCGGCACGCGGGGCGCACCTCGTAGGCCCGCCCGGGGGGGCCGAGGGACCGGACGGGTCACTTGCGGGCGACGATCCGGATCACCGCGCCATCGGTTAGCGGGTGGTCAGCGGCAAGCGCGCGGTGGGTCCTCCCGTCGATGGCCCGGATGAAGTTGGTCCCGAGGTCGGTGTGCACCCGGAACGCCATCGCATGCGCGGTGGTGCCCGCCGGGACGAGATGGACGTCGGGCAGGCGGCGGTCCTTCGAATCGACCCACCTCGATTCATCCTCCACGGGGAAGACCGCGATCCGGTGCAGTTCCCCGAAGACGAGACGTTCGAGCGCGGCCTGCACCCCCGTGGAACCCCAGTGCGCCAGGATCTGGCGGATCTCCCCGAGGGCCCGCTCCTGACGATCGGAAAGCTGCGCCCCCGCCGCGGTCTCGAAGCTCGGATCGCCCGGACGGTAGCGGATCAGGTTCCCACGGGCGGCCCGTCGCAGGGTGAGCTCGGCCTCGGCGCACATGGCGACGACGGGAAAGGGCGCGGATCCCTCCGACAGTCTTTCGATCGCTGGCCGGCTCGACCGATCGCACTTGTTGGCCCCCACCAGACGCGGTTTCGACGCCCTTAGGAGGGCCTCGGCGAGCCTCTCGCGCTCGACCGGGGTCCACACGGACGGGCGCGCGCGGTCGACCGGGACCGCCCGCAGCGCGGCGCTCACCTCGGCCGGGCCGATCGATAGGCCCGTCAGGCGGGTCTGGAGGAACTCTTCGACCTTGGCCCCCTCGAGCTCGACCGACCGGACGTTCCGCTGGAAATCCCGGGTCAGGATCTCGCCAATCCACGCGACGAGCTCCCGCTCGAGCCATAGGACCTCCTCGGACGGATCGACCGTGCCCGGCGCAACGATCTCCCCCTCCGGGGTCGTACCCCCGGAGGCGTCCACCACGTGGAGGAAGCCCGAGGCCGCCCGCAGATCGTCCAGGAACTTGTGACCGAGGCCCTTGCCCTCATGGGCCCCAGGGACGAGGCCCGGCACGTCCACGAGGTTCACCGGGACCCAGCGGGTCCCGTCCACGCATTTGGCATTCCCCGGATCGCACGGAGCCCCCTTCTCCGAATGCGGGCAACGAACGCGGACCGCAGCGACCCCCCGGTTCGGCGTGGTCGTCGTGAACGGGTAGGGGGCCATCGGGACATCGAGCAACGTGAGCGCGTTGAACGTCGTCGACTTCCCGACGTTGGGTTTGCCGACGACCCCGATCTCCACGAACCCCCCGAGAACGGAGCGGCGCTAGACCGAATAGTTGGGCGGCAGCTCGGCCACCTTTTGGATCCGGTTGACGTGCAGGGCGAGAGCGAACAGCAGGTCGCTCAACCGGTTCGACCACTGGAGGATCTCCGTGCGCAAGGGGGACTCCCGGTTCAACCGCCAAAGGCTGCGTTCGGCCCGGCGAGCGAGCGTCCGGCAGACGTGGAGCTGGGCCCCGGCCCGCGAGCCGCGGGGCAGGACGAACGAGTGCAGCGCCTCGAGCCGGGCCGAGTAGCGGTCGATGTCCAGTTCGAGGCGGCGAACGTGTCGTTCCTCGATCCGGTGCTTGGACGGCGCGCTGCTCGGCGGGACGGCGAGCTCGCTCTGGGCGATGTAGATCTCGTGCTGGAGGCGAACGAGCAGCGCGCGCAGCGCGGTCGCCGGCGGTGGGAGGAACGCCTCCGCTAACCCCAGCGCCGCGCCGAGTTCGTCGTAGGTTCCAAAGGCGGTGATCCGCGCCGAATCCTTCAGTACGCGGGCGCCACCAGCGAGGCCGGTCTCTCCCCGGTCACCGGTGCGTGTGTATAGCCGCGTACCGCTCGGGCCTCCGGTCTCCCCGGCAACTGGTCCAATGGTGAACCCAGTCCATGGACGGGGCAGAACGAGATGTGCAGCACCTCATTATGCTTGGCGTCCTGTCGGCACAGTCGGCAGATGAATCCACACCGCTCGCTCCAGGCGATCCCCAACGTCTCCATGCAACCACCCTAGTTCGGAAGGCTATCGTTCGAGGAGCCCCCGCCCCTCGCGGTCGGCCGTCTTCCGGGCCTTCCTACGCTCGGCACTCGCCCGGGCGGCCTGACGAAGGCCCGGGATCCGTTCGGCGTGTGTGCGGGCGAACTCCTGGAGCCCGAGCGCCAGCACCGCTGTCAGCGCCGCTCCTTCGTCCGTCGCCCAACCGTCTTCCACGAGGACGTCCAGCTCTCCCCGAAGGCTCGGGGGAAGCTCGGGCCGCTCGCTTGAGGGTCCCTGGACGCCGCGGACCAGCGCGCGAACGGTCTCCGATCGGTTGGGGGATCCGATCGAAACGCCGTGGCGATCGAGCTGCTCGAGTTCGTCGGCCGTCAGTCGGACTCCGAGGAATCGTTCGGCCGGCCTGGGGCCCCGGGCAGTTCGCACGTCGTTTAACAGAAATCAACGATTATTAAAATATTGTGTTCAGATGTTAAACGCTGAGGGTAGACCCGCCCTGGCCGTTCCTCTCGAGTCGCGGTGACACCCCCAGGTCCCCCGAGCGCCCGCGGAGAACTTCTCGAGGGCTCGGCGTTGGACCGCTAGATATAGAAGGGGGCGATTCGGACGCGGATGCGCCGGATCGTAGTCGATTGTCTGATCTCGCTCGATGGCTATCTTTCGGACGCGAACGGGCAAATCGACTGGTTCACTCAAGAGGAAGACTTCAACCAATCCGAGGGCGAGGCGTGGTCCCTCGAGATGCTCCGACGGGCCGACACGATCCTGTTCGGGCGTGTCACCTTCGAGGGCATGGCCGAGTTCTGGCCGTCGGAATGGGCCCGGAAGAACATGGCTGAGATCGCGGGCCATCTCAATGGCACGGCCAAGATCGTCTTTTCGAGGACCCTGAAAACGACGACGTGGGAGAATACTACCATCCTGCCTCGGCCCAGCCAAGAGGTCGTTCTCGAACTGAAGCGACAGGCGGGTCGGGACATGCTCGTGCTCGGGAGCTCGAGCCTGGTATCGTCGCTCATGCGGGAGGGCCTCATCGATGAGTACCGGATCCGCATCGTGCCCGTCGTCTTGGGGGCCGGCCGACCGCTCTTCACAGACCAGAAGGAGCGCCACCGTCTCCGCCTGGTCAGTTGCCAGGTGTTCAAGAACGGCGTGATTGCCGTACACTACGAACCGAAGACGTAGCCCTGGCGCTCTGCGCCGATCCCGGGGGGCGGGGCTAAGGGGGCAGGCGTGAGCGGCCTCGGACCGGTGAATCCACTCGCCCCGCATGGAGGTGGCGGGCAAATGTATGGGGGCCGGGTGGGGCGACCATGGAGGAGATTCCCTCCCTCTCGAACGGGCCGTCGCTCGCCAGCTGGTCGGGAAATACCTCCGGGTCCGAGTCGCCCTCGATGCGAAGACCGCGCACGGGACGATGGGTGCCAACAGTCGGTCGTACGATGAGGTTTGGTTCCCCTGGACAACGTACTCAGGGGGGGAGTTCGAGTTCTCGAAAGGGAGGCTCACTTCATTTTCGTTCGAGGAGGGGGGACGCGAATTCGCCCAAAAGTACGCCCGTGGCACCGCCGGGAAGAACCGGACCGGATCGCTGGTCATCGGACTGCATCCTCGACTAAAGAACGTAGTGTACACGGAAGAGAAGGAGCGCGGGGCGGTTCAATTGACCGTCGGCGGAAACACCTATTCTGGGGGGAACAACGCTTCGGACTTCCGCGGGGCGCTGTGCCTCCCCGGCGCCGAGATCTCAGTCGACGATAGTCCGGTGGTCCGCGCGGGAAAGGTCCTGTAATCGCGCGCGGCCGGGATTGCCGGCCGGCCGTAAACCGCGCGGGGCATCCCCGCCGCGCTTGGGAGCATTTACAATCCGAGCGGTTCATGGGTCCCCCGATGGAGGCGGATGAATCCTCTCGGACCACTCATCCCCTCCGAATGGTCCCGCCCTGGGCGCAGAGCGGTTCGGACCTGACCCGGCTCCTCGCGCTCTCCGACGGAATCTTCGCCTTCGCGATGACCCTCTTGGTGTTGGGACTTGCGCTCCCCGCCGCGTTCGACCCGACTAGCGTGGGCCGGGTCTTGGTCAACCTTCGACCCGCCTTCCTCGCGTACGCGTTGAGCTTCTTCGTCATCTGGTTCTACTGGCTCGGCCACACTCAGATCTTCACGTACATCGTCAGCTTCGATCGACGCCTGCAGCAGTTGAACGTCACGTTCCTCCTGTTCATCGCGGTCATGCCGTTCGTCACCAATCTTCTCTCCGCGGCCAACGGACAGTTCCTGACGGTGGTGTTGTACGCCGGGAACCAGATCGCGGCCGGTGGCACCCTCACGCTGATCTGGGTCTACGCCACCGGAGAGAGACGGCACGTACCGCGTTCCCTCCCCGAGGGTTGGGTCAACTACGTCGCGGTGCGATCGTCGGTCGGCCCGATCGTCTTCGCAGCCTCCATCCCGATCGCTTTGGTGAACCCGGTCTGGGCGGAGTTCTCATGGGTCTCGCTCTTCATCTTCCAGGCCCTGGTCCGATCGATCCACCGACGGGGTCCGGGCGGCACGGGAGAAGGCGGCTAGGACGACCCCCATCTTCTCCGGCCGGGTTCGACGGCCTGTGCGCGGGTCCTCCCGGCGCGGGGGGAGCAGTTCGTGTCGAGTCGGCGGTGCCCTCCCGCCGGCGACCGGCTGATATTCTCCCGGACGTTGGGGAGCAAGCCATGCCCACCCTGGGGTTCGAGGGCCTCCCCCCGTACGCCTGGCCCGGTGGGCCGATCGCGGGCTCGGTCGTCCTCCAGTCGGATACTCCGATCCGGGGCAGCAGCCTCTCCGTCCGATTGAAGGGACGCGAACTCGCCCAGATCACCGTCTCCGCGGGGAAGTCCAGCCAGCGTCTCACTCAGGAGGTGGTCTTCCTCGAGCAGCTGTACGATCTGCGCCAGTCGATCGCCTTCGTCGACCCCGACCATCTCCCTCCGGGGGTCTACCGGGCGCCGTTCCAATTCACCCTCCCTAGTGGCGCACCCCCCTCGCTCCACACGTCGCCGTATGTGCCCGAGGGGGGGCTCGGCGATACCCATCGGGACGGGATGTACGTCGAGTACCTCCTCGAAGCTCGCCTCGAGGTCCCGCTGTGGGTCGACCTGGTCAGCCGGGGGATCATGCCGGTGTTCAGCCCGCGGCGGGTCTTGGGCGTGCTACCGGCGATGGCAGCCGGCGGCGGCCCCGACCACCCGTCGATCACTTTGGACCCGACGCTCTCGGCCCCCTTGGTGCCCGGAACGAGCACCGAGCTCAGGTTCCGCGTCCTGAACCCGGGGCTCAAGAAGTTGCGCTCTCTGAGCGCGTCCGTCACCCGGGTCGTTCAGTACAGCGTGCACGGGCACCCCGGATCGACCCGAACGCCCGCCTATGGCACGCAGTGCGCCTTCGACGGTCGAGCGGCAGAATACACGGGGCAGCTCACCGTCTCCGTCCCGAACGACGAGGACGCGACCGGTCCCTGGCAGGGCCAGCTGTATGTGACGTTCTGGACGGTACGAGCGGTCCTCGACATCGAGCTGGGATGGAACGTCGAATCGGAGCTGCCCCTGGCCCCGGCGTGAAGGTCGGGCCGCGGATCGAGGAGCATGCGAGCGGTGGGGGTGGCGGTCGGCGTCGCGTTCGTCGTCGCGGGCTTGGCGATCGCGATACTAGGGGGGGTCCTCTACTCCGCCTGCTCGTCCGGGGGAGGCGCCCCCTCGACCGGCCCAGGGGGCCAGGTCACCTACCCGAGCGGGTGCGGACCGATCCTCTTCCTACTCGGATTCGGGGCCCTATTCTCGTTCTTGGGCGTGGTGGCGGCGGCCACCTCGATGCGGACCTCCACCTACATCGCCCCACCGTGGAATGTGGCCGCCCCTCCCCCGATCTTCGACCCGAACACCGGGGTCCCCCTTCCCCCCGCGCCGAGATTCCCACCGATACGATGCCGGTACTGCGGAGCGCTCGCGCCGTCCGGGTCGGTTCGCTGTCCGTCTTGCGGCGCGTCGCCCTAGCCGGCGCCTAGGGCGTGATCCGTGCGGGGCCCGTACCGGCGGGGAACGCGGCGATCCGATCGAACGAATTCACTCGAACTTGCCGACGCCGGCTTGGGCGCTCGATTGAACGTCGAACACCGAGCCGCCCTTCTTCTGCTTCCCCGCGAGGACGGGGTTCGCGATCGGCTTGTTGCGCGTGGCCATCCGAATGAACCCAGCGCCGAGGAAGCCCGCCCCGATCGCCTGGAGCGAGATGCTAGCCACGCCGACCTGGGCCGATATCCCGAGCGCCGTCAGGACGGGGACCGCGGCGGGCGCCGGGACGGCGAACGGCGGCGGGACCGGGGGTGCGGCAGGGGGCGGGGGTGGAGGCGGTGCGGTGCCGGGGTTTCCTTCCACAGTGATCTGGGCGCACGGGAACGATTGGGTGACGACCGTGTTGTTTGAGGACGGAATGTAGGTGGCCCACGTGTACTGCCCATCGACCGCCTGGCTCCCGGTGGCCTTGCACAGGAGGGTGGTGCCGGCATTGACGGGTACCGTGGCGAGGGGAGGCCCATCCGCATAGACCAGGAACGAGGCGGTCCACACATCGCCGAGGAACATTTGGTTCGAGGCCGGTTTCGTGCTCCAGTTCCACCCGAGGGCGAGCTTACCGGCGATCGTCAACAGCGTGGGCGCGTGGTCACAACTTCGGAACGGCTGGCCGGACGGCAGGAGACACTGCGCCGGAGGATAGGTCTGGTTGGGCACGAGGGCGATGTTCCCATACGGCACGAATTGGAAGATCGGGTGGTTCGTTCCGTTCGCGACCTGCGTGCCGACTACCGGGCCGAAGCTGATCTGGCGGAACGCGCTGAACAGGCTCGGGTTGTTCAAGTTCGGGGAGTACGGGTCGGATCCAACGAACACGGGTTGGAGGCTCCCGGTTTGGCCATTCGGGCAGGCGAAGAAATCCGGCCCCGACCACGATCCCCCCGTAGCCGCCGCGATATCACAGCCCGCGAGCAGGACGCGAGCCGTGTTCTCCCGGGTCTGGACCCCGTCGGGACACCCCCCGAGCTTTCCGATGGGCCCCCTCGCCCCCGCGGGGCAAGGCCACCCGCTCGAGGTCGGGTCGGTGGGGGTCGAGTACAGGTCGATCGCGTCGACGGTGCACACCCCCCCGATCGAGTCCGTGCAGGTAGGGGAGGTCTTGGCGAGTCCGGCGATCGAATGGGTCGAGTTGCCGTCTTGGGATCGGACCCAACCTTCGCAGTTAGGTTCTGAGATCGCGCCGAACGAGTAGGACGGTTCGCAGGTGGCGCTAGAGCCTGAGTCGTCGTCCGAGGCCGAAACGCCGTAGTTCTGATAGTAGGACGGGTCGCGCGGCGCCGTCGAGCCCATCCATACAATTACGTGGTGAGTTTGGGCCGACCAGTCGAGGCCGCTCCCGATGATCGTCCCGTACAGCGCCGTGATGACCGAGGAATGGAGGATGTTGTCCGATAGGTCTGAATCCGGGTAGATGTAACCGCCCCGGAGGACGGTCGCCTGGAACGTTGATTGCACTTGCCCCCCGAACGATCCAGAGCTGACAAACTGGGGAATGTCGACGTGGTACTCCATTCCATCCCCGTCATCATGGCTGTCGAGGGAGGCGAAGTAGTCGACGAGCGCGAAGCTAACATTAGAGTGAGGGTTGGCGGCCGAGATCGCGTTCGCGATCTGCTGGGCGTGGGCGACGAAGAACGGCACGCCGTTCGATTCCTCGCAGAGCGGCCCTGCGGGGTTCTTGAGAGCGCACGGGTCGGCCCCGGCCGGGCCGTAGAGTCCGTATTGTCCGTAATCGCCCGCGCCAGAGTCGTAGACGCCATCGTACGCCGTCGTCTCGACCACGAACGCCACTTGGACTGCCGGCCACGTGGCGAGCCCCGCCGAGGGCGCGGCGGCCGTGAGCGTGACCTGGCTCTCGCCTACTTGGGCCGGACACAGCGCCGCGTCATCGACGCAGATCGCGCGGGGATTCACGCTGATCCCGAGGCTCAAGGGCACGTAGCTCTGGCTCGACACAGCGGGAGCGATAGCCGCGAGGGAGCGACTCGAGTGCTCTCCCGCGAGATGCGGCAGCCGACCCATCTGGGCCGGCGCGACGCCGAAACCTTGGCCGACGATGGCGATGATGGTGAGAGCAACTCCCAGAGTGATGGCGGCCCCCAGGCAGAGTCGCCCCCTTGGTCGTCGAGAAAGGCCAGCCTCGCTCAATCGCCCTTCCCGTCGACCCGCCGTCACCCTCCGTCCCTCGCCGGTCCACTCCATTCCCATCCACCTATCGGAATGGAGCCCCTTGCTACGGGGGGACCGACCCCACCGAGACCGCGTCCGTGTTCACGATCGTCATGGGCGAAACAAACGGGCCGTGAAACCTGACCAAGCTAGATAAACCTCTCTCGTTGTTACTGTCGCTTCGAGTCGTACTCGCGCCGGTCAAGCGCCTTCAGCTCGTCGACGACCCGCCGATCTCTCGACCGCCCCAAATGGGCCGGCGGTCCTCGGAATCGGAGGCTATGCGTACGTCAGAGGTTGGGGCCCCGACGCGGCCGTCGCCCCATGCTCTGGCTGAACGACTGTCTTCGTTGATCTACCCACTCACGCACCTTCACGAGCGTACCACTCGAGTTCTGCGCGTCGGCTCCGTCGGGGGTTGCGCTCGCGTTCGTCGAAGCACCCAACCCCGTGGGTTTCGGATGGGTCCGCGGGGCCTCGAACGGATCGTCCTGCCGCTTTAAGGCGGCCGTGGCCATCTCCACCTGGCGTTCCAGGGCTGAAATCTGGATCTTCTGGACCTTCGTTTCGATCGTCGCCCGGAGGGCCGTAACGGTGCCCCCGAGGCGTTCCACGCGATCCGCTTGCTCCCGATTCTCCTGACGGAGGACCAAGATCAGATCGTGGGCTGATCGATACCGGCTCAGGGCGATCCAAGCGATGATGGCGGCCACCAAGGCCGCGACGAGGGCGACCACGGCGAGGGTGTCCCCCCAAGCTGAGGCCATGGCCCGCGGCGCACGAGCGCTGACCTACAAATGCCTTTGGCTCCCCTCATGGCGGGCTGCCGACCCCCCCCACCGGGAGGATCGGATTCCCGCCCAAGCGGTCGCCTTCCCCGATCGGCCGCCCTACTGAGCCTGTCAAGGGCCGGCCGCGCCCCCCGAAGGGTATAAGCGGGAAACGGGCTCCCCATGCCCGGTTCCCATGAGCGGAGAAGTAGGCCACTTCGAGATCCCTGCCGACAAACCCGACCGCGCCAGCAAGTTCTACTCTGCCACCTTCGGCTGGCAGCTCAACGAGATGCCTGGGATGGACTACACCATGGTCAGCACCGGCCCCGTGGACGCCAAGGGGATGCCCAAGGCCCCCGGGTACATCGGCGGGGGCATCGGCAAGCGAGGAGGTCCCTTGATGCACCCGGTGGTGACGATCATCGTGGACGAGATCGCCACTGCGGAGAAGAGCATCGAGAAGAACGGCGGCAAGATCCTCGCTCGAAAGACCCCGATCGGGGATGGGACAATGGGATACACCGGGTACTTCCAGGACAGCGAAGGCAACGTCGTAGGCCTCTATCAAGCCGGCAAGGGCTGAGGCGATCGGCGTTCGGGCGGTCGATTCGCCCGCGCGAGACTCGACCAACCACGAGAGGGCTTACCTCCCCGAGCGGACCCTCGGGGTAGATCCGGACCTCCGGCCCCGCGCGGTGCCGGCGCCGTAGTGGTACGGATGATCGGCCCGTCGCTTCCACCCTACCCGACGTCGTCGCCGTACCCATTGCCGTTAGGGCAGATCGGCTCGGCGGTACGCCTTACGATCCGGCGGACGATTCCCAGCCCTTTTCGAGTCAGGCGTAGCCCGCCATTCAGCCATCGTTTCGGCGGTCAATCCGAGGGAGAAGACCCGCTACCGCGGGCGGCCCCGCACGTGGGAAGGTCGAACCCCCCGCTTGTCCGGGGCTCGGCGAGGCAAGCCCGACTCTGAAGTTCCCAGGGAGGGCCAGAGCTGCCCCAGGTCGTGCGTAGCCCTTTCTTCGGCGCTAGGCGGGTGCAAGGGGCAGACTTCGCGTGCTCCGACAAGGCCTAATCCGAGAACGAACACCACCCCGAGGGGGCGTTCCGAACGGAGCCGGCGCGATCCGTGAGGGTCAGACTAGCACGCGCCGCTCGGACGATATGATGCAAGAGATCAAGATCCGCGAGCTCAGCCGGACCGGCGTTCGAGAATGGATACCGCCGATCGGGGCCATGGGGGGACCGCCGGCGCACGAGCTCTACCGGGACCTCGTCCTGTTTGCGGGCCTGCGACTGATGCGAGATGGCGAGGGCCGGCCCCAGGTCGCGATCCGGGATGGGGAGAACCGTCGCGTCTTCGCCGTTCCCAGCGACGGCCTTCGCGAAGCGATCGACCGGTTCCGAATGCGGCGGAGTCTGCGACCCGTGCCGGATCAGGAGCTTCAAGAGTTCACGCGCATCGCCGAAGCCCGGGCGTCCGATCCGGACATCCTCGTCCCGCGAGCGGATCTCGGAGACGCTGGACCGCCCCGATCGATCGAGGCCCCCACCGCCGCTCCCGAAATCCCCCTCGCCGTCTCCGCTCCGTCGGACGACGTGGAGGGGGAGCTCGATTCGATCCTGCGCGAGATCGATGACGTGCGTCGCCGGACCGCAGTCCGGCCCCCGACGGCGAAGGCTCCCTCAGCCTGGACGGAGGTGGTCAGTACATCCCTGCCGTCCCCGTCGGACCGGGGCGATCTGAACGAATCGATCTCGGGGGGCCGAATGACCCGTCGCGGCGGACCCGGACTCCCCCGTTACATCGAGGTGCTCCGGACGTTGATCCGGGATGGGGGTTGGTTGGGAACCACCTCCGATCTCTGCGGATTGACGGGCGACGATCCCCGGACTGTGGTCGCCTCCCTGCTGGGGATGCGGTCGGAACTCGCCCGCAGCAACATCGTCGTCGCTTCCGTGGAAACGAAGGAAGGGTGGCGGTGGCTCGCCGTGGACCGGGCGCGTCTGAGCCTCTCCGATTCCTCCCGGGAGCCCGCGGCGCCGCCGCGCGCGTGAATCCGGATAGACCTCGGTCCCCCCGTGCGTGGTGCTCCCGGCGGGAGTTTCCCCTGCGGGCCGGTCGCCCGAAGGTTTTGAACCCGCGTCAGAGGCTCGAGAGGCCTCTATCCTTGACCACTAGACTACGGGAGCGCCGGTCGCGCCCATCCTACCGGAGGTTCAAAGGGTTATTCCCTGCCGCACACCCTATCGGCGGGCGGGAGGCGCCCAGCGGGTCCGCCCCCGGCCGTTTTCCCCCCCGAGGGGCCGCCTAGGCTAGCGGGGGCGGGGCGCCGTCGCCCGCGCGCGGCTTCTGGCCTAGCGGGCTGGATAGGGTCGGCTGTGCCGTTCCGTCAAGCAGAAATACGCTGCCTACGCTACGAACGCAAGTGACTCCTCCGGTCAAGGCGCGCAGCGGCCACATCATCCTCGATTCTCGGGGCCACTACGAGGACCTCCTGAAGGTCTACTCGGAGATCCATCGCAAGGTTGTAGAAGCGAACCGTCCGTTCGCCAAGGAGGCGGAACCGATGGTGCCGGAGGTACTTCTCGAGGAGAACCTGCGCGACCTTCGATCCAATCGCAAACCTTGCGGGTACAACCGGGCCGATGCGTTCGGCATGCGCCTGGTCTTTCCATTGTGCGATGGAAAGCACCCGGAGTTCTACTTTTCGAAGCCGGCGCGTTGCCAGGAGGTCGTCCAGCTGACCGAGGACGTATCGACGCTGCTGCGCCGGCGGGGGGTCCGCCACTCCGTCGAGTACGATCGGCTGCCCCTCGGCACCCCGCGCGGGGTCCCGCCCGTGCCCGTCGGGACGGGGACCACCGCGCCGTCCGGCGCCCCCGTCTACTGAGGCGACCGGTCGCTCCCGTCGGACGACGGGCGCTTGAACGGCCAGAAGGCCGTGGGCGGCTCCGACGCCTTGAGGAGTCCCTCGACGAGCTTCAGGGCCGCGCGCGCCTTCGCGATCGCCTCGGCGTAGTTCGTCGCGGACTCTCGGATCGAGGCCTCGAACAGCCGTCGCGACTCGCCGGAGTCCAGATGGGCGTCGGAGGCGCGTCGGAGGGCCGCCTCGATCAGGTAGTGCAAGTTCATCAGCTGCCGATGCAGCGACTTCCGCTGGTTCAGGTCCTCCTCGACGGAGAGCAGCACCCGGCCGGCATCCACGAGTCGCCCTTCCTGGGCGATCGCGTCGACGGAGCCGAGCTGTTCGGCCATGTCGCCGATCCGCACCCGCAAGCCATCCCGGGCGTAGAGCAGCTCGGTCTCCACCTGCTTCGATCGATTCGAGATCCCTTCGCGGATGAGGCTGTCCAGCGAAGCGTTCCCTTCCTGCACGGTGCCCTCGACCGCGTCGAGACGCCCTTGGTCGAGCGCCATGCGGGCCTCGCTGAACCGTTCCATCGCCGGGGTGGTGTCGAGGCCGAGGCGCTCGCCCACCCACAGTCGGTCCTTGAGCTCGCTCACGCGGGTCTCCAGTCGAGACCGGCGCGAATCCTCCCCCCGCCGCTCTTCCTCCTCGATCAGGCGCAACATCTCCGGGTACGCCCGCCGGCTGCGGGCCTCCTCGAGCGCCGACTCCCATTGCCGGAGGCGGTCCGCCTCGCCTTCCTCGACGGCGGGCCCCGTCGATCGGCCGGGTCGGAGCGCCCGGAGGCGGGTGCCGATCTGGCCGTCGAGCTGCTCGTAGGTGAGGGTACGCGCCCGGTCGACCAACTCGCCCGCCTTGACCCATTCCTTCGCTTGGAGGGAGGCTTCCGCTTCGAAAAGGAGGGCGCTCGCCGATCCAGAGTCCGACGGCGACGCGCTCGGGCTGGTCCCGAGGAGGGCGCGCACCTCCGCAATGGCCGAGGCGTACCGGCGCTCGATCGCCCACCAGGAGAGTTCGGTCGCTTCCCGCGCCGTAGTGAGGGCCGTGGCGTACTCGCCGGCGCCGGCCGCATCGCGGGCGCGTTGCAAGAGCGCGCTCACCTCGGTCGGCTCGGCCCCCATTCCGAGGGCCTGGTGAACCTGGGCGGTGGCGAACTCGAGCGCCTCCTCGGCGTGCCGGTGGACCTCGCGCGTCTGGTCCAATAGTTCGCTCGCTTCCAGCGACAGCTCGATCACGCGGGAGTACTCGCCGTGGGCGAACGCTCCGCGGGCCTCGTCGGCGATCGCCGCGCCGCGCGGAGAGCGGATGCGTTCGGCCGAGAACCTCGCCAAGCGGCTGTCGATCGCCTCCAGCGCTCCCCGGGCGACCCGCGTCTGAAGGCCCACCCGTTCGATCTCCCCTTCGCTTTGTGCGGCGAGCTGCAGGGCTTCCATCGGTCGGCCTCGTTGCAGCGCATCCTTGGCCCGGGCCAGCAGGTTTTCCGACGCGGTCGTGGAGACGCCATCCTGCCGGGCTCGGGCGACGAGGCCGTTCAGCCCTGCGATGGTCCGGGTAAGATGCTGGGAGGTGAGCTGGAGGATCTCCTGTTCGAGCGGGCCCGCCAGATCGATGGTCCGAGCGAACTGCCCGTCCTTGAGCAGGGCCTCCAGAGCGCCCACCCGCTCCCGCAAGGAGGGGGTGGCCAGCTTCAGGAGCTCGGCCTGTCCGAACGCCTCCTCGACCCGCTTGACCCCTCGCTCCGCATGCTCGAGGAGTCCGCGCGTCTGCGAGAGCTGGGTCCGGGCCTCCTCGATCCGCTCTGCCGCCCCCACGGGGACGGGCAAAGCGACCCGTCGCGAGGCCTCGGCGAGCAAGCCGGACATCGCGCCCATCTCGACGCCGGACCGACGGGCGATCTCGTAGTCCTCCTCGACCGACTTCAGGTTCTCCTCGAGGACGGGGACGAGCATGCGGACGAGGTCCTCGTGCGCCTCTTGCGCCAGGGCGAGCGCGGCGGCGCCGGGGGTCGTGGCGAGGGTTCCCCGCGACTCGGCGAGCTTCGACTCGCTCGCCTCCACGGAGATCCCGAGTCGGATCGCGTCCGCGGCGAGCTGCTCGCTTTCGGTGATCAGCCGCCGAGTCTCGGCCGCCTGGGCCGCGATCGCCAGTCGTTCTTCGACCCGCGCCAGATGCTCGCGGACCGCATCGAACTTGAGTTCCCGGAAGCTGCGTTCGGCCTCAGAGACTTCCTGCTGGAACTCGGCCGTATCGGTCCCCCCCTGTTCGATCTGCAATAGCTGCTCCTTGGTCCGGGTGATGAGGACGGCGGCCGAGCGCGCTGCGTTCAAGAGCTTGGTCGCCTCCGCGTCGACCGCCACGGCGCTCCGATAGGCCTCGACCCACCGGGCGGCGGCGACATCCTGTTGGGCCGCTTCGAACCGCTTCGTGAACTCCGGCTTGCCGACGCCGAGCTTTCCGAGTTCCACGAGGTCGAGCTTCCCATGCGATAGGGCCTCCTCCGCCCGCGACCGCTGGGTCTGCTCGGTGGCCGTCAAGAACTCGCGGGCCGAACGCGCGCACTTCACGAAGTCCCCCATGTCGAAGATCTGCTGGATCTCATCGGTCTGGCGGAGGAACTCGCTCCCCGCGCCCCCCATCTCCTCCAGGATCCGCTGGCGCTCCTCGAGCGCCTCGAGCAGCGAGGAGGATTCGGCCGCGAACGCCGCGGAGAACTCCCGCTCGGCGTGGCGGAGGCTCTCGAGGGAGAGCGACAGGTCCTCCTTGACCCGCAGCGCGATGTCCGCGTCGGCGAGCGAACGCAGGGTGTTCGTGGCGAGCTCCTTGTCGCCAATCTCCTCGAACCCGCGCCGCATCTCGTCGACCCGTCGGGCGATGTACGGACCGGCCGCCGTGCGCAGGAGGACATCGGCGCGCGCGAGCGCCTCGCCGGCCTCGGGTAGGGCCCCCGCGTCCAGGTGCTGCCGGGCCCTCTCTAGCTCCGGGGGGACCTCCTCCGATTGGAACCCCCGCTGGCCGGCGATCTCGGCGGCCCCCGAAAGTCGCTGCAGCTCGCCGCCGAAGTACCGGGAGGTTTCCCGACCGAGCGCCCGAACCGTCCCGCGAAGCCGACGCCGGGCGGCGTCGATTTCGTAGTGGTCGAGCAGGGCGGTGATCTCGGTGAGCGCCGCTTGGAACGGCTGGACCGTCGAGGTCAGTGACTCGAGGCGACTGATCAATCGGCCGAGCGCCTCGGACTCCTCGCGGGCCGCATCGAGGTCGGAGGTCAACTGGGTGACCCGGTCGATCGCTTCGACGCTGGCCGCGAGGGCTTCGCTGTAGATCTTGAGCCGCAGCGCCTCGCGCGCGCGGTTCATCGAGGCGAAGACCTCGCTGGGGTCGCGACCGAGCTCCCGCGCCTCGACGAGCTTGGGCCGCACCTCGTCGAGCAAGCCGGCCACCACCCCCACGAGCGGTTCCTCAGCCAGGGTCCGAGCTCTCGCGAGCAGACCGCCGAGGTCGCGCGCCTCGGCCGTCTCCAGTTCGATGCGCAGGCGTTCGATCTCCCCGACCGCCTCGGTCGGATCGGTCCCGTGTTCGCGCAGGGAGTTGAGGGTCGTGACGAGGTAGGCGAGCACCTGGCCCACTCGGTTCCGTAGCTCCCCCTGCGCCGCTTCGACGGAACGCTCCACCGCGGGTACCGTTTCGCCCCACATCGTGGGGGGGGCGTGGAGATCGGCCGAGAGGGTCATTTCGACCGCCGCCGTCGGAACGCTCAGCTCGCGACCTAGCGCCGCAATCGCCTCCGCGCCGCGGCGGCTGAGCTCCCGTCGCTGGGCGGCTTCGGGGATCATCTCGGGGATCGCGTCCCGAAGCTGATCGACCCAGCCCGGGGGGGCCGAGCGCTCCGGGGACGGGAGGATCTCCGAAAGTCGACGGTCGATCTCCGCGGTGCGATCGTTGGGGATCCCGACCCATTGGGCCACGGCCATCACTTGCTCGCGAGCTACAGCGGCGAGCCGCGCCTGCGTCCCGCGTATCAAAGTCGCATATCGGGTGAGGGTCGCGAGCTCGGTCGGGAAGTCCGAGCGGAACGTCAACTCCCGAACTTGGGGCGCCAGCTCGGTGAGCTCTTCGGGCAGGGAGCCGCCCGTGCCCTGCAGGTTCGCGACCCACTCCATGAGTTCGCGGCGCTTCTCGGTCAGGAGGGCCGGGGCGGTCTCGACCAGGTACTTCGTCAGGTCCTGGGCCTCGAGCTCCGAGGCGTCCCAATCAGATTTCCGCTGCCATTCCCGGATCTTTTCCTGACGGGCGGGGAGCTCGGGCGCATCGACACCGAGCTCGACAAGGGATCGGGCCATCTCTTCGGCCCGTTCGGAGGCCGCCTCCGCGGTCTTGCGGCGCTTTCGAAGGGCCTCGGCTTTTTCCTCGAGCAGGCGCGCGAGCCGGTTCGACGGCATCGCTCCCATGCCGCCCGAACCGGTCATTGAATGCCCCTCCCGAACCTTGGACCGGATCCGGATTCACTAGCGGCCAAAGAGCCACCCAAAACAAACTACGTCCGGCTTATAGGCCTACCTCAAAAAGGGGGCCGAGCCCCGGGAGGGGCGTTCGTGCGCTGAAAGGCCATGACCCCCAGGGCGCCGAACGGCCGCCGGCTCCGTGGTTGAGGGGTTTCTCGGGCCGCCGGCGAGAGCGACTACGGGCGGGTGATCCGGCGCTTGCCCATCGCGTCCAGGTACTGGATCTCGGTGCCCGGGGCCAACTGGCCCTTCAGATCGGCATCGAGGGGCAGCGAGAACGTTTCGTACGACTCGAGGTCCATCAATTGTACCTCGCTATCGGTGAGCGAGAGAACCTGGGCCTGCTTCTTGCCGATCATCGGAACTTGGACCTTGTGCTTCACCGGGTACACGACGCTGCGTTTCGATCCGTCGAAGATCCCGACGGCATCGATCCGGGCCTTGGCCTCCCCGTGCTTCCCCGGTTTGGACGTCTGGATGCTGAGGATCCGGCAGGGCTCCTCATCGATCAGCATGTAGCGGCCCTCCTTGAGCTCGCGGACCTCCGCCTGCGTCCACGCCATCTGAGGAGCCTCTCGGGGGCGGGGACGCGGCACGACGGATAAGCGTTGCCGATGCAAACGGCCGACCGGCCGTCCGGAAGGTTTATCGAACCACCGACCCATCGAAGTCCCGACGGCCCGGAGACCACTCCACCGCCGGCGCAGATCGAAAGATGGGAGAGCTCTCGGCCCATTTTGACGCGCCGGCGATCGAGGCGGCAGCGAGGGCGCTGTGGGCGGCCCGGTCGTTGCCCCCAAGCCCCGGGACGATCGGTCCCCCGGGCGGGCCGGTCACCCGACAGCTTCTGGGAACTTTCGGAGTTCCCGAGGCCCCTCTCGACCGGCTGGTACGCGCGGTGAACGCCGACGTCGCCGCTCGGTACCTCGCCATGACCGGGCGCCGGGCCGTCGGTCTCGTCCCCGAGGGGAATGCCCAGTCCCCGGACCCGGCGGGGGCGGACCGCGCCACGTTCGCCACGGTCGCGGCTTGGACCGCCGCCGGGGTGGCGCTCGCCTACGATGCGCCCCAGGAGGCGGCCCATCTCCAGTTGATGGTCGAAAACCTCGCCAAGGCGGGGCTCCTCGCGGCGCGGGGCTTCCCGTTCCGTTCATGCCCGTCGTGCCGGACGCCCCGAACTCCGGAAACGATCGTCTACCAATCCGAGCGCGGTCCGGCGTTCCTTTTCCGGTTCCCGTTGCGGGAGGCGGTCCAACCGACGAGCCTGATCGTCTGGGCGGACAACCCCTGGAAGCTCCTCGCGACCTCGGCCGTGCTCGTCAGCCCCGATCTCACCTACGTCACGGCGGTCTACCGAAGGCGGGGGGTGGTCGAGCGGATCGTGGTCGCGAAATCGGCGATCGCCCGGTTGAAGCAATGGTTGCCCGGGTGTGAGATCGAGGTCCTCGAGGAGCGCGGCGGGGCCGAGTGGGTGGGGGCCGGCTACGTCCATCCGCTGCTCACCGAGTGCCCGCCGGTCGGCCAGTTCCCCCCGCCCGCGGGTACGGTGCTCGCCTCCCCGGACGTCGGTGACTCCGGGACCGGTATCGTCGGACTGGCGCCTCGCCACGGCGCCGCGGACAGCCACGCCGCCGCCTCGCTGCGGGTTGACGGCCCGGTCGTGGTGACGACGGCGGGTGCGATCCGCACGGAGCCCCGGCACAAGTACTCCGGCCTCCCATTGGAGGCCGCCGATTCGTTCGTGCTGCGCGACCTGAAGGAGTCCGGTCTCGTATTCGCGGAACTCACCGTGCAGCGGGGGGTGCCCCACTGTACCCTGTGCGGGTCGGGCTTGATCTGGCTCCCCGGGCGCGCCTGGTGCCTCGAGATCGCCCGTCTCCCGGCCCCGCTGGAGCGCGAGTTTGCCCGCCTCCTTCCCGACGACGCCCTGCCGGCCGCCCGGGACGTGGTGCCCTGGCCCCTATCGGAGACCTTGGAGAGTCAGCGGACGACCTCCCCCACCCTGCTGGAGTGCGACGCCTGCGACCGGTTGCAGGTCCCGTCGTTCACCGGCCCATGCCCATGTGGGAGTTCCTCACTCCACGCCACCCGCCGGGACCTCCTGCCCGCCTTCGCCGCGGCGCTGGCGGCGTGGGCGGAAATAGGTCCCTCCGAGGCCGCGCAGCTGTTCGTCCCCGACCGACGTCGGGTTCCCACGGTCCTGCACCAGCTCGTCGCGCGCGAAGCCTCCGGGGTCCGACCCGGCGAGCTGCGCCTGGTTCGCCTGCCGTCGATGGCCGAGGACGCCGAGGCGGAGCGCCTCATTCAGGGCGGTTGTGCCGACGCCCTGCGGGCGGCCTTGGTCCGGGCGACGAGCCGCACCCACCGGGCCGCGCACCTCGCCGACCGATACCGGCAGGAAGCCCGCCGCCTACGCAAGCTCTGGCAGCTGAGCCGGGTCGTCCTCGACATCATGGCCGAGGATTCCCTCACCTTCGATCCGGAGTATCCGATCTCGCATCTATCGGAGCTGGCCGACGAGGACCGGGCACTGCTCTCCCGCTTCGAGCGGGCCCGCAACGACGTCCGCCTGCAGTTCGAGTCCCTGGACCTCGCCGGGGCGCTCGATCGCCTCGCGGCCTTCATGGAACAGGACGTCAGTGCCGGGTACCTTCCCCTCGCGCGCACCCGTCTCCACCCGGCCACTTCTCCCACGGCCCGGGCGCCGACCTGGCATGTGCTCGCGCGGGTGGTGTACTTGTGGGTCGAGTTGTTCGCCGCATTCGCCCCGTTCACCGCGGACGCGATCGCCCAGGGGTTCCGTCCGGACTCCCCCGCGCTCGTCGAACGGACCCTCACGCCGGTGACGGATGCCCTGGTCGATTCGGCTCGAGAGAAGGAGTTCGACCGCTGGGTCGACTTCGCCGGGGCCCTTCGGTCGGCCCGACGGCAGGTGGGCCTGGCCGCCGATGCCATCCTGCCGCGGGTGGTGCTGCTCGTTGCGGACGACGCGCTGGCGGCGGAGCTGGAGCGCGCGGCGCCGGTGCTCGCTCGGGTGGGCCGGACCGGCCAGATCGAGATCGATTCGCCGAATCACGCGTGGGCGGGCCGCCGGATCGAGGCGCGCGCCGTCCCCGCGGAGATCCAGCGGGTCTACGGCGCGCGGGCCGGCCGCATCCTCCACCTCCTCGAACGTTTCCCCGGTCGCAAGGCGATGGAAGGGATGCGCAACGGCAACCTCAACGTGGTCCTGGACGGCCAGACGGTGAAGATCCTACCGGGGATGATCGAGTTCATGGAATCCCTGCCCGAGTGCGTCGTCCCGGTGCCCTGGAGGGACGGGGAGATCCTCCTCGTGGACCCAACGGAGAACGCAGCCGGCAGCCTCCCGTCCCTCTCGCTCGACGGGCTCGGGGTGGTCCGACATGTTCGACGCCGTCTGCGCCGGGCGGACGGCCGTCCGCCCCCCGAACGGATCCTCGCCGCCGCGGACGGCGCGCTCGCCGGCGAGCTCGAACATCACGCGGCCGCGATCGCCGAGCATCTCAAGGTCGGCCGGTTCCAGGTCGTGGGCGACGAGGTGCGATTCCCCCCGGCCGAGAGGTCGACGGGACGGACCCGCCGCGGGGATCGATGGGCGATCTGGATCCCGGGGCTGCCGGTCGGAGGGGCGCGCTCCAAGCAACCTCGCGCCCGCCCCCGGGGACCCCGCGTGCGCCGAGCACCTCCGCCGCCCGAGCGTCCGATCGCCGAGGTCGACGAGGAGGAACGCCAGCGATCCGAAGCGATCCGCACGCTCGTCGACCAGTTCACCTCCGATTTCGGACGGCCCTTCATGGGGCCGGCGAAGACCGCCGCCGCGTGGGACGCGGGACTCCGGACGATCCAGGATTTTCACGACGCGCCGTTCGAGACGATCGCCAAGCTTCCGGGGTTTGGCTACCAGGTGGCCGTGGAGTTCGCGCATCGCTACGGGGGAACGATCCCGCCCCGACCCCCCCGAGCAACCCCCCGCCGCCCACCGCCGGTGCGCCGAGGTACACCCCCGTTGCCCGCGGTAGCGACGCCGGCCATTCCGGCGTCCACGGCGGGCATCGCCGAACCGACGCCAACGCCCCCGCCGGTCGAGCGACCGGTCCCCGCCGCGCGGGCACAACCGACCGAGATTCCAAGCCCGAGCCCGCCCGGGCCGGAGGGACCCTCGACCTCGACCCTTTCCCCCGCCCCCCGGGATCGCCCTCTACGAGCCGTCCCGAGAGTGCAACCGCCCAAGATGCAGTTCATCACCTCCCCGCGTCGGATCGCCCCCCCCACCCTCACGCCGTTGGCGCCGTTGCCGGAGCCCAGCCCGATCGCCCCGGCCCCGGTCGGCCCGCCGGTTCCCCCTCCGGCGGACGCGATACCTCCCTCGGCCGCTCCCCCGCCCCGTCGGGATCCGCCCCGGCCCAGCCCCTTCACCCCCCAACCGGTGCCGGAAGTCGCCGCGCCGCCACCGAAGCCCACCGGGGTGGAGATCTGGAAGGGGATGGACGCCGAAGGCGCCTGGGGCGCGTTCCTCGAGGCGACCCGGGGCGACGTCCGAGGGGTCTGTATCACCCGCGAGCCACCGGGCGCCCGTCGCTCCTCACTCGGAGGCCGGACCGTCCAGGTAGTGTGGCTATCGAACATCCCCCTGGGCCCCGCGAACCCGACCGCCCGACCGGGGGACCTCGATGGGATCGAGTTCGGCCTTCGGTCGGAGATCGTCGACCACAACACGAAGGCGGTCTTCCTCGAGAGCCTCGAGTACCTGGTCACGATCCATGGCGTGGCGAGGATCGCCGCCTTCCTCGCGAAGGTCGACGAGTTCGCCCGGGAGAACGGCGCCCAGGTCCTCGTCCCCCTGCGCAGCGGACTCATGGACCCCACCGACCTTCAGACGATATCGGGGAACTTCCGGGGTCCGTCGACCGCCGTCGGCGGCCCGTCGGGCGCCTGAGCTCCGGCCGTCTCCCGATCGGGGCCTACCGGAAAGCCTGCGCCGTTATCCCGACCCACGGCCTCGCCGGGCCGTGCCTATAAGCCGGTTCATTCTCGTTCTCTCCGATCCGGATCCGGTCGCGGCGCGCCTGCGCGATCAGCTTCCGATGGGCGAACCGACGGGGGAGTTCGTCGACGGCGCCGCGATCCGTCGGCTCGACGACGGCCGTCTCGTGCTGCGGCGGGCCCCGTGGCACATCCACGACGAGCACTTGGACCGCCGTTTGCCGCCTCGCTACCAGGCCTCGCCGCTCCCGTTGGTGTTCCCATCCGTGCACCGCAGCGAGCGTTCCGTTCGCTGCTTCACCGCCCACGCGCTCGGGAACCTCGCCGAAGCCGAGGTGGGCGGGGACCCCGGGACGCTCAACCCGGCGCCCGCCCGACTGATGACGGCGATCCTTCGGCAGCTCGCGGAGGTCGGCCGCCCCATCGCCCGAAGCGCGACGTTCGAAGCGACGCACCATGGGCCCGCCCTCGAGACCGCGTCAATGTTCGCCGAGATCGGATTCGCCGACGATCCCGCCCCCTCGGACGAAGAGGTCCGCGCTCTCGCCCGCGCCCTCCGCGACGCCACGGAGGACCCGGCCGACCGGATCGCGGTCGGCGTGGGCGGAGGCCACTACGCGCCGCACTTCACGGAGCTCGCCCTGGAACGCCGCTGGGCGTTCGGGCACATCATCTCCCGCCACGGCTTGGCGAACGCCCTTCCGGGAGCGATCGCCTCCGCATCGATCCGGACCGAAGGATCGGAAGGGTACCTGTTCCACCGAGCGTCCGACGGCACGGACGGTCCGGGGGAGCAGTTGCGTCCGCGCCTTCGTGACTCCGAGGCGCCTCGGAGGGGGACCGCGCCGGCGGATCGGGGGACTACTTCGCCGTCAGGCGCGTCCGGCCCGGCCGTTGGAACATGATCGCCCCGCTGCGATAGATCGCCTTGCCGAGGCGTACGTTGGACACCGAGGCGACGTGGGGCGCCCGCTCGGCCAGCATCATGCTCTCGACAATCTGGCGAAACAAGGCGCTCTGATTGATCTCGGGATGCCGTTCGAGGAAGGCGTTTTCCTCCGGAGTGATGGTGATGTTCTTGCGGAGCATGGCGCCCGAATCGCTGGTGGCCCTTCTCCCTCCTCGCATCAAAGTACTGACGGACCGGCGTGGTATTTATGCGTATGGTTTAGCGAGTGCGCTTCCGCCCCGGGAACGGGCCGGCGACGACCGTGCACGCGCTCGCCAAGTCGAACGCCACCTCGGCGCTTCGCCGGACCTGCTCGGGCGACAGGGCCCGCAACTGCTCCGGCCAGCGCCGCAGGTGGTCCGGGGCCAGGTCGAAGTACGTGGTCTCCACCGCCAGCTCGTGGGCGCCGGCGGTCGTCTCGAGGCTCAGCGGGATCTCACCGATCGCGCTCTCCCGGATCTCATCGAGCTCGTCGGCCGGGACCCGCTCCGTGCGGATCCGCTCGACCTCCGCGGTCAGCAGGGGCACGACACGGTCGGTACGTTCCGCGCCGGTGCCGGCCTGGGCCGCCCAGTGCCCCCCCCAGCGCATCGACTCCAGTTCGCTCGACGCGTGGTAGGCGAGACCTTTCGCCTCGCGAATCCGTTGGAACAGTCGGCTCAGCAGGGGGCGGGCCCCCAGAACCTCGTTCGCGAGGAACGCCCCAGCGTACTCCACCGACGATCGAGGGATCGACGGGCCTCCGAGCAGTATCTCGACCTGTGAACGCCCGTCCATGGGGATCTCGCGGTGGGCCGGCCGGACGGCGCGCGTCGACGGGAACCGGGGGAGGGCAGGGGCGCGTTCCCGGGGAAAATCGCGGAGCCGCCGGTTGATCTCCCGACGAACGGCCGAGAAGGTTCTCGGGGCCGTCACCACGACGAGGCCTCCGGAGGATGTGTAGTGATCCCGATGGAAGCGTACGATCGCGTTCCGATCGATCCGGCCGATCGAGCGCCGGCTGCCGGTCCCCGTTTCGCGGTACGGGTGGCCGGTCGGGAACACGGCGTGCAGGAGTTCCCGTTCGGCGCGGCTGTCGGGCTGGGACACCTCGCGCAACTGGCGCTCGATGAGCTGGCGGCGGACCCGCTCGAGATCCTCCGGGGCGAATCGGGGCCGCAATATCACATCGGCGAGCAGGCCGAGGAGCGCGCCGAAGGCGGCCGCCGGCCCCCAGATCGTCACCTCCGCCGACTCCGGATGGCAGCGAGCGTGCAGGGTCGCCCCCAAGCGGTCGAGCTCTCGGGCGAGGGCGACCCGGCTTCGCGGGCCGGCCCCGCTGCCGATCAGCTGGTTGGTCAAGACGGCCAGCCCCCGCTCGGCCCCCGGATCGAACGCGAAGCCCGCGGGAGCGAGGTAGGTGGCCGAAACGCTCGCGGCCGAGTCCGGCGGGGCTTGCCGGGCGAGCACGAGCCCGTCGGCTCGGATCTCGCGGGGCACGTACAGCGGGTCGTTGTCACGCCGCATGCGGCGCCTCCGGGGCGGGTTCGTACCCCACCACGACCCGACGGGCCGGCGCGAACAGCTTCGCGGCCGACGCCCGGATCTCGCTCGGCGTGACGCGAAGTACGGCGCGCAGCAATTCCGCCTCGAACCGGGGCCCCCCCAGCATCGCGTAGTACCCCAGGCGGAACCCCGTGCCCGTAGCCCCCTCATAGGCGAGCTCGGCGCCTCGCCGGATCTTCGTGCGGGCCTCCCCCACTTCGGATTGAGAAGGGGGGCTGCGGGCGAGTCGCGACGTCTCCCGATGGATCGCCGCCTCAAGGCGGGCGAGTTCCACGCCCCCGGACGCCTGCGCCCCGATCAAGAACATCCCCGGATACCGCCGGGGGCGAAACTGGGTGCTCGCCTGCACGGCGAGGCCGGAATCGACCAGGGCCCGATAGATCCGTGCCGAAGGATGCTCCGAGGAGCTCCCCCAACCTCGACCGACGGTGAACAGCCGGGTCTCGCCCCCCAAGATCACGTCGAGCAAGATCACCGACGGGGTCCGGGGATCGTCCACCGCCGGCGCGCGGTATCCGACCTCCACGTACGGTGTGGTCCCGGGACCCGTGAGCTTCGAACGCCGTTCCCCGACCGGTTCGGGCTCGACGACCGAAACCGTCGGGTCATCTCCAAGGGCGGGGAGACCCCCAAACCTCGAACGGATCGTGCGCCGAAGTTCGGCCGGAGAAAAACCGCCCGTGACGACCAGTACCGCGTTGCGCGGGCCGTAGAACCGACGGTAGTACGCCCGCAGGTCCGCCGGCGTGAGATGGTCCAAGTCCTCCGGAAAGCCGAGGGGGTCCCAACGGTACGGGTGGCGCCGGTACGCAAGCTCTCCGAGCTCCTCGGCCACCCGGAACTCCGGCCAGTTCTCGTTGCCTTCCCGTTCCGACCGGATCACGGTCCGTTCCCGCTCGACCTCGCGGTCCTCGAGCAGGGCCCGGGTCATGCGGTCCGCCTCGATGGCGAGCGGGACGGCCAGGCGATCTCGGGGGACCGTCGAGAAATACGCGGTGAAATCGTAGTCGGTGAAGGCGTTCAGGTTGCCTCCGACTTTGACCACGGCCCGGTCGATCTCCCCCTTGGCGAACTTCGGAGACCCCTGGAAAAGCATGTGCTCGACCCAGTGGGAGGCGCCGGTGATCCCGGGGTGCTCGTTCTTCGACCCGACCCCGTACCAGACCCAGACGCTCGCGGTCGGGCTCCCGGCGTTCGGGGCCAACAGCACTCGCAGGCCGTTGCGCAATCGGAACCGAACGACTCTCGGCCGGCGTCCCCCGCCCGGCTTCGCCATCCGGCAGGGTGGGCAAGCCCGGGGATTAGACCGTTTCGAAGCCGAGGCAGGCTTGCCCGCTCTCGAGGGCAACCATTATCCAACCCGCCCCGCCATCCTTCGACGTGGGGGCCTACCTCGACCTCGTTCGAGCGGGAAACCTCGCCGTTTCTTTCGCCGGGACGTTCGTGGCCGGCCTCGCGGCGCTGGGCCGCGGGATCCCCCTCGACCCCGCCGTCCTCGCCGCGCTCGCGCTGGCCGGCCTGTCGACCGCCTGCGTGACGGCGGGGGGGAACGTCCTCAACGACCTCGGGGATCGGGCGTCCGACCGCGTGAACCATCCGGGGCGCCCGCTCGTCACCGGCGCCGTGTCCCCCGCGGCCGCGCGCCGGCTGACCGTCCTCTTGTTCGTCGGGTCCGGATTGCTCATCCTCCCGCTCGTCCTCGCGCGCCCACTCCTGGTCCCGATCCTGGCCTCCGCGATCCTCACGGTCGCTGCCTACGAGTTCCGTCTGAAGCGCTGGGGGCTCAGCGGGAACGCGGCCGTCGCCTACCTGACCGCCGCCGTCTTCCTGTACGGCGGCGCCGCGGGGGGCGATCCGCTCCTACTGGCGCCGCTGGCGGCCATGGCGTTCGGGGCGACGCTGAGCCGGGAGATCATCAAGGACATGGAAGATGCGTCGGGGGACGTCGATCGTCGGACGGTGCCCCGGGTGCTTGGGATGTCCGTCGCTGCCGGGGCGGCGCGCGGCTCCGTCGCCATCGCCATCGCTCTCAGTCCGCTGCCGATCCTCACGTTCGTCGACCGGACGAGCGTCAGCGGGATTATCTACCTCGTCCTGGTGGCCGCGGCGGATGCCCTGTTCGTCGCGTCCGTGGCGTGGCTGCCGAGGCGGCCGCATCAGGAACAGTCCGTGAGCAAGGCCGCCATGACCGTCGCGCTCGCCGCCTTCCTCGCGACGGCGTTCCGATAGGAGGCGGACGGTTTGGCCCGGATCTTCGAGTACCTCGCGCAGCGACTCCAACGGGGACCCCTGCACTTCACCCTCGTCGATCCGGACAAGTCGTCCGGGCCCCGGGCCGCCGCGATCGGACGGGGGGCGGCCGGGCTCGGCTCCGACGCGATCCTCCTGGGCGGTTCGACGGGGATATCGACCCAAAAGATGGGCGAGGCGGCCCGCGCCCTCAAGGCGGCGAGTCCGCTCCCGGTGATCATTTTCCCGGAAGGCCCGGTCTCCCTCACGCCCGAAGCCGACGCCCTGCTGTTCATGAGCCTGCTCAACTCGAGGAATCTCGATCTGGTCATCCGATTGCACGCGCGCAGCGCCGTCGAGGTGGGCCGTCTCGGGCTGGAGCCGATCTCGCTCGGGTACATCGTCGTGGCGCCCGGAATGCGGGTGGGCGAGGTCGGCCAGGTCGATGCCGTACCGAGGGACCGACCGGACGTGGCCGTCGGGTACGCCCTCGCCGCCCAGATGCTGGGGATGCGAATGGTCTACCTGGAAGCTGGGTCCGGGGCGCCGGCCCCCGTCCCCGTCGAGATGGTCCGAGCGGTCCGCTCCGCCATCGAGATCCCTCTCATCGTAGGGGGCGGGATCCGCACCGGCGCGGAGGCGCGCGCTCTGCTCGCGGCGGGCGCCCAGATCCTGGTGACCGGAACCATCACCGAAGAAGAGGGCCTCGGGGAGGGGTTCCGGGCGATCCTCTCGGAGGTGCGGGGCGCTCGTGGCGGTCGATAACCGACCGGAGGGCGGTCCGTCGCCGGGCCCGCGGTCCCGGAACCGACGGCTCCTGTTCCGATCTCCCAACGAGCTGCAGTCGGTCGGCGTGATGGCGGCCGAATCGGTCGTGCTTTCCCTTCTGTTCGGTTGGCCGCCGGGGGGCCCGATCCCGCTCCTCCTCGGCGGGGTCGGGCTGTTCCTTCTGCCGTTGCTGGTCGCGGGCCTGCTGACCGGGCCGGTCGCCTCCGCCCTCGGCGGACGGCTTTCCCTCCGACGGAGCCTGTTGCTCTCGGCGACCGCGGGCCTACTTCCAGTTCCCATCGCGCTCGTCTGGAGGGGCGTCGGGGCGCTTGACGCCGACGTGCTCCCCTCGACCGCCGCGCTGCTCCTGTTCGTCCAGGGCCCGGTCCTGTGGTTCCGACAGATGTCCCTGTTCGGGGTCTCGAATCCATCGCACCTCCGCACTCTCCCGGCGGCCCTGCTGAGTCCGGGGATATCGGCGGTCGCGGTGTTCGCCTTCTTCCCCCTGAGCACGCCCCTCGTCGTCCAAGGGGTTCTGTTCCTCGCGATCGGATTCCTCGGGTGTGCCCTGCTATTGCGAGCGGCGGATCGACCGCTGCGCCGTGAGTTCGGAATTTCGGGGGTCTCCCTCATCCGACCGATGCTCGATCACATCAACGAGCGGGACCCGGCGGCGACCGAGATCCTCGAGCGTTTTTTCGCCCGGTTCTCGGTGCCGGCCGACCTCCAGGTGCTTCTGGTCACCTTCCGGGCGGGGGATCGCGTAAAGGCGACCCTGGCGCTGCCGACGGTCCATCCGGGCCCGTTCGGGGCGCTGGGGGCGAGCGATCTTCCCCGGCGTCTCGCCGATCGGTTGGGCCCCGAGGCGGGCGTCGTCTTCGTGCCCCACACGCCGTGCAATCACGACCAGGACCTGCCCACAGGGCAGGATTTCGCCCGATTGGCCGGCGAGGCGCGACTGCTGTTGGAAGATCTCTCCCACGCCCCCCGTTCTCCGTCGCCGACTCCCCTGACCAGTCCCCTGGTCCAAGTCGATGCGACGGGTCTGGCCCGGGTCCAACTCCTGGGCGCCACCGCGATCGCGCTCGTCAGCCAGGCCCCGGCCCCGACCGATGACATCGCGTTGTCGGTCGTCGAACCGGTCGTCCGCCAGCTCGAGTCGTCCGGAGGGCCCCGCATGGCCCTCATCGACGCCCACAACTCCTACGTGGAGGACCAGGGCGACATCTCGTACGGGACCCCGGTGGCGAAAAAGCTGGCGACCGATCTCGAGGGGGCGGTCGCGCGGGCCCGATCGGTGGCCCGGGCGAGTCCGGTCCGGGTCGGCACCGGCGTCCGGACCGGCTACTCCCTCGGAGCGGACGGGATCGGGCCGCACGGCATCCGGGTCCTGGCCATCGAGACGGCCGGAACCAAGACCGCGTACATCCTGATCGACGGGAACAACCTGGTCCCCGGTCTGCGGGCGACGCTCTTGCAGTGCGTCGCGTCGCTCGTCGATGCCGCCGAGGTGATGACCACGGACAACCACATCGTCCACGAAGTCGATGGGGGGACCAATCCGGTCGGGGAGCGGGTCGCCGCCGACCGGCTCGCGGGCGAAGTCCGGGCCGTGACGCAGGCGGCCGTCGAGGATCTGACCGACGTCGAGGTCGTGGCGGGCGCCCGTCCGATCCGGGGGATCCCCGTTCTCCAGCCGGGCTGGACCGCACGGCTTTTGACCTCACTGGGCGACACGCTCTCCATGTTCACGAGTGCGCTGTTGATGACCTTCCTGCTCGTCCTCACCGGCTCGCTCGTGGTCCTTCTCGCCTTCCGGTAGGAGCCTCGAACTTGGCTCCCCCCCGCGACGGCCCGGCGCCGGACCCGGCGGCGCAGGGGATCGGGGCCCGGGAAGGCCTCGAGCTGCTCCAATCGCTGGTGGCGATCGCGCCGACGAACCTTGAGGACCCGATCTCCGGCCGGTTCGAGAAACCGAACTACGTTCGTGCGGTCGACGAGATCGCCCGATGGGCGCGGCGATTCGGGCTCGCCACCCGGCGGTTCGATCCCCTAACGGACCTGCCCCCGAATCCCCAGTACCGGGGGATCCCCCGACCGAATCTCGTCGTCGATCTCTCAGGGGAGTCGCCGGATCGAATCCTCATACTGGCCCACTACGATGTGGTGCCGGTCCCGTCGGAGCAGCTCGCCCACTGGAAGAGCCCCCCGCACGCCCTGACGCGGCGGGCCGACGGGCGGCTGTACGGACGGGGGGCCAATGATGACCTCGGCAGCGGGGTCGTCAGCTCCCTCCTCGCGATGCGCCGGCTCGCCGATTCGGGGAATGCCCCGCGGTCCGTGCGCCTGCTGGTCTGTTGCGACGAGGAGACCGGCGGGCTCGGTGGGATCGAGGCGATCAAGCACCATGACCTCGCCCTACCCGACCGAGACCCCGAACGGTTCCTCGACGGCTCCGTGGCGTTGATCCCGGATGGGAGTCCCCATGCGACGGCCGCCTCCTCAGGGCTCGTCTTTCTCGACGGGACCTTCCGATCGCCGGCCTCGACGAGCGAGATCGTCCAGTTCGGAAGAGCGCTCGAGGGCCTATCGGAGATCGCCCATGGGCACCGATCGATCTATCCTTCCCCGGACTGGCCGGACCACGGAGCTCCCGACCCCGTCATCACCGGACGGGCCACGCTCACGCGGTTCGATGTCGACGAAGTCCCGGGCGCCCCCGATGGGGCCATCTCGCTTGTGGTTGCCCACGCCGAGAACGACGCCCCCAATCAGATCGCGGCGGCCGTCACGCTCGGGTTCCGGGCACCGGACGACCGATGGGACGATTTCGTGCGGTCCCTGCGGGCCGCGCTGCCGCCGCCGTTCCGCCTGGAGTCGCCGGCGAACGCCACCGCGCTCCAACTTCCGCCGGGCGTCCGAACCATCCAACTAGCGGGGGTCAGCGCCCACGGCGGCTACCCGCACCGCGGGGCCAACCCGGTCAGCCCGGCGCTCGCCCTGCTCGAACGGGCGATCGCCCTCGGGTGGTTGAGCGGCGCGACGCTCGGCCGGGCATCGTTCTCGGTCGACCTCCGTCTGATCCCGGAGATGGCCCTCGAGGCGGGGCGCGGTGAGGCGCTGAGGCATATGGGTTCGTGGCTGCAGGAACATCTCCCAAGCGCGCAGGTCGACGCGCCCCTGGCCCGGGCGCGGGGGGGTTACGCGCTTCCGATCGATCATCCGGCCGTGCAAAAGCTCGAACGCCTCCTCGCCGCGCGCTTCGGCGAACACGGGGTCTTCGGGGAGTACGGCGGCACGGACGCGAGCAGTCTGGCCGGGATCCGGACCCCGCAGGGAGCGCCTCTACCCGCGCTCGTCTTCGGCAGCATGGACCGCTCCTCCCACATCCACGAGGCCGAGGAGAGCGCCGACCCCCGATCGATCGGGCTGATCTCCGAGGCGATCGAAGCGTTCGTCCGAGAGCCGTGAGGCCGGTGCGATCGTGGTCTCCGAGATCCTCCTGAGCGCCGCACGGGTGCTGTGGGTTCTGCTGACCCCGTTCGTCGCCAATGCGTTCGCGACCCTCCCAAAGGGCCGGGGTCCGCCGATGGACTTCGGACGCCTATGGCCGTCGGATGGGCGTCGCCTCCTGGGCCCATCGAAGACGTGGTCGGGGTTTCTGTTCGGCTCCTTCGCAGCGGTCCCGATCGGCCTGCTCCAGTCGTATTTGATCCTGATCGCACCCCCCGATCTCGCCCTCGTGCCCAGGTACGGGGCGAGCGTGACGCAAGCCGTCCCGTTGGTCCTGGGATTGTCGCTCGGCGCGCTCACCGGCGACGCCCTCGGTTCGTTCGTGAAGCGCCGTCTGGGTCGGCCGAGCGGGGCGCGCACGCTCTTCCTCGACCAGCTGCCCTTCGTCCTCGTGCCGGTGGGGGTCGGCCTCGTCGCGGCGCCGGGGGTCTTCGCACCCGTGTTCGAGAATCCGGTCGGGGTGCTCTGGCTGCTCGTGTTCACCCTCGGCATGCACGCGCTTTTCAATTACATTGGCTACTGGGCCGGATGGAAGAAGGTCCCCTGGTAGGCGGGTCGGAGCGGATGGACGACCACGCAAAGCTGCTGCGCATGCTCCGCGACTCCGAAGCGGTCCGCTTCGGCCGGTTCGTGCTCGCCAGCGGCCGGACCTCGGAGGTCTACGTCGACATCAAGCGGATGTGGACCGATCCCGCGCGGCTGGAGTTGCTCGGTACCGCCCTGGCGGCGCGCGTCGGCGACGCGGACCGCCTCGGCGGCATGGAGCTCGGGGCGGTCCCGCTGCTCGCCGCCGCCAGCCTGTACTCGCGTCGTCCGTTCGTCGTCGTCCGAAAGGCCTCGAAAGGGCACGGGACGGGCCAACGGGTTGAGGGCGAGGTGCCGCCGGGAGCTCGCTTCGTGGTGATCGAAGACGTGACCACCACCGGCAGCTCGGTGCTCGAAACCGTCGAGCTCCTGCGCGCGGCCGGCGCGCGGGTCGACCGGGTCCTGGTCGTCGTGGATCGGGAGGAAGGCGCTCGGGAGAAGCTCGCGGCGGCCTCGATCGCGCTCGAACCGCTGGCGACGCTGCGGGAGCTGCGGAGCGCCGACGCGTGAGCGGCGTCGTCCGGCCGGACGCCACGGCGGTTGTCCCGGACCCGGCCGAGGCGAGCTCGGTCCATGCCCGCGGATTCTTCGGGACGATCGAGGGTGGATCGCTCACCCTCGACCGCTTCGAATCCGTCTACCTGCTCGAGACCCGGCGGCTCGAGCTGGTCGACGAACGGGGGCGCGCGGCGGAGTGGCCGAAGTTGTTCCGGTCCGCGGCGCGTGCGGACCCGTCGTTCGGGGTCCGCTACGTGGTTTATCGGGACCTTCGGCAACGGGGGTACGTCGTGCGATCTAGCCCCCCGCCCGTCTCCTTCACGGTCCTGCCGCGCGGCGGGGTGCTCCACAAGACCCCCTCGCGGTACTGGGTCGAGGTCCAATCCGAGCGGGTCCCGTTCGACCTCGCGGGGCTGCTCGAGCTCGCCGACCGCACCCAGGGCGCGAAGAAGTCGCTGCTGCTCGCCGTCGTCGATGAGGAATCCGATCTGACGTACTATCGGATCCGCAAGCCGTCGCCGAGCGGGGCGTTGGAGACCACTGCGCTTTCTTCGCCGACGATCGGTTGGCTATCCGGCGATCGGGTGGTGGTGTTCGACCCCCCGGCCGTCGAAGCCCTCGGCCGGGAGCGTTCCTACGGGAGCGTCATCGGCGACCGGCTGGAGGTGAGCCTGCTGGAGGCGGATTTCCTGCGCTCGAGCGGCCAACTGGAGATCCGCGACGCCGGTTCGGGACGCACGGTACCGCCGACCCGGTTTGCCCGCCGCGCCCGCAAGGTCGAAACCGGCTTCGACGAGCGCAAAGAGGCCTATCGGGTCCTCCGAGACCGGCGCCTCATCGTGAAGACCGGGTTCAAGTACGGCGCCCATTTTCGCGCCTATCCGCGCAACCCGGAGCGGGCCCACGCCCGCTATCTGATCCAGGCGGTCGACGTGGCCCACCGGGCCCCGTGGCCGGAGGTCGCGGGGAACGTCCGCGTCGCCCAGGGGGTCCGTAAGGAGTTCGTGATCGCGGCGGTTTCCAGATCCGCGCCGGTTCGGTTCCTTTCCCTCGAGCGCGTTCGTCCCTGACGGGCGCCCGGTTCCGGCCCCCGGCGTTCGGGGGCGGCACGCGGGCCCCGCCGTTCTAGGAGAGGGAGCTTTCCGACGCCAGCACGGCGGCCACAAACGCGGCGATCTTCGTCGGATCCTTCTGGCCCGGCGATCCTTCGACCCCGGCCGACACGTCGACCCCCCAGGGCCGGACCGTGAGCAGCGCCTCACCGATGTTCCCCGCGTCGAGTCCGCCGGACAGGACCATCTTGCGGCCGGGGTGCGCATCCACGAGGAGTCGGCATACCTCCCAGTTCGCCCTTTGTGGGCTTCCGAGGGGAAGCGGGTCGCCGGGGGCATCGAGGTGCAGGATCGGATGCTCCTCCGGCGGGGGCACCTTGGGAAGACCCGCGGCGCCGGGTTCGGAGGGGATCGGGACGTTCGGGACGATGTGATGGGTCTCCAGGAACTCCAAGCCGGCCGGCACCCGTCCGAACACTTGGATCCGATCCACCCCCACCTCATCGAACAGTCGGTGGATGAGATCCGGCGAGGGGTCCCGGCTGACGGCCCATACCTCCGCCTCGCTCGGGAGGAGCTCGGCGAGGCGGGCCGCGGCCTCGACGGAGAGGTTGCACGGGGAGTCCGGGGCCTCGACCACGAACCCCGCGGCGCCGCCCGCCGGGACCAGCTCGACCGTCGCCGCGTCGATGAGGCCGCTAAACTTCACGAAGGTCTTCATCCGTGGGAGGGGCCCCAGTACCCCTGCGCGAGCGCGAGCTCCGCATTGAGAATCGACCCACCCGCTCCGCCGCGGACCGCATTGTGGGAGAGGACGAAGAAGCGCAGGAAGGGGGGCTTCCATCGGACCCGCCCCACGACCGCCGCCATCCCCCGGGCGCGTTGGGCGCCCGCCCACCGATCCGCCAGGGGTTGCGGACGGTCCGACTCGCTCCGCAGCTCGACCGTCGGATGGGGTGCTGTGGGGAGATCAAGCTCGTGGAGGGGGTCGAACTCCCGCCAGGCCCGAAGGAGGTCCGCTCGCTCCGGCCGGGCCTGCGCCTCGACGGTCACCGCCTCGAGGTGACCTTCTCGGACGCCGACGCGGACGCAGTGCGGCACGATCGGAACCGTGGACGGGACGACCCGATCCGCGCGCACGCGCCCGAGCAGCCACGCCACTTCCGAGGCGATCTTCTCCTCCTCGCCGGGAATGAACGGGACGACGTTGTCGGTGATCGAAAGGGACGGCACCCCCGGGAAACCCGCGCCCGAGAGGGACTGGTAGGTGGCCACGTGCACGGCCCGAGGCCGCAGGAGCGAGAAGACCGGCGCGAGGGCGAGCGCGAGGCCCGTGGCCGAGCAGTTCGGGTTCGTGACGATGGGGGCCGGGCCGTCTCCCCGTCGGGGGAGCAGTCGAAGGTAACTCGCGTTCACCTCCGGAACGATCGTCGGATGGCCCGGCTCGAGACGATGATCCGAAGCGTTGGAGAACACAGCAACCCCCCGCCGTGAGAGCTCCGACTCCATCGGCCCGGCCACACCGGTCGGCAGGGCCCCGAAGGCCACGTTCGCGAGCCGCGCGGCCGCACCCGCGGAAGCCCGTCGCAGTCGCAGCGCCGCCAGTTCCGGGGGACACGGTTCGGAAAGGCGCCACACGTCGGCGAGTCGCAGTCCCGCGGAGCGATCGCTCCCGAGCAGGACCGGCGTCTCAAACCGTGGGTGATCGGCGAGCATGCGAGCGAACTCCTGGCCGATGTAGCCGGCAGCCCCTAGGACCGCGGGTCGGATCCCCCCGCGCGTCATAGGAGGCCGGCCCGCATCGCGAGATCCGCCAGCACGACGGCGGTGGCCCCCTCGACCACCGCGACCGCCCGGGGCACGATGCAAGGATCGTGTCGGCCCTTCACGACTATCGTCGCACTCGTCCGGCTTATGAGGTCGACGGTTTCCTGGGGCCTCGCGATCGAGGCGGTGGGTTTCACAGCGACCCGGAACGCGAGCGGGCGTCCGGTCGAGAGGCCGCCCAGGATCCCCCCGGCGTGGTTCGTCCGGGTCGAGACGCGGCCGGACGGGTCCCAGCAGAACGGGTCGTTGTTCTGGCTGCCGCGCAGTCGCGCCACTCCGAAGCCCGCGCCGAACTCCACCGCCTTGACGGCCGGGATCGAGAACAACATGTGGGCCAGCTCGCTCTCGACCGAGTCGAAGAACGGCTCTCCGAGGCCGACCGGCAGGCCGGTCGCCCGACCTCCGATGATCCCGCCGACACTGTCCCCGGCCCGTCGGACCTCGGCGATGCGACGCTCCATCCTTCCCGCCGCGCCCGGGTCCAGTGCGCCGGCCTCGTGCTGATCCCGACGGCGACGCAGCTCGTCCGGGGCCGCCTCCGCGGAAGTCCGGTCCTCGATCCCGCCGATCGAACGGGTGAAAGCGACCACCTCGATCCCGAGGGATGACAGAAGCCCTTTCGCGATCGCCCCCGCCGCGACGAGGCCGACGGTCATGCGGCCGGAAAAGATGCCACCTCCGGAGAGGTCCGCATCCGGCCCCCAGCGGACCCGCGCCGGATAGTCCGCGTGGCCGGGGCGCGGTCGACCGGCAAGCTCCTCGTACGGGGCGCGTCGGATGTCCTCGTTCGCGACGTGCAGCCGGATCGGGCCCCCGGTGGCGGTCCCGTGGCGGATCCCGCTATCGACCACCAACCGGTCACTCTCGCGGCGCCGCGTGGCGAGGCGACGGCCGACGGGGCGGCGCCGGTCGAGGTCGGATTGCATTCGATCCACCTCGACGGGAGCCCCCGCGGGGACCCCCTCCACGATCGCGCCCACCTGGGGGCCGTGGCTTGAGCCGAACAGAGTGACCCGGAAGCGGACCCCGAAGGTCATCATCACAGCGTCCTCCGAAGGTCGGCCCCCAACTGGCCTAGCGATCGCCAGAAATCCGGATAGGACTTGGCGACGAGGCGCGCGTCCCCCACGGTCGATTCCGAACCGGCGCCGAGCGCACCGATCGCCGCGCTCATCACGAGCCGGTGGTCCTCCGATTCTGTCCAACGCAAGGGAAGCGGGCGGCGACCGGGCCGTACACGGATCCGACGTAAGGTAGATCGGGCGGTGCCGCCGAGGGCCCGCACTAGGTCCGCCGTACGCGCACGGCGGTCCGACTCCTTGAGCCCCGCGTGGGTCGCCCCTCGGATCCAGGTCGATCCCTTCGAAAACGCACCCAGGACGCCCACGAGCGGTACCAGATCCGGCGCGTTCGTGAGTTCGACCGAGATGCCATGCAGGGGCGCCCCATCGACGCGCACCCCCCCGGCCGCGGTTCGCAAGTGGGCGCCCATCCGTTCGAGGATCCCAAGAATGGAGAGGTCCCCCTGGGGGCGGTTCAGGGGGACGCCGCGGACGAGTACAGAGCCACCGGAGATAGCGGCTCCCGCCCATAGATAGGCAGCGGAGGAGGCATCTCCCGGGATCCGCGCGCGCGAGGCTCGATACTTCACCGGGCCCCGCAGGCGCATCGTGCGCCCGGAACTCTCCCAGATCACGCCCCGGCGGTGCAGGACGTCGAGGGTGGCGGCGACGTAAGGCTCGGAAACGCCGATCCCCGTCCGGTGGAGCTGCGAGGTGCCCTCGATGGAAGGGAGGACGAGCAGGAGCGCGGACAGGAACTGCGAACTCTGCGAGGTTTCAACGGCCCCGGAGACGGAATGGATCGGACCGGTCACTGTGGTCGGCGTCGAAAGGCCCCGAGGGGCTCGACGGATCGAAGCTCCCGCTCGCTCCAGCACATCGAGCAACGGCCCGATCGGCCGGCGCGCGAGTTGCGGTCGACCCGTGAGCGTGATGGGCACCGTGCACGTCGCCGCCAGCGCGGCCAACAAACGGAGGGAGGTGCCGGACTGGCCGCAATCGATCGTGTACCCGCGGTGCGAAATCCGTCGGTCCGCCCGGGGAGGTTCGATGAGCCAGCTTCGGCGGCCCGCGATGACCCTCGCGCCCAGACGCTCAAGACCGCGCCGGGTCACGGTCGTGTCGTCCGACACCAGTGGCCGGATAAGCTGCGATCGCCCCGCGGCGAGAAAGGAAGCCACCAGCTCCCGATGCGTGTAACTCTTCGACGGAGGCGCCACGATGGCGCCGCGCAACGGGCCCGGCCCGATCTGCAGGCGGCTCACGAGACTCCCGATTCGGAGGGCTCCCGCCCGGGTGGCACGAATTCCGCGATCATGACCGACCTGTTCCCGGCAGGGAGCGCGCGGCTAACCGCGCTCCCGTTGCGGGCGGGTACGATCGCCGCGATCGTTGGCCCCATCCCCGAGACACCGGCGGCGAGCGCTCCCCTCCGATGGAGCTCCAGCCGGAGCGCGCGGTAATCGTATCGCATCACCTTCTCGACGAGCTCGGTATTGCGGGCCATGGCGGCCAGATAACGACCGTCCCGGGCTGCGTCCACCGCCGCTTGGCCCTCACTAGAGTGGGCCCGGAATCCGGTCAGCCATTCGGGGGAGGGCGGATGGGGCGTCGTCGGGACCCACAGGACGGCTCGCCAATCCGGGTCGGCCCGGTCGTGCCGGAGGCGGCGTCGTCCCAGGCAGTCCGCGACCACGATGCCGCCGCAGGCCGATGCGAGCGCGTCGTCCAGCCCCCCCGTCGCGCTCAGGCCGGTCGCCCGGCCGACGTCCGAGGCGAAGAAGGCCGACTCGATCGGGGTGATCTCCCGGTGCAGGGACGCCGCGACCGCCCGAACGATCGCCACACTTACCGCCGAGGAGCTCTTCAAACCCCGCGCCGGCGGGATGAGGGAGTGGACCCGGAGTCGGACGTTGAACGATCCGGCCGGCTCGAACCGCCGCAACGCCCCGAGGAGACTGCCTCGAACGAGTGGAGTATCGTGGTCGGTCTCGATCTCGATGGTGCCGGCCCCACGGGCTACTCGCGTGTGCTCCACGCGGGCGTGAGCGCTCAAGGAGATCGCCGCGGCGGCGCCCACCCCCGTCGCCAGTGCGTTGACGAAGCTGATCGCGCCCCACGCGGCTCCATGGCCCTTCATGGCGGGCCGGCCAGTCGTGCGCGGATCCTCGCCTCGGGCACCGGATGGCCCATCCACAGCTCATACGCCGCCGCCGCCTGGTAGACCAGGAGCCGGAATCCGTCCTCGTAGACAGCCCCTCGGGCCATGGCCATCTGTCGAAGCACGGGCGCCTGCGCTGCGTAGACGAGGTCGAGCAAGATCGTCCCAGAGCCGAGGTACGGAGCGAGGTTCACGCCCGCCGGCCCGGCCTCCGGGCGTCCGATCGACGTCGCATTGAGGACCAATCCGGCCGGCCCGGGCGCGACTGACTCCGCCAGCTCGGCTCCAAATTCACTCGCCAATCCTGCCGCCCTGGCATGGTCCCGCGCGATCAGGCGGATTCGCGCCCCGGAGGCGCGGCCGGCCGCGAGGCACGATCGTGCTGACCCCCCGCTGCCCGCGACGAGGAGCTCGCCGCCGTCCCAATCGCCTTGGCTCACCAGCTCGCGGAAGCGTCGCAGCATGGCCGCGAGATCGGTGTTCGCCGCCTCGATCGCCCCACCCGGGGATACCGTCAGGACGTTGGCGGCCCCGCAGGCCTCTGAACCCGGGCCAAGCGTGTCCGCCAGTTCGTACGCCGCCCGCTTCCAGGGCTGCGTGACGTTGAACCCTCGAAAACCGCGCCCCGGCAGCCGAGTAAGCGCTTCCGCGAGCTCACCTTCCGTCGACACGTCCAGGCCGATGTAGATTCCGGGGTCATCGAACTCCTCGAACCAGCTCGCGAACAACGCCGGAGAGGGGGAACGACCGACTGACCCCCCCAGGAGGGCATAGACCGGGGCCGTCGGCGTGTGCGCGAGGTAGCGGTGCAACCACGGCACCGGGATCTGCGAGGGCTCGACCGGCGGGGCGCTGGCGGAGGCGCCGAGCGCGCAATAGACCGCCGCCAGCCCGAGCGTTCGCCCCATCACGCGGAAGAGAGCGCCCGACGGACCCGTGGTGTGGAGAACCACCCCGGGGGGAGGACCGATCGAGCCGAGTTGATCCAGCAGTGTGAGCCCCGCGGCGAGACTCGCCGGAAGGACGACTTTGACGAACCGCGCGGCCGCATCCGCTGCCAGCAGGCGGGCGCGCAGCTCGGGCCAGTCCGTCCCTTCGGGGAGATGCGAGGAGAGGACCGAAGGCGACCCTCGGCCTGCGGCTGTTGGCGGGTCCCGAGCGCCTTCTCGGTCGATCGCCCAGAAGGGGAACCGCACGAGCTCCCCGAGAATCACCGCCCGCTGCGAAGCGTCGTCGCTCCCGGCCCCCCCCTCGGCGCGGGAACGGTACGTCGCGATGAGCGGGAGCGGCGCCGGAAAGAGCGCCGCCAGCCGCCTTCTTTCTTCGTCGGGCCAAAGATCCAGGCGGATCTCGGCGATGTCGGCGCCCTGCAGCTTAGCGGCTTCGACCTCGGCCCGGCACTGTTCCGGTGAACGGCCGGGCACGGTCGCGATGAGCCACGGGCGGTGGGCGTTCATCGTTCCTCAATGCTCTCCTCCACCACGACGCCGAGATGTCGGCCTCGGGGGAGCCGGACGGCACGGAGACGGTCGCCCAGGTGCAGCGAGGGGGCCGCGATCCTTCCCCGCGTCGTCGTCAAGCGAACCGTCTCGGCCGACTGGACGAATACGGTCGCCTCAGTGGCGGCGGATCGGGCCGCGACGAGCAGCATCGGTCGCCGTTCGATCTTGATGCGCCCGACCCGGACCGATCGGGCGGCGCCGCCGGGCGACACGGCGGCCAGGCGGTCGCCCGGTCCTAGTTCCGAAAGATACCTTGTCGTCCCGTCCGCCATAAGGACGTAGAGGTGCAAAGACCCCGCGTTGACCCGGAACGGGCGTGGTCGGGAGAACGCCGAGCCCTCGGCTTCAGAGGCGATGTGGAACAGAGTGGCCGCGGAGCTCCCGACCAGGAGCCCTTCTTTCGGACCGAGCCACGAGCTCGTGTCCACCAATACCCGCTCGCTCACTCCCGCAGCCTCGACGCGCAGGACCGGGGCGGTCGACCAGCGCAATCGGCCCAATGCAGGTCCCTCGAGAAGCTCATTCAGACGGTCGATCGCTTCCGTCGTCGCCACCTCGACCACGATCCGGTCGGCGCCTACCTCGAGGGCTCCCAACGCCGCCGGGACATCTTCCGGTGCGTCGGTCACGACCCAAACCTCGGTCCCGCGGGTCCGTCGAGAGAGCGCGTTCTCCAGGGGAATCACGCGATCGGAGGTCCAGCGGACGGCGACCGCTCCCGAGGCCCGGCCGCGCCCCAGGGCCTCGTCGAGCTCCTTAGGAGTCCGAACGAGCCGATACGGGATCGGGCGGGGCGCTACGCCGGGACCGATCGCAACGAAGGCTCCCCGGATCTGACGGAACCACTGCTCTCCCCAGGAGGGCTTCGGCGGGGGGCCGGACCCGATGGCGAACGCCCGAAAGCTCGACTGCCGCGCCCGCGCGAGCAGCGAGTCGCGGTCACCGGCGGCGGCGCGCGCGAAGGAGAGTACGATGTGAGGCGGGTTCATGGTGCCCGGGGATCCGATCGGTCGGCCAGGATCGTCGAGATCCGTTGGGCGAGCGGCCCGACGGGACGCCGTTGGAAGAGGTTGCGGCCGATACAGATCCCCCGGCCCCCCGCGCGGACCACCTCACGGACCCGATCGAGAAGTTCGTCCTCGGATCCGTTCTTCTCGCCCCCCCCGAGCAGTACCGGGACCGGGGTCGAGCGGATGAGCCGGACCAGCTCGTCGAAGGAACCCGGATAACTCGTCTTGACGATGTCGGCCCCGAGATCGGCGCTCGCTCGACAGGCATGGCGGATCTCCTCGGAGGATCCGCCCCCCGGTCGTTTCACGTACGCCATCACGAGGAGGGGGAGCCCGAGGGCGCGGCATTGATCGACCGCGATGCCGAGGTCCCGCAGCATCTCCCCCTCGCCGGGGATCCCGAAGTTGACCTGTACCGAGACCAGGTCGGCGCCGAGCCCCACCGCTTCGGTCGGAGTGCCCGTGAGTACCTTGAGATCCGGCGTTTCTCCCAGGGTGGTGGAGGCCGACAGGTGCACGGCCAGCAGCGTCGTCGGCCGGAGGGTGGGGGCGACGTCGCGGACGGCCCCCTTCGGGACGATGAGCAGGTTTACCCCGGATCGTTCGAGCTCTTCCGCGACGGCCGAGGTCGACTCGAGCCCTTCGATGGGGCCCATCGAGACGGCATGGTCAAGGGGGACCGCGAAGATCCTCGGCCGTTCGGGCGGGAAGATCCTTCGCAGGCGGATCGTGGTGCCGTGCATCGAGTCTAGTTCGAGCTCAGGTGTGTCGGAGCCGCCGGAGCGCTGCTCGAAGCATCGCTCACGCGCCGTTCGACCCTTGAGGGGCCGCGAACACCCCGTCGACGAGGAGTCCGTGCAAGGCGAAACCGCGCAGCATCGCCTGCCACATCTGGTGGCGCACCTCCTTCGAGTGGGCGAACGCCGCGACCATCTCACCGACGAACCGAGTGTGTTCCTCGTCGGCCGTCACGTGGAGTGAGTAGTAGGCCAAGTGGGCCTCGTCGACACCGTAGTGCCGGCGGAACGCCGGCAAGAGCCGCTGGCACAGTTCCACGTTCGGCGGTTCGCTCGAGCCGGCGGCGGAGATGTAGAAGGGCATCTCCCGATTGATGTAGAGGAAGTCGTCGATCGCCACCAGGGTGCTCGGCAGGAGGGGAGCCCCGAGGACCTGGCTGCGAGGTAGTCCGAGTCCTTCGCAGAATCGAAGCCACAGCTCCGGATGGCCCGGCTCCTTCCCTTTCGGGTCGCCGGCTTCCTCGACGAGCTGGTCGAGGATCATGGTGCGGAACCGGTCGTTCGCCGGATCCCAGGAGGTCTGCGCAAAGCGCTCGGCCATCGCGATCGGCACGCAGGCGAGCCAGGGGTAGAACTGGGTGGCCCATCGGAATACGACCGGGCGGGGGACCTGGCCCGCCTCGAGCTGCCGGAAGAACCGATGGGTGCGGAACGGATGGTGTTCCATCTTGTATCGGGTCAGCTCACGGCGGAACGACTCGCCTTCGAACTTGACCCACGGAGGTTCGTCCATCGTCTTTCGACCGGGACGGTGTATTTGGAACTCGGGGTTCCGTCCTGAACCCCGACCGTTATGCGACTCGGGACGGGAGTCCTCCCGATGGATTCGCGGCCGGTGGCATCCCGGATCAGCCCTTCGTTTGGACCGCTGGATGGCGTACGGGTGATCGATTCGGGGAGGTTCGTGGCCGGCCCCTGGGCGGCCACCTACCTCGGGGAGTTCGGCGCCGAGGTCATCCACGTAGAAGGACCGCCGTTCGCGCCGCCGTTCTCGGATCCAACCCGCACCCTGCCACCGCTGTTCCCCGAAGGCCGGCCTCCGCCCGATAGCGTGTCGGAGTCCTGGATCCAGTACTCCCGGAACAAGCTTTCGCTCGGGCTCGATCTGCGGCAGGCGACCGGACGCAAGGTATTCCTCGACCTCGTCCGACGCTCCGACATCTGGATCGAATCCTCGCGCCCGGGCACCTACGAACGTCTCGGGCTATCGGATGGGGAAGTGCGCGTGGCGAATCCGGGGCTGACGATCGTCCACGTGTCGGGGTTCGGTCGCACCGGCGATCCTTCGCGGGTCCGCGCTCCGTCCTTCGACCTAACGGGCCAAGCGTTCAGTGGTTATCTCTCCCTGCAAGGGGAGCCCGACCCGGCCCCACCGATGCGGGCCGGTACGGCGATGAACGATACCGTGACCGGCCTCGCGGCCGCGGCCGCGTCGATGATGGGCTACATACATTCTGAACGCACCGGAGTCGGTCAGTCGATCGACGTCGCCCAGTACGAGGTCTTCTTCACCCTCCTCGAGAACATGGCGCTCGACTACTTTCTGCGGGGGGTAGTGCGAGGCCGGCACGGGAGGTCGCACCCTCGCCTCTTTCCGTACGACGTTTACGCCTGCCTGGACGGCTGGGCGGTCCTGGCCGCCCCGACGGGGGAGTCCTGGGGGCGGGTCCGGCGCCTGGTCGGGATCGAGGACCCGGGCTCCGATCGGGCCGATTGGCCGTCGGGCCATCGGAGTCGGGTCGACGCGGCGATCTCGGAACACTTCGCGAGCCGGAGCGCGGCCGAGCTCGAGGCCGAGGGCCGCGCCCACGACCTTGCGATCTCCCGGGTCTACGATATTGCGGGCATTGCCCGGGATCCGCACTACCAAGCGCGTTCGATGTTCCTCGAGTGGGACGATCCGGTGGCGGGGCGCGTGCGGGGGGCCGGGATCGCACCGAAGTTCGACCAGACCCCGGGCCGAGTCTGGCGAGGCGCCCCGTGGCTCGGCCAGGACAACGGGGAGATCCTCCGGCAGATCTTGGGGTACGATGAAAGCGAGATTCGGCGTCTAGAATCGGCCGGGGTCACCGGCCAATGCGCCCCCTCGTCCGGGGCCGCCCCTGCGCCGAGCCCGTTCTTCCTCCGTGGTCCGGGCTGATGGCCGCTGCCTCCCTCGTTCCCGCCCCTCCGATTGTGGAGGAAGTCCGCATCGCCGTCCGAGAGTTGGAGCTTGCGAATCGGTCGGCGACTCTCGATCGCGAACCGGCGTTCCCGCGAGGGGAATTCCGCGAGCTCGGTCGCCGCCGGCTCCTCGGACTGCGGACCCAGGAGCGGTTCGGGGGGCGGGGACTGCCGTTGGCGGACACGGCCGCGGCCCTGTACCATCTCGCCTATGGCGCGGGGACGACGTTCGCTAAGCTGAGCCTCCAACCCGAGTTTTCCGGTGTCCTCGCTGAGCGCGGAAGCCCCGAACTCGTCGACCGGTTCTTCCGCCCGATGGTCCGGGGCGAACTTCTCGTCGCCAATCATCTGACGGAACCGGGGGCCGGCTCCGACGCGGGGGCCCTGTCGATGCGCGCCCAGCGGGATTCCCAGGGATATCGGCTGACGGGCACGAAGAGCCAGGCCGCGTTCGCTATCGACGCCGAGGCCGCGATCGTGTACGCGCGGACCGGTCCGTCGAACGCGGGGGGAAGGGGCATCACCGCGTTCCTGGTACCTCAGGACTCCACGAGGATCCACCGATCGACGACGGGCGATCTCGGCGAGCGCTGGATGCGGCGAGGAACGGTCGAGTACGACGGCGTGGAGGTGGGCGAGGCCCAGCGGATCGGCGCCGAGGGCCAGGCGTTCGACTATCTACGGGGAGAACTCGTGCGCGAGCGGCTCCTGCTTGCGGCGATCTACCTGGGGGTGGGCCGGTCGTCGTTCGACGCCGTCGTCCAGCACGCGGGCGAGCGCGAGACCTTCGGTCAACCCCTCGCCTCGCACGAGGCGGTGGGATTCGCCCTCGTCGAGGACTGGGCCCGCCTGGATGCCACCTGGCTCTACGTGCAACGCGCCCTTGGCCGGCTCGAGCAGGGGGAGGGGGTCGAGGCGGAGTCCGCGCTCGCGAAGTGGATGGCCACCGACGTCGCCCTGCAGGCGATCGACCACGCGGTCCAGTTCTCGGGGGGGCGGGGCTACTCGAGGGAGCTTCCGCACGAGCAGCGTTGGCGCGATGTGCGCAGCGGCGGCCTGGCGCACGGCCCGTCGGAGATCATGCACCTCATCGCGGCCCGGAAACTCTGGCCCCGGCGCCGGGACCCCGAATCCGCGGGACGATAACCCGCCTCACACCGACGGCGGGGGGCTCCGGGTCCGCTCGTATACGTCCGCCACGCGGCGAGCGATGATCGGCCACGAGTGTTCGTCAACCGCGGTCGCGCGCGCGCGCTTGGCCATGGCGCCCCAGATGGTGTCGTCGGCGACGAGCCGGCGGATGTACTCCGCGGTCGCGGCGATCCGCTCATCGATCGGGAGCGTGTGATCCACTAGGAACCCATCCTTTCCGTGGGTAACGATATCCTCGAGGAGATCTGATCCGACCACCGGGAGCCCGCACGCCATCGCCTGAACGGTGGCTACGCTCGCGAGCTCCATGTCCGACGGATGAACGTACACCCGGGCCCGACCGAGCTCCTCGGCGAGGCGTTCGGCCGGCACCTCGCCGGGGAACTCGACAGCGGGGTTGAGTTGCCGGGCGGCCGATCTAGCCCGCGGATCGTCAATCCGCCCGAGGATGCGGGCCGGCACGCCCGCCGCGCGCGCCGCGGCGGCGAGGATGTCCCAGCGCTTGTGGGCGGCCACGACGCCCAAACCGACCACCCCGAGCCGGGGGGTTCCCGGAGGCGGGGGGTGGAATCGGTCGCAGTCCACGCCGAACGGGACCACCTCGACGCGGGGCCGGGCGGTCCCCGACCGGATGGATTCGAAAAGTGGCCGGACCCTCGGACTCAGAGCGATCACCGCCGTCGCCCGCCGAACCGCGAGTGTATCTCGCATCCGCCAGAGCCGGTCGAGTCCGGTCGGTTCGGTCAACCAGTATCGGGAGTGTGAGGTGAGCACGTACGGCCGGCCGCTCGCGGACAGCGCCTCGGCGGTGATCGGCGAGTGGGCATGGAGGGTGTCGAAACTTCGGCCGCGCAGGTCAAAGGGGAGGGCGACGGCCGACACGATCTCCCGAGCACGCCGTGAGCGCAGCGGGGGGGTGCGATTGAGGATCGAGACGCGGTAGCCGAGCGCTTCCAGCTCCCGTGCGAGGTTCGCAATGTAATCCTCGATGGCGCCGTACGCCCTGGGAGGGATCTCGATCGCCCCCGGGCCGATGAGGGCCACGGTCGGACCCGGTCGGGCCCCGGTCGGATCCGTGCGCGGCCGGTCCCCCTCGGCCCGGCCCGCGAAGACGACGCGGTCAGCGTCGTCAGCTGACGGGGCCGTCGGGCTCCTTCGCGGGTTCAGGCGCGCTCGACTTCCCGCGGCGCCGCATCAAGAGCGCGGCCGCGGCGATCGCCACCACGATCACGACCACGATGATCCCGATCCCCGCGACGAGGGGCAGCCCAAGAAAGCTCGAGGACGTCGGGCTCTTCACGGTGAGCTGAGCGGAACCCTGGGCGGTGACGGCCGCCTGATCGATCCCAGTCACCGTCACGGTGAATGTACCGGTCGCGCTCGGGGCGCAGGTGAGGGTGGCGGAGTTGGCGCTCGCGCAGCCGGCGGGGAGGCCGGTGTACTGATACTTGAACGGCACCACGCCCCCGCTCGCCTGGACCGTGAAGGTGACCGATTGTCCGGGGGCCACCGAGCTCGGGCTCACGGAAACGCTGATCGAGGGGGTCGCGCCCACGGTCAGATTGAGGTTCGCGGTGGCGGACTTCCCCTGGGTGTCGGTGGCGGTGACCCCGACGGTCGAGTGGCCCGAGACGCTGGGGGTGCAGGTAAGGGAAGCCTGGTTCGAGCTTGCGCATCCGGTCGGCAGGCCGGTGTAGGCGTATACGAAGAATCCGCTGCCCTGCGTGGCGGTCACCGAGAGTGCGATCGACTTGCCGATGTCGGTGGCGGTCGGCGTGGCGTTGAACGCCGTGATCACCGGGTCCGCGACGACCGTGATGTGGATCGGACGGGAAAGGACCGAGAGTCCGACCGCATCGGTCACCTTGGCCGTGACCGTGAACGTTCCGGTCTGGGTCGGCGTGCAGGTGCTCACATGGGCGTTGGTCGGGACGCATCCTCCGGGGGCGTTCTGGAACGAGTAGGAGTACGGGCTCGTTCCGTACGAAACGTTGGCGTAGAGCGTCAGCTTCACGCCGGCGTCCACGGACGTCGGGGAGGCGGCCGCCGAACCGAACACCATGTCCTGGTTCACGACGAAGCTGATGTTGCCCGAGATCGAGGCGTTGAACACGTCCGTGGCGGTCGCCTGCACTCGGAACGGTCCGGTGGCGACGGGCGTGCACAGGATCGTCGGGGCGTTGGAGCTCGAGCACCCAACCGGCAAGTTGGTCCAGTTGTATTGGTAGGGGGCGGTGCCCGCGGTCACGTTGGCGTAGAACCGTATGGCCTGCCCCAGGTCGATCGCCGCAGGGGCGGCGGAGAAACGCTGGATCGTGGGCGTCAGGTTCACCCGAACCGTCGCACTCCCGCTTCCGGAGATCCCGGCGCGGTCCTTGACCGTAAGCTGCACCGGGAAACTACCCGTGGCATTCGGGGTACAGATCAAGCTGGAGGCATTGGCGTTCGTGCACCCCATCGGTAGCGTCACCCAATTGTACGTCAGGGGCAGGGTACCGCCCGTCACGTTGGACGAGATGGTGATCGGGTAACCGACATCCACCGCCCCCGGTGAGAACGAGATCGAGTTCACGGTCGGATCCTCCCGCACCGTCAGGGAGATGTTGGTCGACGCATTGTTGCCGTTCGAATCGTTGACCCCGGCCACGATGTCGAAGTCGCCGAACTGGGTCGGGGTGCAGGAGATGTTCGTGGCGTTGGCGCTCGTGCAGCCGGCGGGCAGCGAATCATAGTACATGCTGAGATTCTTGAGGGGGCTCACCACCGTGATCTTGAGCTGGGTGGAGAGGCCCGAGTCGAGCGCGGATGGCGTGGCGTTCCCCCAGACCACCGCATCGGCACCGTACGCCCAGGTGTCCTGGATCAGGAACGTGTTCGTGTACCCGCTGAACATCAACAGGTAGCCGCCGGGGGGATAGTAGGCGATCATCCCGTACCCTCGGCCCGGTGGGGAGACCTGCGGGCTGAGCTTCGTCCAGTTCCCACCCTGGAACATCCACGTGTCGGCAAAGGGCACCCCCGAGTCCGACGGGAGGCTCCCGCCGTACAGGATCACGGCGGACTTCTGCGGGTCGTAGGCCATCTGGATGTAGTTTCGGGCCGGGGGCGTCGGGCTGTGGACGACGAACGACCACGTAAGGGCCGAGTACGTCCACGTATCCATCGTCGAGGTACCGACCGAATTGGTGCCTCCGTAGAGCACCAGCTCCTGGTCGAACGCGTCCCAAACCATCGTGGCGCGCACGACCCCGGGGGGCGTACCCGTGACCAGCGCCGTGAGGTCCGTCCAGGTATCGTTTTCGAACTTCCAGGTGTCTTTGTAGAAGACGGACTGCTGGTGGTTGCTGCCGCCGGTCAGCAGCATGTAACCGTCCTTCGCATCGTAGGCCATGTCGCCTCGATAGCGGGCCGGCGGACCGCTCGCGGCGAGTTGGGTCCAACTCCCGTTCGAGAACGACCACGTGTCGTTGGGGCAGGTGCTGAGATCGTACCCGCTGAACAGGATCACGGCGTGGTCGGCCGGATCGTAGGCCATCTGCGCGATGTAGCGCGCGGTGGGCGAGGTGGGTTCGCTCAACTGGGTCCAGGTCCCATTTTGGTAGGTCCACGTTTCGGCGGTAAAGCTGCTGCCCGTCGTCGTGGAGCCCCCGAACATCAGGATGTAGCCATCGTGGGGGTCATACGCCATGCTCGCGAGGTAGCGCGAAGTCGGCTGGGAGGTCTTCCCCCCGACCAGTTTGGCCGTAAGGTTGATCCACGTCCCGTTGGCACTGATGAGTGGGCGTGGCCGCGCGGGGGCGGCGGAGGAGCAGGAGGCGGATAGGCTATCGGAGGAGGTGCAGGCCATGGTGGTTCCCTTGGCCGGCCCTTGACCGATCGACAGCGAGTGGGTCGCGGCCTGCAACTCGGTCATCGCCGTCGCGATACGTCCGACCGAATGCGGCGCGACCGCACCGGGACTGGGTCCTACAGCGCTCCCGCCGAGCTGGAATCCGCCGAGGATCATGAGTCCAAGGAGAGAAACCACGAGCGTGGTTCTGAGGATCCATTCGGGTTCGGTCGCCGACGCGGGTTCCCCGACGTGGCCGGACATGGCGGGCGGGAGGAGGTTCACCCGCATAAACCTTCATTCAAGCCGTTGGGAGTTGTTCGCTGCCCCCTGCGCTTCCTTGGGGAGGCATTCGCGGGTGGTGGGAGGAGCGCGGGGCCCGCGAGCCGCCCGCTCGGCCTCCCCGGAGGAAACCGTCCCATGAACGCTTATTTGGGGCATCCTCCTCCCGCGGCGAGACACGCGCCACCACCTCGGGTCGGCGGCGGTCCCGGGAACGATGCCGACCAAGAAGCGAGTTTCGTCGACGAGGGGGACGCCGAGTCCGGAACGATCGGCCGGCCCCGATCCGCTCGACTCGCTGACGATCGGGGTCGACATGGGCGGGACGAAGATCGCCTTGGCGGTGGTGACGGAGCAAGGATCGATCCTGGCCTCCCATCGGCATGCGACCGATACGGCCGACAGCGCCGATCAGATCGTCGAGGTCATCGCCTCATGTGTCCGGACATGTCTCGGGGACCCCGCCCGGGGCGCCAAGGCGATCGGTGCCGGGATCGCCGGACAAGTGCGCGAGCGCGACGGTACATTTCTTCGGGGGCCGAACCTTCCGTGGCGGAACGTTCCGTTTGCGGCCAAGCTCGCCAAGGCGACCAGATTGCCGGCGACGGTCATCAACGACGTGCGGGCGGCGACGTTGGGAGAATGGAGGTTCGGAGCGGGTCGCGGCGAGCGAGATCTGGTATGCGTTTTCGTCGGCACGGGAGTCGGCGGCGGCATCGTGGGAGATGGACGGTTGCGGCAAGGAGCGTCCAACACGGCCGGGGAACTCGGCCACATCACGATCGTCTCGGACGGTCGCAGTTGTCATTGCCCGAACTCCGGCTGTCTGGAGGCGTATGTCGGGGGATGGGCGATCGCCGAGCGCGCCCGCGAGATCGCCCGGGCGCGCCCGACCGACTCGGGGCGTCTGCGGGAGCTCGCCGGCGACGTGGATCACATCACGGCGGAGACGGTGTCGCGGGCGTATCGCGGCGGGGACCCTCTGTCGCGGGAGATCCTCGAAGCGACGGTCGACTACCTCGCCGGGGGTCTCGTTAGCATCGTGAACGCGTTGAATCCCAGTGTGCTGATCCTGGGCGGAGGTGTCATCGATGGTCTTCCAAGCCTGATCCCCGCGGTCGAAGTGCTCGTTCGACAGCGGGCCCTCGCCGCCGCGGTCTCCCCACTGCGCGTGGTCCATGCCGCCCTCGGCGAGGATGCCGGCGTCGTGGGAGCCGCCGACCACGCTCGGTCGGTCCTGCCTTCGGTGGCCCGATCTTGAACGAGCTCGATCAGCAGTCCGTCAACACCTTGCGCTTCCTGTCCGTCGACATGGTGGAGCGGGCCAAGTCCGGCCATCCGGGATTGCCCCTGGGGGCGGCACCGATGGCCTACGTGCTGTGGACCCGGTTTCTGCGCCACCATCCGGCGAACCCGGCATGGTGGGACCGCGACCGATTCGTGCTTTCCGCCGGACATGGCTCGGCTCTGTTGTACGCGCTGCTCCACCTGACGGGCTACGACCTGTCCATCGGGGATTTGGAACGCTTCCGGCAGCTGGGGAGCCGGACCCCCGGGCATCCAGAGTTCGGCCATACTCCCGGCGTCGAGGCGACCACGGGCCCCCTCGGCCAGGGATTCGCGACCGGTATCGGCCTCGCGCTGGCGGCCCGGTCGCTGGCGAGCCGGTTCAACCGACCCGACTTCCCGATCGTCGACCACTGGACGTACGGTTTGTGCTCCGACGGCGATCTGATGGAGGGGATCTCCTCCGAAGCGGCGTCGTTCGCCGGGGCCATGAAGGTCGGACGACTGATCTACCTGTACGACGACAACCACATCTCGCTGGAGGGGCCGACCAGTCTGTCCTTCACCGAGGATGTGGGTCGCCGATTCGAATCGTACGGCTGGACCGTCTCCCACGTCGACGACGGCAACGACCTACAACGCATCACCGAGGCGATCGAACGGGCGCGGGCCCAACCCACCTCGCCCCATCTCATCCGAGTGCGAACGCACATCGGATATGGGAGCCCGAAGCAGGACACCAAGGAGGCCCACGGCGAGCCGCTCGGGCCCGAAGCCACCCGAGCGACCAAGATGAAGCTCGGATGGCCGCTGGAGCCCGCGTTCCTCGTCCCGGAAGCGGTCCGCGCCCACTTTCGCGAGGCCCTCGTCAACGGGGAGCGATGGGAGGGCGCGTGGAACGAGCTCTTTCGGGGGTATGGCGAGAAGTATCCGGACCTAGCCTCGGAGTTCGATCGGAGGCTGCGCGGAAAGCTCCCCGATCCTTTCGGTCTCCCCCTCCCGTCGTTTCCCCCCGACCCGGCCGGGATGGCGACGCGGGACGCCTCCACGAAGGTACTGCAGAAGCTCGGGGGCCAGTTGCCGGAGCTCGTGGGCGGATCGGCCGATCTCGCGCCGTCGACCCGGACGCTGCTCGAGGGCGGCGGGGACTTCTCGTTCGAAGGGGAATGCGGCCGCAACCTGCATTTCGGCGTCCGCGAGAACGCCATGGCGGCGATGGTGAGCGGCATGGCCTTGCACGGGGGGCTGCTGCCGTACGGCGCGACGTTTCTGATCTTCTCAGACTACGCTCGACCCGCCCTTCGACTCTCCGCCTTGATGCGGGTCCACTGCATTCTGATCTTCACCCACGACAGCGTCGCATTGGGGGAGGACGGGCCGACCCACGAACCGGTCGAGCAACTCGCCGGGCTCCGAGCGATCCCTGGATACACCGTGCTTCGCCCCGCGGACGCCAACGAAGCGGCGGAGGCGTGGCGGATCGCGCTCGCGCGCAAGGGGCCCGTAGCGCTCGTCCTTACCCGCCAAAAGGTTCCCATCCTCGACCCGGACCGATACCCGATCCGCGACGGCGCCCGCCGGGGGGCCTATATCCTGAGCGAATCGACGGGCGCCCGTCCCCAGGTCATCCTGATCGGGACCGGTTCGGAGGTCCAGCTGTGCCTGGCGGCCCAATCCCAGCTCGCCTCCCGAAAGGTCGGCGCGCGCGTGGTCTCTATGCCGTCGTGGGAGCTGTTCGACGAACAGCCGGCGTCGTATCGGGAGACGGTCTTGCCGCGCGGGATCCCGAGAGTCGCCGTCGAAGCCGGGAGCCCGCTCGGATGGGAGCGGTATGTCGGCACCGAAGGGGCGATCGTCGGTCTCGACCGGTTCGGCGCCTCCGGAGCCGGGCCGGCCGTCTGGGCGAGCCTCGGGTTCACGGCCGACCGGGTGACGGAAGCGGCCCTGGGGGTCCTCCCAAGTCCTCCGGGCCCGCGAGGCACGTAGGACCATGGCCGAGTCCGCGGCCCCCGTCGATCCGCGCGTCGATCTGGAGGCGCTCGAGGCGGCCGTCACGCGCCGCCTCGAATCTTGGTCTCGGGAGGGGTTCGCGCAGAGGTTTTGGCGCAAGGACCCGGGCCTGTGGCCGGCCGCGCCCCCCGCGGAGGTGGGCGCCCGGATGGGTTGGCTCGATCTTCCGACCGCCATGAAGGAGCGGGTCGCCCCGTTGACGGAATTCGCCGACGAGGTTCGGGAGGACGGTTTCGAGCGCGTGGTCGTGCTCGGGATGGGGGGATCGAGCCTGGCACCCGACGTTCTGGGTCGCAGTTTCGGTCACGCGCGCGGCCACCCCGTGCTGCACGTCCTCGATAGCACCCACCCGGATGCCGTCCGCCGAGCGGTGGCCGATTGCGAGATCGAGCGGATCCTCTTCCTCGTATCGAGCAAGTCGGGAACCACCCTCGAACCCAACTCCTTCTTCGCGTACTTCTGGAAGGAGGTCTCGACGGCCTCCGATGACCCCGGGCAGCAGTTCTGCGCCATCACCGACGAGGATACGCCGCTCGACACCCTCGCGGCCGAGAAGGGATTCCGACAATGCTTCCGCGCGAGGTCCGACGTCGGGGGCCGGTACAGTGCGCTCACGGAGTTCGGACTCGTCCCGGCGGCGCTGCTGGGCATTCCCATCGGCCGTCTGCTCGAGCGGGCCGAGCGGATGGCATTGGAGTGCGGTCCGGAGGGGGAGATCTCCAAGAACCCCGGCTTGAAGCTCGGGGCGGAGCTCGGCGAGCTCGCGCTCGCCGGCCGGGACAAGGTCACGTTCCTCGCCTCGGCCACGATCGGATCCTTCCCGGCGTGGGCCGAACAGCTGATCGCGGAGAGCACCGGAAAGGCGGGGAAAGGGATCGTCCCGATCGCCGGAGAGGTCGATCCGTTCGGATCGTTCGACGCCCACGACCGGGTCTTTGCCTATCTCACCCTTCGCGGGGAGGAGGACGAGAGGGTGGACGACGCCCTGGCGAAGGCGGAGGGGACCGGGACCCCGGGGCTGGTGTGCGAGCTGGCCGACCGACTGGACCTCGGCCGGGAGTTCCTCCGGTGGGAGATCGCGATCGCGGCCGCGGGCGCCGTGATCGGAATCGACCCATTCGATCAGCCGGACGTCGAACTGGCGAAGGAATTGGCTCGCCAGGCCATGGCCCCCTCAGCCGGGGGGGCTCAGATCTCGACCCTTCGCCGAGTCCGAGCGGACGATGCGGAAGGGCTAGGCCAGGCGATCCGCCCGTGGATGGCGAGCGCGCGCCCGGACGATTACGTGGTCGTGCAGGCCTTTCTCGATCCGAACCCGTCGGTCGACGCGGCGCTGGGCGGAATTCGTCGGGCCCTGCGCACCCGGCTGCGGCTCAGCACGACGCTGGGGTACGGGCCGAGGTTCTTGCACTCGACCGGTCAGTTGCATAAGGGGGGGCCGAACTCCGGCCTCTTCCTCCAACTGGTGGGCGAGATGCGAGAGGACCTCACCGTTCCCCCCGGCTCCACTTCGTTCGGCCGGATCCTCCGCGCCCAGGCGGACGGGGACGCCTTGGCGCTCCAGCAGAAGGGCCGGCGCATCGCGGGAGTGGAGCTGGGTACGGACGTCGGCGCCGGCCTCGCCGCGATCGAGGCGATCGTCAACAGTTAGTCGAACGGGAGGGTATCAACGCATGGAGCTAGGAATGGTGGGACTCGGCCGCATGGGTGGGAACATGACCGCGCGGCTTCTCCGTGGGGGCCACGTCGTGGTGGGCCAAGCCCGGCGGAAGGAGCTGATCGATGCGGTGGTCGCCCAAGGGGCGAAGGGGGCCGAGACGCTGGCGGATCTCGTCCGTGCCCTCAGCCCGCCGCGCACGGTTTGGCTGATGCTTCCCGCCGGCGAGCCCACTGAGACCGCCCTGTCGGACCTGGGGGCCCGGCTCGCCCCCGGGGACCTCATCGTCGACGGGGGGAACTCGTACTACAAGGATTCCATTCGGCATGCCGCCGAGGCCGCCGCCCGGGGGTTGCACTTTGTCGACGTCGGGACGAGCGGCGGCATCTGGGGCCTCACCGAGGGGTATTCGATGATGGTCGGGGGGGACCCGGAGGACGTCGAAAGACTGCGGCCCGCACTCGAGAGCCTGGCGCCGGCGCCCGACGCCGGCTGGGGCCGGGTCGGGGGCCATGGGGCCGGCCACTTCGTCAAGATGGTCCACAATGGGATCGAGTACGGATTGATGGAAGCCTACGCGGAGGGGCTCGCCATCCTGGACGCGAAGAAGGAGTACGGGATCGACCTCGCGGCCGTGGCCCGCATCTGGCAACGCGGTAGCGTGATCCGGTCCTGGCTGCTCGACTTGACGGCCGAGGCGCTCCGTGACCCCCAGAAGCTCGCCGCGATCGCCCCGTACGTCTCCGACTCGGGCGAGGGGCGCTGGACGGTGCTCGAGTCGCTGGATCTGAACGTCTCGGCGCCGGTCATCGCGCTCGCGCTCGAGCGCCGGATCCGTTCCCGGGAGGCCGATCCCCTCGTCGAGAAGCTGCTCTCGGCGATGCGCCAGGAGTTCGGCGGCCACGCCATTCGAACGGAGTGAGGGGAAAGTGGGGCCGGCCCAACCGCCCGATCTGTTCGTCGTCCTCGGCGCGACCGGGGACCTGACCGAGCGCAAGCTCCTGCCCGCTCTCTATTCGATCACGACCGGCACCGGACCGTCCGGGCACGCGCTGCGCATCCTCGGATGTTCCCGAAAGCCCTGGGACGATCGGGCGTTCCGACGGTACGCCGTCGAAGCGCTCGTCGCCAACCAGGGGGTCGCCCGACCGGCGGCCCGACGTTGGGCCCAGGGGCACCTCGTCTTCCACTCATTCGACTCCGATTCAACGGCGAACTTCATTCGACTGCGCGAGCGGATCGAATCGGAGGAGCACGCGCACGGGCTGTCGGGCAACCGCGTTCTGTACCTCGCGCTGCCCGCGGAGGCGTTCCCCCCCACGATCCGGGCGATCGGGGGCGCCCGATTGAACGGGGGTCCGGGATGGACCCGGTTCGTGATCGAGAAGCCGTTCGGTCGGGATCTCGCCTCGGCCCGGGCCCTGAATCGACTGATCCATCGCTGGTTCGCCGAGACCCAGGTCTACCGCATCGATCACTACCTGGGCAAGGAGACGGTGCAGAACCTGCTCGTCTTCCGGTTCGCCAACATGCTGTTCGAGTCGGTGTGGAACCGCGACCGCGTCGATCACGTCGAGATCACCGTGGCCGAGCAGCTCGGGCTGGAGAATCGGGCGGCGTACTACGACCGGACCGGCGCGCTCCGGGACATGGTGCAGAGTCACCTCGCCCAGCTCCTGACGCTCGCCGCCATGGAGGTCCCGACCAGCCTCGAGGCGGACCAGGTCCGCAACGAGAAGGTCAAGGTCCTGCGCTCGCTCCTTCCGATCCGCACGGACGACGCCGTCTTCGGCCGCTACGGCGCCGGGACCGTCGCCGGGGAGCGGGTGGTCGGCTACCGGGACGAGCCCGGCGTCGCCGCGCGCTCGATGACGGAGACGTTCGTGGCGGTCCGCCTGTACGTGAACAGCTGGCGATGGCACGGGATCCCGTTCTACCTGAGAACCGGCAAACGCCTCGCAACGAAGCTCACGCGGATCGTGGTGCGATTCCGCGAGCCGCCGGTCTGGTTCTTCGGCGGCGGCGGACCGACGAGCCTGAACGCGAACACGCTCAGCATCACACTACAGCCCGACGAGGGGTTCGAGCTGGGGTTCGAGATCAAGCGGCCCGGCCACGAGATCACGATCGAGCCGCATCGGCTGCACTTCCGCTATTCCGAGGCGTTCGGCCCGCTCTCGGATGGGTACCCTACCCTGATCCTGGACGTCTTGCGCGGCGATCAGACGCTATTCGTCCGGGCCGACGAGGTCGAGGCGTCCTGGCGGGTCTTCGCGCCCCTGTTGCGACGGCCGCCGAAGGTGCGGTCGTACGCCGCCGGCAGCTGGGGCCCGAACGCGGCCGCGGAGCTCCTCGAGTCGGATGGGCACGAATGGTCCCCGCCGTAGCCCCCCGGGTCGAGGTCGGGGTCGACCTAGCCACGGTGGCGGGCCGGCTGGCGCGTCGGGTCGAGACCCTCGCCCTCGAGAGCCTCGAACGACGGGGCCGCTTCGGGCTCGCCCTCTCGGGCGGCTCCACGCCGGAGGCCCTTTTCCGGAGCCTTGCGGGCGATCGATCCTCGGGGGTCGATTGGACGGCGGTAGATTTCTTCTGGGCCGACGAGCGCGCCGTACCGCCCTCGGATCCCCGGAGCAATTACGGCCTCGCCGCCCGGACCTGGCTGGAACCGCGGGCGATCCCCCCGATCCGGGTACACCGGATCTCGGGGGAATCGGACTCCCTGGAGGCGGCGTCGGGGGCCTACGAACGAGACCTGCAGAACTACCTCGGGTCGGGACCGGAATCCGGAGGGCCGGCGCTCCTGGATCTCGCGATCCTGGGAATCGGACCGGACGGCCATACGGCCTCTCTGTTTCCGGATTCGCCGCTGTTGGAGAGTTCGGCTTGGACGGGCGTCGAGCGATCGCCGCCGCTCGATCCCCGGGTGCCCCGCATCAGTCTGACGCCCGCCGCGCTCAATCGAAGCCGGATCGTGGCCTTCCTCGCCGCCGGCGACGAAAAGCGCTGGGCGGTAGCTCGGGTGCTCCATCCCGACGCGTTCGGGGTTCGGCCTCCCGCCGCCCGGGTTCGCGGACTCGAGTCGACCGAGTGGTTCGTCGACCGGGCGGCCGGGGGTTCCCCCGCGGGCGGGACCGGCGCCGGGCGGCCCTCCGACGGGTGAAATAGGACTGAGGGTGTAGTCCCTACGAGATTTCGAAGAAGGGTCCCGCGATGTCGTATCCCGGTCCTCTACCCGGCGCCCCGTACCCTCCCGCTCCCCACTACTATTATCCCGCCTCCACGGGGTCGACGAAGCCGACGGCGGCGTTTGTCCTATCCCTGCTCGCCGGGATCTTCATCACCCTGGTGGCGATCTTTCTCGTGTCAGCCTCCTTCGTCACGTCCCCCTATGGCGCGGGCGCGATCGGCTTTCTCGCGATCGGGGGGCTGGCCGCGTTCGCGCTCGGCATGGTCATCATCGTCCTGAGCTTGCTCGTCTACGTTCGGCCCGAGCATCACCTCGGGCTCGGACTCGGTATCCTCCTGCTCTCGCTCGCCAGCATCGTGGGAACCGGGGGAGGATTCATCGGGCTCATCCTCGGGGTGATCGGGGGCAGCCTGGCGATCGCCCATTCTCCGGCCCCGGTCTCTCCGTACTTCCACGCTTACCCACCGTGGGCTCCGCCGACGTACTACGCGCCGGTGTCCGCCTGGGGTGGGGGACCGGGAACCGCCGGGCCCCCCTACAGCGGTTCTCCCTACCCCGGCGGACCGTACGGCCCGGTGTCGCCCGCGGGCGCCGCCGCAGAATCCTCCCTCCCCCACGGCCGACCGTGCCCGCGATGCGGGGGCCTGTCCCCGTTGGGGGCCCGGTTCTGTTCCAACTGCGGGGCGCCGTCGGCGTAGAAGCGCGGCCCCCCCGCCCCCCTCGGCCCGTCCGCGGCGCCCACGGCCCGTGCGGATGGCGCGCGTCCGCGATGGCCCGTCGGGCCCGGGGATCCTTCGCGAAGTGAGCTCGGGGGTCCCCGCACATAGTTAAGTAGTCAGAATGATTTTGAGATTCTAATCATATGACCCGGCCAGCTCCGGACCCCTCGGCCCAGGCACCAGCGGTCCCCGGGAGCGGCGCCCCTCGGGCGCCCCCTCTCGAGGAACTGATCGGTGAGATGATGCTCTTCCTCCACGCCGCGGCCCGGGACGAGGACCTGACCCTGCTCCAGGTCATTGCGCTGCGGCTCCTCCAAGGGAAGGGCCCGCTCTCACCATCCCAGATCGCGATCCAGCTCGGCATCAGTCGACCGGCCGCGACCTCCTTCATCAACAATCTGGAGGCCGGTGGGTGGATTCAACGCGTGCGCCCCACGGGGGACCGACGGCGGCTCCTGACCTGCCTCACCCCCCGAGCGCGGCGGACGCTGCTCCGCCTGGCGGGTCGTCGACGGCAGTTCCTCGCCAAGGGCCTGGCCCGATTGTCGCCGGCGGACCGGAGCCGTTTCCTGCGGCTGGCCCGAATTCTAGTCGGCCATCTGAGGGCCGAGACGCAGGGCGGGCGGCGCCCCCTCCGCCCCGGGGGCGTTCGTTGAGCGCCGCCGAACCGAACCCGCCGACCCCGAGCGAAGAGCCCCTGCCCAAGACGCTCGCGACGTTCGACCGCGCCTACGCGAACCGGGTCATGGTGCTCCTGATGGGGATCGTGATGACGGTCCTGTACATCGAAGGGATGCTGACCCCCTCCCTCCCAACGATCCAGGCCGATTTCCGGGTCGACGCCGCCCAGGTCAGCCTGATCATCTCCGCCTATGCGATCTCCGGGGTGGCCCTTTCGCCCGTCGTCGGCAAGCTCGGCGACATCCTCGGCAAGCGAAAGGTCCTCGCCGGGACGATGCTCGCCTACGCCGCCGCGGTATCGGTGACGGGGTTCTCCCCCAACTTCACCTTCATGGTGGCCGCCCGGACGGTCCAGGGGATCGGCCTGACGATCCTTCCCCTGGGGATGTCGTTGATGCGGGAGGAGTTTCCGCGGGAACTCGTGCCCCGGGCCCAAGGGCTTCTGAGCGCGATGTTCGGGATCGGATTCGCCGTCAGCCTACCGCTGGGCTCGTTCGTCTCCCAGAATTTTGGATGGAGGGAGACCTACCACTCGGCGATCCCCGTCGTCCTACTGTTGACCGTCCTCGTCATCCTGCTCGTGCGCGAATCGTCGTACCGACGCCCGGGCACCCGGGTGGACTACTTCGGGGCCGCTTTGCTGGGGGCGAGTTTGGCCGGCTTCGTCACAGCGCTCTCTCAGGGGCAGGTCTGGGGGTGGGGCTCTCCGTTGACCGTCGGATTCGCGCTCCTGGGGGCCGCGCTCCTCGCGCCGTTCCTATTGTTCGAGCGATGGTGGCGGTCGAAGGGCCGAGAACCGATCATCGACGCTTCGCTCCTGAAGGAACGCAACGTGGCGGTGACGAACGCCGTGCTCACGGTCGCGGGGCTCGGCATGTACCTCGCCCTCTTCGTCCTGATCTACCAGTTCGAGTTCCCGCGGGCGTCCGGCGGGTACAACGGGGCGTTCCCGACGATCAACATCCTGAACGCCGGGCTGGACATCATCCCACTCGCCCTGGGCATGACCGTCGTGGCCGCGCTCGCCAGTATCCTCGTCTCGCGGACGGGCGTCAAGCCCCTGGCCCTGATGGGAACTTTCGTGACCGCCCTCGGATTCTACCTGATCTCCCTCGCGACCTCGCTCCAGCAGGCGCTCGCCTGCGAACTGGTCGTCGGGGGCGGCATCGCCCTCCTGAACGCTTCGGTGATCAACCTGCTCATCCTCACGGTCCACCCCCGCAACATGGGCCAGGCGACGGCGATGAACAATGTCTTCCGGAACCTGGGCGGGAGCGTGGGCGCTCCCATCGCCGGTTCCCTGCTCGCCACCTATACGGTCAGCACCGGCGCGTTCGCCGGCTCGGGCCTTCCCTCGCATGTCGCGTTCCAATACGCCTTCTGGATCGCGGCCGTCGTGACGATGGTCGGCGGCCTCGCCGTGCTTCTCGCGCAGGAGGTGCTGGGCGCCGCTCGCCACCCGAAGTTCGCCCTCCGGCCAGCCGGGGCGAGCCGCGGGACTCTGGGTCCGAGTTCGAATCCTCTCGCCGCCGATCCGTCCGCTCCGTCCTCGTGACCTCCGAACTTGCCCGCGGGGCCGCCGGCGGGCGAATCGGGCGGGCCGGTGCCCCCGCGGGGCCTCGGCTCTAGCCTGACCTCGAATGGGGCATTGGGCCCCGCCGGTCGGGGCGAGGTGCGACGCGGCGGTCGTTTCCGCGGTTGGCTCGCCGCCAACCGTGGGGGCCCCCCGATAGGCTTCGCCCGGCGGATCCCGCTCCAGGGACGAGAGAAAGTAAGATACCCTCGGGGCCCGTGCCGAGGCCCCATGGCTTGGAAGCGCCCCGAACGGGCGATTTATCCCGTGGCGGTCCTCGTCGGGTTGGCGGCACTGTGCCTATCGGGAGGGATCCAGCCGGGGGCTCCCTTCCATTCCGCGGCGGATTCTCGGGCCGTCCTTCCCGCCCCGCCGGTTTCAGCTTCTCCCTCGGGACCGCCGCCCCCCATGATGAACGGCGGGTCGTTCGGTGCGACCGGTGGGCCCTTGGCGGTTCACCGGCCGCTCGGAACCGTTCCGTCTGGCCGGCTCCTGCCGCCGCCGGCCGCCGGGTCAATCCCCGTCGTCAAGACCGTCGCGGTCGGCAGCCAACCGATCTGGGCCACCTACGACACCGGCAACGGCTACGTCTACGTGCCCAACTACGGCGGGAACACGGAGAGCATCCTCAACGGCACTCAGGTCCTGGCCACGGTACGGGTCGGCAGCTCCCCCTACGCCTCGGTCTACGACGCGTCGAACGGCGATGTGTACGTATCGAACCAAGGCAGCGCCAACGTGAGCGTGCTGCACGGCGTTCAACTCGTGGCGACGGTCAAGACGGGCAACAGCCCGGAGTATTCGGCCTACGATAGCGCCAACCAATGGGTCTACGTCCCGAATGAGGGGTCGGCGAGCGTGACCGTGATCAACGGGTCGACCGTCGTCGGGACGGTCACCGTGGGCACCTTCCCGTACAATGCGACCTACGATCCGGCCAACGGGTTCGTCTATATCGCCAACGAGGGATCCTCGAGCGTGACGGTGATCAACGGAACGAAGGTGCAGGGCACGGTCACCGTGGGCAGCGCCCCATGGTCCGGGGTCTACGATTCCGCGAACGGGTTCGTCTACGTCCCGAACTCCGGGTCGGCCAGCGTCAGCGTGCTCAACGGCACGAAGGTCCAGGCGACGGTCAAGACCGGGGCGAGTCCGCTGTACGGCGGGTACGACGACGCGAACGGGTTCGTCTACCAGGCGAACTTCGCCGGCTCGAGCGTGACGGTGATCAACGGGACAACCGTGGCCGGGACCGTCTCCGTCGGCAGCGCGCCGATCGCGGCGACGTTCGATCCTCGCAACGGGTATGTCTACGTCGCGAACTCCGGCGGGACCGGGAGCATCAGCGTGCTCAATGGCACCAATCTCCTCACCACGCTCGGGGGCGGGGGGAACGCCCAGAACGCGGTCTATGATGACCGCAATGGCTACGTTTACATCCCCAACGAGAATTCGAATAATGTAAGCGTCGTCGTCGACGACCATCCCGTCCTCTTCAGCGAGGTGGGGCTACCCAGCAACACCCAGTGGTGGGTGAACCTCACCAGCGGGGATACCAACTCGTCGCTCGGCGCGAATCTGTCCTTCGTGTTGCCCGATGGCGTCTTCAACTACTCGGTATCGACGACCAACCGTTCCTTCGCCGCGCCGGTCGGGTCCGTCCAGGTGCTCGGCCGGGCGACCGCGGTGGCTCTCACCTTCACGCCCGTACGGTTCGGGCTCAGTTTCCGGGAAAGTGGCCTGCCGAATGGGACGGCGTGGTCGGTCGATGTCGAAGGGGTGACGCTCGGGGCGACCGTCGCCGGACCCGGATCGATCACCTTCAATGAGACCAATGGGTCCTATCGATACACGATCGCGGGGGTCCCGGGTTGGACCACCTCCAACTTCACGGGAAGCCTGACGGTCAATGGGACACCGGTTTCCGTCCCCTTGGTGTGGACGCAGGTGACCTACACCGTCGCGTTCCAAGCGACCGGCCTGCGTACGGGAGCCGAGTGGTGGGTGAATATCACGCGCGGCCCGTCCACCCCTTCGCAGTCGAGTGCGATCCTGATCGGATTGGGGAATGGGACGTACTCCTTCACGGTCGGCTCGCTGGACAAGACCTATGCGGCGACGGGCCGCCCGTTCACGGTTTCGGGGGCCGTGCAATCCGAAACGGTCGCTTTCTCCCGCGTGACGTTCCCGGTGACGTTCACGGAGAGCGGCCTCCCCGCCGGAACGCCGTGGTCCGTTACCGTCGGCACCACGAACGTCCCCGCCACGACGGCCGTCGTGAAGACGGCCGAGGTCAACGGGACCTATCCGTTCACGGTGGGCCGCGTCGACGGCTGGACAACGACCAATTTCACCGGGTCCCTCCGGGTTCTTGGGGCGAGCGTCTCGACCACGGTCGCCTGGACCCAAGTGGGATACTCGGTCACCTTCCGGGAGACGGGCCTGGCTTCTGGAGTCCGGTGGACGCTCGTCTTCAACGGCGTATCGAACGCCCCGGTCGGGTCGGTGGCCTTCCCCCGGATCCCCAACGGAACCTACGCCTTCCAGGTCCCGACGGTATCGGGCTACACGGCTTCCCCGACGACCGGGGCGGTGACGGTGAAGGGGTCGAACGAGACGCGGACCGTCGCCTTCACGGCGATCCCACCGCCGTCCACCCACGCCCCGTCGCCGACCTTCTTGGGTCTACCCTCGACCGAGGGGTACGCGGTGGTGGCGATTGGGGCGGTCGGGATCGGCCTCGTAGCGGTTGCGGGTTGGATGCTCCGTCGGCGACGCCGGGGGCCCCCCGTGGACCGAGAGGTGGGCCCGGGGATCGAGCCGCCGGAGGAAACCCCCTAGTCCTCGAACGGTCCGGGTCGGGACCGGTGGGGTGTTAGGGTCGGCCCGGCCGCCGCCTCCGGAACGATGCGGTCGCGCCCTCGTCCACGGGCGTTCGTCGCCCAACATCCCCGTCGCGCTTCCTCCACCCGCCGTTCGCTACGAGTCCGGGGTATGGCAAGTCTCCACCCACCCGTTTCTCCCCCGGGGGGTTTCGAGCCCCACGGCGAGGTCATCGACGGTCGTCGAAATGGCCTCGGCCGGACCGCATCCCCTCGGGCTGGTTGGAGAGTTCTCGGCCGCGATTTTGTACGCCTCCGCGGCCCGGAAGCCTCCGCGGGGGCGCGTTGGGTCCAAAGGGCGGGTTCGACCCGGCCGGTCCGGTGAGGCGCCGGGACCGCCTACCCTCGGGGCCGATCAAGGGCCGATCGCGCCGACCCGATCGGCGTGCCGATCGGCGCGCGCCCGGCCGCCCCCGAAGCGATCGATAAGGGCCCGGCTCCCCCGAACGAGGACGTACAGGCTGAACACGATCGTCACGATGAAGAAGCTGGCCGGGTAGGGTCCCACCGAAAAGAAGGCGGCGCCAAGTCCCAACCAGACGGAAAACACCGCCACGAGTACCGAGACGACGATCGCCCCCCCCGGGCTCCTCGTCAGGCGGACCGCGATCGCGGCCGGGGTGACCATCAGGGCGAAGATCAGCAGGACCCCGACGACCTGGACCGCGATGGAGATCGCCACGGCGAGCAGGAGCAGGAAAACCAGGCCGAGGGCAAGCATCGGGAGCCCCTTCGCCTCGGCGACGTCCTCGTCTAGGGACGCGAACAACAAGCGCCGGTAGACGAGCAGCAGCACGGCCAAGACGACCGCGCTCGCCTCGACCGAGAAGAGGACTCCGGCGGGGCTGATCCCCAGGACCTCGCCGAAGAGGATCGAGTAGGCCTCCGTGGCGAATCCATGGTAGAGGCTCAAGAAGAGCAGGCCCAGCCCGAGCATGAAGGCCAGAACGGTTCCGATCTCGATGTCTCGCGTGGCCGCCCGCCGCCCCAAGAGGGCCATCCCCGTGGCCCCGCTCATCGTGAAGGCCAGCAGGCCGAAGACCGGATTCACCCCGAGGAGAACCGCTCCAGCGGCCCCCGAGAAACCGACATGGCCGAGGGCGTGCGTCGCGAACGCTGAGCGCCGCAGCACGACGAAATAGCCGATGATCCCGGCCACGATCGCGATGACGGTCCCCGCCTCGAACGCATTGCGCATGAACTCGAACTGCCACATCAGGCGGACGTCGGTAACCAGGTTCCAGCTGAACGGAATCGTCAACCGTGCCCCCCCCCAACCCCTTCTTCGCCGCCGACGATCACTAGGTTGCCGCGGGAGTCCCGCAGCACCTCCACCGGGACCCCGTAGAGCGAGCTCAAGCTCTCGGACGTGAGCACCGTCGAGGGGGGACCCGTCGCGACCCGGCCGTTCGCGATGTAGATCACCGTGTCCAAGGACGGGATCAACGGATTGATGTCGTGGGCGACGAGCAACGTCGTCACGTGGCGGGAGCGGACGAGCCCCGAGATCAGGGCGACGAGCTCCCGGCTCCGCCGGAGATCGAGGTTCGAGAGGGGTTCGTCGAGCAACAGCAACTCCGGATCCCCCACCAACGCCTGCGCGAGGAAGATCCGCTGCAACTCTCCGCCGGAAAGAGTTCCGACACAACGACGGGCGAGATCGGCGGCGCCCACCGCTTCGAGGGCGGTATCCGCCGCCACGCGCGCCTCTCGCCCCGCCAGGCCTGGGCCCCATGGGGTGCCCGTAACGCTGAGCCGGACGAAGCTTTCGCAGTCGATGTGAGTGTCGATATCGACGGAGTGCCGCTGCGGAACGTAGCCGATGCGAACGTTCCCTCGCTGTGGGCGGCTTCCGAAGATGTCGAGGCGCCCGCCGAGAGGCTCCTGCAATCCGAGCAGCATCCGGAACAACGTGGTCTTCCCGGCTCCGTTGGGGCCGATGACGGCGACGAACGCCCCCCGCTCGATATCGAACGTCGCGTCGCCCCACACGGGATTCCCCCGGAAGCCCGCCTGGAGACGCTGCGCCCGGATCACGGAGGCGTCATGCGCCAGCTCGGCCGATGGGCCTCGAAAGCTTTCCCGAGCGTCCGTCAGCACGGCTCACCCCGCCGGACCGGTCGAGTTCAACGCTACGTACAGGAGGTGGTATTCGGCGCCCATCCACCCCTGGAAGGCGACGCCGTTCGGCTGAATCGTCTCGGTCGCCCCGACCTGCAGGATGTGATGTTGCGCCGCGAGCGCGCGCATTTCGGTCGTGATCGGCGTGATGGTCTGCTGGTTGTACACTAAGACCCGGACCCCGCCGCTTTCAAGCTGGCACTGGAACGTCACGACGGCTTGCGCCGGGGGATCGTTCCCCTCGCCTACGGCCTGCATGAAATCCGGGGGCGAGACCAGGTTAAGTCCGGTGAAGTCGGCCAAGTAAACGAAGAGGTCCTCCGTGGCCGCGACGGCCACCCCGGCGAAGTGGGCCCGGATGCCCGCCGCCCCCCCGTACAAGGCGTCCAAGCTCTTGTTCAACGTCTGGAAGTTCTGCGAAAAATACGAGGCGTCTGCCGGGTCGATCTTGACCAGATCGGTGTACATCGCGGCGACCGTGACGTAGACGTAGGCCGGATTGTACCATAGGTGGGGATTCCCGGAGACCAGACCACCGCCGACGACGACGCCGTTGAGCGTGCCCGCGTTCAACACCAACGGGCCCGGCGGAGGGACGGCCTCGAGGAGTTGCAGGGCCCAATCGTCGTACCCCACCCCATTGACGATCACCAGTTGGGCGTGGTCGATCGCCGATGCGTCCGTGACACTGCCTTCATATTCGTGGGGGTCGGCGTTCGGATCGGTCACGATGCTCAGTACGGACGTGCGGTTCCCCCCCAGTTGCGCGACCAGGTTGCCCCAAACGTTCTCGGCCGCGACAACGGGGATTACCAAGGGCGCGGTGGCCGTACGAGCTTCGCGGTCCGGCAGTATGGTCTGCAACGGACCCGGGCCCAGGGCTTCTCCGGCAGAGCCCACTCCGGGCGGGAATCGTTGGGTACCCGTTGGGATCGGCAGGTAACGGCTTCCCGCCGACGAATCAAGGTTCGCGCAGGCAGCCCGGTTTCCCGGAACTTGGCTCGTGGCGGCGGAGTAACCGAGGGTCGCGACGGCAACGAGGATGGCGGACGCCACGGCCGAGTGCCGCAACGTCCATCGAACCGTTCGCGGTCCGCCCCGGCCACTCGAATGCATGCGTCCTAACCGCCCCGTGCGGAACCCCGGCAGGGCGCGATCGGCTGACCGTGGGGACACTCGGAAGGATGCCGCTGCGCCCGGCAGAGTTCCTCGATCGTTCGGTGGGAGATCGCGAGGTCGATCTCGCGGGCGGCGCTACAGCTCTCAGTGGCTGGAAGGCCGAGGCGGTCAAACAAGGTCTCGGCGATGCGATGGTGGCGATGGTACTCGAGCAGGGTCTCTCTCCCCCGACGGGTCAGGCGGCTCTTTCCCCGGTACCGCTCGACGAGGCCCAGTCGCTCGAGCGGGCCGACATGCCCGAGCGCCGACGGGGCCGACAATCCCATGCGTGCCGCGATCCGATTCAAAGCAACGCCGTGTTCCGGCGTCTCTTCTCCAGAGATGGTGCGGAGCGCGTCGAGCTGCCGCCGGGTCAGCCTTTGGAGCGGCTCCATGGACACCGGAGGGTGCCGTCGATATTTATCCTAGACCATAATAATTAGTGTCATACTAAAATGTGGAGCGCCGTGGGGGCCCGGTCGAGCCCGGAGGTGTCCCGCTCACGCCCCCGGAGGAGGTCGGCACCATATGCGGACTGTCCGCCGGGTATTCGGCGGGTTCGCCGATTCGCTCGGTTTGGGTGGGGCCCCGGGGGGTCTCCCGATAGCGCGACGCCCCGGGACCGCAGACCGACCCGATTGGCTCGAGCGGCGCCTTCCGGTAGGTTCCTGCGGGCCCCGTCGGGACCGGCCGGGTTGCCCGAAGGTCAATTCCCCGGGGGGATGGGTAGCAGGGCGTTTCCGATGATGCTTCGGGTGCCGATCGAATCCATTTCGTCTAAGAGGCGGACCGCTTCCTGCCCTCGACCGGTGATGCGGTATTCCTCATCCCGGTGCTCGACCAATCCTTCCTCGACGAGCTTTCGCAAATGGAAGGAAAGCTTCGGAGAATCATCGACGCCGCTCGCTCGCATCGCTTCCGAAAACGAGCAGCTGCCCTTGGCGAGCCTCAGGAGAACCGCCCTTCGAATGGGGCTGGCCAAGGTTCCAAGCGTTCCCTGCGTGGCTTGGGCCGAGACCGCGGAGCGCAGATCCCGAGCATCCGCTTCCGAGAGGGTCCCTGCTCCGAAGGCGACTACCAGCGGACCCTTCTCCTCTATCTCCCGTCGAAAACTTTCAACGAGGTTCAGGACATCCGCCCGTCGGTGGGCCGCCAGGAATCGGTCGACTCCTTCGAGAATGAGGCCGGCCTTCGTGTGCTTGGCGAGAAACTCCCGAACGACGTCGCCGGTGCGGGCGAGGTCGCTCGGATCCGGAACGTGGACCGTCACCCGCGGCGACGGACTCACTTTTCGGGCGGTGACCTGCAATACATCGTAGCCCTGGTCGACCCAGCGTCGGACCAAGATGTCCGGCGTAGTGGTTCCAATAGGTCCTCCTTGCCATCGAATCTGCTCCTTCGCCCCTGCGAGCAGCCGCCGAACCTGTTCGACATCGAACGGTTTCCGCAGGTAGTCAAAAGCCCCCAGCTTCATCGCCTCGACCGCGCTATCGACCGATGCGAAGCCGGTTACCATGGCCACGAGCGTCTCGGGCCAGCGCTCCCGGACCGTCCGGAGCAGCGTCATCCCGCTCTCGCGTGGCATCTTGAGATCGGTGAGTACGACGTCGAAATCGTTCCGCTCTAGCTCGGGGATCGCCTTGGCGACCGATGGGGCCGTGGTGACCTGGTGCCCGTCTTCGGTCAGGATTTCGCTGAGCGCCTGTCGGAAGACTTCATCGTCATCGACGACGAGAAGGCGCACGAAGGGTAATGTCCCCGCGGACGCCTAATGCTTTCGCCCTGGACGTAAGGACCGTTCGGATCGACGGTTCGCCCGTCTGGGCTCCTCGGAAGTCGGGGGGCTCCTCCGGACTTGATCTCGTATCCTGGGGCAGCGGGACCGTGGCGGCGAGGACCGCCTCGTTGGGGGGAGCAGTGCGGAGACGGCGCCGAGGGATCTGGGAATCGATGCAACCGGCCACCAAGGCGACGACCACGAGCGGAACGGCGTCCACCGGGCCGGCCGAGAGCGGGCTGGCGGTTCCCGTGGCGGTCGACTACGTCGACGGGGATCCTTGGCGATCCCTCCGACCTAGGTTGAGGGCGGCCATCCGCCGACGATCGGGGTAGATGTGGCGGGCCCGGGAAACGGATCGAGGTCTGGGACCGGCGGGCGCCGGGAGAGTCGCCCGTCCGGCTTGGCGGGTCGGGCGCGTTCCGATCCACCCTCCAGACGCCGTCGACGTTGAATTCGTCAACATCGCGGTTGATGTTGGCCATTCGTCCCAGGGAGGCGCCCGATCTCGACCATCGGAATGACTACCGGCTGCGTCCCGGAGGATCTCGTAGGCCGACGGCCGTAGAGGGGACGTCTGTAGTTCGGCCGGGAGCAGCCCATCGCGAAGCCCGAGGATGCCAACCGCGGCCTCACCGTAGCCTGCCAAGTTGTGGATTGAGTTGGGGCGGGTACCGTAGGCGAATATGATCCGGGGGATCCCTCCGCCCCTTGGGGTCCTAGCGATCGCCGTTCACGGGTTCCCTTCGATCGGACCGGTCTGCTCGCGCGCTGGCCGCGGGGACGACGTTCGGGGTTCGTCCGCTCCCGAGTCCGAATGGGGAGGTGCGATCGGCAGATTGACGACGAAGCTCGCGCCCCCCGCATCGGATCCGTTCCGGGCTCGGATTTGTCCATGGTGAGCCTGCACGATCCCGTGGCTGATTGCCAAGCCGAGCCCCGTCCCCTTCCCTTCGGGCTTGGTGGTGAAGAAGGGTTCGAAAATGTGGGGAAGGGCCTCGACCGAAATCCCCGGACCGGAGTCGGTCACTTCGAACTCTCCCGAACTCGTGTTGCGGCGGACCCGGATCGAGACGCGGCCCCGGCCTTCCATGGCGTCGTAGGCGTTGTTCAGCAGAACGGTGACAACCTGGATGATCTGGTCGCGGTCCCCGAGAACGAGCACGGGTTCCGGCGGGTAGTCCTCGACGATTTCCACGTTCTCGGACTGCTTTCCGCGCAGGAACGTCACGGCCGCGCGGCAGGCCTCCGGGAGGTCGAAAGGCAGGATCTTGGGTTCGCTACGCCTCGCGAAGTCGAGGAGTCCCCGGACGATCGCGCCGGCCACTTCGGCCTGGGTCTTGATGGTGTCCGCCCGGGTGTAGACCCACGGATCAGGGCTTCGGCGGCGCAAGTTCTCGGCGACGAGCAGGACATTGGCGAGCGGCGTATTGATCTCGTGCGCCACCCCGGCGGCGAGCTGTCCGAGGGAGGCGAGCTTGTCGGAATGCGCGGCCCGCCGTTCCCACGAACGTTGCTCCGTGAGGTCGACGGCCACGCCGAGGTAGTGGGTGGTCGCGCCGTCTTCGCCGCGTATCGCGCTGATGCTGAGAAACACGGGTCTTTCCTTCCCCATTCGGTCCCGATTTTGCAGCTCGCCGGCCCAGTGCCCCCGCTTCGGATCGAGGAGGTCGGCCCACATCGACTCGTACAGCTCGCGGGGGGTGTTTCGTCCCCGGACGAGGTTCGGTTTGCGACCGATGCATTCCTCGCGCGAGTAGCCATAGATCCTTTCGAACGCCGGATTCACGTCCGTCAGGATTCCCGCCCGGTCCGTCACTTCGATGGCGTTCGTGCTCGTGAGGAACGCGGCGTAGAACAACGCGGCGCGCTCCCGTTCGCGGACTCGCTCGGTCGCGTCCGTCACGACGACGAGCACCGCGGGCGGATCCGGACCGTAGGTCGAGACGGGGTGGATCGCCAGGTCGACGAATCGTTCGCCGGCCGGGCGGCCCCCGCCCGTGGGGATCGATCGCAACGTCACCGGATTCCGATGCGTACGCGCCCCTTGAATGGCCTCCAGCAGCGGGCGCTGAGAGCTCGAGAAGGTGGCGGCTAGATCCGCTCCCACGCTGCCGCGGTCGAGCCCGACTAGGTCGAGGAACGCTCGGTTGGCCCATTCCAAGACCCCGGAGCTCTCGACGACGCCCAGCCCGATCGGGGCCCCTTCGAAGATTGCCTTCGGGAGCGTCATCCCACCCACGGAAGAACTCCCGTGATGTATACGTCACGCTCGCGAGGTCAATTCCGCTCGACGCCGGATTCATCCCCCCCGCTGCCAAAGACGACGCATGGATCGGACGCCGATCCTTCTAATCGGGGAGACTCCCGGCCTCGCCGACGCCGTGGCGGAGCTCCTTGAGGGCGAGGGCCTCCGGACCCACTGCGTTCGTTCTTCGCGGGATGCCTTGACGGAACAGTCGCAGGCGCGGGACCGGAATCCGCCGCTGATCATTGTGGTATCGAATTCCTTCCACTCCGAGGCCACCGCGCGTTGGCAGCGGGGCGAGCTGCGATCTCAGGGGTTGGTATTGGTCGGTACTCGCGATCCCTTCCTCCGCACGGGGGGTGGGCTGCACGTCATCTCGTTGCCCCTCGTGCCCGACCGCCTGGTCGCCCTCGTTCGAGCGTTGGCCGGGCAACCGTCGGCGGGCCCAAGGGTCGAGGCCTAAGACCGGAGTGTTGGCGTCTCGGATGGTCTAGTCATTTGCGGGGCTCCCTCAAAGGGAGAGACCTTCCGAACCCCCCGATCCGTCGACGGACGGTTCCGCATTCTCCTGCACCCCGCGCTAGGGCCCCGGGATAGCTTCGTCGAGCCGGCCCGTCGGCCTCCGGCCCGCGCCTGGGCCCCCCTGGGCTTACGTGTTCACTATCGGACCGTGAGCGTGCCCTGCATGAATCCCGGCACTCCCATCGGGGCGGTGTTGTACGGATCGGCCCCTGTCCCGCACGGCACGATACAATACCACAGATATTGTCCGGTTCGGTCCAACTCGAGGTCGAACTGAACGACGCTCAGTCCCGGGCTGAACACCTGCAAGCCGACCGCGGGAATGGTGAAGGAATGTGCGATGTTCTGGCCCGGAACGACCCCGGCGGAGGTCCCGTTCACGAGTTCCGTTCCGCCGAGGGTGCCTTTGACCGGACACGGGCAACCGGTCCAGTTCATCGGTGAATCGTTGTCGATGATCGTTACGACCACGAGCCCGCGCGGAACGGAGAAGTTCGCCGGAGCGTACTCAGGCCAGCCGCTCGTCGGATCGACGGAAATCGTGAGATTCACGAAGGTCGCCGGGCCGGACGGTGCCGAACCCCCTGCGCCGCTGGGTTCCGTGGGAATCGCGACGACCAGCCCGAATCCCACTCCGAACGAGATCAGTGTCGCCGCGGCAAAGTACGCCAGCAAGCCCCCCGGAGTAAGGGGGGAAACGTTCGGTCGACCCAGGGGACGGGGCCGCCCGGTGACCGGTTGCGACACACGCCAGCGGTGGAGTGCGGTGCGAATCCACGCGTCGAGCGAGAAAGTCTTGCCTGCGCCGCCGAGGACTAGCACCGCGTAGATTAGGATGTAGAGAGGATGGGCGCCCACATCGGTGCCCCCCGGAAACAGGAACGTGCTTCCGAACTGGGTGGCGATCAGGACGGCCGAGAAGGAGGCTCCGATGAAGCACGCAATCCGGGTGGTGAGTCCGAGCAGAAGGGCTGCCGCAAGGTACGCCGTCAATACGGCGATCGTCCAAGCGAAGAAGAGGGGGTGCTGCGCGACAAATTGGGCGAACCCAGGACCGCCGATCGTCGTCGGGGCAAACGAGAGGGCCGTCGCGGAGAACGTGCTCCAATAGCGGTTGCTCGGATCGACGATGAAGACGAGATTGACCAGCCATACCAGGCCCGCCCCCACCCGCAGAACGTCGATGGCGTGTTCGTGCAGGAATGGGAGCTTGAAGGAGGTCGAACTCCGGTCCGGCGCGTCAAGTCGTGGTTGCCCGGCCATGTCCTTCGGACGGGGACGCGGGGGGATATTCTCGCGCTCAACCGGAATTGACGGCTTCCGCAGGGAAGGCGCGCGCGACGCAGATCATCGCGAACCTCGCCCCGGACGACCGTCGAGGTCTCCGAGGCCGCTCAACGAGAAAACTCCGGACGGCGTCGACCGGGGAGGGAAAGGCGGGCGTCCGGCCGATCATGCGATCAGATATCCGCCGTCGACCACGAGGATGGACCCCGTAATGTAGCTCGCGGCGGGACTGACTAGGAAGAGCGCGGCGGTTGCGATCTCGTCGGGCGTACCCATCCGGCCGAGCGGGATGCGGGCAAGGAAGGTCCGAGCGAGCTCTTCCGCGGAAGTTACTTCTCGAGGCAAGGCGGCCGCGGTCGCGGCTCGCGCCCCCGGTGTATCGATACTGCCCGGAGCGATTGCGTTGACCCGGATCCCCTTCGGGGCCAGCTCGAGGGCCAGGGAGCGGGTTAGCATGACCATCCCCCCCTTGGAGGCATCATAGGGGACCAAGTTGCCCGTGGGGCGGAATGCATCGACGGAAGCGATGTTCAAAATCGCCCCGTCGCGCCCGCTCGCGGACATCCGATCGGCCGCCGATTGGGCGAGGAAGAAGGCCCCGGTAAGGTTCACCGAGATCACCTGGTTCCACAGCTCGACCGACACCCGACCGACCGGGGCAAATGGGAAAATGCCGGCGTTGTTCACCAGGATGTCCACTCCACCCTGGCGTTCGGCCACCTTCGCGACTGCGGCCTTCGATGCCGCCGGGTCGGCTACATTGCATTGGACAGCGGTAGCCGGTCGTCCGAGAGACCGAATCTGGTCGGCGACCCGTTGGGCTTGCGCTCCTTCGACGTCTGCCACGGCCACGGTCGCCCCTGCCTCCGCAAGACGGGCAGCGATGGCTTCGCCGATCCCTCGCCCTCCCCCCGTCACGAAGGCGGACTTCCCCTCAAGGCTGGACAGGTCTGCGAAACTTCGGACGGTCATGGTGTCACCGAAACTGGAGCACCGGGATGCGGAAATACGGACTGTCAACTCCCGTTGACGAGGCGCGGGAGAAATCTGGCGTCCATGGACGCAATCCATGCCGGGGGTTCATCGTAGGGAGTCGCTTCGCCAACCAAGTACCGAATACTCGCTGTGCGCCCCGGAGGCAGTCGGGAGCATGCTTCCGCCCGGGATCTGTTCTCGATGCACTCCACTCGCTCCCGGACGGCCCCGAGGTCCGTTGATGCGAGCTCGTGGGGCTCGGATGCCTCACGAGGTAGGCGAGGGCGTATTCGCGCTCGGATAGGACCGCTACGCCCAGGATCATCCTTTGGCGGGCCGGGCCCAAGCGTGTTGGGCGAGACTTGCGAGACGTCGCCGAAGGGTGGGAGGTCCCGCCGTCCCTGGGCCGGCCCGATTGGAAATTCGGCGTTCTTCCGATTAGCTCCGCCCCGACTATCCGGGCGGCCACTTTTCGGCGAGCCAGTCCATGGGCCCAGTCGGATTTGAACCGACGACCTCCCGGTTATCAGCCGGGTGCTCCAGCCAACCTAAGCTATGGGCCCATTGAGATAGGCCAATACACTAAAGTAGGGCCGTTGGCTGAGCTTGGGTGATGACCCCCACGTCTACCGAACCGGCCCCGCGCGAGCGTAAAGATGCCCTCCTCGAAAGCCCGGACATTCGGGGGTGGATTAAAGACCACCGCAGTCCGAGCACAGGTCGACTCCAATTCGAGCAGCTTGAACTCCTCTGTCGAAGGACGAACAGGCCCCCGGAGACTTGGGTCCACCTTGCCTCCGACAAACCTAACAAGCCGTTCCGGTCGGCAATCCTAGACTGGGTCGCCGAGGAACGGAAGAACGGGCGTCCGGATCAGTACATCAAGGCGAGTTGGTACGCGCTGAAGAGTTGGTTGCGTTTCAATGAAGTCTCTATCCAATGGTCACCGCCGCTCAGTGTTCAACCTGCAGCAACCTTGGCGGACGAGCGGGTACCAGATCCGAGTGAACTCCGCCGCTTGCTTGCGGTCCTCTCTACTCGGGACCGAGCAGCTGTTCTCTTCCTCGCCACAAGCGGGGTTCGAATCGGAGTCCTCGCGAGCAGGTTCGAAGCGAATGGACTGACGCTCAATGCGCTCCCCGATCTTGTCATCGGTCCGAAGACCATCCGGTTCGAAAACTCACCACCTCTCGTCTGCGTTCCCGCCCCCCTTTCGAAGAGCCGAAAAGCCTACTATACATTCATCACCAGCGAGGCGGCCGAGGCCCTCCTCGCATATCTTCAGGATCGGAGGTCACGCGGCGAAGAGCTCGCAGCATGCTCTTCGGTTATCGGACCTGAGCCGAAGGCGAGCCACGCCCACTTCCGTGTGGGTCGCGAGGACTCACATTTCATCTCCGGAAAGTCACTGGGAAATGTCATCCGGATTGGACTGCGCAAAGTCATGCCTAAAGGGGTTCGGGTTCGGCCCCACACCCTGCGGGCCTGGACGAGCACGCAGCTCGAACTTGCAGAGCGGAAGGGCAAGATTACTCGAAGCCTACGAGAGTACTTCCTCGGGCACAATCTCCGGAGCGTCGAACTAAGGTACAACTTGGGGAAGAAGCTGAGCCAGGAGAGCATAGAGGAGCTTCGCGCTGTTTTTAGGAGTTGCGAGCCGTTCCTTTCGACTCAAACTACCCCATCAGCGACTTCCGATGAGATTCAACGGGAAGCGGCGGTGCTCCTCCTCACCGGATTCAAGGGGAAGACCGAAATCGATGCGAGGAAACTTGTTGAGGGGAAGAGTGGGCCCGAGCTCGCCGAACTCATCAAGTCTGGCGCAAAACCCCGCGAGCAGGCTTTCGCCGTCGAGGAGGTCCCGAGGCTACTCGGGGTCGGGTGGGAATTTGTGTCGGTCTTGAATGGGACAATGGCGGTTCTCCGCGCTCCGGCTGGCTCTCTTGTTTCGGGGGCGGCCTCGGCTCTTTGACCATCACCTCCCAATCGTCGTCGGTAAGCGAGTCTGGGTCCCGCTCAGGGCGGCGAGCAAGGATGGCGCCGCGGTCCCACTGATAGATCCTCGGCCGGCGGACGTGGTGGAAGAGGACAGGCGTGTAGCCTGCGACCTTCATGGACTCGAGCCCCTCGAGTGTTTCGTTGAACCAGTCTACGAGGATATCTTTCGCCTGCAATTTTTCAAGTTCAAGAAGCGGCAGCCCGATGTCACCCGCCTTTGTCCATATCGGTGCGCCCCTGGGTGCGACAATACGGTAAACCAACTGATTCAGCGTTTGAGTTCGACCGAGTAGAAAAGACGGCACGGTGACGCCTTCCGCCAGTCTGTATCCCTCCGGGCCTCCGATCACGACGTTCTGTCGGAGAAGCTTCTTCAGGCACGAATGGGTCGTCGCTTTGGCCCTGGCCCTTCGCCGTTTCTCGGAGTCCAGCTTTCCATCAAGCCCTTGGATGTAGCGTGGCTCGGTTTCGAGTACTTGGGTCTCGATCTCCGAGAATGTAACACTCGTTGGCCCGCGACTAAAATACGGAATTGGGACTCGAATCGTCTCTTCCCATTTGCGCTTAAGGCCCGCCTCCTTGAGCTTTCGTGCCTCCCGGACTGCGGTAACGACCCTAGACCAACCCGGTGTCGGCGGTGGCTGATTCAAAGGTCCAATTGCCGGCCGCCGCCCCATTTGGCTCTCTTGGACCTAACTTGTTAGATAACGCTAACCAATAGACTCACGGGGTTTCTAACCCCCGAGATGGCCGGAATCGTGCACCCCGTCGTCTTCGGAGACGACCGTAATGGACTGAGAGTGCAGCTCCCTGTGGCATGGGTTCGAGGGGCCATGATCCAGAAGGGCGACCAACTTGAGCTCGTCTACGGGGACGAAGTCGCGGTTATCGTCGTACGACCCGGCGCGGAGAGCGAGCGAGTGAAACGCGCCTTGCTCGAGGGCAGGTGACCGTTAATCTCCTTCCGCAGAAGGAGGGCTTCCGACGGCTCTTCTCCCCCTCCCATCCAGCTAGGCTCGCGATCGAAGCCCAACCAGATACCGTTTCTGACGAGGATTTCGCTCTACTCTACACCCTTCTCGTTAGGCTCGCTGCACTCCAATTGCAATGAACTCGTCTCCAGCCCCATCGATTCCCGCTCACCTCGTTCGCATCCTGCATTTGGGGTGGGAAATTTTCCCCGTCCGCGGGAAGGTCCCCCTGACGTCGAACGGGTTCAAGGGCGCATCGAAGGACCCCGTGCGTTGGCTTGATTGGCAGAAAGAGTTCCCGGGGTGCGGATGGGCCGCGCCGACGGGTGAATCGAACGGCTTTGACGCGGTCGACGCCGACACTCCCGAGGGGGTAGCCGACTGCGAGGCGCGCCTCCCTCTAGGTCCTCGGGTCCGTACCGGCCGCGGAGGGATGCACTTCTACCTCAAGCACGAAGGGAGGGCGCGAAACTGGACGAAGCGGATTCCCGGCTGCGACTTCCGGGGCGAGGGGGGGTATGTCGTCCTTCCCGGGAGCATCCATGAGAACGGGCAGCCGTACGAGTGGGTCGAGGGAACAGCCGATCTTCCTCTCCCTGACGCGCCCCAGTGGCTCCGCGAGCTCTTGCAGAAGGCGCCTGAGGCTGCCCGGTCGGGGCCACCGTACAAGGAGGGCGAGCGCAACCAACGCCTCTTCGAGATGGGCTGCGCGATCCGTGCGAAGGGGCATGAAGTACTCCCGGAGCTTCGCCGGAGGAACATCAATTTCTGCCTCCCACCGCTTGAGGATGCTGAAGTCGTCCAGATCGCGGAGTCTGTAACTCGGTACCCCGCCGTTGCAGTAGCATCTCCCCCCGAGGAAGTCAGCGGCGCCACCGGGGACGATGATGGGGACAAGAAACCCTGCAGAGAGTCGTACGTGGAGTTCCCCGACGGAAGAGTTGCCGAGGAGATCCTGACGTCGACAGGTCCGGCCTTTCTAGTCTTCTCTCCGGACCCGGAGGCGTGGGTGGTCGAGCCAACGCTGGATATCGAAGGGGAGAAAGTCTATCCTATGCCGGTCCCCGCCGGTCTCCGCGGGGCGCTTACACTCGCCGATGGTGTTGAGGGGTACGGGTCGACTGGGCAGCTCCTCGCCGAGCTCGAAGCGTGGGGGCTTGAAGCGTACGACCCCGTGCGGGAAGGGCCGATCTTCCGCCTCTGGGTTCGCCTCGCCCTGGCCTCCTGGATCCTTGACGGGTTCTACCGGAACTCGGGCGACCGGTTCGCCCCCGTGCTCCCCACGATTTGTCCGCCGGAATCCGGGAAGGGACGCCTCCTCCTCGTACTTCGGTTCCTATCCTACCGCTCGCTCTACCTCCTGAAGACCACTAGGGTGCCGTCGATCTTTCGTGCCCTCGAGGGGTGGAACGGGACGCTAATCTTGGACGAGGCGGACGTAGGGTCCTCGACCGAGGCAAGCGAGTTCATCGAGTTCCTCAACGCCAGGGCGTACGGGGTCCCGATATTGCGGTACGCGTCGGACACCGCCCGGATGACTTACTTCAACAGTTTCGGGATGACCGTCATCGCGATCAGGAAGGCGTACGAGGACGCCGGGTTCAACAGCAGGACCGTCCCGCTGAGGGCGGAGGTCACCGGGAAGGTCTCGGAGATCGACCTAGTTGCCGCCCAGGATTGGCTGGGGCGGGGCCGGGTTCTCCTCCGAAAGCTCCTGCTGTGGAGACTCCGGCACATCCGTTTGATTCGGACGGGGAAGCTCTGCCTGCCCACCCGTGCGAACTTTCCGAAAGTCGAGGCGTTTCGGGTCCGAGCGGCGGTCCTCCCCCTCCTCGCCCTCAAGGAGGAGGAGCCAGAGATCGCCCGGGACCTTGGAGACTTGGCGGCGGAGATTCAGTCGCGGCTCGTCACCGAGAGGGCCGACTCACCGGAAGGCGTCCTCCTGGGGTTCATCCACGACCGCCTTGGGGCGGAAGGCTTCGAGGCTTCCCGAGATGAGCAAGGGTTCCGTATCGAGGAGGTCCGGACTGAACGGACGGGCGAGGAGGAGCCGATCACCCACCGGGTCCCGCTGACGGCCCGCGGGGTATCCGAGTCGCTCGGGAAGGAACTCTCCAATCGCACGGTCTCCCGCCTTTGGAGGGCATTGGGGCAGACGATCAAGGCCCGGGCGCGTTACCCCGGGGCTCTCTATCCGAGCCTCCTCCTCATCACAGACCCGGAGCGACTGGATCGCGAGTTCGCCCGGTTCGTCCCCAACGCCCAGTCGAAGGCCGACTTGTTCCGAGTTCACTCGTTCCAGACCACCCTGACGGACACTCCGGAGCGGAGCTTGGCTGAACAAACTGAACATCCGGAACAGACCAGATCCGGGACACCCCCTCCGCCCCATGATGTTCAGCCTGTTCAGGATGTTCAGGCAGGTCCGACGCATCTCGGCCAGCGATGATGCGCCAGTGTATCGGCTGCGGCGCTCTCCTCGCCCCGGGGCGTCGGAGTCCTTACTGCTCCAACTGCTGGACCGAGCACCAACGTGAGCGCAACCGCGCGAAGTCCAGACGGTTCCGTCAGAGGACCTTTGCGCAAGCCTCCCAAACCCGTCCCGAAAGCCGAGCGCTCAACGAAGAGGACTTCGAGTGGCTCGACCAACTGGACCTCGATCTAACCGAACCGATCCGAGGCGCCATTGCCTTGCCCAATACCAAACGAAACCAGAATGACCCCGAGTTCCTCGCGCTCCTCCGTACTGCCCTCGAACAGTACGACCGGGTGAGGACCCAGTTCGAGGAACGGGCACAACAGGTCCCCGATCCTGACGGTCGGGCGGAAGGATGGAGAGGCCTGTTTGAATCAATCCGGGAGATGGTCAGATGAGGGCCTCTAAAGGTGAGCCCATCGACAGTCGTAGCCCGGTTCCTCTTGCCTCCTCGGTACGGCCGGTTACGGACTCCCGCGGTCCGCGGCAGGACCAGGTTGCTTCGAGTCGCCCCCCAATCCCGACTCCCGGTATTCACCTCCCGGTATCCCGTGGTCCCTCAGAAATCCTCCAGCGGGCGGCCTTACTCCCTCCTCCCTCGTTTGAAGGTAACCGGCCTCGCTCGTTCCGTAACCGGGGAATGCCCCAGCCTCCGCGGGACCCTAGCCGCCAGGTGTCTCAGGGGGGTTGCCGGGGCACGCGATCGAGGTATCGGTGATCTCAGTACCGACCCTCAGGTTCTGCGACCGGGAGCACGGCCGAACGGCGCCGCCGTACCTTCGAAAGCACTGCCTAGGTTGCGGCCGAACACTACCGAACAGGTCCCGCTCTAGCGTCTGTCCACGGTGCTACCCGGAATACCGAGCCTATCGACAAGCGTACCGAAGGAAGCAGCGACGCGCTGGTCAGGCGATTCGAGAAGCTGTGGGTGGAAGCCGGTGACAGCGCCGTCGAACGGCCGAGCCGCCCCTTACTGCCGCGTTTCGGCGCCAGACAAACACACAGTTGGACTGAGGCGGGCCCCCGAGTCTAATAGGGCGTCATCCAGCCTTCGGAGCTGGCCACGGTCGCGCCAGGTCAGGCCGCCTCACCGAATTCGCGAGGAGAACAGTTGTGAAGACCCAACCGAAGAGCGAGAGAATGAATCCAAGGAAATAGCCTGGACCGGCAAGGAGGAGCGCCGTCGATGTGGCAGGAACGACGGCGCCTTCACCGAGAATCGGGCCGTAGACCCCAGTCACCGAGAGCCACATTCCAAGGAAGACCATCGTGGCAGCAATCGAAGCCGCGGCGATCCGGCGCCGGGAGCTCGTCGCAATGAGGACCGCAGTGATTCCCCAGCCGATGGCAGCGGCGATGATTCCAGCGATGAGGATCGGAGCCCAGATCCAAATGGGAGGAGTATCTGGAACCGGGCGGGGTCCGAGGAGACTGTAGAACGGACCGAGCGGGGTCGAATTCACTACGAGGAGTACTCCTGCGAGGATCAGGAAGGATCCCGTCCAAGCGAAACAGCCCCGGAGAAGTCGGAATCCGAAGTCCATCATGTCGATCCGATGGCGGCGACCCTAAGGACGAACCGACCGATAATTCTTCGCGAGATGGGTCCCAATGGCTCAAGGCCTCGCGCCGACCTCTACCTCCGCGTCTCGACTGAAGACCAAGACCTCGCAGGCCAGGAGCGGGAGCTGCGGGGCGAATGCGCACGGAGGAGCTGGGAAGTCGTCGCAGTTTACTCGGAGAAGGTCACCGGTACTGGCCGCGTCGAACGGAAGGAGTACGAGCGGCTTCTGGTCGATGCGACTCGACCCGAGCGCCCTTGGGACCACCTCCTCGTTTGGTCACTCGACCGGTGGTCCCGAGACCCCTCATTCGTTCAGGCGGTGGGAAGTATCGAAGGTCTCGAGGCGCTGGGAATCCGGTTCCATTCACTCCGGGAGCCGATGCTTGACTCGTCGGAGGATGGAACCCCGAACATGGGGAGGGACCTCCTGCGTGCAATCCTTCCCGTGATCGCGTCATTCGAGTCCCGGAGGCGGTCGGAGAGGGTCCGTGTGGCCATGCGGGAAATCAGGGAGGGGAGGCGTGCCACCAAGTCGGGGCGACCCCCCGGACGCCCCCGCAGGGTGACTCCGGAAAAGGTGTCCAAGATCATCGAATTCCGCATGTTGGGAATGAAGTGGCGGGAGGTTGCACCCCACGTTGGACTCCCCGCAGGAACCTGCGCCGCAGTCTTCTCGAGGGCACGTCGCCTACAGGCGTAATCACCTATCCTAACGGTGTCCTTCGTATACTCCGGGAGAAGGTCTAAAAAGGGGTGGCGCAAGTGTATATATCCGGCGTCGGTAGCGGGGAAGGGGAGGACGGTGGCATATCCAGAGCCCATTCCACGGCTGTCTAGTTCGCAAAGCGATGAATTCCTCGACCGCTTGGCCAACTTCAGGCTCACCAGAGAGCAGCATCAGATGTACGCAGAATTGCTCCTTGAGCTGAAGCGTAAGAAGGAATAGCCGATTGCCAACCCATTCTCAGATTGCCGGAAGCACCTCCTAGATTCCATAGTCGCCGCACTGTCGCGGTAGGGGATTTGACCTACACGCCCTTCAGCCGGTCCGGCGCGACGGATGAGTTTTCTTGCGGCTCGAATGACTTGGACGAGTTCCTGAACACGCCCCAAGTGGTGAAGTACGAATCACTGGGGTACGGAGCAACCACCCTCGTTTGGATCGAAGAGGAGTTGGTAGCGTACTATACCGTCGGACCTGGAGAAATCGACTCGGAGCAGATTCAACGCGCCAAGAAGGAGCGGAAAAAGAGCAAGCCGAGTCGGCTCATTGAAGAATACGTTCCCGCAGTCAAGATCGCCAGGCTCGCCGTCGCATCAACCCGCCAGAAGACGGGAATAGGCCGAATCCTTATCGCGAAGATCGCCAACGATGTTGTTCAAACGCCTTCGACACCCCATCTTCTCGTCGTCCGAGCCAACCCGGGTTCGATCGATTTCTATGAGAAATGCGGGTTTCAGTCCATCTCTGCACACCAGCGAAGAGGAGCAAGTGGCAGCCTCACTCTCTTCTTCAGCCTCGACGTGCTTCACTCCCATGATGTCCGGTCAGACATAGACCTGTGACAAAGCTTCGCCGGCGAATTGGAGTCCCGCCAAGAGAGTCTCCTTTCAGAATTGGTAGGACTAGAAAGCTTCAGGGACTCGGGGTTCGGCCCCCCTTTCATAAGGTGACCCTTTTAGGTTCCCCCAAGTAATCAACCCCTGATTGAGATTCGATGGCACCAAAGGGTTCGACCAGGACCGCATCCGGACGCACCCCCTGGACCAAGCGCATCCTTAGCCAGCTGACAAGAGCAGTGACCCTTGCAAACGAGCTGAAGGTCGATAGGGGGTGGCCGGGAGATATTGAGGTGGCCCAGCTCGAGGGAGCGTGCATGGCCGCTATTCGTGCAGCCGCGCCAGTTGGGAATCCTCACCGGGATCGTGCAGACGAAATCTGGGAGATGCGAGGGAGCGAGGGAATACACTCCTTCCTTGTGAAAGACCAGAACGGCCGCCTCGCAAACGTCACCTATCCACTAGTAGGAACTGTTGTGGCATTACGTGAGGAAGTAAGGCGTGGTTACATGAGGTCATTCGAAACAATCGTCAGGTCGGAGACTTTCAGCGATCTTCTCGAGATGGCGGAATACCTCCTCACCCAAGGCTACAAAGACCCTGCTGCGGTGGTTGCAGGAGGGGTTCTAGAGGAGCAATTGCGGAAGTTGGGATCCCTGTACGACGTGTCGCTCACTGAGAGGCAAGATTGGAAGAAATCGCAGCAGCTAAATCAGGACCTATGTAGCGCAGGCGCCTACCTTTCCAACGACCAGAAGAGTGTCACGGCTTGGCTTGACATCAGAAATGACGCGGCCCACGGAAAATACAACAACTACGCTGAGTCTCGGGTTGGACTAATGTTGAGCGGGATTCGGGACTTCATTTCCCGAACCACGGCCGAGTAGCGCCACCTTACTTGGGTTTCCATATTTCAGTCCAGGGCCGCAGGGACTGGTGGCAGATACTTTCTAAACGGCAATTCGCTTCCTTGTTCCGAGTCGGTCCTTTCGATGTAGTAGCACACGACGCACTCGGGTTATCTTCGACAGGGGCTGGTGTAAGGGGAGGTGGGGTCCAGCTGGAATGAAGCAGGGCTACGTCTCTGAAGAGCTGACTCATTTCGCGGGTCGCCACGAGCCTTGTGACGAAGATAGATTCGTGCTGCTTCAACGAATCCTCAGGACCGGCGAGCTCCGGCCCCGTGGTCAACACATGATCGTCGACTACAGGATCCCCCTTAGCAGTAATGAAGCCTACCTTTCGAATGTGGTTTGTTTCTGCGACATTCCAGCTTCCGACTTCGGAATCCACGTTTCAAAGTATGGATCGTTCGGCCTCTCATTCCGGAAGCCCTTCATGGTCGCTTGGGGAGCAAACCCGGTTTACTACATCAGCTCGGACTCGAAGGAGTACTTCCTTCCTCGAGGAGATCCTTACGCAATGGTATCCCACCGCACCCCCCGAAGTGGGTCCACGAAAGGTCAGATCCCCCTTTCTCGCTTCTTTGACGTGACCTTTCAAAATCTCGAGGCCGCCGAGCGGTTAGGTGACCTGGCGCGCTCGATTCCGACGCGACACCTTCAGGTGCAGCTCCTGACTCTGCAGGGTTACAGGTTCTTCAAGCTCCAGTTAGCAATGCATCATCGGATTCTAAGCTTCATGAAATTCTTCGACCCCTACCTCTCGGAAGATCATCAGGACAACTTCTACATGGAGCGCGAGTGGAGAGTCCGAGGCCCTGTTCGCTTCCGTTTGCGGGATGTCGCTAGGATAATCCTTCCGACAGGTTATGCAGATAGGCTGCGGGAGGCGTTTCCTTCGTTTAGAGGCGCTGTGACCGAGCTGCCGCCCGTAGGGCCTGGAAAGCGAAAACGTCCTAGAAATCGACGAGCGGCTACCTTCAAGGGAGCTCGTGACGTTTCGGGATTGGTTTCAGCCGGTTACTTACAAAGGAAGTACAGTCGGCGGTCCTACCTGCCATCAGTTCGTGTACGGACCGGAAGGATGAGATCGCCGTGAGAGACCAAACATAGACGAGAGTCGTGGCCGGAAGGGCGAGAACCTTGTTACACATACCGGTCAGGGTCGGCAATAGATTCGGCGAACCGTTGGCGAGGGCAATCGTTAGCGCGGGCTTGGTCGTCGGACCGGGCCTTGAATCTGAATCAAAGACGTTAACAAATTCTGCAGGTAGGGGGGTTTTGGCGCTCGACATCGCCGAATTTCGCCCCCGATTGGCCATCGGCTTTACGATCCGCTGGGAAGATCCAGATGGGGTGTCCTGGGGGTTCTTCACCGCATCCGACTTGGAAATACGCGCTGTAGACCCAAAGAGTTGGGAGTCAACCGAGCAGAGTTTTGTCGTTACGACCCGGACCTTCCTCCAAGCCCTCCCGCTGCCGGAGGTCAAGCACGAAACTCGGGAAGCCCTACTCGCCACGCCACAGTTCAGAGAACTTCACTTTGCGTACGAGGAGGCGCGGGACTCGATGATTGCTGGACTGCCGAACGCCTCTGCGGCGATTTCGGGGAAGGCTTTGGAGACTGCCGTACTCTTACGCGGCTCAACAAAGGGCTGGCCCGTGGGACAATGGGGAAAGAGCCGCTATGCACTCGGAGACCTCCTGAGGGAGCAGGTGGTAAGAGAAGACGTTGAAGCCGCGTTCGGTTCGGGATTTTACAGATTGCTTGTGGGGACGAACGTCCCGCGGATTCTGGGGGCCCATCAGAAAGGTACCCACGTCCACATGGACGAAGCTCGAGCGGTTCTAAGGGCCTTGACAACTCTCATCGACGGTTGGTTTTACCCTGGTCACAACTCTTCTTAGGGCCCGTCATAAGTTTTCTTCGAGTCATCTCGATTTATCACAGCCCGTGCCGGGTCGCAAATCCTGACTACCCATTCGCCTGACTCAAGTGTCGTCCCTGTAAGATACCCCGCCTTTGGGATTTCTCAGAACGATGGTTCCTCCCTTCTGCCCGGTATGTTCATTCAGATTGAGCAGACATCGGTGCAAGATTGGGGGGAATCGACGCCGCCGCGGTACCACCTAAATACATGATTCCGGATGCCCGTGAAAGTGCAATGGCCGTATACACTGAGATGACCTACGCCTCATGGCTAGCTGGCAAGCTCGAATCGCTCTTCGAGCAAGGGAAGCTCAGATGGATCTCTGCTCGAGTTGAGACAAAAGTTCCGGGTGAGCCCAAGCGGGCTGATATCATCATTTCTACCGCAACTCGAGCCGAGTTGGTAATCGAAGTAAAGCGACCCGAAAATCACGAGGACAATCCGTTCGCTCAAGCAGTTGTTCTGCAAGCTAGAGACTATGCGAAGGCCCGTGGCATCGGGTATTTCGTGACCCATAACATTCAATCATTCGCGACGTGGAGTGTGAGTGCGTCTCTCCCTCTCGACCAAGCTTTCGTCGCTCCAGTTGATACTGTTCAGGAATTCGAGTCCTTCGCCAATCAAATCCTTGAGGCGTGGAAAGCACTTCTTCCTCGTCTCGCGGTGCTGATCTCAACGGGTAAACCCCCATTGCCGCTTGAGGCAACCTTTGCAGAAATGGTCGGGGAGAATATCGACTCTATCATTGGATCCACAACTATCGTTACCGAAACCGCAGAGAAGATCATCGCGGACCCGGTCTATCGGAAGCAATTTGACAGTTGGCTCGCTTCTCGAGGAAGGAATCCTCCCCAGAACGTCCACGAGGCACAAGCCGAGGCCGGCGTCTTCTCCAAACAGGTGCTGTATGCCTGGTGCAACCAACTCCTCTTTTATCGCGCCATTCAGCAGCGATACCATCTCGACCCCCTCCTCACCTCGAAGCTCGAGAGCGTAGAGGCATTCGCAAGTAGTGTCAATAGCAGGTTTTCCGAGGCAATGAGAGCGACCGGAGACTTCGAGACGGTCTTCGTCCCAACGGCCGAGATCCTACCGGTTTGCGATGCAAAGGCGACGCGTAAAATTGTGGCGCTTGCTCGCAACCTCGACTATTACGACTTCAGTCAGATACCCTATGACCTTCTTGGTGGCCTGTTTCAGCGGCTCCTGTTGCAACGAGAACGCCACTTAATGGGTCAGTTCTTCACTCCGGCGCCATTGGCTGACTTGATAATTTCTCTCGTCGGGAAACCGGGTGCCTCGTACCTCGATCCGGCTTGCGGCAGCGGGACGTTCCTCGTAAGGAGTTACAACCGCATCAGAGTCGAGGAAGGACTCGCCCACAAAGACATTCTCCCCCGGACGTGGGGGTTTGACCTGGCTCAATTCCCTGCTCATCTCGCGACAGTCAACCTCGCCCTTCAGGACCTCTCCGAAACTGACAATCATCCAAATGTCGCCCGTCGAGACTTCTTCTCAGTTCTCGGGTCAAAAGACACGCTCTCGGTCTCATACGCAAGAACAACACTGGCGGCATATGGTGGCGGTGGAAAGCCTACCTAGGCAACGATTTCCGGACTGGGAATCGAGGAACACTCCGTAACTGTTCCAGCGTTCGATGCGATACTGGGTAATCCTCCATACACCCGGTTCCAGGAGCTCAAACAACCTGAGTTCGGGCCACGATATCTTGAGAAAGTTCGAAATAAGCTGAAGGCCGCCGGACTCAACCCACTACCCAGCTCAGAGGCTGGAATCTATGCCTACTTCATCCTCCATGGAAAGGATTTCCTTATCGATGGGGGCCGGTTGGGTTTCGTCCTACTCAGGCAGTGGCTCGACGTTGATTACGGCGAGCAACTCAAAGAGTTCATCTTGAGCAATTTCAAGATAGTTCTTGCCGTCGAAAGCGACGTAGAGAGGTGGTTCGAGGACGCTCAAATGCTCCCGATGTTCCTCGTGTTGGAGAGGTCTGAGCGGAAGTTAGAGCGGGCGGCAAACAAGGTCAGATTCGTCCGGCTCGGGGTTACCCTTTCCGAAATTGGTGGGTACCGGGAGGATTTCGATCGAATGGGGCAGGCCCGTTACTGGGCAAGAATGGAGCTTGTCGCGGATTGGCTAACAAGGGGAGGTCCGGCTCCTTCGCCCAACCTAGAGTCAGGGGTGAGAATCCAGGAAGTAAGGCAGGGCGATTTGGACCCGGCCGCTAAATGGAGTCACCGATTTCGCCCCACTCCGGTCTTTGACAGGATAGTTCGTACAGACACAGTAGTTCCCTGGGATTCGATTGGCGCGACTCTTTCGTACGGGACGATCTCAGGTTCAGTTCCTTACTTTGTACTCACCGACCCGAAGAACCCATGGGAAGTAGAGAGAGAGGGAAAGAAGTACGTCCTCTCAGGGCCGGGTGGTCCGGCCTTTGTACTTCCTGAGGATTTCGTCCATCCTTACGTCAACAAATTCCGAGACCTCGGGGCGTATGAGTTGGAATCCCCTCCTGACCTCATCTTCTCGACAAATATGGGCAAGGCGGATCTCGCAAAGTATGAACCTCACGAACTTCGCGACAAGCCTCTCTTCCTTGCCCCGGATGGAAAGCAAGACTCACGAAGGCGAGGAAAGACACTCCATGATTTCCTCGGACTAGATGGGCGATCCGAAGACGCACTCAATCACAGGGGACCGCTCGGATATGTTGAGTGGGGAGAGCTGCCGATACACGCTGTTCGGGGACAGCTCCTGCCAAGCGCCATTTCCGCATCCTCCGCGCCAGCAAATCGGCGGCTATGGTATAGCGTTCCCCTCGACCCGCCGCCGCAATTCGTTATGCCGACGCTCGTGCTCCAACGCTGTTCGGTTATCCGGAATCGTGCGAGATGTCACAATAGTCAGAATATCTACGGCTTGAGTCTTGAGTTCACACGGGTCCCAGCCCGTGTCCGATCCCGACTTTCTGCCCTGGCGAAGAAGCGTGGGATTGATGCATTTGAGCTATACTTGCGGGCGGCGGGTGCATTGCTCAACAGCGCCTACGTCGCTCTGGCCCTCGACCGCGCCGGCCGGTACGTGGAAAATCGAGATGGGAGCATCGGTGTCAAGTTGGAACTTCAGGAATGGCGCCGCCTCCGAATCCCTTCCCTGCCGGACCTTGGGGCTGCTGAGCTAGCTCGCCTCGCTGACCTTTACGACGGCATTAGAGCAGCAGGTACTATGCAGATGACGGCACGGTTGGCCGATAGGGCCCATCAGCAGCTTGACCACTTCGTAGCAACGGCGATCCTCGGTCTGTCGAACGACGAGTCAAGGGCGTTGATCGAGGAGGTCAGGTCCCTCTTTGACGCACGTCAAGCACCCTGAGGGCAAGAGGGGCCTTCAATCCGATCCAGGGGCAGGCGTCATCATTCACGAGCTCGGGCTCTTTAAAGAAGTCCAAGGGCCGAGCTAGGGGAGATGGCGCCAGTCAGAGGTCGGATTATCCGGTATCTCTACTGCCTTGAATGCGGACTGGATATCCGACTAAGGGCATCGAATGCAGTCCTCGAGCGACCCTCTACCTGCCCATTCTGCCATTCACTCGATGTCTTGTCGGCGGTCCCGGGCGTCGAGGAAAGCTCCGAGTCAGTATCCTCCTTGGCCATTCGGACTCGGAGGAGGGGGTATTGCAGAATCGGGGCGCCGGGCCGCCCCTGGGCTGGACACTGGGGAGGGAAGAATTCGCCCAGCCGCCCAGCGTCCGGCAAAGGGCATTATCCGCACGTGGGAATCCCTTGATAATGACCGAATCCGTCGCCATTCCCAAAGACCTCTTCGAGAAGATAGTTGACGCTGTGAATGAACTACAAGCAATCTACGGGGAGGTGGACGACGGTGATGACCGGGCCGCGCCCGAGCACGAGTTTGACGCCGCGAGAATTGAGAAGCTTGTCGAGGAGATCGAGGAGAACTGGCCACAGGAATCGTTTAACGGGGAATACCCGCCAAAGGGGACCGGGCACAAGTACCATCGCCAGACCAAGTTGTCCGGCTCGAACCACCCGCGATAACCTCCGCTTTCACCCTATGGCGAAATCGTATCGATTCGGGGCTAACGCCTACCAGTCGGTTGCCGCCTAACCAAGACCGCGCCTGAAGTCCGCCCAGGGGGCCGCTGTAATTCATACTTCCCCGGAATCGCCTCGAGCAGGTCTCCGAGCTTACTCCTTCCAAAAGTTCTGGAATCGAAGGCGGGATCTAGCTTCAGAAGTGCATTGCCGAGTTCTGCGAGGTGGCAAGAGCCGTCTTCTCGAACCACAGAGTCGAACGCCTTATCGATGAGCGTAAAGGCCTCCTCTACCGGCCGCCGCTCTGAAGGGCTTTCACCCCCCTGTTGGTCAACCGAGGGCGCTCCCGCCTTCTTGCCACTTAAGGCGGAGGGTCTGTGTGACGCTAAAGTTGGAATGAGGTTCTCCGTCGCGACAAAGACATTGCATGCGTTTCGGAACGCTGGCGGAGTTTGCGCTCGACCAATCCCAACTACAAACATGCCCGACTCCCGTAAATGGGTTCCTAATCGCGTAAAATCAGAATCTGACGAGACAATACAGAAGCCGCGCACTCTCCCCTTGTGGAGGATGTCCATTGCGTCAATGATCAGAGCGCTGTCCGTCGAATTCTTGCCCGACACAGCGACAAACTGTTGAATTGGGACGAGTGCGTGCTCTTGGACAACCGTCCGCCATGATCCGAGCTTTCCTGATGCCCAGTCCCCATACACTCGCCTAATTTCCACGGAGCCGTACTTCGCTGCCTCCGCAAGCATCTCGCCAATCAGACCGGCAGAGGCATTGTCGCCATCCACCAAGAAGGCCAGCGGAAAAGATCGCGAATGGGTCACGAGCTCTAGGGTCGCGGGGTCGGGGCCTGCGGGCACGGTTGCTCCCGAAGCCTTCCCCCGAAATGAACCCTCCGTGGACAATCGCCATCGGGACGAGGGTCACTGGCGCAGTCCCCGCTTCCCGTCAAATTCAGCCAACTTTGGCGGATCAAGTCATGAGTTCAATCTGCCAACTACGCCGGAGACCCCAGATCCGGCTTGCGAAGTCAGGCCGCATTTTGCGTATTCGATAAGGGAAGTTACCGAAGCCCCCCAGGCTCGCTAATCTGGATATTGGCCCTCGCAGAAGGGCCAAGCCCAAGCAATGGATTCGAATTCGAAACCTGCAGACGAGTCTATGTTCCCCGGTCCGGGAACCTCCGCCTGCAGACCGAAATCACACGAAATACGGGATTCGGTCTATTTTCTAAGCCGAATCCCCCCCGCCAGCTTAGATTTGGGTCGCCTCTATTTCGAATCCTTCGTCACCTTGGGCCGGGCCTCGGCATACAGGACTTTACAGCTGGGGACCCAACCAACTACCCGATGAGGACTGGATTGCAGGCCTTTGGATAGTCGAAATTAGCCACGGTCGGTCCAGACTGGCTGGCCGCTCAGTCCCCTCGCGGTTAGCGATCTGAAAGCATTAGAAAAGACCAAATAGCCCCGACTTCACGAGATGAGTATGCTTAATCCAACGAAACGGAGATCGGTAATTGGAGGGATTCTCCTCATCGGCAGTGCGGTGTTGCTTGTCGCTTCATCGTTCTCGGCTTGGTACATCATCTCGTCGACATCGTCGGAGAGTGCTCTCGGTGCCTCGATCACCCACTCTGGACATGCGGAGTTTAGGCTCGGGGATTCATACAGGTATTTCGAAACGACCTCTTGCACCGGGATGGGATCGGGCTGCAATTCGACCGTGTCGGAAAGCTGCCATTATCTTGGAGGTGGTAGCGGTGCGTGCTCATTCGACTTTGGCCGAACGGGGCAACTATACCTTTCGATTCAGATCCTCGTGATTATCGGTTCCATCTCAGCCGTCGTCGGAGGCTTTCTCGCCATCCACTTTGCCAACGTACAACGGTTTCGAAAGTATGTGGCAATCTTCGGGGTCCTCGCACTTCTCGTATCCTCGATAGGTCCAGTGACTTTGCTCGTCTTGCAACCGAACGCCCTCTACGATGACTACTCAAGCCAAGGTGGCCGGGTGCAGAACGGAACCGGCCCCTACTCTAGTTTCATCGGTTCTTGCGTCAACACTAGCGGGACTTGCCTTACCCCAGGCGTATACCCTCGATATTCTGCCTCGTGGGGGCCGGCTTCTGGATGGTATCTTGCACTCGGCGCTACCACGATGCTCCTCTTCGGACTCCTCTCGCTGGCTCGCGACCGGAGGCAGGAAAGCGCGCGGGTTGCTTCCTGGTCGTGCTCTCACGATGATGCCGAGCAATTCGCGACGGAGTCCCGAACTAGGCTATAAAAAGCCCTTGAGCCGTGAAGGTTAGAAGGTGCTGAGTTTCGGACTTGGCGTCGTCGTTCGTTAACGGACCCAATTTATCTGAACGGACCCGGTTGAGTGGGCTCTCCTCTAGCTTACCGAAGCTTGAACATGGCATTGCCACAATCCGACGAGTCTACTTTCACGCCAATGGTACGACGGAACCCACCATTCCAGCAACGGACAAGCATCCAGCCGTCCACAAACACCTGCGGAATCCACGCGCGTCTTACTTCGCGCGACCGGGCGCGCCGAGGTCACACGTTCTCTTTCAGCCCATGTCTGCATCAAGACCGTCACCGAATTCATGGGGGCATTGGCGAGTGAGGGGGTCAACAGACCGAGAATTGTACCCGCGCCGGCCCGCGTAGCATCACCGGGAATCGTCAAGTCAAGTCGCAGGAGTACTTCCTGATTACCTCGAGCTGGAGACAATCCGGTCGGGCTCTCGCTCCACGGACGTGGACTTAGAAGCGCCGAAGAAGGATCAACACCACGACGGCCTCCGCGCGGTCGTCGATTCCACGGTCCAATCCCAGTCTAGGGGAGCGGTAAAAAAATCAAGGACCTGTCCCCCCACGATCGGTCCGAACACTATTCCCTGCTCGAGGCCCCTCTCCAAGAACATGATGTCAATCGAATGCGCACGCTGCTACATGTTAGCTTGCAACATTTGCTCCGTGAAATGATATATGCAATCGATCGCTGCAGTGGCGATGGCGCGGAGAATGGAGCAGACCTTGGGGTCGAGATCGATGGCAAAGGTCGCAATCTCATTGGTGGTGTCCTGCCTGATGGTGGTGACCGGTCTCATTGGCGTGGCGGTTCCTTCGGGAACGTGGCGCTCAAACCACCTGGTCATTTCGGGAAACGGTGACAACCTATACCTACCAACAAGCGCCATCATGACCGCGGTAGACGCGCTCTATAACAATAGCGGACAGAACGCCTACAATTGGTACAACTTTTCAACGGTCCCCTCGCCAAGCTCCGTTGGATCTGAAATTGCACAGCAGGCGAACGCTACACTCCCGGCTATAGAATCGTACATGGGTACACAAAACGCCTCGAATTTGTCTCTAGAATTGGATGGAAACAAGACGCTCCTTGTAGCAACAATATCATTCGTAGATAATTGGATCACCTGGTCGGACGGAGTCGAATATGCTAACACAGCTAGTTGGTCAGGTCCGGTCGGCGGAACCGTCTCAGGTCCACTTGTTGTCCCCGCGCAGGGAAGTCAAGTCCTTGACCTTTTGAATGACAATCAATATTCAGGTGGGTGTACCCCTAATGGGGGAAGCACGAGTTGCAATTGGGCTGGGATGGAGTTCTATCCGACATCGGCAAACCTTCCAGTGGTAACCGAAGCCTCAGTCTACAACTATGTGATGCAAGTGCCGAAAACTCCGGGCTGCAATGGAGGAAATTGCCAGATTAATGTCCCCTCCTATTACGTGTCACCTGGGGGGTCTCAAGCGGCCGCGGATGCACAAATTGCAAATTGGGTTTCCCTCACAGGGTGTAGTGGGGGCATCGGAACTGGACCTAAGTGTGGGCTAGAGGCAACCGGATACTTTTACGACATTTCGCACCAGGGTGTGCCGTCGACCTGGCATCCGGGGCAAAATTACTTTCCGGGGTATCCTAGCACCTTCCCGCTATTTTGGGGGATGGAAGGCCAAGGCCCTGCGGGTTTGAGGGGCATGCACTCCTTCACTGGCTACTGCGGCAGTTCCGGTTATCCAGGGGTGGTATTTCCACAGGATCTCCTTTTCATGTCCGTCTACAAACTTCCGAATCTCTACTATTGGTACCAATCGTACGTTTTCGATATTACGCGGGGCTTCGGATGTAGCGTGCTTAATTACGCCTATAGTGGCCAATGGGCGAACGGTCAGTTTTTCCAGGGGTTCACCCCAACTTATGCTGATTTTGAGACATCTGCACCATTCATGGCGAGCCACATTCAGCAGTTGGCATGGTACTGGACAGCATGGGGGTGTGGCATCACAGGGTGCGCCCATACCCCAGACTCCGTCTTTTTTGGCGGGGGTTCGGTTTGGACTCAGTCCCAATCTTCGCCGAATCCGTGTCTAGGGTGCACATCGACCAAATATACGCTTCTGCAACTCGACAACGCTGGCCTCTACAGTTCTTTTGAAATGAGTCAGGAGAACACGTATACCACCGCCTATCCGCAATTCAACTCTGGCTCAGGCCCGATAACCTACATAAGTGGTTACGTCGAAACTACTTCCTGGAGCGCCAATTACGACTCGAATTATGTCTAGGACTCTGGCCTAAGGTGGAGTATGACTTCGATCTGGGGGGCCAGTCGGATCCCCACAGGCTAAAGTCCGCTGATAGGTACCGCTCCTCGTGGTGCGTCTTGGCAAGACTTCTTCGAGTTCATGCCTATTCTCGGTCGAGAATTGGTAAGTATCCAACAATCACGTTCTTGACTGGGAGGTGGATTCTTACACATGCCGATAATTTCGGGCAGGCTGAGAGTCCGGGTGGCGGGGGCCACTCAAAATAGGCGGTAGGCAGTGCGGAATAATCAGACTAGTCAAGCGTACATCTTGCTGGCTGTGTTGTCAACTTCGCTGTTGACGTCATTCCTGGTCATCGACCCGAGTTACTCGGGGGCTGCGACCGGTGGAGTGGCGGGGTACACTATTCCAGTTTCGACACCTTCAGGGCAGCCAGGGCCCTCCTCTAGCAATTCGTTGTCGTCGACCGAACTGTCAGGATTCCGTGAGGCAGATCCAGCTGTGAATCCAACCTCTGGCTTCTCGGTCGCGAGCACGATGGTCTTGTACAACGGTTCATTGGTTCCGGGAAACAGACCCACGCTGAACGGAGTAGCGCCAGTCGACGTCGCCTTCGATAGCATAACCGAGAAAATATTCGTAACGAACTTTGAATCGAACTCTGTCAGCGTGATCTCCTACCCTTCAAACCAGGTCGCAGCAGTAGTCCAAGTGGGACTGGGACCAGTCGGCGAGGCAGTGGTCCCGCCTCTTGGCGAGGTGTTCGTAGTCAATTCCCTTAGCCACAACCTCAGCGTCATTTCGGCGACGACCAACCTTGTAATTGCCACGGTCATGCTCCCATCATACTCAGACGAGGTGGCGTATGATTCATCCACCAATGAACTTTTCGTTTCGGCCAATGCTTCGGACAGCGTGCTTGTAATCTCTCCGAACAATTATTCCATCCTAGCCAGCATTCCTGTCGGTGCGGACCCAACCAACATCATGTTTGACTCGGCGAGGAATGAATTGTTCGTTGCTAACACGTATTCGAACAACCTGAGCATCATATCCGACTCCAGCCTAAGAGTGAAGGGTACGGTGGGCGGTCTCAACGCTCCAAGTATCCTCGCATATGATGCAGCCCGGGGACAAGTATTCGTGGGGGATCAAGGGACGGATTACCTTCAGGTGGTGAACGACACCAATCAATCAACGGGTCCTAGCATTATCGTTGGAACTTCTCCTACCGGGATCGCCTATGATCCGATTGACGACCTCATCTTCGTGGCCCTGAGCGCACAGGGTGCAGTTCGCATCGTCTCCGGCACGAACTATACCCCCCTTGGATACATCAGAGTCGGAGCGGACCCAGCCCTAATAACATATAGCGAAGCGGAGCGGGTCATAGTGTGCCCAAACGAAGCATCTGACAACGTCAGCATCATTGCAGCGGCCACAGGCACAGTCGTATCGTCCGTTCGGGTCGGTTCCTCTCCTTCTGGCATTGCGTTTGATTCTATCGATAGGTCTATTTTCATCCTAGACTATCGGGGGATGGAAGCAGATGTGGTCTCGACCGGCACCCTGCATGTCCTGGCTCGAGTCCAGCTTCCGGGGTTGCCAGGCGGGATAGTTTTCGACCCGTCAATCGATGAGATATTCGTGAGCATCGTGGACTCAAACCTGGTAATCGTGATTTCGGGGCACACGAATTCGATTCTCTCGAGTGTGTCCGTTGGGTTCGGGCCGATGGGCCTCGCATACGACCCGCTAGTTCATGCCGTGTTCGTTGCAGGGTTCGGGACCGGATACATTTTCAAGATTTCTGACTTGAACGACTCTGTCGTCGCGTCGATTCAATTGAATTTCACCCCTGAGCAGATCGCTTATGACCCTGCAAGAGGATCAATCTACGTTACTTGCCTTGAGGGGTACATTCTGGAGATATCGGCGTCTTCCGGTGTCGTCACTGGATCGATCTTTGAAGGGTCGCACCCATCTGGTATAGCGGTAGACTCACAGGACGGGAGGGTTTTCGTCTCTGACGAAGGGAGCCAACCCGGACCCCATGGCAACTTGACGGTGATTCTCGACACGGCCAATCGGATTGCAACAAGGATTCCTATGGGATCTTCCCCTGTTGCTCCAACTTATTACCCGGCGGTCGGTGACATCATAGTTCCCGAGAGTGGTTCAGACATCCTCACATTCTGTCAGGCGGTGGCAGGGAATTGTGCAGCAAACGTGTCAGTGGGACTTGGGCCTGATGCAGTTGCGGTAGACAATCAGAGCGGCATTGTTTATGCTGCTGACGGAGTTCAAGGCGCGGTGTCGGTCGTCGTGCCCGAAAAAGCCTCTTTCCCCGTAGTATTCAGAGAGTCCGGGCTCGGGGCCGGGACTAACTGGTCGATAATGCTGGGTGCGGTGACGGAGTTCTCGTCGACAACTGAAATAGACTTCTCAGAGCCAAACGGCACCTATTCATTCACAGCGAGGACTCTGCCTGGATGGACGTCTCCGCATGTCGCTGGGTCAATTTCGATCGATGGGTCCGGGCTGTCCGTGCTACTTCAGTGGACCCGAATTTACTACAACGTAACATTCTCAGAGTCGGGGCTACCTTCGGGCACACAGTGGTCGGTCACCGTAAACGGGACTTCACTGACTCCTGCCTCTCAATCTATAGTCACCGAGGAGCCAAACGGGACTTACCAATTCCTCGTGGATCCCTTGCTAGGGTACACAGTGACTCCGAGAACCGGTTCAATCTCTGTTCGAGGGGGACCGGAACTTGAGTACGTCACCTTCAAGATCGTCGATTCTCCGACGGTACGAGGACCAACACCTCCACTAGTCCTGGGCTTCCCTTCGCTGGAGGGTAGCTTTGTCGTAGGGGTAATTATTTCGGCGAGTGTGATCGCGGTTTTGTCCTGGGCCTACCTTTCCGGTCGATTGACACTCCGATGGGGGTTCGAAAGGGCCGAAACCACGCAGAAAAGTATCCCGAGAAAGCCGGGGGGCTGAGAGCGCCTGCCGACCAATCAGAGATTTGCTCTGTTACCCACGGATCCTGGCTGATTCTCAAATTCGGTCCAATGTGATTCACGGGCCTTCCGAATGCGGATTCCTTCCTGGCTTGTGCATTAGACGGCAGCCCCTCGGATTTGGTGTCCGACGCCATCCTCCCTATAGCCGATATCGTCGAAAACAACATCGTCGCTAGTTCTACCACGGTTGATTGCGGGCAATGGGACATCTCCACCAATCGCCAAGACGAAAAGGTCCCTGGACCCAATTAAGTCGGCTTCGCTGAATGTCTGTCTGGCATCTGGGGTTGAATTCAACCCAACCTATGGAATGGCCAATTGCCATCGCTGGAGTGATCGCATGGCCGATGACGTGAAACTCGAAGGCCGGCCCCGAGATACCTCGGCTCATCTTTCCTTGGTGGTGTCGAGGGGACCTGCAGCTGGAGTAGAAGAGGACGCCGACCCTATTCCTTCGCGGCAAGCGCGATTCATTCCGGGCCCCCACCGGGGAGGGAAAATATCCATACTTCCCGCGCCCATCGGAACTCCAACTGCCCTCCGTCGCCAGCCGTCGATGAAGTTTCGACGGTTCGCCGGATCCATCTCTGATCCGAAAAGCTTCAAGCCTCCCCGTTCGATGGAGGGCCTCCCGGTCGACGTGTGCCCTCAATGAGGCGACGGCTTACGGGCTCCTCTCGATCTAGAGGGCGGGCCGGGAGTCTCCAAGGCTCATCGTACCAGAAACATGCGGGCTGGAGAGCCAGTTCGCCGCGTCGGACAGTAGCGGCGCAGCGCCCCGGGCGCGGATTGTCGTCCACGGGTTCCCGCCGTTGGGGGACGCGATCGGTGGCGTTGCCAGGTCGCGCATAGCTTTCGGGTACGGATTCGCAGATCTCTCATGGACCCCCGGAACGAACATCGAGGGTGCGAGCTGGAGGATAAGCGATTGGCACGAACAACTCCTACGTGGGAAGAAATGGATCTGCATAGCTACTTCGATCAGACGGCCGTTCTGGACCGCGATTGCGGTGAGAAAGGGAGTGAATCGGGCGCTCGAGATCTCTCGATGCTCAATCGCCCGTGGACTAGCCCTCGAGAGGAACTGACCCAATTCTCGACTTTGGGCCCAGGATAACGAGGGCAAGACTAAGCTATGGGCCCTCGACCACCGCCCAGCCAGCGGACGTAGGTTAAAACTTTCCTCCGCGGGGCCATGCTGGACGGGTCGATAGACTCCCGATCCGCGCCCCGACGAACAACCGCCGTCCTGGAGTCCGGGCGCGAGGGCGATATTTCATCAAGGCGGGTCGTGTCGCCAACTCGAGATGGCAGCGTCAACGAGGCAAGTTCGAAATGAGGCGATCGCACCGGGCCCCGGCACGCCGAGTTCGGGTCATACCGATTCCCCCGAGGCGGTCCCCCGGTTCTCCCCCTCGAATCTGGATCGCACCGCCGATCCGACCCAAGATTTCTATCGCTTCGCTTCGGGAAGCTGGATCGATTCCCATCCGATCCCCGCCGACAAGTCAAGATGGAGCGCCTTTGATGAGCTCAGCGAGCGCAACTTCACGCTCCTTCGGACCGTCCTCGAGGACGCCGCCAGTTCCAAGCGGGCGGGCCGCGGCCCCCGGAGTCAGGTCGGCGATTTCTTCTCGGCTGCCCTCGATACCGACCGACGGGCTCGGCAGGGGATCGCCCCGATCCGGCCGTCGCTCGGCAAGATCGACGCGGTGAGGTCGGTCAGGGACTTGCCTGGCGTGCTCGGCGCCCTCCACTCCCAGGGCGGTTCGGGCCTGTTCATGACGGGGGTTTGGCCGGATGAAAAGGACAGCCGAATCTACGCCTTCTACATCGTACAGGGGGGCCTCTCCCTGCCGGATCGTGACTACTACCTCAACGCACGATTCTCCACGGTCCGCCGGGCCTACCAGCGTCACATCCAAAGAATGCTCGAGTTGGCCGGCGATCGCCCTCCGGAGGCCCACCGCGCCACCCGGTGGATCATGGCACTCGAAACGTCCCTGGCTCGGGCGAGCCGTTCGCGGGTGGAACTTCGGGATCCGCTGAAGAACTACCACCGGACCACCGTCCAAGAGTTGGACCGCCAGTACCCCCGGCTGGGATGGAAGCAGTACCTTCGGACGCTAGGTCTTCGGAAGACTTCCTACGTCGTCGTGGGTCAACCCGAGTACCTCGCCTCCGTGGACGGGCTGGCGGGAACCGTCCCCCTCAGCCAATGGAAGGCCTACCTGCGATGGAACGTGGTGCACGGGAGCGCCCCCCACCTGGACCCGAGTCTCGAAGCGGAGGACTTCGAATTCTTCCATCGCCGGCTCTTGGGCCAAATCGAACCAGAACCCGGGTGGCGGAGGGCCGCGATGCTCATCGATCGGGCGCTGGGGGAAGCGCTCGGGCGGCTGTACGTCGAGCGGCACTTCCCCCCGAAGACCCGGGCCCGGATGGTGGATCTCGTTCGGGACCTGACTGTCGTCGTGCGGGACCGGCTCGGCCGTGTGCCGTGGATGACCGACGCGACCCGCGCGAAGGCGCTCGAGAAGTTCGGCCGGTTCACCGCTCAGATCGGGCGGCCGCGCCGGTACCGGGACTACTCCTCGGTCCGGATCTCGCGGGGTGACCACCTCGGCAACCTTCGTCGCGCGCAGGCGTTCGAGGTCCGAAGGAAGCTGCGCCAGGTGGGAACGGCCGTCGACCGGGACGAATGGGACATGACCCCGCCGACCGTCAACGCTCAATTCGACCCCACCCGCAATGAGATCTTCTTCCCCGCGGGCATCCTCCAGCCGCCGTTCTTCGACCCCACCTTGGACGACCCGGTGAACTTCGGGGCGATCGCGGTCGTGATCGGTCACGAGATCACGCACGGGTATGACGACCAGGGCCGCAAGTACGACGCGGACGGCAACCTGCGGGAGTGGTGGAGTCCCGAGGACGCGCAGGAGTTCCTCGCCCGCGCCCAGCGGATCGTCGACCAGTACTCGCGCTTCGAACCCCTGCCGGGGGTCTTCCTGAACGGGGAGCTCACGATGGGGGAGAACATCGCGGACCTGGGGGGGGTGAGCCTCGCCTTCGAGGCGCTCCAACGCCGGCTCGCCGACGGGCGGACCCCCCGGAGGTCCGTCGATGGGTTCACCCCGGAACAGCGGTTCTTCCTATCCTATGCCCAGATGTGGCGGGGGAACGTCCGGGACGACGAGGCGAAGCGGCGGATCACCATCGATCCCCACGCCCCGGGGCGGTTCCGGGTCAACGGCGTCCTCGCGAACCTCCCCGAATTTTGGGCGGCCTTCGATGTCCCCCCGGGCGCGCCGATGCGGCAATCCGAGGAGCATCGCGTCACCATCTGGTAGGCGGACGCGCCACGATTCAACGCCGGCCGGGCCCGGGGCGGGCCGCCGAGGCCTCGGCTACACGCGACCCCAAATGCTTTGGCCGCTGGATCCTCATCGCCGCGTCGTCGATGCCGGTGGCCTTCGTCCGGGGGATCCAAGCCTACGATCGAGCCGTCTTCGATCGGTTTCAGAGGTCGGCGGAGCGCCGGGGTTGGGCGGCCGCGGTCCGCGATCGGGGGACCGGCCATCTCTCCGTGAAGAACACGCTGGTCCACATTCTGAACGTCCAGGAAGCTTGGTTGGTCGGGATCGCCCAGAAGCGTTGGGCGGTCTTCGATGACCCGGCGCGCACCGAGGGCCGGATCCGCGCCTGGCGGGACCTGCGCGCCTACCGGGACCGCCCCCGCGGGGCCATCGATCCGTGGATGCGCCGCCTGACGGCGCCTGAGCTCCGCCGCCGGGTCCGGGCCCCATGGATGCCTGGACGATACACGGTCGAGGACGCGTTCCTCCAGGCCTCATACGAACAGGCCCACCACCTCGGGGAGATCATCGCGGTCTATTGGCAGTCGGAGTGGTCTCCTCCTCCGATGACGTGGATCGAAAACCTCCCTACTCGCGGAGGATAACGCGCCATCGGGGGGCCGGCCCCTGGTTCAGAACCTCGCGATGCTGCCGGTCGAGAGGGCTCGCCGTTCGAAGTACCCCCAGAGCGCCATCGCGAGACCGACGGTGACGACGATCGCCATCCCCAACGCCCCCCACAGCCCGAAGAGTTGCGCATCCGGCGGGCCCGACAGCGCGGCGCGGATCGAGGCGAGGCCCCAGGTGAGGGGGAGGCCGTACCCTACGATCTGCAATGGCGCCGGGAGGACGCTCAGGGGAAAGTTGGCCCCGGACAGGAGGAGACCGACGAAGAGGAAGATGTTCCCAAGGATGATGGAGGTGCGCAGGTAGAGGGCAACGCCCCCCAAGAGGAGGCCGAATCCGACCATGGCGAAGGCGGTGAGCACGATCGAGATGGCGAGGGCGGGCCCGTCGATGCCCGCCAGCGGCACGTGGAAGAACACGACCGCATAGGTCAGCGCGACCGTCACCGTGGCCAGCGAGACCAGGATCGGAACGAGGCCGCGTCCCAAGTATAGGGCGAGGCGGTTCGCGGGAGAGACGAGGAGGTGTTCCATCGTTCCCTGGTTCTTCTCGCTGTCCGTCGTCTGGCAGACCGAGAATATACTCGAATAGGTGACCGTGGCGACGGCGTTGCCGACGACGACGTACTGGATCGCTTGGGCCGACCCGCCCCCTAGTTGTACGGTGAAAGCGAAGAACGCCATCTGCGTGAACGGGATGATGAAGATGGTGCCGAGTACGAAATCCAGCCGCATGAACCCCAGGCTGGTCTTTGGGGCGAGTAGGGCGTTGGCCCACAGGTTCCTCCAGAACGACGGCCGGTTCTGGGGTCGAGCCGACGCAAGCGCCACCTAGTACTCCTGTAGATTGCCCGACTCCAGCACCTGGCGTTGAACGTGCCGGAAGACGGTCCCGGCGATCGCGAGGTAGACGGCGGTCGTAGCGACCGCACCGGCGAGGTCGACCCAGAAACCCCAGGCGAATCCCTGGTAGCCGGGGATGGCGAGGTACCGAAGGCCGTCGAGCGCCCACGTCGGGGGGAAGAACAGAGAGAACGGACTGGTCCAGAACGGGAGCAGGACGACCGGGAACATGCAACCGGTCCCCACATAGAAGGCGAACTCCCCGACGTTCTGGATGAACCCGGCGTAACGCGTGTAGACGTAGAACGCCGCGAACACGACCCCGACGGCGGCCAACGTCAGCACGACGAAGACGAAGAGCAGCCCGAACGCCCACGGATCGACGAGCTCCGGCGGCCCACCGTACGCCACGATGACGACCAGATAGACGATCGCGCCGCCGATCAGACCCGACAGGACGTTCCAGATGACGCGGCCGAGGACCACGTATAGGTAGGGGGTCGGCGCCTGCAGGGTGGGTTCGAGCGTGCCGAATTCCCGATCCTGACCGGTGGCCCAGCCGCTCCCGTAGAGGGTCTGCCCCCACATGCTCATCATCCCGGCACCGAGGATCGCGTAGACGACGAAGTACGGCCCCGATCCTCGGAAGATCTCGAAGGCGACGAGCCCGAAGATCACCGGGGCGATCATGGAGGGGATCAGCCACTGGGGATCGGCGAGGAATTGGAGCACCGCGAGGCGAAGCGAGGCGAGGGTCGAGCGGGCGCGGGAGACGGAGAGCTCGGCCATCTAGGCCCCCTCCTCGACGAGATCGAGATAGACATCCTCGAGGCTGGTCGCCCGCTCGCGGATGGATAGCTCGGAATGGGCGTGCAAGACCTTCTGCAGGTCGGCGGCGAGGAGCTCGCCGGTCCGGACCCGCAGAGTAAGCCGAAGGCGCGGCCCGAATTCCTCCGCGACGATCTTTGAGACGCCGGGGAGCCGACGGAGCTGAGCGATCTCCGCGTCCTCGAAGCCGTACCCCTCCACCTCGAAGGTCCGGTCCCCCCCGACCAGTTGCCGGAGGGCCGCCACGGTATCGGTCGCGATGACGCGGCCATGACCCAGCACGGCGATCCGGTGGCAGAGCTCCTCGGCTTCGAACATGTAGTGGGTCGTCAGGAAGATCGTCACTCCGTCCGACACCAGGCTCCGGACGAGCTTGCGGGTCTCGCGCGCACTCCGAGGATCGAGTCCGATAGTCGGCTCGTCGAGAAAGAGGACCTGCGGCCAATGCAGGATCCCCCGCGCCAGATGGAGCTTTTGCTTCATCCCGCGCGAGAACTCCTCGACCCGGCGATCCGCCGCATCCGAGAGCCCGACCCTTTGGAGAACTTCGTCGATCCGTCGTTCGCGTTGCCCGATCGGGATTCCGAAGAGGTCGGCGAAGTAGCGCAGGTTCTCCCGGGCGCTCACCCGATTGTACAGTCCCCGCTCGCCCCCCAGCACGAGGCCGATCCGAGGCCGTACGGCCTCGGGGTTCCGAGCGACGTCCACCCCGAGCACCCGGGCCGTCCCTTGGGTCGGAAGCAGCAGCGTCGAGAGGATCTTCGTCAAAGTGGTCTTCCCGGCGCCGTTCGGGCCGAGGAGCCCGTACAGTTCGCCCGGGAGTACCGAGAGGTTCACCTCCTGCAGGGCGACGGTTCGGACCCGATCTTGCAGGAAGAAACCCTTTCGGGACTCAAATACGCGGCCGATCGCCTCGGCCTCGATCGCGGGTGCCGCGGCGGTCAGGTCGATCCCCGAGCCCGGAGGTTTCCCGCTCGCCCGTCGGGCCGATGCCCCTCGAAGCAGCGCTCCATCTACGACGCCCAGCGACGAGGTCCCTTTCATGCTTCGGAGGAGGTCGGAAACGGTCCGGATCGGTGGCGCCCGTCGCGGGTGGGCCTTCATATGTCCACGATCCGCGGTCAGCGGCGAACTTCGCGAACCGCTTGCCAATTCTTTATATCGGGACCTCCGCTCGGCGCGTCGGAAGGCAGGCGGTGGCGCAGGCGAGCGGTACGTCCAAACGCTCGAAAGTCCCGGCCGTCGCCCCCGGGATTCCGCTCCCCGAGCTTCCCAAGGTCTACCGGGCGATGCTGCTCGCGCGCCTCGTCGACGAGCGATGCCTGTCGCTCCAGCGCCAGGGCCGGATCGGGTTCTACGCACCGCTACTGGGCCAGGAAGGCGCCCAGGTGGCCTGCGCCTGGGCCCTCGATCCCTCCGACTGGCTCTTCCCCGCCTACCGAGAGTTGGCGGTCGCCATTGTGCGAGGCCTGCCGCTTCGGCTCCTGCTCGACCAGTTCATCGGGAATTCCGGGGACGTCCTGAAAGGTCGCCAAATGCCGAACCATTACGGATCGCGGGAGCACCGATTCGTGCCCGCCTCAAGCCCGGTAGGCACCCAGATCATCCACGCGGTCGGCGCGGCGATGGCCGCGCAGCGCCGGAAGGACGCGATCGTCACGGTCACCTTCTTCGGCGACGGCACGACGAGTTCCAACGATTTCCACTCGGGGCTCAATTTCGCCGGCGTGTTTCAGACGCCGACGATCTTCTTCTGCCAGAACAACCAGTGGGCGATCTCGATGCCCCGCGAGCGCCAAACCCACAGCAAGACGCTCGCGATGAAGGCGGCCGCGTACGGGATCGAAGGGGTGGTCGTCGACGGAGAGGACGTACATGCCGTCTACCGGGCGGTCCGGGAGGCCCGGGACCGGGCCGTCCAGGGCGGAGGGCCAACGCTCATCGAAGCTCAGGTCTACCGATTGGGCCCGCACTCCACGTCCGACGATCCCCGCCGGTATCGTTCCGACGCCGAGCTCGAGGCGTGGAAGGCCCGCGATTCGGTCACGCGAGTCCGGGCGGAACTCATCGGCGCCGGCGCGCTGACGGAAGAGTCCGATGCCAAACTGGTCGAATCACTACGTTCGGAGATCTCCCACGCCCTCGCGGAGGCAGAGTCCAGCGCCCCGATGGACCCGCTCAGCTTGTTCGACGACGTGTTCGCGGGGGCGACCCCGCGGCTCGAGGAGGAAAGGGCGGAATTCTCCGCGTTGCTGCGGGACGGGGTGATCCGACCGTGACCGAGGCCACCCTGGTCCAAGCGGTCAACCGGGCGCTCGCGGAGGCGATGCGCGCCGATCCCGACGTGATCCTGCTCGGAGAGGACATCGGTGTGAATGGGGGGGTGTTCCGGGCGACCGAGGGATTGATCAAGGAGTTCGGACCGGACCGCGTCGTCGATACCCCATTGTCCGAAACCGGGATCGTCGGCGCCGCGATCGGCATGGCCCTGTACGGGCTCAAGCCCGTCGCGGAGATCCAGTTCCTCGATTTCATCTACCCCGCGTTCGACCAGATCGTCAGCGAGTTGGCGAAGTTCCGATACCGCTCCGGGGGCCAGTATCCTTGCCACGTGGTGATCCGGTCGCCGTATGGGGGCGGGATCAAGGGGGGACTATACCACTCCCAAAGCTCCGAGGCGTACTTCGCCCACACGGCGGGATTGAAGGTCGTGATTCCCTCGAACCCGGCCGACGCCAAGGGCCTGTTGACCTCGGCGATCCTCGACCCCGACCCGGTCATCTTCCTCGAACCGAAGCGCAGCTATCGGGCGGTGACCGGAGAGGTCCCGGACGGCGACCATCGGGTCCCGCTGGGCTCGGCGTCGGTGGTGCGGGAGGGGTCGGACGTCTCGGTCTTCGCCTACGGAGCGATGATCCCGCCGGTCGTCGAAGCCTCCGATACGCTGGCGGCGGAAGGGATCCACGCCGAGATAATCGATCTTCGCAGCCTCGTGCCCCTCGACGAAGCGGCGATCCTCGCCTCGGTGGAGAAAACGGGCCGCGCGGTCATCGTCCATGAGGCACCGCGGTTCGTGGGGTTCGGGGCCGAGATCGCGGCCCTCCTTTCGGAGAAAGCCCTGTACTCGCTGCGCGCGCCGGTCTGCCGGGTGACCGGGTACGATACCCCCTTCCCCTACGCCCTCGAGAATCTCTATCTCCCGAACGCCGCCCGGATCGCGAGCGCCGTGCGGACTACCGTCCGGGCCGGCTAGGGCGGATCCATGGCGTTCGAGTTCCGGTTGCCCGATATCGGGGAGGGGATCGCGGAGGGCGAGATCGTCCAATGGTTCGTGTCGGAGGGGGGATCGATCCGCGAGGACGCCCCGCTCGTCTCGGTCTTGACGGACAAGGCGAACGTCGAGATCCCGAGCCCCCGGTCCGGTCGCGTCACCAAGATCCACGCGCAGGTCGGAGAGAAGGTCAAGGTCGGGGCGGTCCTCGTCACCATCGAGGAGTCCGATCGGGCGCCGACCGCCTCCGCCGCCTCGACCTCTCCATCGCCTCCCGTCGCCGGTTCCCACGCGCCCGCCCCCCCACCGCCGAACCAGGTTAGCCGATCGACGGCGCCGGTCCCGCCGGGCCCGCCGGCCGATCCGCGGCGAGCGGCGGCCTCCGACGCCGGCGGTGCCAAGCGGATCCTGGCGACGCCCTACATCCGACGCTTGGCCACGGAGAAGGGGATCGACCTTTCCCGGGTCACCGGGACCGGCCCCGGGGGGAGGATCCAAGAGTCCGACCTCGGGGGGGGATCGCCGACCCGGGCGACGCCCGCTCCTTCGCCAACCCCCGCGCCCGCCTCACCGACCGCGCCCAAGGTCGCCCCACCGGGCCCGATGAGCCTGCCGGCGCCCGCTTCCGGTCCGGGCCCGGGGAACGAGTTTGAGACCATCGCGATCCGGGGGATCCGCCGGGTCATCTCGGAGCGGATGAGCGCCTCGGTCCATACGGCCGCTCACTTCACGTATGTCGAGGAGGTCGAGGTCAGCGAGCTCGTCCGATTGCGGGACCGGATGGCCCGCCACGTTGAGAAATCGGGGGGAACGAAGCTCAGCTATCTTCCCTTCATCATCAAGGCGGTGATCGAGGGCCTGCGCGTCCACCCGTGGATGAACGCCCGCATGGACGACGCGAAGGCCGAGCTCCACGTCTTCCGCAGCTACCACATTGGGATCGCCACCGCGACCCCCGAGGGCCTGATCGTCCCGGTCATTCATCACGCCGAGCGCAAGAGCCTGAATCAGATCGCGCGGGAGATCCAGGAGCTGTCCGAACGGGCCCGGGACGGGAAACTCGGTCTGCCGGAACTGACCGGGGGGACGTTCACGATCACGAGCCTCGGGGCCCTCGGGGGAGTCCTCGCGACCCCGATCCTGAACTATCCGGAGGTCGCTATCCTTGGCGTCCACCGCATCCAGAAGCGGCCGACGTACCTCGCCGACGGCTCGATCGGCCCCGGATTGTTCATGAACCTATCAGTCTCGCTCGACCACCGGGTGCTCGACGGCATCGTCGGCGCGCAGTTCCTCTCGGTAGTGAAGACCCACCTCGAGGACCCGCACTCCCTTTTTGCCGACATGGCCTAGCCGTCGAGCGGTAGGCCCGGCCCTTCGGCTCACCCCTTGGGGGGACCCTTCCGACGTTGCGAAGGGAGGGGCGGCCTTCCCCCCGGTTCCGGCAATGGCGTCCCTTCCGAAGCCGGCGAAGGATCCGCCCCGGGGTTCCCGGGCGAGTAAGGGTCCGCCGCGGGAGATCCTTCCGGCGGCGGGTCGCCAAGGGCGGACCCCGGAGACCACCCCCAGAACGCCTCGTCCGGATCGACCGGCCGATATCGCCGCCGCCCCGGTCCCGGCCGCAGCGAAGGGATCCGGCGGTAGAGCGCCTCCCGGCGCTTGGGATCCGAAAGGAGCGACTGGGTCGCCCCGATCGGGGCGAGCACCGTGGTGACGAGCCCGATCGCGGCGATGAGCGTGAAAACCGAGACGGAGATGAAGCCGGTATCGAGCAGGATGACCGCCATGGCGAGCTCGACGGCGCCCCGGCTGTTCACCATGTGGCCGATCGTGAGGGCGTCGGCGCCGTTCCAGCCGAACAGCCGCGCGATCCCGGTCCCGGATCCGATCTTGGCGGCCGCCGCGAACGCGAATAGGATCGCGAACGCGGCGATCGATCGAACGTCGGCAAGATCGCGCAGGTTCATGTTGACCCCGATCAGGGCGAAGAACAACGGGATGAAGAATCCCCAGCTCATCGTCCCGAAGATCTGGCTGATCGAACGATGCGCCTCCTTGCCCGCGCTTTCCCGCGTCACCAGCAGCCCGGCATAGAACGCCCCCACGACGTACGTCAGACCCAGGTACTGCGAGTAGAGCGTGGCTCCCACGACGAGGACCATGAGGAGCGCGAACTCCCCCTGCTTGCTTCGCCAGGTGCGGGCGAAGCCCCTCGAAAGCCGGTCCCAGACCCGCGTGTTCCGAAGGACCCGGAGCCCCTGGTGGATGCTGAGCATCGTGGCGATGAACAGCGCCAGCGAGAGCACCCCGACCACCACGGCGGTCGCATTCGCGAGGGGGGAGGCGCCCAGCCGAAGGAGCACGGCGAACATCGACACCGCAGCGAGCTCGTTGACCAGGGCCGCGTTCAACAGCCAGGTGCCGAGGCGAGTCCGGCTCAGGCCCAGCTCGTCGAGCATGATGCTCATCACGGGCAGGGCGGTGATCGAGAGGGTCAACGCAACGTAGAGGTTCGTCGGGTACCCGACGCCGAGGATGGGGCCGACGAGGACCGCCCCGAGGACGAACGGGACGGTGAAGACGCCGACCCCGAGGGCGAAATTGCCGAACTCCATCTGGGAGATCGAGCTCGGCACCACCTCCAGCCCGGCGAGGAACAGCACGAAGATCACGGCCAAGGTCTGGATGGCCGTCAGCCCGGCCGTGGGACCGGAAAGCCCGATGAACGGCCCGAGCAGGGTCGGGCCGAGTACCACGCCGGCGATCAGCTGGCCCACGAGCGCCGCTTGTCCGAGGTGGACCGAGATCTCCCCCGCCAGGACGGCCGCGGCGAGGAGCACGAACAGATCGACGATGAACTGCGTCGTCGGGTCGATCATGGCCTAGGGAAGCTCCCGGGGTCGCGACACCGTAGCGTCGCGGTCGCCGGAACAGCGCCGCACAATCCCACAATAACCTTCCGAAGCACTGGACGGTCGGGGCCGGCGGGCCGCCGGTGGGGGCGGCCCCGCCCCCCGGCGAACGACCTCACCCGGGGCGGGCCCGCCGGGTGAAATACGCCCCGGGGGTCGACGGAAGCGGGCGGACGGGGGCAGGCGGTGGCGCGACGAGGGAAGCAAACCGTGGGGCCGACCCCGCCCCCCGAGCAGGACCCGACCGATCTGGTCGAGCTCCGGTACCGCGAGACCGAGCTCAAGGCGGTACTCGGCCCGAAATGGGGCGAGCGGCTGCTGGGGGCGTACCGCTGGATGCGGCTCGGTCGGGCGCTCGACCGGCGGATGCTGGCGCTGCAGCGGCAAGGTCGGATCGGTTTCTACGGGCCGGCCACGGGGCAGGAGGCGGTCAGCGTCGGGGCCTCGCTCGCGCTCGCCGAGCGGGACTGGGTCTTCCCCGGCCTGCGCGAGCAGCTGCTCGCCTTGGCCCGCGGGCATTCGCTCTCGGCCTACCTCCATCATCTCTTCGCCGACGATCGCGACCCGGCCCGGGGCCGTCAGATGCCCTGTCACCCGACGGCGCGCGAGGTGCGCTACGTCTCCATGTCCTCGGTGATCGGCACCCAGATCTCCCAGGCGGTGGGCCTGGCGTACGCGCAGAAGCTGCGCCGCGACGTCGGGGTGACGATGGCCTTCTTCGGGGATGGGGCGACCAGCGCGAACGATTTCCACGCCGGAATGAACCTCGCCGGCGCGCTGGCCCTTCCGGTCGTATTTTGTCTGACCAACAACCAGTGGGCCATTTCGGTCCCCGTTGAACGCCAGACCCACCTGAAGATCCTGGCAGACAAGGCGGCGGCGTACGGTTTCACGGGCGAACGCGTCGACGGGACGGACATCGTCGCGGTGTACTCGGCCCTGGCGGCCGCCCTGGATAAGGCTCGGAAGGGCGCAGGTCCGAGCCTGGTCGAGTGCCTCGTCTTCCGGATGACCGCCCACTCGAGCTCGGATGATCCCACCCGCTACCAGCCGGCCGACTTCCTCGCCCGGGGGCGAGCGCGGGATCCGGTGGATCGGCTCGATCGGCTCCTGCGGGAGCGGGGGGTGCTGACCGACCCGATCTCACAACGGTTGGCCACCGAGGTCGAGGAGGAGGTGCGGGCGGCCGTGGCGCTCGCCGAATCGACGCCGTCGCCGGACCCCACTTCGCTGGCCACCGACGTTTTCTTCTCTCCGCCCTCGGGGGCGGGCTGAGCGGGCATGGCCGGGACCTACGCACGGACCACCTCGACCCTCGTCGTCGGGGGGGGACCTGGGGGATACATCGCTGCCATCCGCCTCGGACAGCTGGGTCAGAAGGTCCTTCTCGTCGAGCGGCGCGAGCTCGGGGGCGAATGTCTGAACCGCGGTTGCATTCCCTCCAAGGCGCTCATCCACGCGTCGGCGCTGTTCCATGCGATCGGGTCCGAGGGACCCGAGATCGGGGTGATCGCCGACCGTCCTCGGTTCGACCTCGCCAAGGCGATGGCCTGGAAGGACTCCGTCGTCCAGAAAGAACGCACCGGCGTCCAGCAGCTGTTGAAATCGGCCGGCGTCCAGGTCCTCAAGGGCGAAGCCCGCCTCTCCGGCCCTCGCTCGGCCGAGCTCATCGCGCCGGACGGGGGGCGAGAACGGATCGACTTCGAGACCGCGATCCTCGCCTCCGGGGCGATTCCGTCGACGTTTCCCGGATTCGAGCCCGACGGCGACCGGGTCCTTACCGCCGAGCAGATCCTGAACCTCACTTCGCTCCCACGCTCCCTGATCGTCCTCGGGGGCGGCGTGAGCGGCTGCGAGCTCGGCGAGTTCCTCGCCCTCGTTGGCGTCAGGGTGACCATCGTAGAGCTCCTGCCCCAGATCCTCCCAGGGGTCGACGCCGACCTTTCGAAGGAGATCACCACGACCCTCCAGAAGCTCGGGGTCGAGGTCCGCGCCGGGAACCGGGCCACCGGCCTCGTCCGGGAGAAGGGGCGCGTCGTCCTGACGGTCGAGGACGCGTCAGGCCGCCACGATCTCGACGCCGAGCGACTGTTCTTGACCGTCGGCAAGCGACCCGACACCGCCGGTCTCGGCCTCGAAGAGGCCGGCGTCGAGCGCCATCCGAAGACCGGGTTCATCACCGTCGACGACCACCAGCGTACCAACGTCGCGAACATCTTCGCGGTAGGCGACGCCGCGCGTCCGCCGATGCTCGCGCACAAAGCCTACCGGGAGGGGGTGGTGGCGGCCGAGACGATCGCCGGACGGTCCACCCGGTTCGAATTTCAGGCGATCCCCTCGGTGGTCTTTACCGACCCCGAGCTAGCCAGCGTCGGCCTCACCCTGGTCGAGGCGCGCGCGCAGGGACTCGCCGCCCGCGAGGCCCGCTTCCCGTTCGCGGCGCTGGGTCGGGCGCACGCCGCCCACGCCACCCAGGGGTGGTTGAAGTTGGTCGGGGATGATGCGACCGGAGCGCTGCTCGGGGTCCACGCCGCCGGGGCCTCCGCGGGGGAGTTCATCGCCGAGGCGGCCCTCGCGATCGAGATGGCCGCGACGGTCCGCGATCTGGCCCTGACGATCCATCCGCATCCGACGTTTTCGGAGACCATGCAGGAGGCGGCCCTCCTTTGGCTCGGGGAGCCGTTCCATGTCGCCGCGAGGGGACGTGCCGGTCGAGAGTCGTGACTGGGGGATCCGGGAGTACCTCCCGTCACTCGAGGCGATGCGCGCGATGCGGGCGCAGCGGGCCCGGGGGGAGATCGCGGACACGCTCATCCTGGTCGAACACCCGCCGGTCGTCACGGTCGGCGTCCAGGGGAGCGACGGGGAACCGTTGCCGCCCGGGATCCCGGTCGTCTCGGTCGAGCGGGGGGGCAAGGGCACCTACCACGGGCCCGGCCAGCTGGTCGGCTACCCGATCGTAGACCTCGAACCTCGGGGACGCGATGTCCGTCGGTTCGTCTCCGACGTCGAGGAGCTTCTGATCCGCTCGATCGCCGAAGTCGGGGTGACTGGGGAGCGGGTGACGGGCCGCCGCGGGGTCTGGGTGGCCGGGGCGCGAAAGATCGCCTCGGTGGGGATCGCGGTGGAATCCTGGGTGACCTTCCACGGCTTCGCGCTCAACGTCGACGTGGACCTCGGGGCCTTTCGGGCGTTCCATCCGTGCGGGTTCCCCGGGTCGGTCATGACCTCGGTCAGCCAGGAGCTCGGGAACCCCGTGTCCACGGAGGCGATGCGGCCGCCCGTGTTGCGGGCCTGGGATCGTATCTTCGGCGGGTCGGCGGTGTCGCCGACGCCGGTCCGCCCGAGTTCGGCCCTGGCCCCGTTGCCTCGATGAGCCGCCCCCGGCCGTCGCGCGTCCTGCTCGTCGGCGGAGGCCACGGGTTCGTCGGACGTGCCGTCGCCTCCGAGCTCGCCCGCGACCACCTCCTTCGCTCGGCCCACCGCCGTCCGGACGCTTGGGAGGGGGAGCACGGCATCGAATGGATGCCCACCGACGTCGCCGACCGCGTCGACTGGGCCGCGCGCCTTCAGGGCGTCGATGCCGTCGTCAATCTCGCCTGGTATCGCGCCGGAGCGGCGTCGCGGTTCCGATCGCTCGAAGCCGGGCTCGGCCGCCTGCTCGCCGCCGCGGTCGACGCGGGCCTCGAGAGGTTCGTCCACGTGAGCGTTCCGGAAGCGCCCGAGGCGCTCGAACGATCGCTGCCGTACCTGCTCTACAAACGACAGTTCGATCGGTCGCTCGCGCGCAGCGGGGTCCCGTACACGATCCTGCGGCCGACGGCCTTGTTCGGCCCCAGCGACAAGCTCCTCGGCATCATGATGCGGGCGATGTGGCGCTACCCTTGGTTCCCGATGTTCGGCGACGGGACCTACCGGCTGAGTCCGCTTTCGGTCGCCGACCTCGCGCGGGTGGTGCGACTGACCTTGGCCTCGCCGCACTCCGGGACGTTCGACCTCGGCGGTCCGGTCGGTTATCGGTACCGAGAGCTGACCGACGGCATGTTCCGGGCGCTGGGCAAGCCCGCCCGCTACTGGCACCTCTCGCCCAAGGGCAGCCTGAGACTCGCGCGCCTGCTCGAGTCGCTCGGATCGTCGCTGATCTACCGATACGAGGTCGAGTGGCTGATGAGCGACCGACTGGGGCTCGCGCCCTCGAAGGAGTTCGACTTCCCGCTCGAGCGTGTCGAACCGTACCTCGCCCTCCGGGCCACAGCCCTTCGACGCACGAACGGCCGGTCGAGGGCGTTCACCGGCGGGCGCAGGTAGTTTTATCCCACCCGTCTCGCCTTCCATCAACCGATGGACGCCCAGGACCTGCAGCGCCGAATGAGTGAATTCCAGGTTATCGCCAACGAAGTTCTGACGGATGTCAAGGACATCACCCCGCAGCAGGTGAAGCACTGGATCGTGAGCCCGTTCCTGGTGGCGCTCGGATGGGATCCCCACGACAAGAAGCAGGTCTACCTCGATTTCCCCACCAAGTTCAGCGGGGGCCACGCCGATTTCGCGCTCCTCGACCCGTCGGGCCGGCCGCGGCTCGTCCTCGAGGTGTATGCCACCAAGACCCCGGTGCGCTCAGCCGCGGAAGAGGCCGCGAAGAAGGCCCGCAGCGTCGGCGCCCCCCTCGTGCTGCTAACCGATGGCGGGGAGTTCTCGCTCTGGCACGTGGCGGAGAAGGAGCCGCCGACCCCGCTGTTCATGCTCCTCCTGAAGGACCTCCCCGAGAACGCCGAGGCCCTGGTGGGGTTGGCCGCGGAGTATCGGCTGTCGGACACGGGGATCGATGCGCTGCGCCGGAGTGCGATCCGCCTGGCCGTCCTGCAGATGCTCGAGGACAACTCCGAGAAGACGTTCGACGCGATGGTCAGCTGGGTGAAATCCCAGGTCGCCCCGGGCGCGCTCGATGACGCGACCGAGTCCGCCATCCGGGACGCGACGATGATCTGGCTCACCGAGGAGCACCTGTCGATGCCGATCTTCGCGGGCCAGCAGGGGCCCCACCGCCCCCACGAGCTGCGGCCCACGAACGCCCGGGACTGGGAGCAGTTCCCGAAGGGTCCGGCCGGCACGTTCCAGTACAAGTACGACACGTCGAAGACGCTCGATGTCCGGCAGACCCCCAAGGAGGTCAAGCTCGCCCTTCGGATGCAGGGGATGCGCACCCATACGGCGACGGCGTTCGGGGGGTTCTACTATGCCCTCCGACAGCGCGCCGGGCTCCCGGTCAACACCATCGCCTCGTAGGGTCCTCGCGCGCCCAAGCGGCGCCCGGGCCCCCCCCCCGGCGCCGGCGGCTAGGGCCGGACCATCCACGTGCGCAGGCCGCCGGGCTCGAGGGAAAAGTCCACAACCCGTCCCCCCGAGGCGGTGACCGCCTCCGCGACGTTGGCCCGCCGTTCGAAATCGCAGAACAACAGCAGGTACCCGCCGCCCCCGGCCCCCACCAGCTTCCCGCCGAGGGCCCCGGCTTCGCGGGCCTTCGCGTAGAAGCGGTCGATCCGCTCATTGGAGATCCCCTCGGTGAAGTGCTTCTTGAGCTGCCATCCCTCGTCGAGAAGCCGCCCCATCTCGTCAATGCGGCCCCGGAGGAGCTCGTTCTTCATGTCCACGGCGAGGCGCTTGGTCTGGTCGAGGGCCTCCACGGTGCCTGGCCGCTTCTCTGAATAGCTCGCCTGCTGCCGCTCGATGATGTCGTTCGAGTAATGGCTCGTTCCCGTGTAGCACAGCAGGAGCCGGTAAGCGAGCTCGTTGAGGACGTCGGGCTGGATGCGCAACGGGTTGACGACGGTGGTCTTGCCGTTGAACTCCATGAAGTTGAACCCCCCGAAGGCCGCGGCGTACTGGTCCTGGCGGCCGCCCCGGATCCCGAGCTCCTCGCGCTCGATCCGGTAGGCGAGCTCGGCGACATCGTAGCCGGTCCAGGGCTCCTTGAGGAACAGTTGGAAGGCGCCGACGAGCGCGACGCACATCGTCGACGAGGAGCCGAGTCCGGTCCCCGGCGGCGCATCGGAATGCAGAAAGAGTTCCAAGTTCGGTCCCGCGTCGCCCCCCGGAGGGGTCGGCCGCAGCACCTTGAGGGCGGCCTTGACGAGGTCGAGCTCCCCATTGAACACGAGGTCCTCGGGCTTGTCGTAGCTCGCCGAGAGATTGTAGTCGAGCGAGTGCACGCGGGTCGCGGGGGCCCCGTTGTCCTGCGTGGACAGGGTCGCGTAGGCGAACTTGTCGATCGTGCAGTTCAGGACCGCCCCGCCCTTCTCCTCCGGATAGGGGGACACGTCGGTCCCACCCCCGGCGAAACTGATCCGCAACGGGGCCTTGCTGCGGAAGATGGCCATCGGGGGCCGTCGACCGCCAGACCCCACTTAACCATGTCGGCGGAGGCCGCGGAGGGAGGCGGCCGCCGCTCGTTATCCGAGCGATCCGCTACGGCTGTCCATGGGATATCCTCGTGGACCCAAGCTCACGGTCGATGCCGTTTGGATCCGTTTCGGCCGGGTGCTCCTCGTCCGACGCGGCCGAGGGCCGTTCTCGGGATCCTGGGCCCTGCCCGGGGGATTCGTCGAGCCCGGGGAGACCGTCGAAGCGGCGGTCGCCCGCGAGCTGGTGGAAGAGACCGGACTCCGGGCCCGTGCGACGGCAATCGTGGGGGTCTACTCAGACCCCGATCGGGACCCGCGTGGGCCCACGGTGTCGATCGCATTCTGGATGCAGGGACGCGGCGGGCACCCGACCGGTGGCGACGACGCTCGGGAGGCGCGCTGGGTGCCGGTCGATCGGGCGCACCATCTCGCGTTCGACCACGACCGTATCGTGCGGGACGGCCTCCGGACGTACTCGACGGGCCGGGCCCCGAGCATCCGGAGGCACGATAGGGGACCGGCGGCGACCTCGGTCTAGGAACCCTGGCGGCGTCCGCGGGCGCGCCCCGGGGGGCTCGGACCCTCCTTTCGGTCGGTTCCGGCGGGGTCGACCGTGACCAGGTTAGTGGGCCGACCCTCGACCGGATATCCGGCCGTCAGGACGATCGGCCCCCCCTTCGGGATGCCCGAGGTGCGGTCGACCATCTGGCGCGCGAGGCGACGGAGTTCCCGAAGGCTGAGGTGGACCGGGCATCCGACCGTCTCCACCCCCCAGGTCAGCGACAGCCGCCGGCGGGTCGCTCCGTTCGAACTCAGGGCGAGGATCGGGGTCGAGGGTCGCCGGGCCGCGACGAGGCGCGCGGTCCGTCCGGATTCGGTCGGGATGACGATCGCGCGGGCGCCGACGTCCGCGGCGAGGGCCACGGCGGCCCCCGCGACCCCATCATCGACGGCGTTGGACGGACGACGGTCGGCGTGGATCTCGACCTCCCCAAGCGACGCGGCCAGCTCGGTCGCCCGGCAGATGCGGTCCAGCCATCCGACCGCCTCGGCGGGAAACGCTCCGACCGCGCTTTCCTCCGACAACATCAGCGCGTCCGCGCCATCGATTACCGCGTTCGCCGCATCGGTCGCCTCGGCCCGCGTCGGACGCGGAGCGTGCACCATGCTCAGGAGCATCTGGGTGGCCACGATCACGGGTCGGCGCGCTCGATTCGCGATTGCGATCAGACGCTTCTGCTCGAGGGCCAGGCGGGCGAGCGGGACCTCGATGCCCAGGTCCCCCCGGGCGACCATGATCGCATCGGAAACCTCGACGATCCGATCGATGTGCTCGAGGGCCTCGGCGCGCTCGATCTTCGCGATGAGCCCGATTCCGGTGGCGTGCAGGCGGTCAAGCCGTCGGCGGACCACGATCAGATCTCGGGCGTCGCGGACGAACGAGACGGCGAGGAAATCCACCCCCTCCTCGACAGCGACCTCGAGATCGCTCGAGTCCTTTCGCCCGAGTACGTTCGGGCGGAGGCCCCCGCCGGGAAGATAGAGCCCCGCGTGCGCCGAAACCGCCCCCCCGTGCAGGACGCGCCCGATGAGGGCGGCGCCCTGATGGCCCACCACCCGAAGTTCGACGTTGCCGTCCCCGACGAGCAGCCGGGCCCCCGGCCGCGCCTCCCGCAGGAGCGGAGGGTAGGATACGGAGACTCGAACGGCGTCCCCGGGCCGGCCCGACGCGTCGAGGCGCCATGGCGCCCCTTCTTGAAGTTCGATGCTCGGGCGGGCCAGATCCCCGATCCGGACTTTCGGTCCCTGGAGGTCCGCGACGACGGCCACATCGTGCTTCGCCCGCCGCCCCGCGGCCCTCGCCCGTTGGATGAGTCGCCGGTGTTCGTCCGTTCCGCCGTGGGAGAAATTCACCCGGACCGCATCCGCTCCCGCGGCGAGGAGCCCATCGATCCGGGCCGGAGTTCGCGTCGCCGGCCCGAGCGTCGCGAGGATCCGGGTCCGCCGCACGGTCGCTACCGTCGGCCCGGTTGGGCCGGCCCCCACGAGCTTCCTGTCGCCCGCCCGCGCCGATGACCCGGAGGCGCGGACGACTCCCAAGGCTCCGGAAGGGGGAACTCCCCCACCGTCGACCGCCGGTGGCGAACGACCCTTGCCGACAACGCGGAGCGAAGGAGAATACGGGGTCCAACGGCCATCACGAGCCCGCGGTGGTGATCGGATCGTACACCGGCATCCTTCCGAGATGAATGCCCGCGACCGCCGCCCAAAGGAGGCCGGGCGCGACCACGAGCCGTTCGACGGCCCCGAAGTCGGCCGCCGTGGTCGCCGCGGAGAAAAGCAGCGCGATCGCCGCCAGGATCAAGATCCCCGAAGCGGCGGTATACAATCGCAACCCTTCCCAGCGCGTGTCGCGAAGCATCGAGAGCGCGAGGAACAACAGGGCGAGGCCGGAAGCCAGGAATGCCGCGGAGGAGAACAGGACGTGGAGCGAATGGGCCACCTGCTCCGGAAACACGCCGATCCCGACCGCGGAGCCGAACGCCACCGCGAGGAGCCCGACCCCGATCCGGGAGGAGGTCTTGGGTCGGAAGGCCGAACGGAGTAGCCAAACCGCGACGACCCCGAGGATCCCGAAAAGGATCAGCGAGAGATTGAAGACGAGGAACCAAGGGGAAAGCTTCGAGTTCCCGAGGTCGCTGATGGCGTTGCGCAGATCGCTATACCCGGGATAACCCAGTTGGGTTACCCCCATTCCGACGGTGAACTCGATGGCGGCGAGCAACAGGACGAGGCCGCCCTGATGGGCCGCTCGTGGTACCAGCGGCCCCCGTCCCGCCATCTCGGAGGCCCCTCCCGAGGCGATCTACTCTTCCCGGGCGCTCCGTTCGTAGGAAGCGTCGCTCGTGCGCTTCAGCCGCGCGCCATCGCGATCGCACACCGGCTTAGCGCTCGGCGGGACGTCAATGACGTAACCCCCACCACACTTCGGACACTCGTAGTACGGCATGGTCCCCCGATCCGCCGTTCCGGGGTGTCGGGAGTATATAAATGCCCCGGGGGCGTTCGATCGCCGCGTCTCGCGAGGGGTCGGACGTCAGACCCCAAGCGATCGGGAGCGAACCGGGGGGCAGGCACCACGTCGCCATCGCGTCCGGCCGGCCCCTGCGCGAGGCGGGCCCATCGAGGTCGTACCGCTTGGGATCTTGCCTGGGCAGCCGTCGCCGTCCTCGGGCTTTTGAGCAGTTCCGCCGCCACCGCAAGCTCGACCTCTGAGGCGCGGAATCCGGCGAACCATGTCCACGTGAGCGTCGGCGCCTGGCTCGTCCGGGGTACGATCTTGAGTCGAGACCAGTCCCCCGTGCGCGGGTTGAACGTGTCGGTCGTCCGGTATCCCTGCCCTCAGTATCCGTCCACGACCACCGGTATTGCGAGTTGCCGGTTCGTAGCCGGGGGCCTCACCGATTTGTTCGGCGCCTTCTCGATCCCCCTACCGGCGTCGCCAGGATCCTACTACGTCTTCTCGAACGGGACCGCGGATCTAGGCGGCGCCGGCTGGTATTTCGATACCGTCAGCAACGTCACGGACCTCGGCAGCCTCAGCGCCCAGCCCAAGGTGCCCTATGGGAACGCGACCTTTTCCCTCCCCGGCTACAACGACCTCAACGGCTATCGGACGGCAGTCGACCAGAACGTCCAGGTGCCGCTGCTCTCGTGGACGTCCGATGGAGCCTTCTATGTGAACCGCAGCTTGTGGCTCGTCTTCTTCAACTTCCACAGCGGCCGTCTCACTCCGATCGCTCCGTGGGTTCCCTTGTTCCGGAACATCTGCTACTACGGATGTCAAAAGAACACGGAGTGGGTGACCCCCGATGGCGCGTTCGCCTACGAACTCGGCTGCCTTTCGGTCTGTGGCTCGGCGTCGACCCTGACGTTCTTCGCCGTGAACGTCACCACCGGAAGCTCCTTTGAATGGAACTGGACGGGGGTGACCTCAGGCGATACGTACGCGAATGGTCAGGTCAATCTCGTCGGCCTGAACGGGTCCTCTACGATCGCGGTCCTCACCACAAGCTCGGGTGCGATGTGGGCCTGGTCCCTCGTGAACCGTACGCAGTGGAAGCTCACGACGCTTCCCTTCTTCGAAGCGAACAACCTTTACTGGATCCCGAATCTCGATTCCTGGTTCAATATCGCAGCGAATGGAGCGACCAACTGGCTCGTGGATCAATACCGTCAATCCCCGACCACGCTCGTGCCGATCGCCAGTGCGACCTGGGGTCCGGGCGGCGCCCCTTCCAATTACGTCGCGGGGATCGACTACAACCTCACCGACCATACGGTCTATTGGACGGCCGGCTACTGTGTAGGCTCGGCGGTTTACACGGGGTATGCGACCCTGGGCGCCGGCGGGGTCATTTCGAGCGCGGGGACAGTTCCCGGAGGCCACGATTGCGGATTCGGCCGCCCGCTCGCTCAAGGGAGCGCCGGCGGTTTCCCGACGGGGTCTTCGGAGCACCGGATCGGGCTCGGCGCGCACGGTCCCTGGCCCGCGGGGACCTGGAACAACACGTTCTACAACGATTCGTGGCTGATCGACCCGGGCCTCGGCCAATGGTACGCTTCCAACGTCTCGCTCGTTTGGGGAACCCAATACTCCGGGGGGGGAGAATTCCCCGTGCAGGACGCCTACGACGAGGAGGGATTCTTCTTCAACGGGAGTTACACGCTGTCCGAGGAGGGGTTGAACTGCGATGCGATCCCCTCCTGCCTGATCGATCAGAACACGAGCCTTGGGCAGGTGTACTACTATTGGAGGATGGGGGAGAAGGAGTTCCCCTTCCCCTCGGACGCCCCCCTGGCCGAGGACACACCTCCGGCCGCTCCGGTCGAGACGTCGCTCTCCGCGGGGGGAACTTATCTCAACCTCTCATGGGCCCAACCGGTCCCGGGATCGTTCCCCTTGCTGAACTACACCGCGTACTGGGGTCCCGGTAATTCCACTTCAAACTCACGGTCGTTGCTTCCGACCGATCGATCGGTCAATATCTCCGGGCTCGTCGCCGGTCAGACCTACCGGATCGATATAGTTCCCCTGAACTTGCATTTCTTCGGCGCGCCGCTCGAGGTGTCGGCCGTCACCCGGCCTGGATCGGTAGCGGGAGGCGCGGGCCCTTCCGGCCTGCGCGAGCTGGGGGGCGGACCGACCTGGGTTTCGCTCGGTTGGACGGACCGCATCGTCCCGACGGGACTGGCGGATACTGAGGTGTTCTATCACGAGGGGGCCTGCCTCCCCGCCCCGCCGGCCCCCGGGGCGTGGAGCTGGGTCGACGGAGCGGATCCCAACTCGACCTCGACCAACGTGAGCGAACTGTTCGACCACGGCACCTACTGCTTCGCGGCCGCATTCCGCAGTTCGACAGGGCTGTCGAATCTTTCGAACTCGATCACCGTCCACGTGGGGACGCCGTTCGGACTGACGGCGATCGGCCGAACGTCCACCTCGATCCGGCTCGCTTGGTCCAATCCCGTGGGCGTGGATCGCGACACGATCGAGATCGGATCGACATGCAATGGATGGACGGGGCACATCGATCTCACTTTGGTCGCGACCTACAATATGACCGGCCTCGGGCCGGGGGATCCGTACTGCTTCGAAGTGGAGGGCTGGTCGCAGAACACCTCGGTCGGTTCCTCCGCACCGTTGTCGGATTCGACCGTCCCGGCCGGGTCCGGAGGGATCCCCGAGGCGGTACGACTCGGGGTCCTCGGAGTGATCAGCGCCGATGTTTTCCAGACGGTCGAATTCTTCGAACCCGTCGCCGGCATGAACCAGAGTTATTCCCAGTACGATTGGCACGGGCTGCCGATCGCGGATTGCTCGGGCCTGGCCACGTCTCAGCCCTCGTGCGAGTTCCCGCAACCGGCCGGCCTTTCGATCTACGTCAACATGGTCGACCAATACGGCAACTTGGTCAGGAGCGCCGACTTGAATTTCTCCGTTCGGGCGCTGCCGGTCATTGACCGGCCGGGCGCGGACCGCGACGCGGCCGATGTGGGCCAGCGACAGGCCTGGAACGTGCATGGGACGGGCTGGGGGTCCCTCGAATATGAGTGGCGAGGGCTTCCGACCGGCGATTGCTCGGGGCTTCTTTCCCCGGCGGCCGTTTGCGGCTGGAAGGACAGCGGTTCGTACAACGTTTCGGTCTCCGCAACCGACGCCAATGGCGGAGACGCCCTTAGTCCGTCGGTTGCGTTCACGATCAGCCCGGCCCCCGTCCTATCGAACGTAACTCCATCGCGGCCGTCCATCGACCTGGGCCAGGCGATCGGATTCGCCGTGACCGTGACGGGAGGCCTCGCTCCGTATTCGTTCCGCTGGGCTTCGGCTGCGTCCTCCTGCGGGGGCACGTCGAACACCACCACGTGTCGGCCCTTCGGGGCCGGGATCGTGGAGGTCGCCGTCGTCGCCGTCGACGGGAATGGCGAGACGAGCGCGCTTGTGATCTCCCCCCCGGTTCCCGTGGCGCCGGCCCTTGCGGTCGGGCCCCCGGGCACGTCGGCCCTCTCGACGTTCGCCGGCGGTGACCTCGTGCTCACCTCGTCGCCGACCGGCGGCAGCGGCGACTACGTCATCGACTGGTCGGGGCTGCCCGTGGGATGCCCGCAGACCGGCCCCCGCATCGATTGCCGTTTCTTGGCCGCGGGATCGTACGCCGTCTCGGTGTCGGCTTCGGACTCGAACGGCGTCCGGGCCACCTCGTCTCCCACGACGATCGTGATCCACAAGGCCGATCTGGAGTTCCTTGGGATCTCGGTCCCGCTCTGGGCCGCCTTCCTCGGGATCGGCGGCGCGGCCGCAGCGATCTCGGGGGTTTGGATCCGTCGTCGCCGAGCGCGGCGATGAAGAAGTTGTCGGGCCCCGTGCTCTGGGCCGCGGCGCAAGACGTCCCATCTCCGTCCCCGACCGGAGACCGAACGGATCCCCCTCAAGATCATTCGGGACTCATCGAAACGGATCGGAGGGGCATCGGGGGTCTCCCGTGAGCGAACCCCGCCCCGGGGATCGACGTTGACGGTCCCCGCCGGAGAGTCAGCCCCCGCGCCCCGGGCCCGACCGGTATCGCAAGCCGACGAATCCGGCCGCCGCCCGGAGAGTCGGTCGAAGTCTGACGTCGCGTTGCAGCGCTTTCAGCGCCTTGATCGATATCGTGTGGAACGCGAGTGGAAACGGTACGAGGGGACGCCCCAACGCGATCTCTTTCGGGAGGTCCGCGAGCGATTCTTGGTCCGCCACGGCGGGCAAGCCGGTTGGGTTCTGGAGCTCGGGCCGGGACCGGGCCGTTTCTCCCCGCTCGTCGGCTCCAATACGGCCCGGCGAGTCCTGCTCGATCTCTCGGAGACGGCGCTGCGGTACGTCCGCGAGAGCTGGGGGACCCGGACCCGGGAAGCGATTCCCGCCCTCGTCCGGGGCGATGGGGCGCGACCGCCCTTGCTCGCCGGGCGATTCTCACAGGTCGTGGCGCTCGGAAATCCGCTCGGGTTCGCGGGAGAGTCCGCACCCGAATTCCTCCGATCGACGCTCCGCCTCCTGGCTCCGGGGGGTACGATCCTGCTCGAGGCCGTGGCCGGCGCGGGGGAGCATTCGCGCTACCTCCGCCGTCTCCCTCCGAGCGTCGTCGGGCGCCTCCTGAGGTCGCCCGTGGGTATGCTGCGTCCGAGGATAGTGCGCGAGGGATTCGAGCCGGCCCGGGGGGGGGCGCTCGCTCGCCACGGCTTCCATCGCTTCTCCGAAGCGGAGCTGCGCCAGGCGTTCCGAACGGAGGGGGTCGAATGGAGGGAGGCCCTCGCCGTGGCGCCCTTGCTCGGGTCCGAGCCGGACCGGTTGCTCGGCATCCCGCACGATACGCCGGCCTGGACCCACCTCCTCGAGCTCGAGGAAGAATTTGGGCGGCAGCCGGCGCGTCGGAAGGTCGCCGCCTCCCTGCTGGTGGAAGGGGTCCGGGTCGGCCCCTCCCCGCCCCCAAATGCGTGGGATTAAGTACCGCCCGCCCCCGTAAATTGGTGGGTGCCTTTTGACATGCCCGCTCCTAAGCCAGCCCCGGCGCGCGCGACCGCCGCCGAGGCCTCCTCCCGGCCGACCCCCAAGCCGTACGCCTCGGCGATCACCCCCCGGGACGTCGATCACGCCCAAAAGGACGCCCTCCTTCAACTCGCGATCGGGCGCGGGGCCCACTACCACTCGGTCGGGGTCGCGGCCGCCCTGCTGCTCGACACCGCCTTAGTGCTGTTGTTCCCGCCGTCCCTCTCCGGCGCGGGGAGCCTTCAGTTCTCCTCGATGTACTTCCTCGCCCTTCCGTTGGTGGGCGGCCTCTACCTCGCCATCTACGGCTTGTGGGTAAAGTGGGAGGAATACCAGGTCTTCCCATGGGAACCCCACTTCAGCGTCTCCGTGGGCTCGGTGGTGCTCGATGGCCTCCTGTTGTTCGCGTGGACCGGGGCGGTGGCGCATGCCGGACCGACCGCCAATTGGACGCTGCTGCCCGGATTCTACCCGTTGAGCCTGCTCGCGCTCAGTCTGCCGATGGTCGGGCTCTCGCTCACCTGGTCCGAATGGACCCAGTCGAAGACGCTCAGCGTCGCGGCCTCGGTCGGGCCCGTGCTGCTCGCCCTGATCGTATTCGTCCCGGGGCTGAGCCCCGCCGCCCACGCCTCCTCGATCGCGCTCTCCCTGGCGGTCGGCTCCGTTCTCTACCTGATGGCGGGGTCGTTCCTCCATCTGATCGCCTCGGGGACCCGCCCCCACGAACGCGCGGTAATCCTCTCAGCGCAAAGCCGGCTCGGGCTGGTCGCGAAACAGCTGAAGGACCGTGAGGACGCCGTCCGGTTCCGGGAGGCGAGCCTCATCGGGCGCGAGGCCGACGTCGAAAACGCGGAGATCGGCATCCAACGCAAACTCGAAGCGATCGAGGAATCGCGAGCCCATGCAACGACCCTCGAATCGGAGTCCCAGACGCGAACCGTAACGCTGACGCGTCTGCAACGGGAGTTGGCGGTAAAGCTCGCCGAAACGAACGCCCGGGCCCGCGGGATCGAGGACAAGGAACAGGCGCTTTCGCTCCGGGAAAAGGACCTTGAGGCCCGGCTCCCGAGGATGTCCGGCCGTGAGAAGGAGACGATCCGCCGAGAAGGGGAGATCGTCCAGCGCGAGGCGGCCCTGAACCTGAGGACCAAGGAGCTCGATCGCCGGGCGACCGACGCGACCGAGCTCGACGCCCGCCTTACGGCGCGACGCCAGGAGATCGATCGCAAGACCCAGGAGCTCCTGCAGAAAGAGAGCGAGCTCGCTCGGTCCGGGGGCCCCGCCGGCGGGGCGGCCCCGAACAAGCTCGAGAGCGAACTGGCGGCCCGGGAGGCGAAGCTGTCGGTACTGCAGGAGACGCTCGACCAGCAGAAAGGGACGATCGAGAGCCGTTCGGCCGAGTTGCAGGCCCAACAGGCGGAGGTCAGCCGCTCGCGCGAGGCGCTCTCCCGAGAGATCGAGGACCTGCGCTTCCAGGAGGCCCAGGCGGTCGAGCGCGAGAAGGATGCGGCCGAGCGGGCGGGGCTCGCCGACGCCAACGTGCGACGCTATGAGGACGGGCTGAAGGCGCTCGAGCAGAAGGTCCAGGAGGTCGATGGGCGCGCGGCGAATCTGAGTCAGCGGACCGAGGAGCTCGACCGACGGGACGCCGATGTCGGCGCTCGCCTGAAGCTGCTCCAGAATCGTGAGGCCGACCTGCAGAACCGCCGGGCGGAGATCGACCGGCGGGAACGCGAAGTCTCCGTCCAGAAGAAGACCGTCTCCGCCCTCGAGGACGAGCTGCGGCTCGCCCGGCAGGCCGCGGCGAAAAAGGCCGGCAAGTCCCAGGGATTCTCGATCGCCTTCGCCGCGGCGGCCGAACCGAGCTATGCGATGCCCCCGACCCCGCCCCCGGGCCGGCGCGGTGGCCCGCCCGTCGACTCCCCGTACGTGCCCCCGGAGACCCCCGAGGAGACCGGCATGCTCCGCCGCGCCGTCTCCAACCGGTTCCCCGACCGCCTCCCGACCGGAACCCCCCGGCTCGACGATCTACTGCTCGGGGGCATCCCCCCGAAGGGTCACGTCATCCTGATCGGGGACGCCTTTGTGGGCAAGGAGGTCGCCCTATACTCCTTCCTGATCGAAGGGCTCAAGCGCGGGGAGGGCGCGATCATCATCAGCGCCGCCCGGGGCCCCGAAGAAGTCGCCCAAAAGATCGGCCTCGTCGCGCCCCAATTCCACGAATACGAGCAGTTGAACCTGGTCCGATGGGTCGACGCCTCGGCCGACGGGGGGATCCCGACCGAGGAGGAGCTCGCCAAGACCCACGTCCGCACGAAGGGACCCCACGACCGTTCGGGCATCCTCAGCGGCCTCGTCCAGTCGGCGAACTCCATCGCCCAGGAGAAGAGCCGCCCGATCCGGGTCGCCTACTTCGGACTCTCGGCCACCCTCGCGGACGCCGATGACCCGCAGCGCATCCAGTTCATGCAGAACTTCGTCGGGGCGCTCAAGGCCCGCAATGCCATCGCGCTCTACGCCCTCGAGTCGGGGACGCTGCCCGAGACCCAGCTGGAGACGATCCTCTCCCGCCTCGACGGGGCGATCTACTTCAAGCGGGAGGGGGGCCGTACGTTCCTGTCGGTCCAGGGGATCGGCGAGGTCGAGTCGCGCGACTGGATCGAGTACCGCTCCACGAACCGCGCGATCGTGATCGGATCGTTCGCGCTCGAGCGGATCCGATAGGCGCGCGACCGCCGCGCCGCCGGGCCCCCTACTCTTCGCCCATGGCGCGCGGTTTGGGGATCACCTTGGGTTGTTCGGCCGAGGTGGGCATCCCCGTCTTTCCGGCGACGAGGTCGCAGTCCTGCCAGTTCACCCCGACCGTCACGGCCGGGAAGGCGACCTTGATGACGTAGTTCGCGAGCTTCCCGACGACGAGGCCTTGCGAACCCACCACGAGGTTCGGGTTCATCACGGACAGATCTCGGGTGAGGATGACGCGCGTTTCCCCCATGACGATCTTCTGTAGGTCGCTTCGGTCCCGCACGGAAAACCGTGGCGCGATTCGGTCGTCCGCTGATAAAATCGACGGGCCGAGCGTCCGCACAAGGCTATTAGACCCAAACCCGTACCGCACCCTCGCCGGAGCCCGATGGTGGACCGAGGGCGAGCGCACGACAAGCCGGAGAAGATCGTCCACCTTCGGATCGACCCGAATGACGAAACCACCACGCTCGAGGACGTCCTCACCAAGATCTCCGATCTCCAGAAGCACCACCCGGACCGGGAGGTCTTCTTCGATGGGGACGAGTACGCGATCTGCTCCCGGCCGCGCCGCCCCAAGGCCGCGATCGCCCACTGAGGGACCGCCCCTCGGCTCGCCGCTGCTCCTCGTCAATTTCAAGGCCTATCCCGAAGCGCTCGGAAGGGGCGCGCATCGCCTCGCGGCCCTCGTCGAGCGGCTCAGCCGGGCCGCTGGGGTCCCGGCGGCGATCTGTCCCAGCGCCTCGGACCTCGCGGCGGTCGCGCAATGGACCGGGATCCCGGTGCTCGCCCAACATACCGATCCGAACCCGCCCGGGGCGCACACGGGCCGGCTCGTCGCCGAGGCGCTTCGGGCCGCCGGAAGTCGGGGCAGCCTAGTCAACCACTCCGAGCGCCCGCTTTCCGGAGAGGAGGTCGGCCGGGTCGTGCGGAGGCTCGAAGAGGTCGACCTCGTGCCCGTCGTATGCGCCCGGGACCTTCCCGAGGCGTGGCGGCTCGCCTCGCTCCGCCCCGCATACCTCGCGATCGAACCCCCCGAACTGATCGGGGGGGACGTCTCCGTCTCGGAAGCCCGACCGGCGCTGATCGAGGAAGTCGTCGACGCCGTCCGGGAGATCTCCCCAGCGAGCTCCGTCCTGGTGGGCGCCGGGGTCCATCGATCGGAGGACGTCGCCGCCGCCCTTCGCCTCGGGGCCCAAGGGGTGTTGGTCGCGAGCGCGGTCGCCCGGTCGTCGGAACCCGAACGCGCGCTCCGCGAGCTCTTGAAGGGATTCTCGACCGATCGCTGAGCCGGCCGACCCCGGCCCCCGCCCCACGGGGGTCCGATCCGTCCGGCGGGGGAGGCTCTTCCGGGGGAATGCCTGCCTCCCGCGTTCGGATGGGTCGGCTACAAATAGGGCAGTCTGCGTCGTACGCACGCATGTGGGGTCCCTCCATTCGATCGCGACGTCCCGCGACGGTTGGCCGCCTCCAGAAGACGCAACTTTCCCTGATCTTCCTCCTGACCGCCGCCGTCCTGATCTCGGGGTACGCGAACGTTTCCCCCCGGTCCTTGCCGTCGACGGCCCCGAGGGGCGGCGACCTATCGGTGAGTGCTCTCGGGGCGGCGGGATCGCTCGGGCCGGCGGGACAGGGGACCTTCGGCGTCGCTCCGCCGATCGGGACCGTCCAGGTCCAATCGATCTTCGGCTCGCACGCCCCGCCCCAACTCGCCGCGCCCCCCGCGCGGTTCGTCGGAGCCCATAGCCCGGCGGCCGGGCCGACGTCCCTGGCAGCCCCGTTGGCTCCGAACCTGGGGCCGGCGGCCAACGGGTCGGCGAACCTGACGGTGGGCCATATCAACGACGGCCTCGACTTCTCCTCGGCCGGCCAGTCCACCCCCCCGGACGTTCAGTTCGCCGCCGGGCCGACCCAGGAAGCGGAGTTCGTCAACGTCTACGGCGAGATCTTCGACCTGAACGGGTCGAGTCTCGGGTCGTTCTTCCTCGGCACGTTCTTCCGGACCGGCGGCGACTACATCTCCGATCCAAAGATCATGTTCGACAAGGAGTCCGGCCGCTGGTTCGCCTCGATCCTGCACATCAACTCCGGACGGACCGCCGTGTACACCATGCTCGCCGTCTCGAGCTCCGCCAACGCGAGCGGCACGTGGGTCGTGTATTCCCTGCCCGACGTCCCGGGGGATCTGGGGGACCAGCCCACGCTCGGACTGAGCTCTACCCTCGTGGGCCTTTCGGTCAACCTGTTCACCAGTACCGCCGCCATCGGGGACCAATTTTGGCTCGTCAACAAGTCGAGCGTCGTCACCGGCTCCACGGCCATGTACCGGTCCTACGGCCCGGTCGGCACGGACTATTCGCTGCATCCGGTCCAAGGAGTGTCCCCCGACCCGTCCCTCTACTTCGTCATGACCGATCCCGCGAGCGCCACCCGCATCGCCCTCGTCGCGGTGACCGGCGTTCCCCCGGCCGCCGCGAGCTTCTCCAATCACTCCCTGACGGTCAAGACGATCAACGGACCGCCCGGGGCCCCGATGCCGGGTACTTCGAACCTCCTCGACCCGGGGGACCAGAGGGTCCAATCGGCGGTCTACCAAAACGGCTCCGTTTGGTTGGTCCTCAACGACCAGTGCGTTCCTGCGGGCGATAACGCGTTCCGGGGCTGCGTCCGCCTGACGGAGATCAACGTCACCACTCCGTCCGTGGTCGACGACTTCGACTACGGTGTCGTCGGGGCCTATCTGTTGTACCCGGCGGTCGCGGTCGGCCCCGACGGCACGGTCCTACTCGTGTACGGCGAGAGCTCCCGGACGATCTACCCGAGCATCTTCGTGACGGGCCGGCTTTCCGGCGACCCTTCGGGGACCCTGGTGCCCCCGGTGGTCCTTCGCGCGGGCACCACCACCCTCACCGGGAACCTGTGCTCCTCGGGTGGCTGCCGGTGGGGCGACTATTTCGGTGCGGCGTGGTCTCCGCTGGGGTATCACGCGTGGTTCGCCGGCGAGTACGTCAGCGCCTCGACGACGTACTGGACGACGGCCTTCGCCGAGGCGTCGCTGTCGAATCCGTTCCCGACCCTGCGCCTCCAAGCCTCGCCGAGCCTCCTGGACCTGGGGCAATCCACCAAGGTCTCCTTCCACTTCCTGAACTCGACGTGCGGGCCCGCGTCGGGCGTCTACTGCCGGGTGCACCTCCCGCTCGGTTCGGGCTCCTTCGACGTCAGCTGCAGCTCGCCGTTCGTAGCGGCGATCACCAACGTCACGTTCTCCGCGCCCGGAACTTATGCGATCGGAGCGGGCGGCTACGTCGCGGCATACAATGGATCGACGTGCAGTGGCGTCCCGATGCTGAATCTGAGCGTGTCGCCGTTCAACGTGACCGTCTATCCGCTCCCTTCGGTCGCGCTGACGGTATCGCCCTCGTTCCCGATCGATGCCGGTACTCCGGTGCGGATTGCCGCGACCGTTCAGGGCGGCTCCGGAGGGTCCGCCTTCGCCTGGTCCGGCGGGCCGTCGGGATGCCCCGCCGCCAGTGGGGCCGCGTACTCCTGCACGCCGACGAATCCCGGCGTGGGTCGAATCACGGTCGCAGTGACGGACAGTCTAGGATCGCGCGTCAGCGCCTCCGTATCCTACACCGTCGACCCCGACCCGTCGGTGTCCGTCGCCGCGAGCGTTTCGGCGATCGAGACCGGCCAATCGGTCGAGTTCACCGCCGCGGGGACGGGGGGAACCGGGCTCCTGTCGTATCGGTGGAATGGGCTTCCATCGAACTGCCCGGGCGGGAACCTCACGGACGTGCTATGCACGGTCCGGACGAACGGAACCCTCGACGTCAGCGTCGCGGTCACCGACACCCTTCGGGTCTCGGGAACCTCCGCCGTCGTCCAAGTGCTTGTGGTGACCGCCCCGACCCTCTCGATCTCGGCGCCGGTGCACACCCTCGTAGCCGGGGAGACGCTGAACCTGAACGCCGTCTTGGCCGGGGGCCTCGGCCCGTTCTCTTTCAACTGGGCGGGCCTCCCCCCCGGCTGCGTCGGAGGGGGCGGCGCCTCATTGCAATGCCGTCCGACCGCGGCCGGCCAGTTTGTCGTGGTCGCCACCGTCGGGGACAGCCTCGGGGGAACGGCGACCGCCAACCTCACCGTCACGGTCACAGCGGCGCCGTCGACCGGATCCAGTTCGAGCGCATCGGGCGGGACCATCGAGATCGGGATCCTGGCCGTGATCGCCGTTCTCGCGGTCGCCTTGGTCGGGGCGGCCGCGCGGCGCTCCCGGCGTCGACCCTGATCCGGGAGCTCCGCGCGCCGCCCGCGCGGCGTCCCTAGGGCGGGGGGACGGGCCTTTCAGGACCTCCCGGCGCCTACCGAGGCCCCCGCGCCCTCTGAGCCAAGGCGCTTTGAGCAACCCCGGACTCCGCCGCGACCGTGTACGCGGCGGAACGCACGACCGATGGAGCTTCGGCCGCGCTCGTTCGGCCCGACGCCCCGCGGCGCGGAACCCCTCGGCGTGGTCGGACCTTCGCCGCGAGGGTCCGAGGGCGGACCCCCCGCACCCGTTCCCGGCTCGTCCGGTCGGTCCGGCGTAGATCGACGGACCTCCATCGAAGCCCTCGGAGCCGACGCGGCCCGCGCCCCCCGGCGCCCCGGGCCTCGAAAGGGGAGTTGGAACCGTTCACCGCCGAGCTCACGTGGAACCGCCCGACGACGGCCGCGGTGGTGCGACCGCCACGGATCGTCGACCGGGCGCTGCACGTTCTGATGGTCGGTTGGGAATGGCCCCCCAGCCACTCCGGTGGCCTCGGGGTCCACGTCTTCGAGCTTTGCAAGGAGCTCACTCGCCTGGGCCACCACATCACCTTCCTGATGCCGTTCGAGGCGCCGAGAACGCCGGTCGAAGGGGTCGAATTCCGGACCCCCAGTGATCCCGCCACCCTACCCTACCCGGGGGCCTACGAGATCCACGGAAGCCCATCGGGCGGTTGGGGGGAGGACGACATTGACCGGTTCAACCGTTGGATCACCGGGCTCCCCGACCGAGGTTACGATCTTATCCACGCCCACGATTGGTTTGGCGCCGTAGGGGCCGCCCACCTGGCCCGGCGGCTCTCGCTCCCGTTCGTCCTGACGATCCATTCGACCGAGTTCGACCGTTCGCTCGGACATCCGTGGGGGCACATCCTCTGGCGGGAACGTTTCGGCATCGAGCGCGCCGACCGCGTCATCGCCGTGAGCCGGCACCTCGGCGATCAGCTCATCGAGCAGTATCGAGCGAACCCGGCGCGGGTCCGGGTCGTGTATAACGCCGTTCGTCCGAGCGAGCGGCTCCGCGCCCTCGCCGGGGACCGAAAGATCGTCCTGTACCTCGGACGATTGGCCGCGATGAAGGGGGTGGATACCTTCCTTCGGGCGGCCGCCCGCGTCGCGCCTTCGGTGCCCGACGCCCTGTTCGTGGTCGCCGGAGAAGGGCCGGAGTTCCCGAGGCTGCTGACCCTGGCCGCCCATCTCGACCTGTCGGAGCGAGTCCTCTTCTTGGGTCGCGTCACCGACGAGGAGCGGGCGACTCTCCTGACCAGCACATCGGTCTTCGTCCTCCCGAGCGTGGTCGAGCCGTTCGGCATCGCGGCGCTCGAGGCGATGGCGGCCGGCGTACCGGCGATCGTCTCGAAGACCAGCGGGGTGGCGGAGATCACCAACAGCGTGTTCACGGTGGATTTCTGGGACATCGACGAGTTCGCGAGCCGGATCTCGGAGCTGCTCGAGTACCCGGCCCTCCGCCACATGATGGGCGAGGCCGGACGGGTCTCCGCAACCCGGGAAGGTTGGGAGGAGCGGGCCATGCAGACCGCCGGGGTCTATTTCGAGCTCGTGACGCGGAGGCCGGGGTGAAGCTCGTCCTCTACCTTCATATGCACCAGCCTTGGCGGCTGGGCCGTTTCCGCTATGTCGACCTGGGCTCAGGGCGGCCGTACGTCGACGAGCGACGCAACCTCGAGATCTTCCGAGGGATCGCCGATCGATGCTATCGGCCCGCGCTCTCCCGACTTTCCCTCGCCCTTCGAGAGTACTCAGAGTTCCGCCTCAGCCTGAGCGTCACCGGGACGTTCCTCGAGCAGGCGGAGCGGGCCGCGCCCGACGTCCTGGAGCTGCTTCGGGAGCTCGTCGATACACGGCGCGTGGCGCTCCTGTCCGAGACCTACTACCATTCCCTCGCCTTCCTGCTCCCGCCGACGGAGCTGCGAGACGAGGTGGTGAAGCACCGCGCCGCGTTGCAATCGGAGTTTGGGGTGCGCCCCCTAGCCCTGCGGATGACCGAGCTCGCCTACTCCGACGACCTCGCGACGTTCGCCGCCCAGGAATCGTTCCGCGGGATGCTGATGGAAGGGTGGGAGGGAGTCCTCGGGGACCGACCCCCCACTCACCTGTACCACGCGGTGTCCGCCCCGGCGCTCGGGCTGCTGGCACGCCACTACCGCCTCAGCGACGACGTCGGCTTTCGTTTCTCCTCCAAGGGCTGGTCGGAGTACCCCCTGACAAGCGAGAAGTACGTCGGCTGGCTCTCGGCGACCCCCGGCGAAGTCGTCAACCTCTTCATGGATTTCGAGACGTTCGGCGAACACCACCCCGCCTCGAGCGGAATCCTCGACTTCCTCGCCGCGCTCCCCCGCAGCGTCCGGGCGGCCGGCGGCTTGGAATGGGCGACCGTCGACGAGGCCCTGGAGCTGCCCCGCCGGGGGGCCGTCAGTGCGCCGGTCACGATCAGCTGGGCCGATCAGAACCGCGATCTCGGAGCCTGGCTGGGCAACGACCTGCAGCGGTCGGCGTTCGAGGCCGCCAAGAAAGTCGGGGTCCTCGCCTTGAAGGCCCAGGACCCCGAGATCCTCGAGACTTGGCGGAGGCTGCTCACGTCGGACCATTTCTACTACATGTACGTGGGCGGCCACGGGGCCGACGCCGGGGTGCATCAGTACTTCAGCTCGTACGGAAGCCCCTACGACGCCTACGCGAACTACATGAACGCCCTCACGGACCTTCGACGGCGCGCGGTCGCCCGGTTGGTCCCTTGATGGCGCCGGCCGGGCGAGGAGCGGCGTCGTCGCGATGATCCGGCAGCTCACCGGGAACGGTCGGATCCTGCTGACCCTGAACGACGCCGGCGAGTGGGAGAACCTCTTCTATCCGTACCCCGGGCAGTTCCAGCACCTCCGAGAATCGCGCCTGGGAATCTGGGACGAATCGAGCGCGCGGTTCCAGTGGCTGCGTCCGGGCAACGGCCTATCGTACGTCGGTCCGGCCGACGCCGCCGAATCCTACCCGACGACCGTATGGCAGGGCGAGGGACTGCGACTGACCACCGAGGAGATCGTCCATCCGAACCACGACGTGATCCTGCGCATCGTGCGATTGCGCAGCGAACAGGAGCGAAAGGTCCGACTGTTCTCGTACCAGTCGTTCATGATCACCGAGTCGATGTACCAGGAGACCGCCTACGTCGACCCGACGAGCTGGTCGCTGGTCCATTACAAACGCGGCTACTACTTCGAGCTGTTCGGCGACCCCGCGTTCGACCATGCCGTCTGCGGGGAGCACACGCTCAAGGGCCTCAAGGGCACGTACGTCGACGCGGAGGATGGTCGGCTGGAGGGGCGCGCGATCGCCCACGGGGCCGCGGACTCCGTCATGCAGTGGGACGTCCGACTGGCGGCCGGGGTCGAATCGGTCATCCGAATCCTCCTCGCGATCGAGCGCGGCCCGGAGGCGGTCCATCGACTGCGCGACGAGGTCCGGGCCGCGGGCCCGGGCCGCTACGAAGCCGAATCGAAGGCGTACTGGCGCTCCTGGGTCCCGCGGCGCGTGGGGAGTCGGACCCAGGGGCTGAGCGAACCGATCCGCCGGCTCGTCCGGCAGAGCATCCTCGTGCTCAAGCACACCGCCGGCGCGAACGGGTCGATCATCGCCTCCCCTGACACCCGCTCGCTCGCCATCGGGGGGGATTCGTACAACTACTGCTGGTGGCGCGATGGGGGCTACGTCAGCATGGCCATGGACGACTCCGGGCTCGCCGAATACGCCGATCGCTTCCTCCACTTCGCCCAACGTTGCCAGAGCCCGAACGGCGGCTTCCTCCACCGCCATTTCCCCGACGGTGAGATCGGCAGCACCTGGCATCCGCCCCCCTTCCTGCAGGTCGACCAGACCGCGAGCGTACTGGCCGCCGCGGGTCATCACCTCGAGGCGGGGGCCGACCCGGACGGCTTCCTCGACCTGTGGCCGATGGTCGCCCGGGCGGCGAACTTCCTCGTCGAGTTCCGCGACGAAGCCACGGGCCTGCCCGCCCCCAGCTTCGACCTGTGGGAGGAGCGATTCGGGATCCACGCCTACTCGTCGGCCGCCGTCGCCCACGCCCTGGAAGCGGCCGCCCGCATCGCCGAGACGCTCGGCAAGGAATACCCGCGGTGGCGGGAGGCGGCGGGGGAGATCCGACGGGCGGTCCTGGAGCACCTGTGGGATCCGGCGCTCGGCCGGTTCGTTCGATCCCTGGGCCCGCGGGACGAGCGGATCGACGCTTCATTGTTGCTCGCGCTCGATCTGGACCTCGTGCCCACGGAGGACCCGCGGTTCCGCGCCACCGTCGACACGATCACGCACCGGCTGTGGTCGGCGGAGATCGGGGGGATCGCCCGCTACGAGGACGACGAGTACTACGGCCACGAGAACCCTTGGATCGTCTGCACGTTGTGGCTGTCCGCGGCGCATCTGAAGCTCGGGGACCGGACGCGCGGCCGCGAGCTCATCGACTGGGTCGTCGACCACACCCCGCCCTCGGGGCTCCTTCCGGAGCAGGTTGACGCCCGGACCGGCCAGGCGAAGAGTGCCACCCCGCTCACTTGGTCGCACGCGGCGTTCCTCGAGCTCGTCCACCGGTACCGCGCGATGATGGGGGATGCGTAGCTATGGTCCGACGGGCTCGCCGAACCCGGGCGATCCGAGGGCGAGGGCGGTGCGCCGTTCGATGACCCTCCGCAAGTCGTCGTCGAAGGGGCGGATCCTCGGGGTCGACATCGGCGGGTCGAAGATCGCGGTGGGCCAGGTCGACGAGCGAGGCCGGGTCAGCGCGCATAGCGGCCCCGTCGGGCACCCGAATGGTTCCGCCGAGGAGACCCTCGATCTCGTGCTCCGGACCATCGCCCACCTCGCCCCCGATGGCCCGCCGTCGGCGGCGGTCGGGGTGGGCGTCGCCGCTCAGGTCGACGGGACCCGGGGCGTGGCGCGTTACGCTCCCAATCTCCGGTGGAAGGACGCGCCGGTCGCCGAATATCTGCGGTCGCAGCTCGGATGCCCGGTGGTCGTGGCGAACGACGCTCGCTCGGCGGCGATGGCGGAATGGCGGTTCGGTGCGGGGGCCGGGGTGGAGAACCTTCTGACCGTTATCGTCGGCACCGGGGTCGGGGGCGGCGCGGTCGTCGACGGGCGCCTCCTCGGGGGAGCGGCGGGGGCGCTCGGGGAGATCTGCCGCACGGCCCTCGTCGCCGGGGGTCGTCCCTGCCACTGTCCCTCCCGGGGTTGCCTGGAGGCGTACGCGGGAGGCTGGGCGATCGCCGAGCGGAGCCGCGAGCGCGTCCGCGCCGATCCGGTCGGGGGCCGCCGCCTGGTGGAGATCTGCGGTTCGGTCGATCGGCTGGACGTCCGGGGGTTGGTGCGGGCGGCGCACGAGGGGGACCGCCTAGCGACCTCCATCCTCCGGGCTACGTCGAATTATCTGTCGGCGGGGGTCGCCGGCCTTGTGAACGCGTTCAATCCCGCGCGGGTCGTGCTCGGCGGGGGGGTCATCGACGGATGGCCGAGCCTCGTGGAGGACGTGGCCCGGCGCGCTCGGGCCACCTGCCAGCCCCCGGCGGCGAACGCGGTCTCCGTCGTCCGATCCGCCCTCGGACCGGACGCGGTGCTGATCGGGGCGGCCACCTTCGCGCGCGACGCGCTCGAGAAGGCCGGCTCGGGAGGCGGCTAGCGATGCGGTTCCGGGGGGAGCGGGCGGCGTTCGGAGCGCCCGGGATCGAACCGCGGTGGACCCAGGCGAACAAGGAGGGGGTCGGAACGAGCGCCTACCCGTCGAGCAAGATCTGGTTCACGATCTGGCGCGGGGTGCTCACCGAGGTGTACACGCCGTTCATCGACCAGCCGCAGATCCGCGACCTGCAATTCCTCATCAGCGACGGCCGGTCGTACTTCCACGAGGAGAAGCGCCACCTCGTGTCGAACGTCCACCGACTCTCGGATCATGCCCTCGGATACCGGGTCAGCTCCTCCGACCCGTCGGACCGATACCGCATCGACAAGGAGATCCTCTCGGACCCGACCCTGCCCGTCGTCCTCGAGCGGGCCCGGTTCCGGCCCGGGATGGGCGGCCCGAGCGATCTATCGGTCTACGCGTTGCTGGCGCCCCACCTAGGGGTCGCCGGGTGGGGCAACGACGGGTACGTGGTCGAGCAATCCGGTCGGGAGTTCCTGGTGGCTCACCGCAACCGCTACTGGCTCGCGCTCGGCGCCACCCGGCCCTTCCGCCGGACGAGCGTCGGGTACGTGGGCCATTCCGACGGTTGGACCGACCTCGCGGAGAACTACCTCATGGACTACGAGTTCGATCAGGCGACCGATGGGAACATCGCGCTCACCGGTGAGATCGACGCCGGTCTCGGGGACGAGTTCGTCCTGGGCCTCGCCTTCGGCCGCGACCTGTCAAGCGCGGTCACCACGCTCATGCAATCGCTGTCGACCCCGTTCGAGGAGCACCTGCGAAGGTTCCGGGAAGGCTGGAACCGGGTCTCCCGCGACCTTCGGCCTCTCGCCCCCCTCACCGGGGACAAGGGGAACCTGTTCCACAGCAGCCATAGCCTCATCCTCGCCCACGAGGACAAGACTTACCCCGGCGCTCGGATCGCTTCCCTTTCGATCCCCTGGGGCCAGGCGCATGGGGACGACGACCGCGGCGGCTACCACCTGGTGTGGACCCGCGACCTCGTCAACTCCGCCTTCGGACTGCTCGCCGCGGGGAACGCCGAGGCCGCCCGGCGGACCCTCGTGTATCTCGCCGGCAGCCAACGCGACGACGGGAGCTTCCCGCAGAACTCCTGGCTGAACGGCGAACAGTATTTCGGCGCCGTCCAGCTCGATGAGGTCGCCTTCCCGATCCTCCTCGCCGGCCTGCTCCGCCGGGAGGGGGCCCTCGGCGAGTTCGACCCCTGGCCGATGGTGCGCAGCGGCGCCCGCTTCCTCGTCGACTACGGACCGGCCACCCAGCAGGAACGATGGGAGGAGGTCAGCGGGTTCTCCCCCTCCACGCTCGCCTCGAACGTCGCGGCGATCACGGTGGCGGCCGCGTTCGCGCGCGACCGGTCCGAGGAGGCCGCGGCCCGATTCCTGGAGGAGTACGCCGACTGGCTCAGCCAGCACATCGAAGCCTGGACCGTGACGACCCAGGGACGCCTCGTGCCCGGCATCTCGAACCATTATGTGCGCATCCGGCCGGCCGACCCGCAGGAGTCGTTCGTCGAGGGCCCCGCGGATTCGGGGACGGTCCGCATCGCGAACCGGCCGCCCGACGGCCCCCAGGAGTTCCCGGTCCCCGATCTCGTCGACGCCGGATTCCTCGAACTCGTCCGGCACGGCGTGCGATCACCGCACGATCCGACGATCGCCCGCTCCGTCGAGGTGGTCGATCGGGTCCTGCGCGTCGACACCCCGCTCGGCCCGGCGTGGCATCGGTACAACCATGACGGGTACGGTCAGCGCGACGACGGGGGCCCGTTCCTCGAGTTCGGCGTCGGCCGGGCCTGGCCGCTGTTGACCGGCGAGCGGGGCCATTACGAGCTGGCGCGCGGGCGCGACCCGACCGAGATGCTCCACGCGCTCGAACGGTTCGCCAGCCGCACCGGCCTCCTGCCGGAGCAGGTGTGGGACCAGTCGGACCGGCCCGACCTGCACCTGCACCTCGGACGCCCGACGACCGCCGCGATGCCGCTCGTGTGGGCCCACGCCGAGTACCTCGAGCTCTTGCGATCGGTCGCCGAGGGGCGGGTGTTCACCTGCCTCCCCGAGGTTCGAGAACGCTATGCGGGGGGCCACCATTCCCCTCCGAGGATCGAGGTGTGGAAGAAGCACTACCGGCCGAGCCACGTGCCGAGCGGCCCGGTCCTGCGCATCCAGGCCGATGCGCCGTTCCGGCTCCATTGGTCGGAGGAGCATTGGAACCACCCCCAGGACACCCCGTCCGCCGACGCCGGGCTGGGGATCCACTACGTCGAGCTCTCCACGGCCGAGCGGGCCGGCCGCCGCCTCTCCTTCACCTTCTACTGGCCCACCACGGACTCGTGGGAGGGCGAGGACTATTCGGTCCAAGTCGACGCTGGGCGGCCCCCCCATCCGTCGGGGGGATCCGGATGAAGGGAACGGTGCATTCGGTACGCCCAAGACGACGGAACCCGGCCGTCCGGGGGCGCTGAGATGGACCGATCCCACAGCTACCGGATCGAGGTCCGATGGACGGGGAATCGGGGCAGCGGGACGAGCGCCTACGATGCGTACGGACGTGACCACACCATCCAAGCCGCCACCAAGCCGATACTCCTGGGATCGTCAGACCCGGCGTTCCGGGGCGATCCGAGCCGGTACAACCCCGAAGAGCTGCTCGTCGCGGCCCTCGCCTCCTGTCACATGCTGTCGTACTTGCATCTGTGCACGCTCCGATCGATCCGGGTGGTCGAGTACACGGACACGGCCGACGGGACGATGCAGCTGCATCCGGACGGCTCGGGGGCGTTCACCCACGTCACGCTCCACCCCCACGTCGTGATCTCCAGCGGCGATGCGGAACGGGCCCGCTCGTTGCACGATGAGGCCCACCGGGTCTGCTACATCGCCGGGTCGGTGAACTTCCCGGTCGACCACGCCGCCACGATCGAGACCCGACCCGGGTGACCCGGGACGACGTTCGTTCAATGGCCATCGGCGCTTCCGCGATCCGACGGCCGACGTCGGTGGGGGCGATGCCGGCGGCTACCGCTCTTCGTGATGGTGGCGTCCGAGGAGACCGGAGATGACCTGCCCCCGCATCGTCGGGGGAGGAGGGATCCCGAGGAGCCGGAGGACGGTGGGGGCGATGTCCCGGATTCGCGCCGTCGAGATCGGACCCTTCGCCTTCAAGCCCGGCCCCGCCGCCGCGAGCACCCCGTCCCAGGAGTGGACCGCGTCATCGGGCCCGGTGTCGTTCTCCTCGAGAAACAGGGACGGGTGGCCGACCGAACCGGCCGATCGCCATTTGAGATCGCCGAAGTACGCGATCAGATCCGGAGGCTGGCCCCGGACCTCATCGTAGATCTCCGAAGGACGCGCTACCTCGACGCCGAGGGACCGACCGCTTGGACCCCGAAGGTCCTCGAGGGCGGCCGTAAGCTCGTCGAGGACCGCCGGAACCTCGGACGGGGGAATGATCCCCTCGGGTTCGCGGCCCTGCACGTTGAGCTGGATTCGGGCATAGTACCCGCCGGCGCCCCATGCCTTGGTCCGGCTCCAGTCGACCTGGGCCTCCTCCAGGCGGGTCCCGGGCGCCGGCGGGGCCTGTAGGGCGAGCCATCCGTTCGAACGGAGCCAGTCGTTGACGCAAAAGCATCCCTCCATCGCCTGGGACCCGTGGTCGGAGACGATGAGGACCGTGACGTCCTCGCCCACGTCGTCGAGCAGCGCCCCGATCTCCTGGTCGAGAAGTTCGTAGTATCGGGCCCCGATGTCCGAGAACTCCGATCCAGGGACGTGGCGCGGATGGGCGGGATCGAAGTATTTCCAGAACGCGTGGTGCAGTCGGTCCGGCCCGATCTCGTGGACGATGAAGAGGTCCCAGGCCTCCTTCCGCCACAAGTGGCGAGCGAGGGCCCAGCGCTTTCGCGTCATCTCAAAAATCTCTGCGGCCACCCGGGCTCGGTCATCGCTGCGGAACAAGACGTCGAACTGGTAACCGCCCGTCACCCGCTCCACCTCCTCGAGGAGGGTGCTCGGCGTGACGAGGTCGCGCGCCCCCGGCGGCGTGAGGAGGCAGGAGACGTAGACGCCGTTGACGGTCGGCGGGGGATACCCGGGGGGGACCCCGAGGACGCAGACCCGGCGGCCCGTTCGGGAGGCGATGTCCCAGATCGCCGGGTAGGGGAGGCCCGCGGGGCTGGGCGCGACGTTGTCGAAGTAAGTGCCGGGCCGCCGATTCCGGAACCCGTACAACCCGAGCGAACCGGCGTCCATCCCCGTGAACATCACCGCCCAGGCCGGGACGGTGATCGGGGGGTCGCACGACTTGAGCGTCCCGAAGGCGCCGCGTTCGATCTGGCGGGTGAGCCTCGGGATGTGGGCCCGGAACCGGCTCGTCAGGAGATGGGGGGAAACCGAATCGAGACCGAGGACCAGGACCCTCGACCGGCCGGGCATCCGAGGCGGACGATGCGAGGGCCATATGGCGTTGACCTTCCGAGGGCCGCGCCATCGCTCCGACGGGGGTCCTCCCCGCCCCACCGGTTTGGCCCGGGGGACTTGCCCGCCGAACCCGAAGCTTAAATCCACATATTCATAGTCATATGTATGTCTTCGCGCAACATCGCCGTCCGGAAGGATGTGTATGACGCGCTTCGCAAGGAGCGGCGGCCCTCGGAAAGTTTCACCAAGCTGCTCATCCGCCTGCTGAACCAGCGGGGGGGTCTCCATGACCTCGCCGGAGCCTGGCCGGGCCGATCCTCCCGACGGGAGAGGACCACCTGGCGGCAGCTGCGCGGCGTGGCGGCTTCGGGAGAGCCCCGCCGATGAAGGGGCTCGATACGCCCGTGCTTCTCGCCCTGCTCCGCGGGGAACCGCGGATCGCACCGCTGATCCGGAAACTCTCCGGCGAGGAAGTCTGCACGACGACGGTCAACGTCTTCGAACTCGAGATGATCGCGCTCGGGGACCGCGCCCCGGGCCGGGATCGTCGAGGGGCAGCCCTCGATCGGCTCCTTCGAAAGGTCACCGTCCTGCCCGTCGACGAGCGGTCCGCGAAGATATCCGCCCAGGAAGCGTCCAAGGGGGGAGCCTCTTCGGGGTCCCCCGCCTCCTGGCTCGTCCTCGGCGCGTTGATCGCCGGGGGATGCTCGGAGTGGATCACGGTCCGAGAGGCCCGTTTTCCCGCCAGCTCCACCGTCAGGATCTCAATCTTCGATACATCCAGTTCTAAGAAGTCTAAGTAACGTATTCATCAATACTTAGGATACTTTAAGCAGTATATCAGCCCAGAACGGGCTCGCCAGGTGAGGACACGGGGCGGAATCGACCGGGATCAAGGGAACGGGGCAGCTGGAGGCGAACTCTTCGAAATCCACAATATGCGATTCAGAATAATGATAGAAGCGTTATACAGTTTCTTTAGATGTGGTTGCGCACTGATTTCATAGGCTCGAAGCGGTCGTATAACTCGAATTATACATCATCCCGTCGAAACGCTCTCTGCGGCGCCCTCCGAACCGTTACCCTGTCCCTGCGGTGGGAAACCCTCACTAGAGGGCTCTTCGACGCGGCGGGGGCGGATCGTCCCCTTGTCCGACGTAGGATGGCCGCCCCCGCCCCGAAAGACGACTGTACTGTGGCGAAACTCGCTGACTAGCCCTGGGAGGCTGGCGTCTGCCGACCAGGCCCCCTAGAACGGCTCGGCGACCGATCTCGGCCCATCCGCCATCCCGCACCCTCCTCGCGCTCGGCACAGACGGTTCGGAAGGCTGGATCCTGAGTTATAATCCACATATGCATCTACATATGTGGGAATGGAGCGGAACGCTCGACGATTCGCTTGAAACCTTTCGACGCCCGTATCGACCCGCTGAGCCGGCCCGCACCGCGCGTGACCGCCCACCAACGGAATCCACCACCGGGGATCGACGCTCCGTGGGTTCACGGGGAGGAGGGCCGTCCGAGCCCCGATGGAAGGGGGCGTGATGGTGTGGCGACGGTGTAGATCGAACCGAGATACCCGGACGGGTCGAGGTGAGCTTCCGGCAACGTCTCGGCGCTCGGAGTATCGCATTTTAGCTCGACCGTGATGAAGTACGGGCGGAAGGTCACGATGGTCGGCGCCGAGGAGGAACGTGGGCCGGAACCATCGGCTTGGAGGGCGGCGCGAGACCAGATCGCCCACGCGTTGCCTCCCGCCCGGCTTACCTGGCTGTGCCTCGCCGTTCTCGGAACCTTGAGCGTCGTGTACTTCGGAGGATTGGGCATCGTCTCCATTCTCCTACTACCTTGGATCGCCCTGATCGCGGACCTTGCGTTCCAGAGCGTGCGGTTCGAGGAGGTTCGCTTCCCGGACGCGGCGATCGCCACGGGGCTGTTCGTGGCCCTGCTCATCCCTCCCACCGTATCGTACGTGGCGGCGGGAACGGTCACCTTCGCCGCCATCGGCGTGAAACACGTCCTGCGGTTCAAGGGCCGCCCCATCCTCAACCCGGCAGCCTCGGGGGTGGTGATCGGGACGTTCCTGTTCGGGATGGCCCCGGCCTGGTGGGCGGGCGTAGGGCCTTTGGGGTCGGAGGTCCTGGTCGCGTTGGGGGCCGCCATGGTCGCCCGGAATCCTTCGGGATGGCGGCTCCCGGCGATGTTCTTCGGCTTCTACGCGCCGCTCTCCGTCGCCATGAAGGTCATCGTCGGCGCCGCGCTCGCGCCGAAGGTCCTCGTCCTCGGGGTCCTTGACCCGGCGACGTTGTTCTTCGGTCTCTTCATGGTCGTCGAGCCGAGGACCGCGCCTGCCAACCCACTCCTGCATCCCCTCTACGCCGCCCTCGTCGCCACCGCGGCGGCCTTCCTGCCCCTGGTCATGCCGGGCCCGGGCGTCCTCGTAGCGTTACTGATCGTCAACCTCGGCGCCGTCCTGATGCGGGCCGTTGGGCAGACCTCCCGGGCCTCGTCCGAGAGCGTCGGATCCGGCCGAGCTCGTTCGCCGCCAGTCGGGCCCCGCGGGCATCGGCGCAGAGAGGGGAGACTCGGACGGACCCCCGGGGCATCCTGGTCCGCCGGTCGGCGAGCGGTCGCGGGCGTGGCGGTCCTGGTCCTGGTCGGGATCGTTGCGGCGACGACATACGTGCCGACCTCCACCCCCTCCGTCAGCACGGGGGTGCCCCCCCACGCCGCCGGGGGCGGGGGAGGGCCGGCCGGATCGGGCGGGAGCCACAACGCAGTCTCCTGCGCCAAGGACAGCCCGTCCGTCGACCCATCTACGCTCCAGGCGCTTCACCACGCCCTCGGCCCCTCGGTTATACTCTCCTACGATGCGAATTCGGGGACCACGGTGTTCTACGACCCCGTGAATTCCGTCACCGTGACGGAGACCGACCTCTACGAGGATTACGGTTCTGCCGAGTTCAACGGAGATGACTTCGCCGTTTCCGGCTGTTCCCCATAACCGCCGGGCGCGGGGTCGGTTCCGACGCGACCCCGTGGGGCTGTCGGCAGCCCTACGACTAGAGGATATACCCGGTTCGATTCGTCGGACCAGGGCCCCGCCGGCCCATCGGAGGAGCAGGCAATGATGTCCACAGAGGGCAAGAAGATCTGGATGGATGGCAAGCTCGTCGATTTCGCCGACGCTCACGTGCACGTCCTCTCGCACACGCTCCACTACGGGGTCGGTGTCTTCGAGGGGATCCGCGCCTACCCGGTCGCCAAGGGCGCGGCGATCTTCCGACTCCCCGAGCACGTGCGCCGACTCCTCACCTCCGCCCATATCTACCGGATGGACTCGCCGTACTCCGCCGAGGAGATCGCCCGAGCGATCGTCGAGACCCAGGCCGCGAACGGCTTCTCCCCCTCGTATATCCGGCCGATCCTCTACCGGGGGGAGCCGGCCCTCGGCGTGAAGAACCTGAAGGGTCGCGTCTCCCTGGCGATCGCGGCGATCCCGGCCAAGAAGTACCTGGGGGCGCACTCCGAGAGCGGAGTTCGCGCGAAGATCTCCCCGTACCGGAAGCCGCGCTCGGATTCGATCCCGTCGTTCGCCAAGGCTTCGGGGAACTACCTCAACAGCTACCTCGCGGGGATTGACGCTTCCGAGGATGGCTACGAGGAGGCGATCCTGCTCGACCACCGCGGGTTCGTCGCGGAGGGTACGGGGGAGAACATCTTCCTCGTCCGGGAGAACCGTCTGTTCACCCCCGGCCTCGAGTCGGACATTCTCCTGGGTGTGACCCGGGAGTCCGTCCGGGAGATCGCGGTCGACCTCGGCTACCCGGTCATCGAGAAGGCGATCTCGGTCAACGAGCTATTGACCGCCGACGAGGTGTTCTTCTCCGGGACGTACGCCGAGATCGCCCCGGTCCGGGAGATCGGGCACACCTCGATCGGCGAGTCGACGCCCGGCCCGGTCACGCGGGCGATCATGGACGTGTTCAACCGAGTCGTCCACGGCGAGGAGCCGAAGTACGCCCGCTGGCTGACCCCCGTGCCCGCTCCCGCGCGGGCGGTCGCGCCGGCGGCTCGTCGATAGACCCGGCGGGCGCCGGGCGCCTAGCGGTGCACCGGATGGCGGTGCGGATCGGGACGCCAGACGAGCTCCACCGAGAGGCCGTCCGGACCCTTGAGATACAAGGATCGCGACTCGTCGCGCTCCTTTTCGTCGACGACCTCCAGACGGGCCCGTTTGAGTCGGTTCCGAAGGCCCGTCCAGCTCTCGACGCGCAGCGCGATATGGTGGACCCCACCGTTGGGGCGGGCGTCCGGTTCCGCGCGCCGGAGCCCGAGCACCTGGTCGCCGAAGAGGACGAACAGGTGGTCGGGGCTCTCGCCGATTACCGCGAGCTTGAGCTGCTCGACGAAGAATCGGCGGGCCTTCACGAGGTCGCGCACCCGGACGTCAACGTGGTCGAAGCCGGAGATCCCGAAGTCGAGCTCCTTCGCGCTCACGATCGCTCGACGGTGGGGAACCGGGGGGGCCTATATCGATGACCGCCGCCCGTCCGCGCCGGCCCGGCACCGGACCGTCAGCGCCCGCTCATAGGGAGCGTCGATTTGCCGAGCGGGCCCAGATGACGAAGGTCGCCTCGGATACGGCCGGCCGGAACGGCGGGGCACGCGCTCCTCCGTCAGGGCGGCAGATCCGCCTCGTCCTCTTCGACTTCGACGACACCTTGTTCGACCACTCCCGGGCCCTGGTGGAGGGGCTCCGAGCCCTACGATCGTCGCAGCCCCGGCTGAGGACGAAGCCCTTCGCCCGGGTCGTCGGGGAGTACGAGCGGCTGCTCGAGCTCATCCAACCCGGTCGGCCCGGGGGTCCGGCGACCCATTCGGAGGCCCGAGCCGCGCGCTTTCAACGGTTGGACCGCTGGCTGGGCGGCCGGGGGGATGCCGACAACGCCCAGGCGTGGTCGGCCGAGTACCGGGCGGCGTACCAGGCGGCTCGGACGCCCGTCACCGGGGCCGTGGCGCTCTTGCGCGACCTGAAGGGGCGCGTTGGCGTCGGGATCGTGACGAACAATCACACCGCCGAACAGCAGGAGAAGCTAGCGGCCCTGGGGCTGACTGAGTGGATCGACTTCATGGTGACCTCCGAGGCGGTGGGGGTCGCCAAGCCGGACCCGGCGATCTTTCTTCCCGCCTTGCGGGCCGCCGGTGTATCGGCCGACCAGGCGACCATGGTCGGAGACAGCTGGGCCACGGATGTCGTCGGCGCCCGGGCGGCCGGCCTCTCCGCGGTCTGGTTGCATCGGTGGGGACGGCGTCCCCGCGGCCTTCCGGAGGTCCGGGAGTTGCGTTCGTTGGCGCCCCTGCGCGTGGCTCGGCGGGTCCTGCTGGCTCCGACGGAGGCCGTCCGGTCGGTCCGCCCTTCTTCCGAGCCTTTCTTGACCCCCAAGCCTTCCGGTGGAGGGGGGTCCGATGGGCAGCCTAGTCGACGTCGATGACCTCCTGGGTCAACTCCTCAAGCGGATCGAACGTCACGCACCGTACGCCGAGGTGATGGCCGAGGAGACCTCGAGTCACCTCGTCCGGTACGACCGATCCGCCACCGTCGTCGAACCCTCGCCGAGCTTTCGGGGGGCGATCTTCCGAGGGTGGGGGGCCCGGGGATGGGAGGAAACCGCCGCGAGCGGGCTCGGAGCCGATTCGCTGCGGGACGCGGCCGACGGGCTCATCCGGCGTCTAGGGTTCGCCGGAGGGGCGTCCGAGCCCCCGGGGAAGTCGTCCCGTACGAGGGGCGAAGCCGCGACGGAGACTCGCCAGCCGATGGCGAACGTTCCGGTCCCCGAGCGGGTGGCCCTCGCCCAGACCTGGTTCGCGTGGGCCACCGAGGTCAAGGGGGTGCGAAATGCCTACGCCACGATCCAGACGCGAAGGGACGAACGGCTGTTCCGCTCCACCGCCGGGGCTCGGACCCTCCAGCGGATCGATCGCACCCGAGGGGCGGTCGCGGCGCTCGCGATCGAGAACGGGAAGGTCGAGTACGACTTCACCGGACGCGGCGGGATGGGCGGCGCGGAGGTCCTCGACGAGGTCACGCCCGACCGCGTCGGACGGGCGGCCCGGGCGGCCGTGGATCTCCTGCACGCCCCCGCGCCGCCGGTGGGCCGCATGAAGGTCCTCCTCGACCCGAGCGCGGCGGGGACGTTCGCCCACGAGTCGTTCGGTCACGGGGCGGAAGCGGACCAGATGCTGCGCGACCGGTCATACCTGAAACCTCTCCTCGGCACCATGGTCGGGCCCGAAACGCTGACCCTCGTCGATGACGGCGCCCGGCCCGGCGGCTGGGGATCGATCTTCTATGACGACGAAGGACATCCGGCCGGCCGCACGGTCCTGGTCGACCACGGGCGGTTCGTCGAGGCGCTCCACGACCGTGAATCCGCCGCCGCCCTGCATCGCGCGCCCACGGGCAACGCCCGACGGGCGGATTTCCTCAGCCGCCCGTTCGTCCGGATGACCAACACCTTCGTCGAACCGGGCGAGATGCGCTACGAGGAGATGGTCCGGGAGATGGGCGAGGGGGTCATCCTAGAGTCATGCACGAGCGGGATCGAAGACCCGCTCGGGGGCAACATGCAGATCAAGGTGAAGAAAGGCCATCTCGTCCATCGGGGCGAGGTCCAGGGGATCCGGCCGTCGATGGCCCTGTCTGGCCGCGTCCTCGAATTCCTCGCCGCGATCGCCGGCGTCGGTCGAAAGGAGGGGTTCGAGATGAGCCCCGGCTACTGCGGAAAGGGTCATACCGACCTCCTCCCGACGGGGACCGGCGGCCCGTACCTCCTCTCCGAGGCGATCGTGGGGCGGGCGTGACCGGGCGCCAACCAGGGGCCGAAACGGCGTTCCGGGTCGCCGAACGGCTCCAGCGGCTCGACCGGCCCTGGGACGTCTTCGGGGAGCGGATCTGCCGATACGAGGTGCACTTGAACGGCCCGGAGGTCGAGATGCAGCGCGGACCGATCGTGCTCGAGGGGTACGGGTTCCGGGAGATCCGCCCCGCGGACGGGGGGGTCCGGGTCGGGTTCGCCGGCTCCACCGACCTGACCGACGCCGGGATCGACCGCACGATCGAGGCGGCGGGCACGGCCGGTGGATTCTCCTCGTTCCCGGCGAAGGACGTCGCGCTCCCGAAGGCCTTGGAGAGCCCGGGCACGGTCGAGGGGGCCGACCCGAACCTCTGGGAGCATCCCGAGGCGGCGATCGATCGCTTCGTCGAGGAACTGCTGGCCCCCCTCGAGGGCCGCAAGGACGTCCGGCCGAGCTTTGGATCGGTCCGGGTGGCCCTATCGGAGATCACCTTCGCGAACGCGAACGGCGTGGAGACCCGGTTTCATCGCACCGTGGCGGAACTCGAGTTCGCCGTTCGCTCCGTGGCCGGTCCCGAGGGGCCGAGCGCTGGGGAGTACTGGGTGAATCGGCGCAGCTGCGGGCTGGATCCCCAGCGCATTGCCGGCGAGGTGCTGGAATGGGGCCGGAAGGCTCGCGACGCGCGGATCGCCTCCGGGACCCCCCCGATCCACGGTCCGGTCCTCTTCCCGCCCGAGGTCTTGAGCGACTTCCTGCCGGCGACCCTGGGCTTCCGGCTCGGCGGCCAAGCGGCCCTCCGGGGGATGATGCCGCCCCGAGGCAGCCTCGTGGGCGGCGCGAACATCGACCTGTGGGACGATGGGCTCTACCCGTACGGCCTCGCGTCGGCGCCGTACGATGACGAGGGGGTCCCCCAGGGGAAACGCCACCTCGTGGCGGCCGGGGAGTTCCGGGAGCCCATCTACGACATCCTGCACGGCAAGGCGCTCGGCGCCCGATCGACCGGCGGGGGGCGTCGCAATCTCACGACCTTGGCGCCGTGGTTCCACTTCATGATCCCTCCCAATCCCGGGCCGTCGACGATGGTGCTCTCCCCCGGGGACGGGGGGAGCGACGAGGAGGTGCTCGAGGCGATCGGGGAGGGCATCTGGGTCGACCAGCTCGGGTACGCCTTCCCCGACCCGGTTTCCTCCGCGTTCGGGGGGGAGATCCGCCTCGCCTACCTGGTCAAGGGCGGGAAACGCTCGATCCCGGTCCGCGGGGGCACCGTCGGCGGGGTCGCGTTGGCGGGCGAGGGGGAATCGTCGCTCCTTCAGTCCGTACGGTCGCTCGGGAGCGCCCCCGTGCTCGTCGGACAGCTGTCGGCCCCGACGATCGCCGTCGGCGCGCTGACGGTCGCCGGCGCCTGAGCGACCCGATCTACTTCAACCGGAGCAGGATCGTCGAGCAGGCCGGGCATCGAAGGCCCGAGATGTTCGCCGAGTAGGTCCCTTGGAACCCCGTCGGGACGAGGACCTCGAGGCCCTTGGGCCGCAGCCGCGTCGCGTTCGCCTCGTGGGACCAGAACAGGCCGGAGCCGTTCGTGGTGGAGACGAACCCCGGTTCGAGCGAACCGCCGCAATTCGTACAGCGGGTCTCGGACATCAGGGGCACCAGCGCCGAGGAACCCCCGTGGGAGTATCTTTCGTTTGCGCCTCGGACTTCGGCTTCCATCAGGAACCGGGGCGCCATGACCTACCTCGGGGTATCTAGGCCCCCGTCGGGGCCGGGATCCCCGGCGGGGGCCTTGTGTCATCGTCCGGCGTGCGTCGATGGGAGGACTTCGAGTGAACGCTGCGGCGGGCGCTCGATCGGGCCGCCGATGGGCGCGCCTCGGGGTTGGATGGGGAGAGCCAGGAGGGCCACGGGATGCTCTCCTCCTCCGGCGTGAGCTTACCGACCGAGACCAGGAACGCCTCGCGACGGGGCTGGTCGAGCCACCGCGGGGCCACCCGTCCCGACCGCCCGAGCTCCCGATCCACGACCATGGCGATCCCCTTCAGATGACCGAGAGCGACCAGCGCGCCGAGAGGCTGATCGGCCCGGAGGACCGCTTGGACAGCACCGGCACCGCGGGCGGATAGTACCGCGAATCGATCTTCGGGGCCCCGCCGATCGTCTGGGTCGCGGGGGTCACGGGCGAGACCACGAGGTTGCGGACGAGCCGCGCCCCGTGCTCCTTCCGGCAGACCGGGCAGGGCATCGCGAGGGGGTCCCCGCGCGGGCTGCGCTCGGTGTGGCCCGCTTCGCCATCGACGTCGAAGCGAGGGAGCAACGTCCAGCCCTTCGAGAACGACTCGGGGGGGCTCATGGGTAGCCCTCCGAAGCCTGCGGCATCGGCCAGAGGACCGGCATCCCCGAAGGCTTGCGGCCCCGGACCCGCGCGCTCGAACTCCGGGCGCTGGCGATCGCGCCCGCCGTGGGGGCAAGCGTCGGGGCCCCCCCGAACTGCTCGACCGTCGGCAGATACCGGACCATTCGGCTCCCGTGAACCTTCCCGCACGCCGGGCACACGTCGGATTGCATCAGCATCGTTCCGATGCCGCCGACGGGGGTGCCCGATTCGCTCGGTTGCGTCATTGCTAACCTCCCAGTTCCCGGCATCCTACTTAAAGGCTGGTCGCTATTTTGTACAAAATAATACTAAGTAGGGGAGAAGCCTACTCCGGAGCAGTGCCCGTCAAGACCTACGTCCACACCGAGATCCTCGACTACGTCGGGACCCACAGCTCTGACGAGGGGGTCTTCGGGATCTCCCAAGGGGAGCTTGCGCAGTCGCTCGGATACCACCCATGCTCGATGTCGCGGCCCCTTCAGCAGCTGGTCGAGGACCGGCAATTGGAGGCCCACCGGGGCCTCGTTCGGGGGGCCCAGAGAAAGCAGCTCGTCTACCGGTTGACCACGGCGGGTCGGGAGGTCCTCCACAAGCAGGCCCGGTACGTGCCGATGCTCCCGACGGAGCTGCCGGTCCCGCCTCGGCCGTTCCTCGGTCGGCGGGAGGAGCTGCACCGGCTCTCCACCCTATCCCAGGACCCGGAGTCGCTGATCTGGATCCAGGGGGCTCCCGGCATGGGAAAGACGGCGCTCGTCGCCCAGCACGTCTGGAGGCTGAAGCGGGGGCGGGTCCCGTTCTGGTTCACGGTGCGCCCGGGCTCGTCTCCGCGGCACTTCCTCGAGGCGATCGCCCACGCCCTCTCCCCCTTGGGCGCCTCCCAGCTTGCCTACTATGCCGAGGTGCCGCGGCCGCCGACCGGCCGGGAGGTGGCCAGCCTCGTCCTGCGGGCGCTGCGCGAGCATTTCCTCCTGGGGGTGCTCGACGACGTCCACCTGGGCGGACCCGACCTTCGCAACTTCCTATCCGAGTTCTTCCCGGCCCTGCTCACGGAGGGGAAGGCGCTGTTCTTCATGGTCGGCCAGGAACCGCCGTTCCCGGTCCCGGGCTGGACGGAGGTCCGGCGACTCGAGATCGGGGGCCTCGATCGGGCCTCGGCCCACGAACTGACCGACCGGCAGGGGGGGCTCGCCGATCGCTTCGAGAGCGTCTACCAGGCCTCCTTGGGCAGCCCCCTCATGCTCCAGCTCGCCGTGCAGAACCCGGGGGTCGAAGCCCGGCCCTCGACCCTGCCCGATGCGGTCGTGGCGAAGATGCCGCCGACCGAGATCGCCGACCTGTTGCCGGTCGCCCTCGCCAACGCCCCGCTCCCGCTCAGCTTCCTGAGCGAGTTCGGCCAGATGGACCGCGACCGCATCGACGAGCTCGTCCGGATCGGGATCCTCCACCCCACCGGCGAGGGCCGGGTCGAGATCCTCGAAGCGATCCGAAAGGCCCTGATCAACCGCGCGGGCCCGCTCGATCTCGAGGCCCACCGGACCCTCGCCTCGTACTACGGCCGCAGCCACCGGTCGGACATGGTCCGAGAGCGGTTCCTCCATCTGGTCGCCGGCGAGGATTGGAGGAGCGCTGCCGAGATCCTCACCCACGACGAGCGCAAGATCCTCTCGCTCGGATACTCCGACGCCCTTCGCAACGCGCTCAACCACATGACCCTCGCGATGCCGCTGGGCCCGGGCCGCCTGCGGGCGCTGCAGGTCGAAGCCGAGCTGTTGAGGGCCCACTCGGAGTATTCCGAGGCGATCCTCCTGCTGCGGCGGGCGAGCGCCGACTCCGGCGAGGACAAGCGGACGCGGGCGGAATGCCAGCTCAAGATCGTGGAGCTCCAGATCCGTCTTCGGCAGCTCGAAGGGGCCCGCACCACCCTGGACGAGGCGACGCGCAATGCCCCGGCGACGAAGCGGTTGCGGGCGCTGACCCAGTTCCAGGAGGCCCGCCTCGTCGAGGCCCGGGGGGAGCTCGCAAAGGCCCGGGAGATGTTCCAGGCGTGCTACGACCAGTCGCGGCGGGACCGACAGGCTGACGTCGCCCTCGAAGCCCTGGCCCGGTGGTCCCGGCAGGCCTCGATCGGCGGCGCCCACGAGGTCGCCCTCCAGATGGTCGAGCGAGGGCTGCCCCAGGCCCGCTCGTCCGGTCAGATGGAGCTCGTGTTCAACCTGCTGCTGGTCCGGGCCCGAGCGTACCAGGAGATGGGCAAAGCCGACCTCGCCGATCTCGAGATGCGCAATATCCGGGCCGAGACCGAGGCCAAGGGGCACCTGAACGAGCTCATCTACACCCTGAGCGGACTCGTGGCGATGAACGTGGAGGCGGGCAAGTTCGAGGAGGCCGGCGAGTTCGCCCGCGACGCGATCGGGTTGGCCGAGCGCCTGGGGAACGAGACGGTCCTGGGCCACACCCTCGCGGCCCTGGCGGCCGGGGAGCTGCGGCAGAACAAGCTGGTCCAAGCCCGGGAGCACGCCGAGCGCAGCGTGCTGGTGCTCGGACGGCTCCCCGAGTCCGATTCGCTGGTCTTCGCCCGCTCCTACCTCACAGAGGTGTACACCGCCCAAGGGGAGGCCAGCTTGGCCCGATCGGAGTACCGTGCCGCGGTACAGCTCGCCTCCAAGATGGGTATGCAGTGGTGGGTGGACCAGATGGCGACGGAATCGAATCCGAAGATCGAGGCACTGGAAGCGCAGGGGTCGGGTGGCTCGGCCTCCGGAGCGGTTCGGCTCCCGTCACAGGCCGAGCAGGCGGAGGGGGGGTGAACACCCCCCCTCTCAGCCTAGGGACGTTTACAGCTGGTCGCGGGGCAGGGGCGGAACAACGGGCAGGTACATTTGCGGGTCACCTCCGAGGGAACGGGGCGGATTTTGGTTATTAAATGGTTTTGAAGGAAGGTCGTATAACTTGGGGCGATTAATCGACCCGTATTCATACGGGCAAATGCGCACTAATATAAGAATCCTTATTCCATCCCTACGACGCAGCTAGTCCGGTCGGGCGGAATACTTGACGTCTTCTCTGTCTAGGGCCACCACGCCTCATCGTCGCACGATGGGGCGGAACAGCGAGCGCTTCCGCATGGCGTGGATCTCCCGTACGTCGTCGACCTCGTAGCGGAGCTCCTTCCAAGGATCGGCCAGGTTGGAGTAGCCCCGGACCTCCCAGAAGCCCGGTTCGTCCTCGGCCACGAACTTCAGCCCGCGCAGCCACTTGGCGCTCTTGTAGAAGTACCGCTGGGGGACCAGCATCCGGACAGGTCCCCCGTGCTCGGCCGCCAAGGGTTGTCCATCATAGCCATGCGATAGCATGACGCCCTCCTCGAGCAGGACGGCGAGCGGAAGGGAGGTGGTGAACCCTTGCTCGCATTCCATCACCACATATCGGGCGTCCTCGGTCGGCTGGGCGCGCTCGGAGATCGTTTGGAACGCAACTCCCTTCCAACGGGTGTCGAGCTTGGTCCAGCTCGTCACGCAATGGATGTCCACGGTCTCTTCGGCCTGAGGGAGGTCCAATAGCCCGGCAAAGTTCAGTTCGAACGGTTGGCGGACCGCCCCGTGTACGGCGAGTCGCCAGCTCTCCCGATCGAGCTCCTCGGGGACGGTCCCGGCGTGCAGGATCGGGAAACCGCGGGTCAGCACCTGACCGGGGGGGATCCGGTTCCCTCCGGGTCGGGCGATCGCCATCCGAACGAGATCCCGGGGACGGGATTATAGGATGGTGGATGGGTCGAGGCGCGGAAGCGCGCCTATCGGACCACCCGGGAAACCTGGTCCCCGGTCCACTCGAACCGGAGTCTCCGACGGGGCTGCCAGACCTTGCGACGGTCCCACAGGGCCCCCACCAGGAGCGGGAGTCCGATCGAGGCGTCGAGGTGGGCCATCGCCCGGGTCGCCGTGGGGGAGATCTTGCCCCAGGACTGGGCCTCATCGAGGGTGCTGCCGGAGAGCCCTCCCCAATGGGGCACGTCCGTGGTGATCTGCAGGGCGTAGTAGTGGCCCTCGCCCTCCCGGCCGAACGCGTAGTTCGCCATCACGATCCCGTCATTGATCCAGTTCTTCGGCGTCCCTCCGCCGACGTAGATCACCGCGGTACGGGGGGAATGGGCGAGGATCTGGACGAGCTCGTAGTTATCCCGGACCGCGTCGAGCATGAACCGGGGTTTCCCTCGGTTGCGCTGGTAATGCAACGTCAGGCCGATCCCGATCGAGCTATCGATCAAGGCCGGCGAGAAGACCGGCACGCCGCGGCGGGCGGCGGTCGCCACCAGGGAGGCGGGATCGGGGAAACGACGGCCCAGGAACTCGAGGAACTCCCGGGACGAGGCCGGGCGGGGCGGGAACTGCTCCGTGACCCGACCGATGGCGCGGTCGGTCTCCTCGAACTTGAGCTCGTCGACGTAGGTGTCGTAGATTCGGTCGAGGTAAAGGCGTCGCAGTTCGACGTCGTTCGCCCCCGGCGAACCGACCCAGTGCTGACCCCCGACGGTCTGGTAGATGTCCTGATAGAGGACCGCCCCGGTCGAGACGACCACGTCGACGAGCCCCCAATCGATGAGGTCCCGCAGGACCTTTCGTAGCCCCGCCGCGATCAGCGGCCCAGCGAGGCCGATCAGGATGGTCGGACGTTTCGGATCGGTGAGCGCGTTCTCCCAGACCGCCAAGCATCGTCCGAGGTTCCGGGCCTGGATCGAGGTGCCCTGGAACGCGGTGAGGAGTTCGCCCGAGCCATGCACGGCTCGGACGTCGACCGGTTGGACGCTTTTGCGGAGCAAGGAACGACGGGCCGTCGCCCGAACCTTCGCCATCGGCGGCCCACCGAGGCCCGGCATAAAAATCCCACCTCTGGACGATGCTTCTCCCGGGGCTTCGGGCCGAAACCCCGGTTCTGGATCGCCCCGCGGCCGGCGGACGAGACCCCGCCCGAAGGCGAAGCTCCGCCGGGACGAAAGCGGGGGCGACGCCGGCGGCGCCCGTCGGTCGAGCGGGCTATAGGAAGGTCGGGAACAGCCCCGGATCGACGGCGATCAAGATCGTCAGGATACCGACGATGACGAGGATCACGATCACCGCCCGCTCCAGGGACTTCGGTTCAACACGCTCCCCGAGCCGGGCGCCGATGAAGCAGGCGGAACCGGCCACCAGGAGGAGGGCGGCCGATCCAACGAGGAAGATGCCGAGCGGATCGCCGGACGAACCGGTGAACAGCACGAGGAGGATCATCGTGGTGTCGCCCAACTCGAGCAACAGGATCATCAGGAAGGCCGTGGCGAACGCCGATCGGGCGGCCGGGGGCGATCGCGACTCGGACGGGTGGCTCGCGAGGAACGCGGCGTAGCCCAGGATGAAGATCCCGCCGGCGATCTGCACGTAGTGCAGGTCCGCCGCCAGGAGCCGGAGCAAGACGGTGCCGATGCCGACGGCGATTGCCGAGGTCACGAGGAAGGCAACAGCCGCCCCGGTCCAGGTCGCCAGCCCGCTCTTTCGCGCGGCCAGCCCGATCAGCGCGAAGTTCGTCCGATCGACGAGTTCGATGAGGCCGATGACCGCGAAGACCGCCCCGAGCGCCGGTAGCGAAGCCATGTCGAGGTCCGTGCGGCCGCTCCCTCCCCGTTAGGCGAGGTTCGGGAGGAAGTCCTCGACGATCCGTTCGCAGTAGGCGCAGCGCAATACGACCGGCTTGCGCGCGGCGACCTCGAAATCGCTCTCGACCGGCTCCCGCTGGTTGGTTATGCAGCTCGGGTTCGGGCACCGCAGGACGCCCAAGATCCGGTCCGGTAACGCGACCGCATGTTTCTCGCGGACCCGGAACTCCTGGATGATGGAGATCGTCGCCGTGGGGGCGATCAAGGCGATCGCGTTGACCTTGCGCGCCGACAACTCCATGTTCTCGACCTTGACGATGTCCTTCCAGCTGATCTTCTGGCTGCGGACGTGCAGGGCGACGGAGACCGTGGAACTGCGGTCGATCTCGTCGATACCGATGATCCGCAGGACATCGAGGGCGAGGCCGTTGCCGATGTGGTCGATGACCGTTCCGTTCTTGATCGGCGTGAGCTTGAGCTCTCGCAGGGCGGTCATGCCGCCTTCCCCGCGAGGATGAGGGACAAAAGGGCCATCCGGACCGGCACCCCGAGGAACGCCTGCCGGAAGTACGCCGCGTGCGGGGTCGCGTCGACCGCGGGGCTGATCTCCCCGGTGCGGGGCAGTGGGTGGAGGACGACCAAACGATCCTTCGCCGACGCGAGGAGCGCGGGATCGACCCGGTACGACCCGGCGACCTTCGCGTACTCCCCTTCGTCCCCGAAGCGCTCCCGCTGGATCCGGGTCACGTAGAGTACATCCGCGTTCCGAAGCGACCGCGCCACGTCGGGTTCCTCGTGGACCTTCGCCCCGGCCCGGTCGAGGTCCGCGCGGACCTCCTCGGGCATGGAAAGGGCGGCGGGGGAGGAAAGGATGAGGGAACTGCCGAAGAGGGCGAGCGCTCGCGCGAGCGAGTGGACCGTCCGGCCGTACTTGAGGTCCCCGAGCAGGACCACCTGAAGGCCCCGAAGCGTGCCGTGCCGTTCTTCGATCGCCGCGAGGTCGACAAGGGTCTGGGTCGGGTGTTGGCCGGCCCCGTCTCCGGCGTTGATGACCGGTCGGTCGCATGCTTGGGCTGCGAGGCGGGCGGCCCCCTCGTTCGGATGGCGGAGGACCACGCCGTCCCCGTACTGACCGATCACTCGGATCGTGTCGTACAGCGTCTCGCCCTTGCGCATCGACGTCGCCGACGGGTCGGAGATCGTAACGCTGCGGCCGCCAAGGCGGGCCATGGCGGTCTCGAAGGAAAGCCGGGTCCGGGTCGACGGTTCGAAGAAGGCGAGGGTCAGGATCTTGCCCTCGAGTTGGTGGCCGACCTTCGACCCCTCCGCGTACGGGAGCATTTTCCGTGACGCCTTGAGTACCTCATCGATCTCGTCACGAGAGAGGTCCCGGATCGAGATCAGATCCCTCCCCTTGAGACCCATCAGGCCGTCGACAGGGTGGACCCCTTAAAGGCCTGCGGGACCGACCGGTGCCTCTCTGAGCGGTGCGATCCCGAGCCGGACCTGTTGGGTCGTCCTCGGAGGACGAGGTGGCCGGTGAGAACGGTAGGCAACGGTCGACCGGGCGTAGTCTCAGAAGGTAAATGAGACCCGTCCATCCTCGAGAGCCACGTCGGTCGTCACGATGCAAGTCCAGACTATCATCGGCGCGATTTTCGCACTCGGAATCCTCCTGGCACCGGGCCCGGGGTCCGCATCGGGCCCATCGCATGTGGGACCGCCGATGGTCGGGCATCTCCGCCCCGTTCCGAGCCCAGCCCCGCTCCCCGCGCGCGCAAGCGCGGCGTCGTCCGGGGGCATCCAGGGATTGCCTTCGGTCACCAAATCGGGGCCGGAGACGTCGGTTGGCTCGAGCATTGCCGGGGAGCTGCGCACACCCGAGGGCAAGTGGCTTCCCCACCCCCCCGTGAGATCTGGGCTCTCGGCGCTGGGGCGACTGAGCGAATCCGCCGGTTCGCCTCCCGCTCTCGCGTTCGGAGCGGAACCAGCGCCCATGGGGATCGCCGACTTCGGCCTAAACGGTTCGGGGACCTCCTATAGCTATTCGACCCCTCGATTTCTCGGGACGGCCCAGATTCGATCGATTTCGACGTACGGCGCCCCCATCGACGAGTACTCGGTCACATTCCAGCTGAACGTGGTCCTCGTGCTCACCCGGGGTTCCCAGTCCGTTGACTACTGGATCCAAGACGTACCGTACCTCAACACGAGCGTTTCCGGCCTCACTTTCATCGATAACGTCTGGAACCTTTCGAGCGGCTCCCTCAGCCTCCCCTCCAATTCGGTGCAGGGTAACGGTACGATATTCCCGCTCGGGGGAAGCTCGGCCTACTACGCCGACGTGGCAAGTAGCTCGCTTCCCGGCAGCAACGTCCAGCTTGCCTATCCGACGAACGTCTCCGCCCAGGTGGTCGCAAGCACGATCGCCGGGTCCACCCATGTGGGGTTTGAGTACAACGATGGGTCCGGTTGGATCACCTTCGACAATGTAACGTTCCCTTGGGCCCGCGGCTGGTCTTCCTCCGGGTTTCTCGTGCAGGGGAATTCGTCGCCCCCGGCCGGCGCGTACTTCGATGCCGAATGGATCTTGGGAGGCCCGGGTGGAGGGTCGTCCACCAGCGATGTCGCCTCGAACCTGACCCTTGGCCTCGAGGAGTACAATGGCCACAATCTGGCGGCGGTCCCATGTGCCTTCAACTTCGGGGCCGACACGGCCGAATCGATCTCGAATGTTGTGGTTCGGGTGTCCCCAACGGCCTTAGATGGAGCCCCCGGAGCGATTGTCCTCGCCGGGCCCGGCAACCTTACCGGCCTTTATGACCGCCGAACCGTAGCGACCCTCAACGCCACCAGCCTTCCCAGCCAGGGGAGCCTTTCGATCAACGGGTATTCCGTTGCGTACCGGGGTGGGGCGCTGAACGTGACGTTCCTTCCCGGGCGATACGCCCTGGACGTGCGAACTTCTTCGGGTTCGGATTGGGTGAACCTCACGGTGGGGCCGGATCAATATTTCGCGACCCGGGGTTCACTGCTGCCGATCGGCTTCGAACCGTCGGGGGCTCTCCCGGGCATGCTCGTGACCGCCTCGGTGCGACCATTTTCCGGAGGCCTGAACGTGGTGGAGTCCTGGCTTCCGGGGGGTGGACCAGTCTGCTCCGGAGCGGTCCCGATGAACGGTTCGTTCAACTGCACCTTCGATGTCCCGCTGATCCGCGCGGGGTGGTACGGCATCGTCGCTGCCGACCGAAACTCGGCCCTCGCCACCGGGGTCGGATCGTTCTATGTCCAGACCGACCTTTCGGCGAGGCTCTCGAGCTCGACGACGAGCACCGATGCCCAGGAGCCGTTCATATTCTCCGCCAGCGCGGTGGGGGGAAAGGGTCCGTACGTGGACTACGCGTGGCAGTTCGGTGACGGAGCCTCCGCTCGGCCAGCGGGCCCGAACATCTCCCACGCGTACGCGGTCCAGGGCACCTATGTCGCCCAGGTGACCGTCTTCGATCAACTCGGCAATCAGGCCGCGGCGACCACTCCGGTGACCGTGATCCCCGACCCCAGCGCGCCGACCCCTTCGGCGAATCGCACTTCCGCGGATGTAGGCCAATCGGTGGCGTTCACGACACGACCCGCCGGGGGGACCGGCGGGTACCGGATCGACTGGTCGGGCTTGCCCGGCCAATGCGGCGCCAACCAATCCACAATCAGCTGCACGAATCTCGCCACCCCAGGGACGTATCTGGTCTCTGTTTCGGTGGGAGACGCTTCGGGGTTCGTCGCCCGGAGCGGGTCGCTCGTGTTCGTCGTCTACCGGGCGCCGGCGCTCAACCAAGCGATCGCGAATCGGACCAATCTCGACCTCGGTCAGGCCGTCGCATTTACCGCCTCGATCGCTAGCCCGGGTGCCGGGATTGGCAGCTTCCAGTGGAACTGGGGCGGGGTTCTGCCCCTCGAGCTTACTTGCGCTCCCAGCAACGGCCCGGTCCTCGACTGCGTAGCGGTCGGTATCGGGGCATACTCCGTGGGCCTCTCCGTGACCGACCTCAACGGCGAGTCGGCGGCCTCCGGGTCGACCCTACTCAACATTGCCACAGATCCCCGGGTCACCCCGCCGCTTTTCGTGCCGGCGACGGGAGACGTGGGGGTTCCTCTGAACGGCACCGCGTACGTCACGGGGGGTTCGGGCCACTACGCCTACGTCTGGGCGGGATTGCCCGGCTGCGCGGGCGTCAACGCCTCGGACCATTGCGCTCCGACCCAATCCGGACGGTTCAACGTCTCGGTCACCGTTACCGATTCCAACGGATTCGCCGTGACCTCCGGCGTACGCTCGGTAGACGTCAACCCTGCGATGGTCGTTTCCATCGTCCCCCCGGAGGGCCCAGTCGTTGTGGGGTCGCCCGTTACTTTCTCCGCATTGGTTGGGGAGGGCACCAGCCCTTACACCTACGCGTGGGAATTTGACGACGGTACCACGGGATCGGGGTCGGACCCGGGCCATTCCTTCGACCGACCGGGGAATTTCACAATCCGGCTCCAAGTGAGCGATTCCGTCGGGGGGAGCGTCGTACGGAACCTCGTCACGCACGTCGATCCCGCTCCCTCCGGATGGGACCTGAACCGCCTGGTCTCCTTGCTGCCGGTCTGGGGAGCGATCGCGGCCGTTGGGATCGGCGTCGCTCTCGTAATCGCATGGTTCCCGGGCCGACCCCCACCGCCTCCGCCGAGGCCACGCAGCGACAGGAGCGCGGATCCGATCCGAAGCCCCGCGAGTGGCCTGCCTCCGGCGCCGGTCCCCCCGGGTTGGGACGACCCCGCGGGCTGGGACTGATCTGTCCACCCTCCCCGCCTTCCGGCGAGGACGGCCCCGGTAGGCGAGCTTCACTGCGGATTTGGGAGCATGGCGACGCCGGGGCAAGGTCAAAGAGGGTCGGAATGGAACCTGCAATTCAATACGGGCGCGGCGCGCGCTCCCGACCCGCCGGCGGCCCGATTCGACTGGTCGAGCATCGCCCGAGGACCTACCGCAGTTCTAAGACCGTCCGAAGGATCCACTCTGGCACCCTCGTCAACCATCCCCCGTCAAAACGACGCTCCGCAACGGGGGCATCGGTCGACCGCTTCCGATGAGACCGATTGGCAGTAGCGGCACCGGCGAACGCGCCGCGTGTGGGGCGCGATCAAGGGTTCAGCGTCCAATTGGACCGCCATGTGGAAACCTCCGGGATTCGCAGGAGGGGCTGGCACTGGAGCGTCCAGAGCGATAATGGGGGCACGGCCCCCCGCCTGTGGGTTGGTGGAGCTTGCGCTCGCCCCGAGGACGACGACGATGAAGCCGACGATCGCGAGCGGTACCCCAATCTCCGGGACTATGGCAATGGCGATCAGGCCCAGACCGAGCCCGAGCAGGAGAATGCCCGCCCCCACGGTCCTTCTGTTCGCCATATCGGGAGTCGCCTCGCCCGGGGCCGATAGGGAACGCGGGGGGATAAGGCGAGGGAAAATTCGGGCCCGCTAGGAATCCCGAATTGTGTCGCTCAGCGAAGCGTTTGTGCGTCGAATATTGAACCCCCAGGCGAGTTCGGATGTCCGGCCCCGTCCCATGTCGGGAAACTCTGGTTCCATCGATTGGAGGATCGCACCCGAACGGGCGGGCGAGCTTCGTCGATCGGTATCAGGGGGCGGACTACGCGTAACCGGCCGCCGTATTACGGCGGCCGGGCCAGGTGGCGGTAGTAAGCCCCGTTCTGTTTCAGGCAGCATTCGACTCCGCGCTCTCCTCGACGGACAGAGGACCTCCTCATCCCGTCACTCAGGGCTTGCTCCCGGGGAGACGGCCGTTTCATCATATCCCGCCGGGTCCTCCGGCGCAACGCCATCCTCGCGCCGGCGGGCTGTGTCGTTTCTGCTCCGGAGCTCGGGCTCTCACCCGGCGGACTCCCATCCGCCCCCGTGGTCCTCGGAGCGGGGACTTTCCTCAGCGGCGTGCTGTTGCCAGTCATCGCTGCCGTCGGCTGCCCTCCGCCTCCTAGCCTCCGGGCCACACCCCACCGGGCGATAATCTTACCCCGAGCCGCGCCGGCGCGATTCCGATGGCAAAGGGGATACCTCCGCTTGCCTCGGCGCGGGCATGTCGGCGGGGCGGCTGCGATCGTCGGCGCCGGTCGGAGCGCAAGATCGTCGGCCCGCGCTGATGCCCTGTCTCCTGCTCCGGCAGGGCCAGGTCCTCGTCCCGGGGGAGGGCGCCCCCGCGGTCGCCCGCAATTCGGAAGGCGCCGAGTATGAGATCTTTGACGTCGTCGACTCGCTGACCTCCCGATTCGGCCGCATCTACGTGGTCGACCTCGATGGGGTGGAGGAGAACCGGCCCCAGCTCGACTACCTGCAAGAGATCGCCCGGGACACCGATATGTGGCTGGATGCCGGAGCGAGGACGGCGGACGAAGCCATTGACGCCCTGGTCACCGGCGCGTCCCGCGTCGTGCTGAGCTCGTCCACGCTGCGGGACGCGGCCGAACTGGAACGCGCCTGGAACCTTTCCCAGGAGCTCGCGTTCGAGATCGAGCTTCGACAGGGCCAGGTGAGCTCCCTCGCCGACGGATGGAAGGGTCGGCCGGCCCCCGAGGTCGCGGAGAGGATCCGCCAGGCCGGGCCCCGGGAATTGATCCTTGCCCCCCGGGACGGAACGATCGATTGGGGCGAGGTGCGCTCGATTGCCCGGTCGGGTCCCACCTGGGTGGGCGGGGTTTTCTCGGCCGCCGACACCGACCGACTCCTCGATAGCGGGGCCATCGGCGGCATCTTCCATCTCGGGGGCGACCTTCTAACCACCCGCGAGGGTTCCCCTTGGAGTTCCTTTGCCCGGCAATCCCCCGGCGCGCGAGATGATGAGACCTAGAACCAGCTGACCGGTGATGAATAATGGGCGGGCTGATCGCCGCCCGGGGGTCGCCTTTGACGCGCCCGACGGTGCGTCGCGCCGGGAAGCCTTTACTACCGCATAGCGGTCGGCGACCCGTATGGGTTCCGCCGACGCGGTCGACGTCGCACTCCCCGACGGGGTCCATCGATCCGTCGCTCCGGGGAGCACCGTCGGAGATGTCCTGCGGGCCTGGCGGGTCCAGGAGTTCCCCGGATACCTGGCGGCGAGTTGGGATGGCCGACCCGTCGACCTAGCCCGGCCGATCGACCGGTCGGGGACCCTCGCCCCGATCCGCTTTTCCGATCCGGCCGGCCGGGAGATCGTCCAGCATTCGGCCGCGCACCTGGTCGCGAAAGCCCTGACGGAGCTGATCCCCTCGGCCCTTCCCACTTCGGGCCCCCCCACGGAGGAGGGTTTCTACTACGACTTTGACGTTCGGCCGCTGGTCCCGGAGGATTTGGCCCACATCCGGGAACTCGCCGCCCGGTCCGTCCAAGCCCGGGAGCCGTTCGAGCGAGTCGAAGTGTCCAAGGAGGAGGCCAGAGCCTGGGTCGCCTCCAACCGCCACAAGCTCGCCTACCTGTCCGAGGTGCCCGAGGGAGAGCGCGTCTCCTTCTACCGAACGGGGAAGTTTCTCGACCTTTGTCGCGGCCCCCACGTACCCCATACCGGTTGGCTGGGCGGGGTCCACTTGTTCGGAGTTTCGGGGATCGCGGTGGGGGAGGGCGCCGCCGCGGAATCCCGTCAGAGGGTCCGCGGGGTGGCGTTCCCGTCGAAAGGCGAACTCGACACGTTCCTGAAGTTGAGGGCTGAGGCGGAGGCGCGCGATCACCGGGTGGTGGGCCCGCGCCTCGGGTTGTTCATGTTCATGGACGAGGCCCCCGGCTTTCCGTTCTGGCTGCCGAAGGGCATGGTCGTCGTGCGCGAGCTGGAGCGCTTCGTGACCGAGCACTTCCAGGAGGACGGCTACCAGGAGGTCCGCACGCCCTTGATGTTCGCGCAATCGGTGTTCGAGACGAGCGGCCACTGGGACCACTATCGGGAGAACATCTTCCTCACCGAAGCGGACGGACGCGCGTACGGGGTGAAGCCGATGAACTGCCCCGGATCGATGCTGATCTTCCGTTCGAGCTCCCGCAGCTACCGGGACCTTCCGATGCGCCTCGCCGAGTTCGCCCCCCTCCATCGACTCGAGCGCAGCGGCACGCTGCACGGCCTCACGCGGGTCCGGGAAATGGTGCAGGACGACGCGCATCTATTCGTCGCGGAGGAGCAGATCGAGGGCGAGGTCGCGAAGCTCCTCGCCTGGATCGCGCGGGCGTTCACCACGTTCCGCCTGGGATGGAGCTACGAGCTATCGACCCGTCCGACCCACTTCCTGGGGGAGGCGGCCCAATGGGACCGCGCCGAGGCGACGCTCGAGCGCGCCCTGAAGGCCTCGAACGTCGAATATCGGATCTCCGCCGGGGAGGGCGCCTTCTATGGGCCCAAGATCGACATCCACGTCCGCGACAGCCTGGGCCGCCCTTGGCAGACCGGAACGATCCAGCTCGACTACCAGATCCCCGCCCGATTCGGCCTCGCCTACCAGGGCGCGGACGGCCAGATGCACACTCCGATCGTCATCCATCGCACGATCCTCGGGACCTGGGAACGGTTCCTCGGGGTCCTACTGGAACACTGCGCCGGTCGCCTTCCACCGTGGCTCTCCCCGGTCCAGGTTCGCATACTGCCCGTGGCCGACCGTCATGAACCGCTCGCCCAGCAGACCGTCCGAGGGTTGGCGGCGAAGGGCCTTCGCGCCGACCTGTCCGCGAGCTCCGAAACGCTGTCGAAACGGGTGCGGGAAGCCGAACTCGAAAAGGTCCCCTGGGTCGCGGTGATCGGGGACGCCGAAGCGAGCACCGGGGCGCTCGCAGTTCGCACCCACGGGAAGAAGGGACAACGGACCTTGACCCCGGAGGCGTTCCTCACCGAGGTCCGGTCGAACCTCGCAGAACGGAGATTCGAACCCTAGAAGCTGGCACGAACGATCCGCCACCCGCTCCGAGCCCGCGGGGGTCGTCCGCCGAAAGCGCTCCCCGGGCTCGCGGGAGCCGATAAGTACGCCCGGCCCCTTGGTACGAGGAATGGCCGGGTCCTTCCTCGCCCGTGTCGTTCCCACCGTACTGCTGCTGGTGCTCATCCTGGCCGTCCCGCCGGGCCCGTCGGCGGCGGCCTCCCACGCCCCGATGGGGATACTGATTCACCCGGCGAATCCGACCCCGCGGGGGGACCTCGTTGCCGGGGCCCTTGCCAACGCGGCCCTGCCCTCCGTGAGGCCGACGGGTCCGAACCCGGCGGGCACCGCGTCCTCGGCGGGACCGATACCGTCCGCGTCTTCGCCCTCTTCTGACGTATTCGAAACCCCTTCTCCGGCCATTCCGTCCACCCGGCCGACCACCTTCGTCGTGGCCACGAGCCTCAACTGCCCGCCCTCGTGCACCCCGACCCTCAACGTGACGGCCCCCGCCGGACCCTGGGCCCTCATCCTTCTCAACTACACGGGGTCGATCGCGCCGCAGGTCTACGACTCTTCCTACCACGCCACGGTGAACGGCGTGCCCGTCCTGTTCGGAACCACTCCGGAGATGTACACCTGGACCGTGCTCAAGGACCTGAACGAGTATTCCGCGCTGTTCTCGCGAACCGTCGCCTTCCAGTTCGTGCTCGGCTCGGCGGTCGTGACGGGACACTTCGTGATCAGCGTCTCCCTATCCTTCTACCCGGTTCCCACCGGGGCCCCCGCGCCGGTGGTCCCCGACCAGGTCGTCCCGGTCTGGCCGTTCACCTCGCTCTCCGGGACTCGGCCGGCCGCCTCGACCAACGTCACGATCCCGCAGGACGTCCAGAACGCCACGCTGGAAGTCTACTCCTACGGGTTCTCGGGGGGTGGGGCCGACGAGTTCTGGTACGCCAGCCAACCGGCGTACCGCGCGGTGGGGATCACCGTCGACGGCTCCCCGCTGGCGACGATCCAGCCGTTCGAATACGTCAACACCGGTGGGCTGGACCTTTTCCTTTGGGACCCGGTGACCGGCGCGTATACCGCCAACAATGTCCCCTATCAGGTCGACGTGACCGCGGCGTTAGGTCTGATCGAGGGGACCCACACCTTCAATGCGTCGGTCCTCGGGCTCGGGCGTGGTAGCAACTGGTTCGTCGCCGGTTCCTTGCTGCTCTACACGAATTCGAGCATCCTCAGCGCCTCGCTAACGTCGGACCCGGCCCCGGGCGTGGTCTACTCGAACGGTAGTTCCGGTGGAACTCCGACGGAGTCGGTCACCCGATCGTATTCCTATGCGAGCGCGTTGAACCTCTACGGGGGCAGCGAAGCAGTTACCTCGTGGACCAATGAGACGTTCTCCGCGGCGTTCCCGGTATTCCCGGCGAAGAACGCGAGCGGGGCGTTCGTGACCGCCCGGACGTCGTTTCAGGAATCGATCGTGTCCCCGGAAGGCTCCACCTGGCGTAATTCTTCGAGCACGCCCTCGATCGGATTCGTCGCCGGGCAGGTGTTCAAGCAGAGCTCGACGACGGGCGGGGGATATCCGATCTTCGGGAACATCACCTACACGATGTACGAGCTATTCCAGAATTGGAACTTGACCCACACGGATACCTCGGTCTCCAGCCACGGGATCCGAACGGTTTCCGCGTCGTACTCGAACGACAACGTGACCGCCAACGGGACGTACGTCGGCGAGGAGGAGGAGATCAGTCCGAGCGCCGCCATGATTCTGAAGATCACGACCTTCTGGTCGAACAACACCAAGGTGTACCGCTCCCTCGACGTCGCGGCGCCCCTCGGCGCATGGTACAACCACACGGTGACCTCCCAGTTGACCCCCGCCGATCTCACCACCGACCAGGCCGCCGTCCTCGTCGACAGCGCGCAATACACCGACGCGGCCAGCCTTCGTCCGTCCGCGCTGGAGACCGACGTAGGCCAGCCCGCGACCGTTTCGGTCCGATCGCTCGGGTTCGGTGCGCCCTTCTCGGCTACCTGGATCGGACTGCCTCCCGGTTGTTCCCCGACGACTTCGGCGTACACACTCACTTGTTCGCCGAAGGCCGCCGGTACGTTCTCGGTCTCCATCGTCCTCGTCGGCGTCTATGGGCAGGCCGCCCCCGCCGCGACGTTGAGTTGGACCGTTCACCCCGACCCCGTGGTTTCGGTCCACGCGGCCCCAGCGATCTTCGACGTCGGCCGGCCCACCAACCTGTCGATCGCCGTGACCGGGGGCGCCGCTCCCGTGCGGTGCGCATGGTTCGCGAATGGGGTCCCGATCGGGCCGGGAACGGTCTGCCCGATGGCGTTCAGCTACGACCCGAGCAGCGCCGGCCCCGTGACGGTCAATGTGAGCCTGACCGACGCCTTGGGGGTGACGGCGGCCAATTTCACGCGACTCGTCGTGGAGCCGATCGGACAGGCGATGTTGCAATTCGCCAACCCGACGAACTCACCGGTCCCTTCGATCCAGGTGGGCGATTCCCTCTTGTTCACGACCAACGTGCTCGGCGGTGTCGCCCCGTTCTTCTACCATTGGTTCGTCAACGACGCGTCGCTGGGCCCGGGTAGTTCCGACGCGAACTTCACGTTCCAGCCGACGCAAGCGGGGACGTTCACGATCTCCTCAGCGGCGACTGACGCGGACGGGATCACCGTTCAGAGCGCCTCGGTCACCGTCGACGTGACCGCCCATGGCGGTTCCGGGACTCCGGGCGGGGGTTCGGGGGGCCCCCCGCTCGGAACCGAAGCCCTGGTCGGCGTCGGCGTCGCCGGCGTCGCCGTGATCTTGCTGGTCGTCGTTCTCGTCATGCGAAGGCCAAGTCGGCCGCCCGGAAGCGGCGGGACGGACTGACCCCGTCGGCGCTCCGAGCCGCACGCCCGTCGGCGGCGCTCCGTCGACCGGGGACCCGAGCACTTTAATATCGCGCCCGGTGAACGGCGTCCAGTCCCGCCGGCACCACCATGACCGACCTATCGACCGGGCAGATCGAGCTCATCGTTCTGCTGGCGAGCCTGCTGTCCCTCGCCTACGCGGGGGTCCAGACCGTCCTGGTCCTGCGGGAAGAGGAGGGCGATGAGAAGATGCGGACGATCGCCGCGGCGATCCGCGAGGGGGCGGAGGCCTTCCTACGGCGGGAGTACACCGCCGTCTTCGCCGTCGCCGTCGTGCTCGCGGCCCTGATCGCGGTCGCTTACGCCGGGATCGGGAACTTCGACGAGGGATGGAAGCTTTCGATCGGGTTCCTGGCCGGCGCGGGCGGGAGCGCGCTGGCGGGGGCCGTCGGGATGCTCGTATCGGTCCGCGCCAACGTGCGAACCGCCGCCCATGCTCGCAAGGGCGACCTGGCGGCCACGATGCGCTACGCCTTCCAGGGCGGGTCGGTCACCGGCATGTCGGTGGCGGGCCTCGCGTTGCTCGAGCTGGTCGGGTTCTACGCCGGGTTCGGCGGGGACGTCCTGTCGATGGTGGGCGTGCTCTTCGGCGCGTCGCTGATGAGCCTGTTCGCCCGGGTCGGGGGTGGCATTTACACCAAGGGGGCGGACGTCGGCGCGGACCTCGTCGGGAAAGTCGAAGCCGGAATCCCTGAGGACGACCCGCGCAACCCGGCCGTGATCGCCGACAACGTGGGGGACAATGTCGGCGATTGTGCCGGGATGGCCGCCGACCTGTTCGAGACGTACGTCGTGACGGCGGTGGCGGCGATGTTGCTCGCCTTCCTCATCGCGCCGGTGACGACGCAGTTCCCCAATGCCATCCTGTACCCGCTCATCGTCTGCGCCTGGGCCATCGTCGCCACGATCGTCGGAGCGATGTTCGTTCGGATGCGCCCCGGGGGCTCCATCATGGGGGCCCTCTACCAGGGCCTCGGCGTAACGACGGCCGTCGGGGTGATCGGCCTCTTCGTGCTCGATGCTCTGTTCATGGGCGGGAACCCCGGCATCTTCATCGCGACAGTGATCGGGCTCGTCGTCATGATCCTGATCGTCGTGATCACCGACTACTACACCTCGTCGAAGTACTCGCCCGTGCGTCGGATCGCCGATGCCTCGCAGGCCGGCGCCGGTCCGACCGTGATCACCGGCCTGTCGGTCGGCTTGCAGTCGGCCTGGCTTCCGGGCCTGGTGATCGTGAGCGCGATCCTCGGTTCGTACGCCGCGGTGGGCTGGACGGGCGCCTGGGGTTCGATCCAGGTGAACGCCGAGCTCGGCCTGTACGGGATCGGCCTCGCCGCCGCGAGCATGCTGGCCGTGACGGGCATGATCATCTCGATCGACGCCTTCGGGCCGATCACCGACAACGCGGGCGGGATCGCCGAGATGGCGAACCTCCCGCCGGAGGCCCGGGCCGTGACCGATCCGCTCGACGCGGTCGGCAACACGACCAAAGCGGTCACGAAGGGCTACGCGATCGGGTCCGCGGTCCTCGCGGCGCTCGCCCTGTTCGCCGCCTACACGTTCGCGGCCGCCCAGTACGCTTATCCGTCGCTCTGGCAGGTCTCCCCCGACCTCGCGTGGAGCGCCTTCACCTCCCACCTGCAGATCGATAACCCCCTGGTCGTGACGGGGCTGGTGGTGGGGGCGGTGCTCCCGTTCTTCTTCACCTCATTCTTGATGAACGCGGTCGGCGTCGCCGCGCAGGCGATCGTTTTCGAAGTCCGACGGCAGTTCCGGGAGATCGCCGGGATCATGGCCGGGACGGCGAAGCCCGAGTATGGCAAGTGTGTGGACATCGTCACCGGCGTCGCGCTGCGGCAACTGGCCGTTCCGGCCGCCCTGGGCGTCGTCACCCCCGTGCTCGTGGGTTTCCTACTCGGGCCGGACGCGCTCGCCGGCCTGCTGTTAGGCGTGATCCTATCGGGATTCCCGCTCGCGTTGACGATGACCACCGGCGGCGGCGCCTGGGACAACGGCAAGAAGTACATCGAAGAGGGCCACTATGGAGGGAAGCACTCCGACGCCCACAAGGCCGCCGTCGTGGGCGACACCGTCGGGGATGCGACCAAGGACACGGCCGGGCCGGCGATCAATCCGCTCATCAAGGTGGTCAACACGATTTCCATCCTGCTGATCGCGCTCATCGTGGCGCACTCCGTCGTCGGGATCTAACCCTCCCGCAGGGCGCTTGCCCGCCCGGGGACTAGATCCCTAAGCGTAGTGGCTCATCGTACCGCGTTCTTTGCGGGTTCCGTCGCGGTCGGAACCCCGTTCGTCGGCCTTCCGCTCGCGCTCGCACTCGGTCTCGTCGACCCATCGGAAGACCAGTTCCTCCGGATGCTCGTGGGCGAGGTAGGCGCCCGCCTCGAACGCCGACGCGAGCAGCTCTTCGAGGTTGTCGGAATCGGTACCCTCGAGACGTCCGGCGGTCCTCCAGTACCAGTCGGCCGCCTTGCCGGCGGCCTGGAGGTATTCGGTGATCAGATCGTAGATCGCGCTGTGCGAATCCTTCAAGCGGACATGCAGGTGCTTGCCGTCGTCCGATTCAGCCTCCGCGGGGTGCAACGGATCGGCCATCGGCCCCGGACGGTGCGGGTTCCCTCAAAGCGCTATCGGAGGCCACGGCCGACGTCCTCCGCCGACCCTCGTCCGGCGACCCCGAGGGCGGCCCGCTGCGGTCGCAGGAACTCTTGATAGGCTCTGATGGGTCGGGTGTCCCGATGTACGATCCATCGGCGGGTTCCGGTGTCGATGGCATGCTCGACCCCCCCGCCCCTCCGCGACCGGTCCCGGCTTCGCTCGTGCCTTCGGGACCGCGGTACGGCTACCTGGTCGCCCGGCTCCGGAACCGGCAGATCACCATGGAGGAGGCGACCGAGCTGTTCGGCCTCCTGCAAGATGCCCTCGGTGCCGCGGCGCAGGCGATGCGCACCCCGCCCGCCCCCCCGGCCACGCGGGGAGCGACGTCGCGGGGTTCCGCCGCATCTCCCTCCCCGGTCCGGGGCCCCCCGGTGGCCCTGCGGGACGAAGACGTCGCGTTGGGCCTCCTCGCGCTCGGCGCCGGATCCGGCCTCCTCGCGGCGATCCTGAAGCGGAGCTCGGAAGGGCCGCGGTCTCCCGGGCCGAAGTAAACCGCCCTGATCATGCCGAAGCGGGACTTTCGCTTCGCCCACTTGGCGGACGCCCACGTCGGGGCCTGGCCGCGCGAGCCGGCGATCCGCCGGGCGCTCCGGGAGAGCCTCCTCCGGGCGCTGGCCGTCGTCGACACACGGGATTGCGAGTTCCTGTTGATCTCGGGGGATCTTTTCCATACCCCGGTCCCCGATCCCGTCGAAGTCGCGCCGGTCGCCGCGGCGCTCCGCGAGCTATCGACGCAGGGCCGCCGGATCTACGTGATCTATGGCTCCCACGATTACGTGGCGCACCGAACGAGCTGGCTCGATGTTCTCGCCGAGTCCGGATTGTTCCTGCGCGCCGCCCCCGCGCCGGTACGGGCCGAGGGCGACCGCTGGACGCTCCCATTCCTGGTCGATGCCCCCACCGGTTGCCGGATCGCCGGGATCTCCGGCCGGGCGCAGGGCCTCGATCGGGGGTACTTCCTTGCGGTGGACTCGGAGGCGTTCCGGGCGGAGCCGGGATTCAAGATCTTCCAGTTCCACGCCGCCGTCCAGGAGTACCTCCCGGAGTCGCTCCGACCTCATATTCGCGGGGTTTCCCGAGAGGATCTGCCGGGAGGATGCGACTACTATGCCGGGGGGCACATCCACATGAGCTACCAAGGAAGCGGCCCCGGGGGGCAAGGGATCCTCGTCAATCCAGGCGCGGTCTTCGGCACGTCGGCGACCGACGTGGAGAACGCGGTCCGAGGACGGACCCACCCCGGCCTTGTGGTCGTCCAAGTCCGCAACGGGGTGCCCGAGCCCGAGTTCGTGGAGACGGCGCCCAAGGACCTTCGGGTGTTCGACATCGACCTCACCGGGGAATCGGCCGCGAGCGCCAAGCAAAGGCTCGAGGAGGAGGTCGCCCGGCAATCGGCCCCCGGGGCGCTCCTTTTCCCGCGGGTGCACGGGACCCTATCGGACGGCTCGGTCGGGACGCTCGGACTGCGTCGCTCGAGCGACCGGGACGATCCCGATCAGGACGGGGCGATCCACTGGGATGTCACCGGCTTGACGACGGTATCGGCCGATACCCTCGAGCCGGCCGTCACCACCGACCACCTCGAGTCGGAGGTCCTTCGCCGCCTTCTCCCCGAGTTACCGGGCGCGATCGCCCGTTCACGTGACCCGGAGACCCTGCTCCGGGAACTCCTGCAGGAACTGGGCCGGACGCCGTCCGAGGGGGAGGCGCGGGTCGACTACGAGGTCCAACGGATCGATGCGGTGCGCCGAACCCTCGGCCGGGCCGGCCCCCCGGCGCGGTGATCGATGGAGATCCGATCGATCCGGGTGCGCAACATCCGCAGCTTCGAGGAAGCGACCCTGCGGTTGCGCGGCGGGACGACCTTGCTCTGGGGGGACGTCGGCGCGGGCAAGACGTCCTTGTTGCACGCGATCGAGATGGCCCTGTTCGGTTTCTCCGAGGTCGATCCTGCCCACCTCATTCGGCATCGGGCGTCGACCGCCGAAGTCGCGCTCACCCTATCGGATGGCGAGCACGAATACACGTTCACGCGGCGGTTCCACCGACGGCTCCGCAAGGGCAAGGACCTGTACGAGACCGACGAGAAGGGGACCGGGCTATCGAAGGATGGCACGATGACGCGCTATCCGGCGACGGAGCTGCGGCAGCGCGCGATCGACCTCCTCGGATTCCCCGACAACCCGAATCCGCGCGCCCACTCCGACCTTTGGAGGTGGGCTGTCTACGTCCCCCAGGAACGGATGCGCCAGATCCTCGAGGGCGATGACGCCGACGCTCGCCTCGAGACGGTCCGTAAGGCGCTCGGTCTCGAAAAGTATCGCGCGGCCGCCGAGAACGCGAAGCTTGTGGCCCTCTCCCTGCGCCGCGAGGCCGACCACGAATCGGAGCAGGCCGACCTCCTCGCCCATTGGGAGGCGGACCTGTTGGAAGCGGAGGAGGCCCTCCGAACGGCGGAGCGCGTTCGGTCCGAGGCCGAGCGGTCCGAGCACGAGGGCCGACGGCGCACCTCGGAGACGACTGAGCAGCTCGCCGACGCCCAGGTTCGGGCCCGACGCCTGGAGGCCGATCGGCGCGAGCTCGGTGAGGTCGACGCCCGGATCCGGGAGATCGAGTCGGCGGATCAGGTCCGCACGGAACGCATGGCGTCGGCATCGGCTCGCGAGCACGCCCTCGGGGCTGAGATCGAGCGGCTGGGCACCTCGTCGGGGACCTTGGACACCCGGCGAGCCCACGCCACCGTCACCGAGCAGGGCGTGGCGGATTGGACCCATCGTGTCGAGCTCGCCCAGGCCGGCGTGCGGGAGCTCGAGGTGGCGGAGGCGCGGCTTCGGGACTCGACGAACCGACTGAGCGAGGACGAACACTCTCTCGCCCGGGCGACCGAGGTCCAGGCTCGGGCCGTGGAACGGCGGGATGCGCTGGAGGCCGAGGCGCCCCGCTCCCGCCCGGCGGACCGTCCCGCGCGCGCGCTCCCCGAGATCGACCGGGCGCTCGCGCAGTCGGTCGAAGCGTACGAATCGAGCGTCGGCCGGGTCCAGCGGCTGGAGATCGACCTCCAGGAGACGGAGGAGTTGATCCAGCGAGGCATCTGCCCTCGCTGCGGACAGTCCGTCAGCTCGCAAACCTTCCCCGCGCACCGCGCCGAGGTGACAGAGCAGCTCGGGAGGGTCCGCGAGGCCCACCGACTCCTGGCCGAGCAGCGCGAGGCGCTCGTGGGGGAGCGTTCCCATCGGGAAGCCTCGGACCGGGACTGGCTCGCGTGGGAGGCGATCGAGAAGCGACGGGAACTCACCCGATCCGAAGCGGACCGCGCTCGCGAGGACCTGCGGCGTGGGACGGAGGCGATCGAGGCGCGGCGGAGGGAACAGGGCGAGGCTCGCCAGATCGTCGAGCGGTTCGCCCCAGCGCGGCGGGATCTGGAGCACGCCCAGGTCGAGTTGCGGGCGGCAACCCGGGAGCACGACCGGTCGGTCGAGCTCGTGAACGAAGCGATCCGGGCGCGCGCCGAATTCGGGATCCGCACGGAAAGCCTCGAAGCGCTCCGACGCGAGCAGGCGGCGAGCCGCGCCGATGCCGCGTCGGACGACCTTCGCCGCAGAGCTCTCGTCGGTCGCCGGGCCGAGATCACCGCGGCTCTCGAGGGGGAGGTCGGGCTCGAGAAGGAGATCCGGGACCTCGAGCAGACCCTCGGGGCGGAACGGACCTCCCTGGAGGCGTCCGTCGGGCGCCTGCATCGGGCCGAGGGCGACGCCGAGGCCGCGCGGCGGCGGATCGCCCAGGCGCGTACCCGGGTCGCGGAACGGGAGCGGCTTCAGGAGGCCTCTCGGGGGACCCGGGCGACGGCGGCGTTCCTGACCGGCCCGTTCCGCGACGCGATGCTGGAACTAGAGCATCGGCTCCTCGCCCGTGCCAAGGTCGAGTTCGATCGGGGGTTCGGCCGATACTTCTCGGCGTTGATCGACGACCCTTCGCTCGTGGCCCGCTCGGACCCTCGGTTCAACCCTTCGGTCGAGATCGACGGCGAGCTCACCCCCCCGGAGGCGCTCAGTGGGGGGGAACGCACGGCGCTCGCCCTCGCCTTCCGATTGGCCCTCGGCGAGGTGGTCCGATCGCTCGACCGGCTGAATCTGTCGACGTTGATCCTCGATGAGCCGACGGATGGCTTTTCGCCCGAGCAGGTCCAGCGGATGGGCGAGCTCCTCTCCGAGCTGGCGATCCCTCAGGTGATCCTCGTATCCCACGAGGCGGCGCTCAACGGGGTGGCGGATCGCGTCGTCCGGGTCCGCAAGGTCGCCGGCGCCTCGGAGCTCGAGGGGGACGACGTCACGAGAGGGGCGAGGACGCTCGAAGTCGGTTCAGAGCAGTGAGTGGAATCGGGCCGGATCCCAGGGCGGGAGTTCGGCGACCTGGAGATTCTCGGACAGGTGCTCGGGGGTCTTCTGGCCGATGAGCGGCGCCAGGGTGCCGGGCGCCGAGCGAGCGAACTGGACCGCGGTCTGGGCTCTCGAGAGGCCCGCCATGGTCGGACCGTCGTCCGCGAGCCGTCCCTGGAACAGGGGGACGCTCGTGAAGCAACCGAGGCCGAAGTGGGCGGCCGCTTCGAACAGGGTGTGGCGACCGCCGTCGAACGGCTGGTTCTTGAGCACCGCCGCCTCCGGCATCGCCAGATTGAACGGGAACTGGAGGTATCGGAGCCCGTGCTCCGGCCCGCCGGCGCGCCGCGCCGCCCCGACGAGTTCCTCGACGGACAGATACGACGGTTCGGATCGACTCGTCCTCAGTGAATCCCACGTGGCCAACCCATAGCTCGTAATGGCCCCGGCCGAGCGGAAGGCCTCGAACAATTCGAAGGCGAGGCCCAGCCGACGGAGGAACTCCGCCCGGCCGACCACCGGGAGTTGGGCGTCCGCGGCGTTGTGTAGATAGAGGAGGTCGATGGTCTCGACTCCCAGGTTCTCTCGGCTGCGCTCGAACTGGTCCTTCAGGAAAGGTACGCTCATCGCATGGCTTCCGTCGACGATGTCCGAGGGCCGCAACCGTCCCTTCTTCACCAGCTCCGTCTCAATGTACCGTTCGAGGGGGATGGGGGATTCCGCATCCGGAGCGAGATACCCGTTCTTCGTGGCGATGAACACCTCGTCGCGCGCCGTCTCGCCCTGATCGATCGTCCGGTGGAGCGCCCGCCCCACGGACCGCTCGGCCCGTTGGAAGCGGTAGTTGATGGCCGTATCGAACACATTCACCCGCCCCGAACGGGAACACAGCCGGACGGCCTCCTCGACGGAGAGGTCGGTCGACGCGTCCGGAGCCCCCAAGTACGTTCCGAGCCCGATCGAGCTGAGCTGAAGGCCCCCGGGCGCGCTTCGGAAGTGATCTTCCGGGAGCCGCCCCTTCCCCGCACTCCGGTCTCGGAACCGTTTCGTCCCATCCGCAGTAGCGCGCCCCGAGATCCGGACCATCGCCGGCGCACCGCCCGCCACTTCATGAGCCTCTCGATAGCCGCGGCGATCGGACCGATGGCGAATCCAAAGGCCGTGGGACCGAAGACGCCACCCACCCGTCGACCGGGCGTTTCCCGGCCGACGTGGGCCAGACTCGGGCGAGCGCCCCGCCGAGGGACTCGGTGGACGCGGGCGAACTTAGAAATGGGGTCGGTGCTCGGGTGGATGGGGGGAGGAGCGCGCCTCGCCGCAAGTACGGCCGACTTCGCAAGCCGATCCCGCCGCTGGCGAAAGAGCACTGTCGGTTCTGCCGACTGGGACGACGGTGCCCAGTCCATCCCAAGACGGCCTCCACGTAGGCCCGCCGCTTCCGACAACCGTTTGTATCCCACCGCCGGTCTATTCTCGATGGTACCCGCCGGAACACCCGCCGGATCGAGGGCGGGCGCTCTCCGATCCTCGACTTCCCCCGCCCGGAGGTGCGTGCGGCTCGGGGGGATCGTCTTGGTCATCGCCCTGCTGATCGTCATGCTCCCCGCCCCGGGAGGCAAGGTCTCGGCGGATCGCTCGATCACCCTCGCTCGCGCACCCCCGAACTTCGGCGCGTTCGCGGTGTCGGCCGCCCGCGCCAGCACCCCGCTGGCGGCTCACGAGTCGGCCGCTCCGGCGAACGACTCGCGCCCCACCTGGACTCCGGGGACCGACCTGGGGCCGCCGCCCCGCATCGATGCGGCCTATGCCTCGGATCCCGCCACGGGCCTATCGATCGTCTTCGGGGGATATCAGAACACGACCCCGCCGTGTCCGATCGCGAGTAGCTGCGTTTCCGGGGATACCTGGACGCTCTCGGACGGCACGTGGACCGACGTGACGCCGGCCGTGATCACCTCGACGAATTCACCGTCCGCTCGATTCGGGGCCGCGATGGTTTACGACGCGGCGCTCGCCGGATTCGTTCTATTCGGGGGGGCCAGTGCGTTGTCGAACGGCTTCAACAATCCGGCGCTCGGCGATACTTGGCTGTTTACGCCCGGGAACAGCAGCTGGAGGGCCCTCTGCGGGGCCTGTGTCGCGAATTCGACCGCGCCCACGCCTCGCTGGGATTCGGGGGTGGCGTACGACCCGGCGTCGGGCGCCCTCGTGGTCTTCGCGGGTCTCTCCACGAACGCGGGAACGACCCAGGATCTTTCCGACACTTGGACCTTCAACGGGACGGCGTGGAACCTCTCGACGGCCGGCCCGACTCCGGCGGCTCGATCGGCCCCGTCGATGGCTTGGGATGTCCAAACCAGCTCGATCCTGTTGTTCGGAGGCATCCCGGCCGACGCGTCCACCGCCCGGACGTGGTCGTTCGATGGGGCCCGATGGTCCCTTCTTAACCCGACGACGAGCCCCCCGGCCATGGGCGGCTCCGGGGCGGTGACCGATCCGGTCAATGGCTCGGTCCTCGTCATCGGGGGCTGCGCGACCGACCCGTGCACCTCGGGATCGATCAACGAGACTTGGACGTACTCGAGAGGCGATTGGTATCGATTGATCCCGAGCCTTCGGCCCGGACCTGAAGGTCGCGATCACGAGGCCCTGTTCGATATCGGACCCCGCCACGCCGTGGGCCTCTTCGGGGGCGATGCCGCCGGCCAGCCTTCGAACGATACTTGGTACCTCTACCATATCGAGGTCGACCCGGCGTGGGCGACCCCCTCGACGGTCGACATCGGCCAGACGGTAGCGCTGCGGGTGAACGTCACCGGGGGGCTCGGCTACGATGCCTACCGATGGGTGGGACTGCCCGCCGGATGTGTGTCCGCGAACCTCTCCGCCATCACCTGCTCGCCGACCGGGCCGGGCCCCTACAGTTCGAACATCCGGGCGGTCGTCACCGACCAGCTCGGCCAGTCGGTCTATTCGCCCCCGGCCGCCGTCACCTTCAACGCGGATCCTTCCGTATCCGTTTCGGCAAGCCCCCTTTCCGGGATCGAGCCCCTCCAAGCCTCGTTCTTCGCCACCACGTCGGGCGGCACCGGACCCATCGGGTATGAATGGTCGTTCGGGGATTTCGGGACCGGCCGCGGTCCCAATCCCTCCCACACCTACCTTCGGGCCGGTACGTTCACCGCCACCGTCTGGGCCAACGATTCCCTCGGGCTTTCGTCCCATACCGCGGTCGTCCTCTCGGTCGTCGCCCTCCTGGGACTGAACTTGGCGATCTCCCCGGTCAGCTTCGATGCCGGCAATTCCTCGATCATCGCGGCCACGGGGTTCGGCGGGCTCCCTCCGTATACCTACGGGTTCTCCGGGCTGCCGGTCGGCTGCGTGGCGACCTCGGCCAACCAGTCGACGTGCACGGTCAGCACCCCGGGCACGTACCGGTTCGTCGCGACCGTATCCGATCACAGCGGGCAGAGCTCCCGCGCGAACGGGACCCTCGTGGTCTCGGCCCGGCCCGCGGCGGCCGGGGGTTCGAGCGCGAACGTCTACTGGTACGTGCTCGCCGGCGGCGTCGCCGCGGGCGTCGTGCTCGGCCTCACCGCGCTGTTCGTGCTGCGCCGGCGTCGACGACCCCCGACCCCTCGCCAGGTCACCACGGTCCCGCTCCCGGAGCCGCATGAACTGCCGCGACCCGGCGGCAGCCTGTACGTCCCGCCGCCGGGCCACGTCGCCAAGCGCAAACCGTAGGTCGCGCGCCCCTCAGAGGGGGCCCGGCGCCGGGTCGGCCGGCCGGCGGTCCGTCGCCCGAAGGTGAGGGTCCCGGGCCCGCCCCCAGTCCGCTCTCGGCCCGAGCAGGATGGGTCCGACGAGCTCCCGGTCGATCCGGTCCGCCGCCTCCGAGAGTCCCTCCAGGATGCGGGGGGAGATCTTCCCCCGCGCCCGGGCGAGCGCCGCTTCGAAACCGAAGCGGGCCTGCGTCCAGTGGTAGAGCGATTCCGGATATCGGCCTTCGTAGAGCAGCGTCTTGCCCCCGCGCCCGGAGGGCGTCCGGCGCCCGGCTTTCAAGTAGGCCTTCACCTGGTCGTAGAAGCGACTACCGGGGACCGGCACGGCGATCGAGACCGAGTACTCCTCGGGACTGAATTTCCGGAAGAGGCGCAGCGTCGCCTCCAGATCCTCCACCGTCTCCCCCGGGTATCCGAGCATCAGGAACCAGAACTGGCGCACTCCGTTCTCCCGAAGGCTGTGCGCCGCGCGCTCGATCTGCGCCAGGCGGGTCCCCCGGTTCATCAGGTCGAGCATCTTCTGGCTCCCGGACTCGACGCCGACGTAGACCCGGGCCAATCCGAGGGAACGCATCCGCTTCAGCAGGTCGGGCTTGAGCAGGTCGACCCGGGCGAGGCACTCGAAGCTCAATCCGAGCTCGGCCGCCTCCATCCGGTCGAGGAGGGCTTCGATCCACGACCGCTGGATCCCGAACACGTCGTCGCAGAACCGGACGTAGTCGACCCGATAGCGGTCCTTCAAAGTCGCCAGTTCGCGCACGACCCGATCCGGGCTCATCTGGCGGAACGACCGTCCGAACGTCGGCTTCGAACACCAGGAACAGTCGAACGGGCAGCCCCGGGACGTGAGGACGGCCATTCGCCGCTCCCCGGTCCGTCGGGCCCATCGCGCCAGGTACCCCTCGAGTTCGATCAGGTCCCAGGCCGGCATCGGGAGCGCATCGAGCGGTTGCAGGAACGGACGCACGGGGCCCGTGACGCGATCTCCTCGAGGGCCGACGCGCAGGCCGGGGGTCCCGGCGAGCGGAGCTCCTGCCACCACCCTTCGGGCCACATCGAGTAGGGTCGCCTCCCCTTCCCCGGTCGCGACCGCCTCGAAGCCCTCGTCGAGGTACAGGTCGGGCCGGGTGGCGGCGTCGGGACCTCCGGCGATCGGGACCGCGCCGGCGGACCGGGCGATGCGCCCGATCTCCACCGAGCGCCGCATCGTGAGGGTCTTGGTGTGGACCCCGACGACGTGCGGCGCGAAATCGCGGGCCCGAGCGTAGACCGGACGCGCGCTCCGCTCGAAGGTGAGATCGACGACCTCGACCCGCGCCCCCGCCTCCCGCAGATAGGCGGCGAGCGAGAGGACCCCGAGCGAAGGATACAGCTCGAGGAACTTGCGCTCCATCGGATCTTCGCGCGCGAGATAGGGGTCGACGAGAAGGACGCGGGGCGCGGTTGCCCCGGATCGGTCCCGCGGCCCGGCGCCCTTCCCGCGTGTCACGGGTCTAGCTCCGTCGACCGCGGGGGCGCCCACCGGAGATCGCACCCACGGGGCAGTAGGGGACGCACCAACCGCATTCCGAACAGTGCGGCAGGACTTCGAGGCGCGTGGGGGTCAGGTCGAGGGCATTGGGCGGGCAGACCCCCGTGCACAACCCGCACAGTACGCAGATGTCCGGGTCGACCACGATCACGTCGAGGTCGTCCCCCCGGGGGAGCGGACGGACGCATCGTCCGCCGCGAGCGTCCCGGAGTGCAAGGCCCGGCCGAAGGCGGCGAATCCGGTCAGGGCGCACTTGATGCGCACCGGGGACAACGGGATCCCCACCATCTTCAGAACGTCGTCCTGCGTGATCGCCCGCACCTCGTCGAGCGATCGGCCGGCGATCTTCTGGGTCAGGATCGAGGCGCTGGCGATGCTGATCGCGCACCCATCTCCGCTAAAGCGGACCGCCTCGATGGCGCGCCGTTCCGCGTCGAGCTTGAGCTCAAAGGTCAGATGGTCCCCGCAGTTCGGATTGCTCTCCGAACCGGTGAGATCCGGATCGTCCATCCGACCGAAGTTCTTCGGCGCCTTGTAGTGTTGCAGGATGATCTCCTGGTACATGTCGTAGGCCACGGTGACCCCCGCTCGATGGAGCGACGAGAAGAGCGGCTGCCCGCTTATAAGGAGCGCGCGGGCGCGGACTCCGGAACCCCCCCGGAAGGACGTCCGGTTCGTGGTCCGGCGCACCCGCGATAGCAGCGGCCTCGTCGGACCGGGCGGGACGCCGATGGACACGCTCCGCTGCGCGTGGTGGGTCGGGGCCGCCATCGCCCGCCGGCCCCGTCCAACATCTAATATGGCCGCTCCCGTGGTGCCCGACGATGGCGACGGGGTCGGCCCATTCCGAATGGGTGACGCCGGAGTCCATCCGCACCCTCTCCGAGGAGTTCTCCGAAACGCCGGAGCTGGCCGAAACGCGGCGCCGGGCGCTCGAGGCCTTCCGGGCGCTTCCGCTGGAACCGAATCCACTGTACCGGAAATACGGATACTTCGCCGGGGTCGACCTGCAGGGGATCGACCCCGTAGGGCGGGGTCCGGCCGTCGCGCTTCCTCCGGCCCCACCGGGGGCGATCCGACTCGTCCACGACGCGAGCGGTACCCGGGTCGATATCCCGAAGGAGCTCGAATCGCAGGGGATCCGGGTCGTGCCATTCCCGGACGCGAGCGTTTCGGACCCAACCGCTCGGCTCGGAACTTCAGGGGAACCGGAGTTCCCCCAGGACCGTCTCTCGGCGCTCGCGTGGGCCACGCTCAATCGGGGGTATCGGATCGAGATTCCCGACCGTTTCCCCGCTCCCGTCCGGATCCAGGACGTGACCATCCTATCGCGACCTCGCGAGGCGACGTCCGTCCGTCGGTCGGTCCGCATCGGGGCGCAGGGCCACGTCCTGCTCAGCGAGGAGGTCTATTCCGCCTCGGGCCGCAGCGAGGACCGTCAGCGGCTGTACGCCTCGCAGATCGATCTTGACGTGGGCGCCGACGCCCGGGTGGCACTGCTGACGGTGCATGCGCCCGATGTGCGGACGGTTTCGGTGTTCCATCGCCGGGCCGAGCTCGGGCCGCGGGCCCGAATGGCGTGGGTCTGGTCCGGGTTCGGCGGCTTTCGGACCAAGGTCCGCAATCGGTCGTTCCTGCGAGGGAACGGCTCGAACCTCACGGACCTGCAGACGTTCTTCGGCGCCGGCGATCAGGCGTACGATTCCTCGGTCGACCTGACGCACATCGGGACCGATACGCACGGTCAATCGATCAGTCGGGGGGTCTTCCGGGACCAGTCGCGGGGGATGAGCCGGGGGCTCGTGCGTATCGAGAAGGACGCCCGCAAGACCCTCAGCTTCCTGTCCGAGCACGCGATGCTGCTCTCCCGAGGCGCCCGGTCCGATACGATTCCGATCCTCGAGATCCTCTGCCGGGACGTGAAAGCGACGCACTCCTCCTCCGTCGCGCCGGTCGATCCCGAGCGGGTCTTCTACCTCGAATCCCGCGGGATCGCGGAGAGCGAGGCGGTCCGCATGATCGCGGAGGGGTTCCTCTCCCACGTCCTCGAGCGATCCCCGATCGGCGGCCTCCGGGAGCTCGCCTACCCGTTCCTGTCGGCCCGTTGGGACGGCCGCCCGATCGAATGGGGCGAGGGGGCCTACCCGATCCTACCCGCGCTCGAGCTCGCCGGAACGGAATCCGAGCCCGATTGGCGGTTCGACGCCAAGCTACGGTAGAGGACGGTCCGGCGGATGCCCCTCATCGGGAAGGCCCGGGGGTGGGACCGCCCCCGGCTCCTCGAACTGCTCCGGAATCAGCAGGAAGGTCTCGCGGAGATCCAGGCCCGGGTCGAGCAGGTGGGGGTCGTGTGGCGGGACCCGATGAGCCGACTCACCGCCCTCGAGTTGCTGCGCGACGCCGCGGCCATGAGCGAACGAGCGCTCCACGAGCCCGGACTCAGCGACCCGTTCCTCACCGAGGTGGTCAACCTGCAGTACTCCGCGCTGCTCGCCGCCGTCGATCTCCTCAAGTCGCATGCGAACGTCCCGAAGGTCCCTCGACCGGCCGCCCAGAGCCCGCCGAGCGGAACGCTGTCGGGCGCCCGACTATCCGACGGCGCCGGTCATCTCGAGCTGGATCAACCGGTTCAGCTCGAGCGCGTAGTCGACGGGAAGCTCCTTGGCGAACTCGGCCAGGAAGCCCATCAGGATGAGGTGGATCGCATCGGACTCGTTGAGCCCCCGGCTCATGAGGTAGAAGATCTGTTCCTCGCCGATCTTGCCGACGACGGCCTCGTGGGTGACCGTGGCGTCCTCTTCGTGGATCTCGTTGTACGGGTACGTGTCCGACCGGCTCATGTCGTCGGGCAGGAGGGCATCGCAGCGCACCGCGGCCTTGACGCCCGTCGCTCCCTTGGCGATGTGCAACAGCCCGCGATAGCTCGTCTGACCGCCTCGGATCGCGATCGATTTCGCGATGATCTTGCTCGACGTGTCCGGGGCCGAGTGGACCGCCTTCGCCCCGCTATCGATGATCTGGCCCGCCGACGCAAAGGCGACGGAAAGGATGTCGGCGCGCGCCCCGCGACCTTTCAGGTAGACCGACGGGTACTTCATCGTCACCTTGCTGCCCATGTTCCCGTCGACCCATTCGACGAGGGAGTTCTCGTGCGCCACGGCGCGCTTCGTCACGAGGTTGTAGACGTTCTTCGACCAGTTCTGAACGGTCGTATAACGAACTTTCGCGTCCGGTTCCGCCACGACCTCTACGACGGCAGCGTGCAGGGAGTTGGTCGAGTAGATAGGAGCCGTACACCCTTCAACATAATGCACTTTGGCGCCGCGGTCGGCGATGATCAGGGTCCGCTCGAACTGTCCGACGTTCTTCGCGTTGATCCGGAAGTACGCCTGGAGCGGGATGCCTGCGTCCACGCCCGGAGGCACGTAGACAAAGCTCCCGCCCGACCAGACAGCGCTGTTCAAGGCGGAGAACTTGTTATCGTTGTACGGGACGATCTTCCCGTAGTACTTCTCGACCAACTCGGGATACTTCTGCACCGCGGTATCCGTATCGGTGAAGATGACCCCCTTCTTCTCGAGGTCCTCCCGGATCTTGTGGTAAACCGTTCCGCTGTCGTACTGCGCGCCGACCCCCCCGAAATAGTCTCGTTCCGCCTTGGGGATCCCGAGCTTTTCGAAGGTGTTGCGGATGTCCGCGGGGAGGTCTTCCCACTTCCGCTTGGTCTCGCCCTCGTTGAGCGGGTTGGCGTAGTACGTGTACGCGTCGAAGTCGATCTCGTCGAGCGACGGGCCCCAATCGGGCATCGGTCGCTCGAGGAAGTGCTCGTAGGCCCGCAATCGGTACTCGAGCATCCAAGCGGGCTCGTTCTTCAGCTTGGAGATCTGCTCGACGATCGGGCGGCTGAGGCCCCGAAGCGTTCGGAACTTGTACGTCTCCGGGTCCTTGAAATCATACCGAGTGTAATCGAGGGGAGTGACCTCGGAGATCGAAGGCGTCATGCGTCCTCACCAATTCCATCACTGAATGGTATTTAAATAGTGGGTAGCGGCGGGGGCGACAGAACCTCCGCTCTCCTGTACCGTGAGCCTGTCTAACGTGCTTGTCGGGCTTCGGGCGACAGGGCGATTCGGGGGTTTCGGGCGGTCGGCCGCTCGTGCCCTCGGAACACTCGGACGACCTCGGCGAGGGCGTCGAAGAGGCGATCGACATCCTCGGGTGAGTTGTAGATGTAGGGACTCGCCCGGGACAGGGCGGCCACGCCGAGCCGCTCCATGAGGGGCTGCGCACAATGGTGGCCGCTGCGGATCGCGACCCCCTGGGTGTCGAGGATGCTCGCGATGTCATGCGCGTGCACGCCGTCCAAGGTAAACGAAACGACGGCCTCCCGTTCGGAGAGGTCGTGCGGACCGACGATCGCGACGCGATCGGGAAAATCCTCTTCGACGCGCTTGCTCGCTTGGCGCTGCAAGCTCCGTTCGTGGGGGGCCATCTCCTCCCAGCCGATCCCCTCCAGATACTCGGCCGCGACGGCGAGACCGATCGCGCCGGCGATGTTCGGCGTCCCCGCCTCGAAGCGGGCGGGGGGTTCTCGGAAGGCGACGCGGTCGAGATGGACCTCCCGGATCATCTCCCCCCCGCCCATCGCAGGGGGCATCTTCTCCAATAGCTCCTTGCGGCCCCACAGGACGCCGATCCCTGTCGGCCCGAGCATCTTGTGGCCGGAGAATGCGACGAAGTCGGCGCCGAGGGCCCGAACGTCCACCTTACGGTGCGGAACCGACTGCGCCGCGTCGACGAGGGCGAGGGCGCCGGCGGCGTGGGCCCGGTCCACGATCGAGCGGACCGGGTTCACGGTCCCGAGCACGTTCGACACGTGCGCGACGGTGACGAGCTTGGTCGAAGGTCCCAGGAGCCGATCGTAGTCGGCCAGCACCAATCGCCCCTCTTCGTCGATGTCGACGAAGTCGAGCTCGGCGCCGCCCCGGCTCTTGAGCATCTGCCAGGGAACGATGTTCGAGTGGTGTTCCATCACTGTCGACAGAACCCGGGTCCCGCGCTTGAGCAGCGTCTCACCGAGGCTGGTGCAAACGAGATTGATCGCCTCGGTCGTGCCCCGGACGAAGATGATCTCGGATGGGTCCTCGGCGTGGACGAACCTCGCGATGCGTTGGCGCGCCGATTCGTACGCCTCCGTCGACTCCTCGGAGAGCTGGTAGGTGCCGCGGTGGACGTTGGCGTTGACCCGACGGTAGTAGTCGGTGACGGCGTCGATGACGACCTGCGGCTTCTGGCTGGTCGCGGCGGAATCTAGGTAGACGAACGACTGGCCCCGGAACTGGCGCGATAGGATCGGGAAATCGGCCTTGATCTTCGACCAATCCATCGGACGACCCCGCCTTCGCTACGACGGGCCCTGGACGCCGATCCGGACCCAATCGTAGCCCTTCGCCTCGAGCTCGAGCGCGAGCTCCTTGCCCCCGGAGAGGGCGACGGCGCCGTCGACCATCACGTGGACCCGATCGGGTTGCAGGTACTTCAGGATCCGTTGGTAGTGAGTAATGACCAGGATGCCCGCGTCCGGCCGATGCAACTTGGCGACCGTCTCCCCGACGGACTTGACGGCGTCGATGTCGAGGCCGGAGTCGGGTTCGTCCAGGATCGCGAACGTCGGCTCCAGCGTGGCCATCTGGAGAACCTCGACGCGTTTCTTTTCCCCGCCCGAGAACCCCTCATTCAGGGAGCGCTTCAACAGCGCCGAGTCCATCCCGAGGTACCCGAGGTGGAGGTCGAGGTCCTTGCCAAACTTGTCGGAGTCGGCGTTCTCGGCCGTATGCCGTTGCATGTAGGCGGTCCAGAGGAACTTCGACAGGGAGAGTCCCGAGACCTCCTGAGGGTATTGGAATCCGAGGAAAAGGCCCGCGCGGGAGCGCTGGTCGACGGTCATCGTAAGGAGGTCCTTCCCATCGAGCTTCGCCGAGCCCTGCGTCACCTTGTACTTCGGATGACCCATGAGGGCGTTCGCCAGAGTGCTCTTTCCGGATCCGTTGGGCCCCATCAGGGCCGTGAGCTCCCCGCTATGGAGCGTTAGGTCGACGCCCTTGAGGATCTCCTTGCCCGCGACTTCGACGCGCAGGCCCTCCACGACGAGCCGGTGTAGCGGTGCCCCCGTCAATCGTTGCCTCGGCGCCGCCCAGCCGGCATCTTCATTTAAATATTTCGTCGTGTGTTAATTCGCGGACCGTCCGAGGGCCGGAAAGGGAGGGGAATCGAGCGATGGCCGTTGCCGAGATGCCCGCCATCGCGGGCACGCGCGGGCGCATCATCGAAGAGCTCGCCGTCTCCCCGAGGACGGCGCGCGACCTCGCGAAAAGCCTCGGGATCCAGGAGAGCGCGGCGCGGGGTCACCTCGAACGATTGGAGGCCCGGGGCTTCGTCGTCCCGACGTTCCGACGCGAGGGCGTGGGCCGACCGCGCAAGCGCTACCTCCTGACGCCGCAAGGGCAGGAGCTGTTTCCGAGGCGCTACGAGATGCTGCTCGAATCGGTGATGGACGAGCTGATCACGCGCGAGGGCGAGGATTACGTCGCGCGCCTTTTCGCCGAGGCGGCCCGCTCGATGGCCCATCAGATCGCGAAGGACATCCCGAGCGGCCGATCTCCCCATGATCGGGCCGAAGCCCTGGCCGCCTCGCTCAACAACCTCGGCTTTCGATGCACCGTGGAGGAGCAGCCCGATGGACTGCTCAAGATCGTCCGAGCCAACTGCGTGTTCCGCCATAGCGCCCTATCCCACGCCCACCTGCTCTGCGATGTGTTCGACAAACGACTGACGGAAGAGCTGCTCGGCCAGGTCGGTCTGGACCTGAAGGACTCGATCACTCGCGGGAGCATGCACTGCACCCATCTGATCCAACTGACGTAGTCGGGATCCCGCCGGCCCCCGGCCTCGTCCCGGTCCAACGGCTTCGCGGGCGGCCGGAGCGTCGGCGGGCGAATTCGGAAGGTCCGATGCCGTCTGTGCGGGGCTGGCCAGCAATCATTTGAGCGGTCGTCCGATCGCCCGGCCGAGGTCGCCTATGGCGCTCGCTCAGATCCGGCTGCCCGCGGCCCTGCGACCGACCGTGGAAGGAAGTCCCACGGTGACCGCCGTGGGCACGACCGTGGGCTCGGCGCTCCGGGATTTTGCCCACGCTCGCCCGGCCGCGGTGAACTACCTGTTCGGTCCCGACGGCCGCCTCCGCCGATCATTCGCCTTCTTCCTCAACGGGGTGGATATCCGCAACCTCGATGGGGAGGCGACCGAGGTCCACGACGGAGATGTGGTCGCGATCGTCCCGGCGCTATCGGGAGGCTGAATGGCGCGCACGCGCTCGTCCTCGACCCGACCGAGGGGGAACCGTCGGACCGCTGCCCCGGCCGCGTCGTCCGAGATCTCCGACGCCGATCTACGGCGCTACAGCCGTCACCTCCTGCTGCCCGAGATCGGCCTCGAAGGACAGCGACGAATCGCCCGCGGCAAGATCCTCCTCGTCGGCGCGGGCGGACTAGGGGCTCCGGCCGCGCTGTATCTGGCGGCCGCCGGCGTCGGGACGCTCGGGATCGTCGACTTCGACACCGTCGCCGAGTCGAATCTCCAACGGCAGGTCCTCTACGGCACGTCCGATGTGGGGCGACCGAAGGTCGAGGCCGCCCAAGCCCGCCTGCACGACCTCAACCCGTCGGTCGAGATCGTCCGTCATGCGACGCCGCTCGAAACGACGAACGCGCTCGGGCTGTTCGAGCCGTACGACCTGGTGATCGACGGCACGGACAACTATCCGGCGCGCTACCTGATCAACGACGCGTGCGTCGCCCTCGGCAAGCCGGACGTCTTCGGGTCGGTGTACCGATTCGAGGGCCAGGTGAGCGTCTTCCGAGCCCCGCCGGGGCCGTGTTATCGTTGCCTCTTCCCGGAGCCTCCGCCGCCGGAGGCGGCGCCCTCGTGCGCCGAGGCGGGGGTCCTCGGGGTCCTCCCGGGCCTCGTCGGGCTGATTCAGGCGGCGGAGGCGCTCAAGCTGTTGCTCCAGCGGGGCGTCCCCCTGATCGGGCGTTTGCTCCTGCTCGACGCGCTCGAGATGCGGTTCAAGGAGCTGGAGATCCATCGGGATCCGGCCTGCCTTCGATGCTCCGCGAGCCACCGCCGCGACCCGCTCGTCTCCATGGAGGCGGCGTGCGACCCGGCCGGTCCGAACCATGGCGAGGTCTCGGAGATCGCGCCGGAAGACCTGCGCGACGAGCTCGCCGGGCCGGCCCCGCCCCTCCTCGTGGACGTCCGGGAGCCCGCCGAGTTCGCCATCAACCGGCTGCCGGGGGCGGTGTTGATCCCGCTCAAGGAGCTCGGCGTGCGCTCGGCGGAGCTCCGGGCGGCCCGGTCGGTCGTGGTCTACTGCAAGATGGGGGCCCGATCCCGCCGCGCCACCGAGCTCCTGCTCGACCTCGGGTTCCGGCGGGTCCGCAATCTGCAAGGCGGCATCGACGCGTGGGCCGACCGGGTCGACCCTACGGTCCGCCGATACTGACCGCGGGTCTTTGCTCCGGGGCGGGCCGCGCGATGCCGGGCCCGAGTTCGACCGAGTCGGAGTACGATCGGGCCCGGCGCGACAACTCCGTGGCGAAGGCCCCCGGATCGCGGGGGGAGACGAACAGGGGGACCGCGCCGGCGTAGACCATCACCCCGGCCGAACGGGTGTGGATCGAGTCGAAGCTGCCCACGACCGGGCTCCACATCCGCCCCCGCCATCCCCATCCTCCGAGAAAGCTCGTCGGGGACAGTTCGCGCAGGCTCGCCAGCTCGATCCTTCGGACCTCTTCGAGACGAACCACCCGGCTTCCGAACAACCGACGGGCGGCGAGCCGTTCCGCATCCATGGCGTACGTGGTGGAGGCGAACCGGATCAGGAAGACGCCGACGATGGCGTCGAGGAGCAGAACCGGATTCGGGAGGATCGAGGGGCTGGTCGATCGACCCAGGAAGAACAACGCCACGATCACGATCCCGTAGAACGCGAGGACCTCGATCGGGAGCGGCGCGTGGGAAACCCACCGACCGGACGGATCGGGCGGAACGGTCGGGGGGCCTCCCATGAACTTCGATGTCACCCGCCTCAGGCGCACGCCCACCGCCGGTGGCTTCGCGAATGCGGCCGGCGCCGCGGCGTTGGGTCGGTGTTCGATCCCCGCCCGGCCATGGCGACCCCGACCGGAGTCCGCGGAGTGGGCGATCGTCGGGGCTGCGGACCTCCCATGGGTCGACTCGCCACCGGCAGTCGAGTCACCTCAAATGGGTTCTGGCTCGGCGGCGCCCGCGCCGCGATTCGTCGGCGGGTACAAACGCTCGTCGCCAGGGCCTCGATCTCGTGGTTCGGGTTCCCGATAGCTCGGACCGCATCCGCCCCCGGTCATCGTCAGCGACCCTGGCGAGCTTCACTCGCGAGCCCGTCCCCCAAAGTGCTCCCCCCGTCAAAGGACCGCCCGCCGCGTCGGTCGGCGAGGTCAAACCGGATTCACGCCGCCCTTTACTAGGGGGGGCGGAACGATGGGGCGTGCAACCCGGGCGATCAACGAGCCCTCGAGCGGGATTCGAGCAAGATGGCCGACACTCCCCGATCGATCTCCACTGCTCGTGCGGGGCCGTCTTTGGATGCCGGGACTCACCTCGCTACTCCACCCGATGTCCATGGAGCCTGCGCTGCCGGGGGTCCGAGGGTTGCCCGGCCATGGGGGGCCCGCCGTCCGATGAATCCCTGCTCGCGACCTGCCCGTCCTGCGGGGCGGTCCAACGGTATGAGCGCCGCGGGAGTCCGCGCGGTTTCTAGACAAGGGCCCGGGCCCCGGGGACGCGCTCACGCCGCCGACTCGTAGTAGTACTCCCCCTTCGCCCGCTGCTCCCGGTCGAGCACCGAGCCCTCCCGGTTGATCCTCGGGCGCAGCGTGTCCGCGTCCCGCCGGAACGTCACCTCGACGTCGGCCAGAAGTCGGTTCATCCCCTGTCGCATCGCGACCGGACCGACCCCCTCGCCTCGGGCCGGATCTCCGCCCGGATGGCCGAAGACCATCAGAGCGTCGCTCGCCAGATCGAGGAAATAGACGTCGTGGTCCACCACGAGGGCGGCGGCGGCTTGCCGCTCGATCTGACGCCGGATTAGCTTCGCCACGGCCATCCGCTCATCGGCGTCCAGGTAGGCCGACGGCTCGTCGAGCAAGTACAGCGTCGCCGGTCGCGCTAGGGCGAGCGCCACCGCCGAGCGCTGGAGCTCCCCGCCCGAAAGATCGGGGAGGGCGACGTCGAGCAGGCCGTCGAGCTTGAGCCCGGGCACGAGCTCGCGCTCGAACAGGGTCCCGTCGAAGTTCGGGTCCCCCCGCAACGCCTCGACACGTTCCCGCAGGCTCGCCGCGGTCGTCGCCTTCAGGTACTGGGGCTTGTAGCTCACCTTGACCCCGGCCGGAGGGGCCCCGCTCGACGGGGACTCGGCCCCCGCGAGCATCTTCACGAACGTCGTCTTCCCGGTCGCGTTCGGGCCGACGATCCCGACCGTCTCTCCCTTGGCCAGCTCCCCGGCGCCCACGCTCAGGTCGAAACCGGGATAGCTCTTGGCCAGCTTGTCGAAGGCCACTAGGGCGCCGGCGCGGTGTCCGAGTTTGGGCGGGTGGGCGACGAAGCGGATCGGCTCGGTCCGGAAGCGCACGTTCTCGTCCTTGAGGTATCCGGTCAGGTAGGTGTTGATGGCGGTGCGCATCGGCAGCGGATGGCTGATAACGCCGAAGGCGGCCTCCTCGCCGTAGACGAGGTGGGCGGTGTCCGCCAAGTAATCCAGGAGGGCGAGGTCGTGCTCAACGACCACGACGCTCTTGGTGGCCCCGAGCCGGCGCAGCTGGCGGGCGATCGACAAGCGGTGGACGATATCGAGGTAACTCGACGGCTCGTCGAACAGGTACAGGTCCGCGTCGGTCGAAAGCGTCCGGGCGATGGCGACGAGCTGCAGCTCTCCCCCCGACAGCTCCGAGAGCTTCCGGTCGGCCTTGGCCCCCAATCCGACGGTCTCGAGCGCGGCGGCCGGGTCCGCGGCGGTCTCCGAAAGGTATTCGATCGCCCGCTTCGGCTCCTCGGAGATCAGATCGACGTACTGCGGCTTGACCGCCACCGAAAGCTCCCCTTTTTCGATCCGTCGGAAATGTTCGTAGAGCTGGGTGCCGCGATAGCGTTCCAGCACCGCGGTCCAGCTCCCCGGGGCGTCGAACCGACCGAGGTTGGCCACCTCGCGGCCGGCGAGGATCCGCAAGGCCGTCGATTTCCCCGTACCGTTCGGGCCCAGGAGGCCGGTGATCCCGGCCTTCGGGGGAATAGGGAGTCGATACAATCGGAATCCGTTGTAGCCGTACCGGTGGACGATCTCCGATTCGTCGGCCTCGGGGGTGTTGAGGATCTTGATGGCGTCGAACGGGCACTTGTGGACACAGATCCCGCAGCCGATGCACAACGTCTCGGAGATGATCGGCTGCCCCGAAGGACCCTCGACGATGCACTCCTGGCCCATCCGGACCGGGGGGCAGTACGCCTGGCACTCCCACTGGCACTCCTTCGGATGACAGCGGTCGCTGAGTAGGATCGCGATGCGCGCCAACGATCATCCCTCGCGGGTGTCTGCGACGATGTGCCCGTCGGCCATGGTCAGGTGGCGGCCGGCCCGGCGGGCGACCGCCGGATTGTGGGTGACGAGCACGAGGGTCGCGCCCGTGGCGGCCCGCGCGGCGACCAAGACGTCCAGCACTTGGGCGGCATTGGCGCTATCGAGCTCCCCCGTCGGCTCGTCGGCGAGAAGGATCCCCGGGCGGTTCGCGAGGGAGCGGGCGATCGCCACCCGCTGTTCTTCCCCGCCGGACAGCTCATGGGGCATCGACTCCCGCCGGGCCGCCAAGCCGACGCCGTCCAGGAGGGCTTGCGCGCGCTCCCGTCGCACGGCGAGCGCGGTGCCCAGGGCGCGCATCGGCAGTTCCACGTTCTCTTGGGCGGTCAAGGTCGGGAGCAGGTAGAATCGTTGAAAGATGAACCCAACCCCCGTGAGCCGTAGGCGGGTGCGCTCCCGCTCGGTGCGCCCCCCCACGGCCCGATCGTCCCATCGGATCTCGCCCCGCGTCGGAGAATCGAGCAGCCCGAGGAGGTTGAGGAGCGTGGTCTTCCCACAGCCCGAAGGTCCTTCGACGGATAGGAAATCCCCCGGTGGGATCGAAAGATCGATCCCCTCGAGGGCTTGCACCGGGCGACGGGACGCCGGCGCGTACTCCTTGGCGACTCCGGCGAGCGTCACGTTCGGGATCGTTCCCTCGCTCATCGGAGCGCCTCGGGGATCGATAGGCGCAGGGCCGCGCGGGTCGCGGCGAGGCTGGCGAGGAGCGCGAAGCCGACCACACCGAGCGCGAGCTCGGCGAGCTGGGTGGGGCGGAAGATCGCCAGGTCGACGGCCTGCTGGACCGTGGGGCTCCCGTACTGGGAAAGGGCGGTGATGATCGCCCATCCGCCGACGACCCCGCCGGCCACGCCGAACACGGCCAGGACCGCCGCACGGCGCGCCCACGCTAGGCCGATCATGCGCGCCGGCACCCCGAGCGCGCGCTGGACCCCGATCCATCGCCGCTCCGTCTCCACGTCGCGGACCAGGACGACCGACAAGAAGACCAGCCCGATCGCGAGTCCGATGGAGGACAGCCCCAGGTAGAAACCGTCCAGGACGGCCGACGCCTGCTGCAACTGTTGGGCCTGATCGGAGAGGGTGCTGACGCCGTAGTACGGGACGAGCGCTTGCACCTCGCCCGCGACCCGCGCGACGGCCCCCGGATCCGCTGCCCCCCCGTCGGAGAGCGAGACCTGGACCGTGTCCGCCGCGTCCACCGGCCCGCTGCGATTCGAACTGCCGAGCGCGAAGCCCGTCAGCACCTGAAGGTCGGAGAGCGGCATGACGATCGCATACGCCGCCGTCGTGCCGAGCGTCGTCGGACTGCCGACTTCGGCGGTGACCGCGAACGACTCCGATCCGACCCGGTCGGGGGCGGCCGACAACTCCACCATCGAACCGACGTGGGCCCCCAGGGTCCGGGCGAACGGTGCCGACAGGAGGATCTCGTTCGTCGGCGGCCCGGCATAGGTTCCATTCGCAAAATGCGCCCGGTCCGTCGGGTCGCCGAGCGGGAGGGGATGGGGGAACAAGGGTCGCAAGCTCGGGCTCTCGGTCGCCTCGAAGGCGGCCGGAACGATCCCTTCGGCGAGGGTCGGGAACGGCCCGACCGATCCAAGGTACGCATCGACGGGCGAGCTCAACACGGGCGACGCGGATCCGACCCCGGCGAGGGCATCGATGCGGTCGCTGAGCGGATGCGCGCCCGAAATACCGTGAAGGCCGGGGGCCGAGACGCTGACCTCGTAGCCGGCATTGCGCAGGAGCGCTACCTCGTGCTCGAAGACCCCCCCGCCGACGGACAGCAGGACCACGGGGAGGGCGACCGCGGCGGCGATGGCGGCGGTCGCGAAGGCGGCCTGGAACGTCCGGTGGTCGAGTCGTCGGCGCGGTCTCATGGCGCGCGCAGCTCCTGGGCGATCGGCAACGCCAAGGCCCGCGCCGCGGGAAGGATCGCGGCGGCCACCCCGATGGCCGCGACCTCGAGGATCGTGCTGGCGGCGACGCCGCCGTCGAAGAGGACGAAGGTGAAGCCGCTCGGCAGGCCCGCGACGAGATGGGTCAGGACCAGATTGAGTCCCGAGGCGATCCCAAATCCGAGCGGCGCGCCGAGGAGCAGGCCGAACAGCGAGAGCCAGAGGGCCTCCTCGAACACGTACGCCACGATCCGCGATCGCGGATAGCCGATGGCGCGCAGGACCGCCAATTCCTGGGACCGGTCGTCGACGGACATCAGGAGGACAGTGCTGGTGAAGAGGGCGGCGATCGCGATGCCGATGGCCCCCACGAGAGTTCCGAAGGTCCGGTACACGTTGACGACATCGTTGACCGCGCCGAGGATGTTGCCGAGCGTCAGCACGTTCAAGGAGGGGAAGGCGGTCGCGAGCCGCTGCTGGTCGCGGGCGGGATCCGTCGGGTCCGTCAAGTGGACCAGGACCAGGGAAGCGTAATCGCCCGGGACCGAGGAGCCCCCGTCGAGCGACTGGAGCTCGGAGAGCGAGAAGAACCCGAGTTGGGCCGAGGGGATCAGCCAGAACGGTCCAGAGAGCCCCACCACTCGGAACGCAGTCGCATTCGCAAACCATCCGGGCAGGGCGGCGGGCGTCGGGACGCCCCGCGGGCTGGCCCAAACGATCGCCCCCGGGCCGACCCGCAGGACGCCGGCCAGGCTCTGGTCGAGGATCGTCTCCCCCGTTCTCGGGCCGGTGTACGAGCCGTTGCCGTAGTGGGGATCGTCGCCCCGGGAGAACCCTGAGCCGGCGAGGAGGGTGGGCGTATCGAGTCCGGTGTTGTCGTCGGGGATCCATCCGACCGAGCCCGCCCCGGTCGGGCCCCAGGACGGCGGGATCGCGCTGCCGTTGCGCGACGCGTTGGAGGCCGCGTACAGCGAGGCATTCGCGTAGACGAGGTCGTTGACCAGCCACGGGCTCGCCGAGGCGACATTGGGGTCGGATCGCAGGAACTCGGCGGGGGTCGCGTGGGCGCGGGGCACCGGGGGGAAGTTTCCCGACACCAGACTCGTGTTCGCGCTCGTGGCGAGGAGGTCGACGCCGCTCGCCACGGCCAATCGGGAGGCGCTGCCTTCGATCCCCGCGGAGAGCGCCAGGAGGGCGACCACGAGGGCCGTGGCGAGCCCGATGCCGATCGCCGCGAGGGCCGTTCGTCGGGGGCGGCGTCGGAGTCCGTCGAGGGCGTAGCGCATCCTATCGCTCCCGGCGGTCAGCTCCCCCGGCGCCGACGCAGTTCACCGAGCGTCGCGGTGTGCTCGGCGACCACGTCGTACTTGTGGATCGACTCCTCGCTGCGCGTCCGGACGCGAACTACGGTCGGCGACGGCAACCTCGGGAAGCGCCCCGGGAGCGAGGCGAGGAGGTCCCGAACGACGTCCTCGACGAACTTCGGGTGACGGTGCGCCTCGATCACCATTCGGGCTTCGTCCCCCCGCTTCAGGATCGCGAACGTCGGGGAAGACTGGGCCGCCTCGATCGCGTCGATGATGCGGTCCGCCTCGACCGCCGCTCGCCCCGGAACGTCGAAGATGAGCGAAGTTCGGTTGCGCTGGTTGTGGGTCACGATCGGCAATCCCGACAGGGCAGCTGCGGCGAGCGCCGGGAACTCTCCCTTCAGCTGCTCGCGCGCCGTCTCCATGGCGCACGGACACGCGGTCATGCCGACCGCTTCCGCGCCGATCGACCGGTGGACGACGACCCGCCCGACCTTTCGCTCCGCCTCCCCGCGGGCGAGCAGGGTGAAGTCCTCGAGGCTTTCACGGCCCGGTCGGACCCCTCTCGGGAGGAAGTACTCCGCCTCCCCGCGGACCTCCGAACGGGTCGCGTAGGGGTGTCGGACCAACAGTTCGCGGGCCATCGACGCACAAACGCTCTCCAGGCTGGGCACCGGCCGGGCCTCCGGCCAATCGATCCGCTCGGCCAGCAGCTCAGCGCTCCGCGAGAGGTCGGAGCCTTTCCGGTGCGACGGGAGGTCCACCGCCAGGGAGAAGGTGGTGGGGAGGGTAACGGTCCGGTCGGGACGCTGGACGAGCAGGGGTTTGCGGATCCCTTCGATGCCGACGCGGTGCAACCGTAACCGAGGGTGCACGGGGGCCAGGGCGTGGACGTCCAGCATGCCGCTCGTCCAACGACCCGCGCATAAAGGCGCGCCGTCCTCGCGCCGGGGCCGTCGTGCGAGGGTCCTCTCGTCCGACGGACTTATACGCGGAGCTTGGGTCGTACCGGCCATGGACGAAGCCACGGCCGGGGGCGCAGGGGCGGCGAGCCCTCCCACCGCGAAGCCGCCGTCGGTCGGCCTGTCGGGGGGAGCGTACGCCGACCGCGAGAAGGCGATCCTCGAGAACCTGAAGAAGATCTACGATCCGGAGATCCCGATGAATATCGTCGACCTCGGTCTCATCTACGGATTCGATTGGAGCGGGGACGACGTCACCCTGCATATGACCCTCACCGCCCCGGGCTGCCCGGTGGCGGGGATCCTCGCCGAGGAGGTCAAGGGGGCGATCGAGAAAGTGCCCAAGGTCCACGGCGCCACGGTCGACATGGTGTGGGAACCCCCCTGGACCCCCGAGCGGATGAGCGATTTTGCCAAACGCCAGTTCGGCTACCTATAGGGACCGCGCCCCCTCGGTCGGTGGGACGATGGACCGCTACGTTGAGGACCTGACGACCGAGCGGCAGATGAAGGATCGATTCATGGCCCACCACGTCGAGTCGCCATTCGTCGCGGAAGGGGTCGGGGGCTTCGACGGACTGAAGTATTTCCCCATCGCGACCCGGTTCCGCGTCGCCGCGCGGCTCGAGCGATCGGAACGGCCTCAAGAGGCGTACCTGCGGACCAACCGGGACGGTCAGTCGGTCGTTCGGTACCTCGGGGACCTGGTCTTCACCCTCGACAGGACGAAGTTGCGCCTCCGGGTCTACCATGCCGGGGAAGGGGTCGGGCGCGATGTCTTCGTACCCTTCCGGGACGCCACCTCGGGCCGGGAGACCTATGGACCGGGCCGATACCTGACGCTCGAGCTCAACGAGGAGGACCGCTACGACCTCGACTTCAACCGGGCGTTCAACCCGTACTGCGCCTACACCGACGCGTACGAGTGTAGCTTCCCGCCTGCTGAGAACGACCTTCCGATCGCCGTTCCCGCGGGCGAGCGCGTGTGGTCGCAGGCTCGCAATCCCCGAAGTCCCTCGAGCGCGGTGTTGGCGCTCTTGCCCTCTCGACCGGCCCCCAGCCCGACCCCCCGACGATCATCGAGGGGGGCGAAGGGGGCCGGTCGAAAGCGTCCGCCCGCGCGGGGCGCGGCGCGCACCCGGCGCCGGTGACCCCGGACCGCCCGCCGGGGGCCGGTTCCCCCCGGGTCCTACGCGATGCCGGCGTGGTGCAGGAACGCGAGGACGCCGTCCAGAATGAATTGTACGGAGATCGCCGCGAGCAGCAACCCCATCACCCGCGTGAGCGCCATGACCCCGACCCGCCCGAGGGAGCGAAGGATTCGGTGGCCGTACCGGAGGACGATGTACGTCGCCACGGTCGTGACACCGATCGCGATGAAGGTGGCGGCGATATCGATCGGATCGTTACCCGCGTATCCTTCGTAGATCATCACGGTTGAGATCGCGCCGGGCCCGGCGAGCAAGGGGATGCCGAGCGGCACGATCGAGATCTCGTCCCGTCGCGAGAGCGCCTCCTCGCGATCCAGGGCCGTGAGGCGGGTGTTCGCAACCTGCCCGCGGAGCATGTCGTACGCGACGAGGAAGAGGAGGATGCCTCCCGCGATCTCGAACGCTTCGAGCGTGAAGCCGAACGCGGCGAAGAGGAACCGTCCGAAGACGGCGAAGATCGCGAGGATCGCCCCCACCACCACGGTCGAGCGCTTCAGGACCACGAGCCGGTCGGCCGCATCCATCCCCTCCGTCAGCGCCACGAAGAACGGGAGCGTCCCGATCGGATCGACGAGGGCGAAGACGCTGACGACCACCGCCGCAAGGAACGCGAGATCGTTCACGGTGGTACGGCTAGCCGGCCGGCCCGCCCTATAGGCTCATCGCCCGGACCGGCGGGGGCGCCGGCCCCACCGCGACGCGGCGGCGCCCCGGCGGGGGACGGGCCCGGCTCACGCGATCGGGCTGAAGCGGGCCGTGAAATGTCGGAGGCGCTCGGGGGCGTACGTCATCCTCAACCCGCGCACTGAACCCCGCCGTCGATGGACCGCGATGACAACGTCCGCGACGTATTCGAGGTGCGCCGACGAATAGACGCGCCTCGGAATCGCCAGCCGCACGAGCTCGAGGTTCGGATGGTTCGACGGGGGGGCGCCGTCCCCGAACATGATCCCGCCCACCTCGACGGTGCGGACCGCGCCTTCCCGGTACAGTTCGACCACGAGTGCCTGACCGGGGAGGGCTGCCTCGGGAAGGTGGCCGAGGAACCGGCGCGCATCGAGGTAGACGCCATGGCCGCCGGGCGGATGCATGAAAGGTATCCCTTCCGCTTCGAGCAGGTCCGAAAGGTATCGGACCTGTCCGATCCGGTGCTCCAGATAGGCCAGGTCGGTGGCCTCGACTAGGCCCACGGCCGCCGCCTCGAGGTCCCGACGGGCCAGGCCGCCGTAGGTCGGGAAACCCTCGAAGACGATCAGCTCCTCCTTGAGTCGGTCGGCGAGGGCGCCGTCCCGCGTCGCCACGAATCCCCCGATATTGACCAGTCCGTCCTTCTTGGCGCTCATCGTGGCGCCATCGGCGAGGTCGAAGAACGCCCGGCCGATGTCTCGGATGCTCCGTTCTTTCTGGGAGGGCTCGCGAAGGCGGACGAAATAGGCGTTCTCGGCCCATCGGCACATGTCCAGGTAGAGCGGTACCTTCGCGGCGCGGCAGACCTCCGAGACCGCCGTCAGGTTCTCGAGCGAAACGGGCTGGCCGCCGCCAGTGTTGTTCGTCAGGGTCATCATGACGAGCGGGACCTCGCCGGGCCGAGCGGCTTCGAGGAGCTCGGCGAGCCGGGGGACGTCCATGTTGCCCTTGAACGGGTGCTCGAGGTCCACCGAGTACGCCTCGGGGATGGCGAGATTGAGCGCCGTCGCGCCGTGGCGCATGACGTGCGTGCGGGTGGTATCGAAGTGCATGTTGTTCGGGATCGTCGCCGAGGGGCGGGCGAACAAGGAGAACAACAGGTTCTCGGCGGCCCGTCCCTGGTGGGTCGGTACGATGAACGGGAATCCCGTCAGATCGCGGACCGCCGATTCGAAATGGGCGAAATTGCGGCTGCCGGCGTAGGTCTCGTCGCCGATCATCAGGGCCGCCCATTGGCGGTCGCTCATCGCCGACGTTCCGGAATCGGTGAGGAGATCGATGAAGATCTCATCCGACGTGAGATTGAACAGGTTGAAGCCGGCCCGCTCGAGCGCCGCCTCCCGTTCCGCCGGGGTCGGCAGGCGGATCGCCTCGACGACCTTGGACTTGAACGGCTCTACGGGAGGTCGGGACCTTCGGCCGGACGGTGCCACGGGCCCCGCCGACGCTCCGGGCCTATTAAGGGGGTTGCGGACCGCTTAGGCGACGGAGGGCCGGGACCGCGTCCGGGCCCGCGGTACGCGCCGCACCTTACGGGCCCGGACCTTGACCACCAAGGGGCGCAGTTTGAGCCGCACGACGGCGGGCTCGTGCATCGGGTTGGTGACGAGGAGGGTGTAGAGGCCGGGGGTTCCCGGTTCGAAATGTAGGCGAGCTCGACCGGCGATCCGAGCCCGCTGGACGAACGGTTCGGACGGTCGGCCGATCATCAGGATGAAGCTGCGGCCGGGCTGCGGGTTCGCGAGCGCCACGTCGACCTGGCAGGCCGGCGTCGGCAGCCGCACATCGAGCCGGATCCCGCCCCTCGGTTCGAGGACCAAGAAGCTCGGCACGTCCCCCGGGGTGATCGGCACGTCGCCGACAGGGTCCGGCCCCAGAAAACGATGGCCGGTCCGTTGCGGTCCCGGTCAGCTTATCTCGGGTAGGGAACTCGTCCGCCGATGACCGCCAAGCGATCCGCCACAGCCGTCTGGGAGAACGACCTATTGAAGGGCCGGGGCGAGGTCTCCGGGTCGAGCGGGGCCCTGCCGAAACTTCCCGTTAGCTGGGCCGCCCGCACTGAATCGTCAGGCGGCAAGACGAGTCCCGAGGAGCTGCTCGCCGCGGCCCATGCCGCCTGCTACTCGATGGCGCTCTCGGCCGGACTCGGTCGACGCCAGAAACCCCCGGAGCGACTCACCGTGACCGCCACGTGCACCTTCGACAAAGTGGGGGACGGATGGAAAGTGACCAAGATGGAGCTCGATGTCACCGGCAAGGTGCCTGGCCTGAACGCGACGGAATTCCTCGAATCCGCGGAGGCTGCGAAGGTCGGCTGCCCGATCTCCGGGGCCATCAAGGGCAACGTCGAGGTCACCCTCACCGCGCGGCTCGCCTAAGCCGTCCGACCGCGGGGCGGGCGGCGGGGGCCGATCCGCGGGATCAGATCGGCGAAGACGAACCCTTCGCGTTCCACGACCGGTCCGGCGCGAACCGAGATCGGGTGTCGAAAGACGGGTCCCCCGACCACGCAGGTATGGAACTCCCCATTTTCCCCGCAAGGGTCCACCTCCGGAGGAAGTTCCGCGAGGAGGGCGCCGTCGTATCGGCGACCCGCAAAAGAACGGTCGATCTTTCGAGGGTCGACGCAGACGATCCGCGCATCGAACCCCGCCCTCAAGATCTCGCTGGCGAGCGCGGACGTGGAACGCCCCCAAAGCGGAAAGATCGGTCGGAGGCCGGTTCCGGTCAGCCGCTCGGTTCGGTACGCCCGGATCTCCTCCAGAAAGAGGTCGCCGAACGCGATCTCCTGCACTCCGGTCGCGACCAGCCGGTCCACGACTGCGCGCATCGCGCGTTCATAGTCGATGTTCGAGCAGGGCGAGGGTATTTCGACGGTGTGGACCGGGAGCCCGGTGGCCCGGGCTTGTTGATCCAGCAAGGCCCGTCGCACCCCGTGCATCGACACCCGATCGTAAGGCGTCGAAACGGTCGTGACCAGTCCCACCACGTGCCGGGCCCGGTCGGCTCGGAGCACGTGCAGCGCATAGGCGCTGTCCTTTCCACTGCTCCAGGAAACCACGGTCCGAACTGTCGCCGGGGGGGTTCGCCGGGCCGGGGGTGGGCGCATCGCTCGTCAGAACTCGGCGAGCTTCCGCTGGACTTTCTGACGTTTCGGTCGAGAAGGCTTCGTCCGCTCCGCAGCCGGGGCCGGTGCGGATGACTCCGGCGGGCCGGGGGCGACCGGGGGGGGGGCCGGGTCCGTATCGGCCTCGGCCGGGGGCGCAGGGGGAAGGTCTCGGAGGCTGCCTCCGAGAAGCTCGACCTCCTCCGGCGTGATCGCCAACGAGGCGGCGATCGCCTTTCGGCTGCTCCGCGCGACGGCGGTGGCCGGGCGGGATCCTCCGGAGAACACCGAATGGAGGAAGGGTTCGATCTCCGACGAGGCCTTTCGCTTCGACAGATGCAGCGCTCGGCCGGTTCGACGCAGGAACTCGCCCCGGAGAGCGCGCGCCACCCGACTGCGTCCCATCGAGGCGAGGAACTCCGGGAATGCGACCGTGTTCGTGCGGGCGGATCGGGTGGAGGCCAGGGCGAGGCCCGTTCCCCCCGTCATGATCTCCGACGCGAAACTCCAGAGGGCGTATACCCGCTGGCGTCGGGCCCGCGCCACCAAGAGCTCGGCGCCGGCGAGCGTGCCGAGTCCGGCGGAAAGAGATGGGCTATCGGGGGCGAATCGGGGAAGATTCTCCTCGATCCAGGGCCAGAGGTCCTCCGGGCTCGCATCCAAACGGTCCCGGATCTCTCCGGCACGGTAGAACCGTGGCTCAGTAAGAACGGTCCCGGTCACGTCAAAGAAATCGGAGGTAAGATCGCGGGTCGCGAGGACGGAAGTTTGCAGGGGTCCGGGCGGCAACGGTGCGATCGCCTCGAGGTCATTGATCGCCGCCCGCAGGTCCCCGCGGCTCCTTCGGACGATCCCCGCGATGCCGTCGGCACCGACCTCGAGACCCTCCGCCCGGATCGTCCGTTCTAGGAAGGTCGTCATGATCGGCGGTGGGATCGGTGGGATCCGGATCTTCTGGACCAGGGCCCGAAGCCCGGGGGCGTGTCGAAAGAACTCCGCTTCGTCGTTCACCGTCAGGATCACCGGTTGCTGGGTTTCTCGGACCAGCCGGAGCATCGCCCCGTACCCGCCGCGGTCGGAATGGTCGACCCGGCGCGTGGCATCCTTCCAGTCGGCGAGATCGCGTTGCGCCTCCGGGAGTCGGGCCCACGCCCCTCGCCCGCCGCTGGCGGGGAGGTCGCCCCAAGCTTCGAACGGCGGGGGTCGGCCCTCGGCGCCGAGTCCCCACGCTTCGGACAGGGCGGCGACGGTCCGATATCGCCCCAACAGGAAATCCCGAAAGGAACTTGTTTCGACCCGCGAGGAGGCGGCCGAGTCGGCACGACCAGACAGGCTGTCAGCCTCGTCGAGCAAGATCAGCGTCCGGCCCCCTTCCGAAGGCGTCCGGTAGCGACCGGTTTCCCCGAGCGTGTGGGAGAGCGACGCTCGCCCGGCCACCACGTCGATCGAGCTCTGGTTCCGGGCCTCGGACGCATTCATCTCGACCATCGTCCAACCGAACGTTCGCGCGACCGCTCCGGCGAGGGTGGTCTTCCCGACCCCGGGAGGTCCCGAGAGGACCAGGGCCCGCCACCGAGGCGGACGCACCGACGCGGCCCAGGTCCGGGCCCACTCTGAAACGCCTCGTAGGACGTTCGGATCCCCGAGGATCTCCTCGAGCCGATTGGGACGGATCCGCTCGAACAATGGACGAGTATCTTTTCCATTCCCTCGATCGAGGCGCACGGACGCGCCAAAGGTCCCTTGGCATATTACGACCGTGCGGTTATCCGGGGACCTAGCCGGGCCGTTGGGGATTCGGAGTCAAGCGAGATTCCCCTCGTTACCTTCCCGGGAACCCGGACGCCCAGACACTCCATCCCCTGGCCCCGCAAGAAAGCCCGAGGCCCGATCCGCCCGCCAAGACACGACGAAGAGTAGGCGATGGTGGAATCGGCCGAGCCGTTCCCGACCAGCGGGCGCGCCGACCGACGGGGCCCCCGGGACAGGCACCGAGGAATCGCCTCCACACCCGATTCGCTGGTCCCCCCGGCCCTACCCCCCAGGACGATCGGTGCCCGGCCGTTCCCCTCGCGAGCCGAGATCGGCATGGGTCCCACCGGTCGCCCAACGACCGATGCCTTCCGATTTCCAGGTCGCGAATGTAAAGCCGCTGGAGAGGATCGAACTCCCGGCCTGCTGATTACAAATCAGCTGCTCTACCGACTGAGCTACAGCGGCGCCACGAACTGCACAGGTGGACCGAGGGAAAAGCCTCTCGGCACATCGGGTGACCAGAGTTCACATTCCTGCGTTGGATGGGCCGAAAGCCCTTGAAGGGCCGACGTCTCCCGCGGGGCCGAGGGAGATGGCCGTCGAGCGGTACCAACCGGTGCGGGCGCCCCGCGGGCCGAAGCTCCAGTGTCGCGGGTGGCCCCAGGAAGCCGCGATGCGGCTGCTGATGAACAACCTCGATCCGGAGGTCGCGAGGGACCCCGAGCACCTGATCGTCTACGGTGGGAGAGGCAAGGCCGCTCGAAGTTGGGGGGCCTTCCACCGCATCGTCGCCGCGCTGAAGGCGCTTTCAGACTCCGAGACCCTCCTGATCCAATCGGGGAAGCCGGTCGGCGTTTTTCCCACGCACCCGGAAGCCCCGCGGATCCTCATCGCGAACTCGCTTCTGGTGCCCCATTGGGCCACCGACGAGGTGTTCTGGGAGCTCGAAGCCCGCGGGCTTACGATGTATGGTCAGATGACCGCCGGGAGTTGGATCTATATCGGCACCCAAGGGATCCTGCAAGGGACCTACGAGACCCTGGCCGCCCTCGCCCGCCGAGAGTTCGGGGCGAACGACCTCGCGGGCCGTTGGATGCTCTCCTCCGGCCTCGGGGAGATGGGCGGGGCTCAGCCCCTGGCGACGACGATGCTCGGCGGGAGCGCGCTCATCGTGGACGTCGACCCCGCGGCCCTGGAACGCCGCCGGAGGTTCGGCTACCTCGACTCGGCAGCGCCGTCCCTCGACGAAGGGATAGCGACCGTGCAGCGGGCCGCGGCGGAACGCCGGGCGATCTCGGTGGGTCTCGTCGGAAATGCCGCGGAGGTATACCCGGAGATCGCCGCCCGCGGGATCGTTCCGGACGTGGTCTCGGACCAGACCGCCGCGCACGACGTGGAGTTCGGGTACATTCCCATCGGGTCCACCCCCGAGTCCGCCCGCGAGGAACGGGTACGGGATCGGGACGGCTACCTGGCTCGCGTCCGCCGATCGATCCAGCGAGAGTCGGAAGCGATCCTCGACCTGCAAGATCGCGGGGCGCACGTCTTCGAGTACGGCAACAACTTCCGGGCCCAGGCGCTCGCCTCGGGATCGAAGCGGGCGTTCGAGATCCCGGGGTACGTTCCCCGATACATCCGCCCGCTCTTCGCCGTCGGGAGCGGCCCGTTCCGTTGGGTCGCGCTGAGCGGCGAGTCCGAGGATATCCGGATCATCGACCGGGCGCTCCTCCAAGAGTTCTCGAGCAACGCCCACCTCGTCCGGTGGATCCGGATCGCCTCGGAGCGGGTCCGGTTCCAGGGCCTTCCGGCCCGGATCGCCTACATGGGCTACGGCGAACGCGAACGGTTCGGCCATCTGGTCAATGGGCTCGTCCGGGACGGCAAGCTCGCCGCCCCCGTAGCGATCGGGCGGGACCACCATGACTCCGGTAGCGTGGCGAGCCCGTACCGGGAGACCGAACAGATGCGGGATGGCTCGGACGCGATCGCCGATTGGCCGATCCTCAACGCGCTACTGAATGTCGCGAGCGGGGCGAGCTGGGTCTCGGTACATCATGGCGGAGGGGTGGGCATCGGCAACTCCCTCCACGCCGGGTTCGTCCTCGTCGCCGACGGCTCTGACCGGGCCGAACGGTCGATCGCCCGGGTCCTCAACAACGACCCCGGACTCGGAGTCGCACGACATGCGGACGCCGGCTATCCGGAGTCCATCGAGCTAGCCTCCCAGGCCCGATTCCGGATCCCGTAGTTCGCCCCTGCTCCCCTCGCCCGGCACTGCCGGACGGCGCTCCCGAGGGTCCGAGCCCGCCCGGGGCGACGGCCTAGCATGGCGTCCCGAAGGGGCGCCGTCCGCCGAGACATCCGTTGATATTCGGGATCCGGGCCTCGTACCTCGCAGGGGACCCGAAGGTCCCGAAGGAGGGCTAGGAACGACGATGACAGGGAACCGGATGCGACTGGTGACGATCGCGACCTTGGCGGTGTTGGGGGCCATGCTGATCCCCGCCCTCGCCCCCGTGGCGGGGGCCGCGCCGCTGACCCCCGCCAACGCCGGATCGCCCATTACATGGGCCTTCGGCGGGCAGCGATGGGTGAACACGTCGGTGCAATTCGGCAACGCCACCTTCACCTCCCGGGCCTTCTTCGCCGAGCATGTCATGATTACGCTGACGAACACCAGCGCGACCACTCGCGAGCTCGAAGGGGTCCGGACGATCGGGGTCAGCTACTTCGCCGAGGTTTGTCGGCCGAACTGCGCGCACCCTAACGCGTCGGCGAACCTGACGTTGCGGGCCTGGCAGCAGGTCGTGGCGTTCGTCAACCTGACGACCAACGCGACCGTTTACGAGCGGACGTCGAGCCAGTCGAACGGGACCAATGTCACGGCCGGGGTCGCCGTCCCGGCCCTCGGGGTCCTCAACGCGTCGTCGGCCGCTCGGGGGCAGCTCAATGAAACGTTCGCGTTGACCCGGGGGGCGACCAGCATCGCCTCCGCCTCGCTTGGGGTGAGCCGGCACGCCTCGATGGAGGTTGCGTTCGATCCCGCCCTGGGGCTCGTTCCGTGGAACGTCTCGGCGGGCCAGACCTGGAACTCGTCGAGCGCCTTCACCGCCTCGGGAGGCTGGAACGACTCCTACGGCTTTGCCGACAGCCTCCACGGTGTCTCCCACCACGGCACGGGGAGCTCCAGCGGCGCGGTGAGCCGGACGGGCGTCGAATCGGTCCGAGGGAAGGACCTCGGCAACGTGACCCTCGGGGGCCACACCTCGGCTCGCGTGATCGTCCTGGGCTTCGTCGGGCCGTTCGCGCTGGCGGACGGCGCCTTCGTGACGACCGCGGAGGCGGACCTCTTCGGGGGCACCACCGTACGGTGGACCTCCGAATCGTACACCGCGGCCCAGGCGTCCACCTCGGCGATAGACGTCGTCTTGGACCGGGCCCACCGGGCCTCCCAGACGGCCGCGGTCTCCGCCGCGGCGAGCCTGGGAAGCACCCCGCTCGGGGCCACCTCGGTCGCGAGCGTGGCGACTCCGTCGGCCGCCACCACGGATTCGAACAACTCCGTGCAGGAGCAGCCCGAGAGCCCGCAATCGGCTCAGCAGGCGAGCCAGTGCCTGGTCGGCGGTTGCGCGACCCCGTCGGGGTTCCCGACCGGTGCAGCCGTCCTGATCGGGGTGGTCGGCGCCGTCGGAGCTGGGGCCGCGGTCGCGGCGATCGCGATCGGCCTCGCGCGAAAGCCGCGCCGCCCGAACGTCGGGGACGGGAACCCGGGGAGCTGAGCGGTCGGGCTCGAGGTCACGGCCGAGTCCGGGGGCTCCGGCCGCCCCCCATCCAACCCCTTCCCGCCCGGATCGGTCCCGGGGCCCCGCTACTTCGATTCGGCCTCAAGAAAGCTCTGTATCACACGGCGATCGGTCTCGAACGGCATCTTCGGGAGCAACTGGCGGGGCTCGCTCCACAGGTGCCGGTCGAATAGGGACTCGAGGCGAACGTTCCGGGAGGCGCACTGAACCTTCCAGTACACCACGGTCTTGAACACATTGATGGCCCGGGCCCGGTCCAAGAACCGATAATGCACTTCGACAAGCTCGCGCTCGAATCGCAATTCTGAAAGGCCGGTTTCTTCGGTGATCTCGCGCCGGGCGGCCGTGACCACCGACTCGCCCGGTTCGACATGGCCTTTCGGAAACCCCCAACGGTCCTCATCTCGAAGGTGGAGGACGAGGATCTCGCCGGTCCCGGGGTCGTGGACCACCCCCCCCGCGGCGAGTTCCGCGACCGAGGGGAGCTCCGGCCGATAGGGTTGGGAGCGTTCCGGCACGATCGGCATGTCGGTCCATCCCCTATGAGGGCTGCGGGGCCTCTCTGCATTCCGGTGTCGGTCCTTTCCAGGGCCGCCGATCCGGCCGACGGCCTGCCGGGGAAGGTGGTTGCGGCCGGGAATGGAGATCCGGGCCCGTCGTAAGACATCAGTATTTATACGGGTAAATCGGTCGGCGCACAATGACCTTGGGCTCGCACCGCCCGCTCGCTCGATTCCGTCGGTGGACCCTCGCCGCCCTCCCTCCGGTTTCGGGGGTGCTGTTCCTGGTGGTCCTCTCTTCCATCCCTGCCCAAGGGCTGCCGGGATCAAGTGTGGCGTCTCCGCCGCAAGTTTGGGTCGAGAGCGGGAACCACTGGTACAACCACACGACCTCGCACAGCTCGGGCCACTTCAACATCACCTACAACGTCAGCGCGTTCCTCGGGTTCAATGAGCGGATCACCGCGACGAACACTTCCAACACGATGACGCAGGTGTCGGGGGTCCGATCGGTCAACGAGAGCGTCGTGGCCTCGTGGTGTGTCCCCAACTGCACGCTCGCGATGTACCGCGAGACCGTCCACCTGTGGGGGTCCGACGTGCAGACTCAGTTCCTGAATCTGACCACGCGTTCCCAGGTGTACGAGAACGGTACCGCGGCGAGCGCCCTCGGAGTGACCAACGAGAGTGGCCGACGGGTCCAGAACCTGTCGGAGAACACGAACACGACCTACGGCAACCACAGCTTCCTGTCGAGCTTCCAAGAGTCACAGCTCGCCCACTTTGCGGTCCAGTTCCACCCGTCGCTCGGGTTGATCCCGTGGAACCTATCGACGCACCATCGCTGGAATTCGACGAGCAGCTTCAGGGCCAGCGGAGGATGGAACGACTCGTTCGCCTTCTCCGTAACGCACAACGGGACGCCATACAGCCGTTCGTGGAATGATTCCGGAACCTTGAACCGGACCGGTAACGAGTCGGTGTACGGAGCGGACCTCGGGAATCTGACCGTCCACAATCACACGTCCCAGCGGATCGGGCTCCACTTTTGGGGACCGTTCAACTTCGACGATGAACTGTTCCTGACGGCCATTGGGTCCGACCTCTTCCAGAACGCGACAGCGAACTGGTCGGTCCGCAGTCCCTGGAGCGAGGGCGAGGCGGGGACCGCCCTAGTCAACGTCTATGCCCAGCACGCGGCGATCGCCTCGGCGCCAGCTCCGAACAGCGGCGGAGGGTCTTCGTCCACTTCGTCCTCCAGCGGATCCTCCGGGAGTACGAACTCCGCCCCGACGAGCGGCAGTCCCGCGTCCACGTCCTCCCCCGGGGCCACGACCCCGAGTACGCCGACCCCCCGGAGCGTGTCGCCCAACCCCCCGGTGTCGAACGCCGGCGGGAAAGCCGTCCCGCATCTCGGGGCCTCCGCCGTACCCTGGGCGATCTTCGGGATCCTGGGTGCCCTCGTCACGATCGGGGCAACCGGTTCGGTCTGGCTCCGCCGCCGCCGCGCCCCGTGATCACGTTCCGCCGCCCCCGCGACCGGCCGCACGGACCGCGGTTTCTCAAGCTCTTTCCGGGGCATGCGCGGGCCGTCCCGTCTGCCCGGGAGCCCCGGGCATGGCGCTCGCGCGACCTCGGTATCGGCGGGCCCCGCCGCCGCCCGTGACGGCCAACCTTTAGAGCGAAGTTCCCTCGCGAAGGGGCATGCTCGAGGCGGAGGAGAACCTCCACGACCTCGCGAGCCTCGTTCGTGAAAAGGCCGTCAAGAACGGGGAGCGGGTCGCCGCGCGGTTCGACCAACGCTCGCTCAGCTACCGGGCGCTCGACGAAGCGTCGGATCGGGTCGCCGCCGGCCTCGTTCGAGCCGGTTTGAATCCCGGCGACCGTGTGGCCGCGCTGCTGTTCAATGGCCCCGAGTTCCTCGAATTGTGGTTCGGCGCAGCCAAGGCACGGCTGGTCCTGGTTCCCCTCAACACTGGGTTGAAGGGCGAGCTGTTGCGCTACGAGCTCGCGGATTCGGAGCCCCGGGCGACCGTCGTGGACGCGCGCCTGTGGGCGACCTACGCGGCGGCCCGCCCCGGGGCGGCGCCGGCCGAGTGGCGCGTCGACCCCGGAGGGGTCGCGCCCTCCGACGCCACGGAGGGTCGGGAATTCGCCGAGCTCGAGACGTCGAGCGGAACGGTACCGCGGGAGCTCCCGAGTCCGTCCGAGGCGTGCGAGATCCTCTACACGAGCGGGACGACCGGGCCGCCGAAGGGCGTCGTCATCCCCCACGAGAAGGTGCTCGCCACGTCGCGCGAGATCGGGCTTCGCAGCCGGCTCGAGGGCGGCTCCGTCCTCTTCACCGCGCTGCCGCTGTTCCATTGCAATGCGCAGGAGATGACCACCATCACCGCCCTCCTCAACGATCTGACCGCCGCCTACGACGAGCGGTTCCACGCCTCCCGATTCTGGGAATCGGCGCAGCGATTCGGGGCCACCCATGTGTCGCTGCTGATCTCGATGGTCAACGTCCTGTTCAAGCAGCCCGAGTCGCCGTACGACCGGTCCCACCGGGTCCGAACCGCCCTCACCGCCGGGACGACGCGATCGATCTGGCGGGAGTTTGAAGCCCGGTTCGGCGTGACCGTCCTCGAGCTCTATGGGATGACCGAGTGCGGGTGCACCACCTTGATGAACCCCCCCGAGGCGATCCGGGTCGGCTCCGTGGGGACCCCGCTCGGGTTCGTCGAGGCGCAGGTGGTCGATGACCTCGATCGTCCGATCGGGCCGGGGGTGCGGGGGGAGCTCGTCGTGCGGCCGAGAGCGCCGTTCACCATGTTCCTCGGGTACCACCGGAAACCGGAGGAGACGGTGCGGTCCTGGCAGAACCTTTGGTTCCATACCGGCGACTACGTCACCCGGGACGCGGACGGGTACTACTATTTCGTCGACCGGAAGAAGGACGTCATCCGCCGAAGGGGCGAGAACCTCGCGCCGTACGACGTGGAATCGGCCCTGAACCGACATCCGGCGGTGTTCGAGTCGGTGGTCATCGGGGTGCCCTCCCCGCTCGGCGAGGAGGACGTCAAGGCGTTCGTCCGGCTCCGGGACGGGGCTCAGGCGAGCCCTCGGGAGCTCTTCGTGTTCGCGATCGAGCAGCTCCCCTTCTTCATGGTGCCCCGGTACATCGAGTTCATCGCCGAGATCCCCAAGACGGCGAACCAGAAGGCCCAGCGGTTCGCGCTGCGGGGCCGCACGGGCGGGGAGGTGCACGACCGCGAAGCGCTCGGTATCTCCGTCCGAAAGCCCGAGTGAACCGCGCGGGCCCACGGTCCTCCTCGACGCGAACGTGCTGTTCCTGCCGTTCACCTCCTCCTTGCGGCTCGAAGGCGCGGTGGAGCGCGCAGTCGGCGCCGCGCGGTTGGCGGTCCCCTCGAGCGTGCTGGCAGAGCTCCATCGACTCGAAGCGCGTGGCGTAGCGAACGCCCGGGCGGCGGCCGAGCTCGCGGGGCGTTTTCCGGTGAGTCCGACAGAACGGCGGGGGGACGCGGGGGTCCGGGACGCCGCCCGCCGATCCGCCGCCTGGGTGTTCACCTCCGACCGGGCCTTGGCGCGGACCTTGCGATCGGAGGGGATCCCCGTGCTGTTCCCGAGGGGCCGAAGCGGGCTCGTGGCCTTCCCGGGTTCGCGGCGGCAAACGGTTAAGAACGACCGGTCGGTCGTACGCGCTCGGACGGCCCGTCGAGGGAACGATGACCGACGCCGACCTGCTGCTGGACATTCCGAACCCCGAGTTCGGCAGCGGCGTCGTCGGGGTCTGTGACATCTGCGGGAAGCGCCAGGCGGTCATCGTTCTGAGCAAGGAGCGGTTCAAGCTCTGCGTCATCGACTTCCTGAACAAGAAGTGGGCCGGGAGCGCGGCGACCCCGGGCGCGCCGCTACCGCCGTACCGCAGTGAGCGGGTGTGGTACCCGACCACGGCGACCAAGTCCGGCCGGGCCCCGGCGATCCTCCTGAGCCCGACCAAGATCGTCCGGCATCCCGGGATCCTGTTCACGCCCGAGGTGCATGGCCTCACGACGGCGATCCTCGATGGTGCGATCCGACTGGCCCGGGAGGGCTTCGAGGTGATGCTGCCGGACGTGGATCGGTCGAGCGTCGTCGGCCCTTCGGACCACGCCGCCCTGCGGTGGGGCGCCCGGGGCAAGGGCGGGGTCGCTTATGACTCGCCGGGGGTGCGGCGGTTGACGAGCCTTTACCGGGACGCGCTCGCGTTCCTGCGGGGCGCTCCGATGGCCGATCCGGAGAAGACGGCGATCGTCGGGCTCTCGTACGGCGCGACGCTTGCGTTGATCCTTGCCGCCGAGGAACAGAAGCTGTCGGCCCTGGTGTTGGCCTATCCGGTCCCCGTTCGGCCGCCCGAGCTCGTGCGCCTGGTCTCGGCACCGACCCTGTTCGTCGCCGGCCGTCGCGACCGGCTGGCGCAGCAGGCTCGGCTCCAGCTCGAGACGGGGGTGCCTTCCGGATCGTTGACGATGGTCGACGCCGGGGAGGTCGGGCGCAATTTTCTCGCCCGCGACCTGCGCGCGTATCGACTGGCGAACGCGGAGGCCGCTTGGCGAGAGGTCGGGGGGTTCCTCAAGCTTCGGCTATTCCCGCCACCGCCCAAGCCCCCGCAACCCCCGCCCGCCCCCGCCCGGGTCCTTCCAACCCCCCCGGGGAACCCGGCTCCACCGGCGACGAACCTTTCCCTGAGCGCCGCCCACGCGCCGCCCTCCGCCGCGATCCCCCCGGCCCCCACGACCGGGTGAACTTCGGCTCAGCCCGTAGCGTCGGTTCCGGGGGCGGCCCCCGGCGCGGCGGTGGGGTATTCGTAGAAACCGCGGCCCGTCTTGCGTCCGAGATGGCCGGCGTCCACCAGGCGCCGCAGAACGACGGCCGGACGGTACTTGGGATCGCCGGTATCGCGCAGAAGGGTCTCGGAGACCTCGAGCGCCACGTCGAGTCCGATCAGGTCGGCGAGCTCGAACGGACCCATCGGCAGACCCGCGCCGGCCTTCATTGCGAGGTCGATGTCCCGCGCCGGGGCGAGGCTCTCTTGGAGGGCGAAGCAGGCCTCGTTCAAGACCGGCAACAGAATTCGGTTGACCACGAACCCGGGCGATTCCTTCACCCGAATCGGGACCAGGGGCGCTCGGTGGTTGCGCAGGCCCTGCAGGAAATCGATCGCCTCGACCAGGATGTCCTCCCGCGTCTCCACCCCTCCCGCCACCTCGACCAGGGGCAGGGTGCTGGGGGGATTGAAGAAATGGAGGGCCAGCGTGGCGGGGGCATGCCGGAGGCCGGCGGCGAGGCGAGTGATCGACAGGGAAGAGGTGTTCGATGCGATGACCGCGTGATCGGGGAGCGCCGCATCGAGCGCCGTCAGCACCGGGCGCTTGACGGCCTCGCGTTCGAACACGGCTTCGATCGCCAGATCGACATCGTGGAAGTCGGACCAGCGCATCGTCCCCTGGACTCGGCGCACGATCTCGTCCCCGCGGGCGCGCGTGACCTTCGGCGCGAACCGGCGTTCGACCGTCTCCCGTTGCCCCTCGGACAACTTCAGGCCGATCGCCTCCATCCGCGCGATCTCCTCGCGGGCCCGCCCGGCCTGGAAGCGGACGAGATCATCGACGATCGACCCGACCCGCTCCACGCCCGCGCGCACCCGGGATTCGTCGACATCGGTCAGGAGGACCGGCAGATCGTTGTACGCGAGGAGCTCGGCGATGGCGGCGCCCATCGTACCCGCACCGACGACCGCCACCTTGGTGACCCGCATGCCTGCGCCCGGGCGCGACCGCGTGCCTTCCTCATCAGCCCTTCGTCGGGCCCCGGGGGTCCCGCGCCGGGGGCGCGGAGCGAGGCGGCCCGGCCCTCCCTCAACCTTTAAACTCCGCCCGCAGTCTGGCGCGCCGCGCGGGGATGGCCCAGCCCGGTAAGGCGCTGGATTGCTAATCCAGTGGTGGTTTCACCTCGGGGGTTCAAAGGGGTCGCGGGGTCCCCGCGGCCCGGGGATTCCCCCTCCCCGCGTCACGCCGACGTTGGGGGCGGACCCCCGGTGCGCACGCGGTAGCGATCGCCCAACGGCTCGACGGTGACGAACGCACCGATCTCCGGGAGGGGCCCATCGACCTCGGCGAGCACCCGCACCTCCTCGGAGAGTCCTACGAGCGCGATGCGGTGGGGCGCGGGCCAACCCGTCGCCGGGACCATCAGCTCGGTCGCCGCCAGGATCTCGCCGGTCGGGGGGATCGGTTGCGGAATGACCGAGGTCGAACCGCACCGCGGGCATGGGCCGGGCCGGGGAAGGAAGCGGCCGTGGCAGCTCTCGCAGCGGGCGATCACGAGGTCCCGGACCGCCGCGGTCATGCGGCCCCCTTGCCCGCGGCGAGCAGGGTGACGAAATTGTGGCTACCGAGGCCCCCGATCGATTGCGCGAGGCCGACGGTCGGTCGGCCGGGGATCTGCAGCGGCCCGGCGGTACCGGAGATCTGGCGGGCGAGCTCGACGATCTGCACGATCCCCGAGGCCCCCACTGGGTGGCCCCGCCCCAGCAGGCCCCCCGAGGCGTTGATGGGCAAGCGACCTTCGGGCCGGGTCGCCCCGGCCTGGTACAGGGAGGGCGCCTGGCCCGGGTCGCACAGGCCGAGATCCTCGAGGTCGATGAGGGCGAACGGGGCGAACGCATCGTGGACCTCGGCGACTTGGACCGCTCGGGGCCCCAGGTGCGCGGCCTCGAACGCGCGCTGCGCCGCCACGCGGGTCGCCCGGAAGGTGGTCAGATCCGCCCGGTCGACGAGCGAGAGCTGGTCGACCGACTGCCCGAGCCCGGCGATCTCGACGGGCCCGACGCCGTGCTCGAGGACGACCCCGGCCGCCCCATCGCTGACCGCCGAGCAATGCAAAAGCCGCAGGGGGGTCGAGATCATGCGGCTCGCGCGGACGTCCTCCGGTTCGACCGGCGACGGGAACTGGGCGTTCGGGTTGCGCGCCGCCGCCGCCCTCGCCTGGACCGTGACGATGTCCATCGCCGAGTCCGGCAGGCCGTGGCGCATCAGGTAGCGCTGAGCGACGATGGCGGCGAGGGCCGGCATGGTCGCCCCGATCCGGAACTCGGCCGGCGCCAGGGAGCGGGCGAGCGCCGCCGCCACGTCCGAGGTCGGCCGGCCGGTCATCTTCTCGCCGGCCACCACGAGGACGCGGTGGTACGAACCGCTCGCCACGGCCACCGCGCCGGCGTGGACAGCGGCGGCGCCGCTCGCGCTGGCCGATTCGATCCGGTAGCCGGCGACGGATTCGAGGTCGAGCAGGTCGGAGAGCCGGGCGACGAGGTTGCCGGTCTCCCCGAGGACCTCGGAGGCCATGCTGCCGACGATGAGCAGGTCGACCGTCTTCCGTCCGAGCGGTTCGAGGGCCCGGGTGCCGGCCTCGGCGAGCAGATCGACGAGACCTTCGGGGCGCTTCCCGAACTTGGTCAGGCCGGTCGAGCGCAGGTGGACCTTCACGCGCCCGCTACCGTCCGAGAGTTGGTGAGCTCGCTGACGAGCTCGAGGAAGCGAGTGAGCGGATACCCGGCCTCCCATCGCAGGACCGCGTTCCCATCGCGCGTGGTGTCCACGGGGGGCAGTCGGCGCAGTAGGATCGCACTCCAGCCGGTCGCCCCCGCCGAGCCAGTGGCGAACAACCGCCACCGATCTCCGCCCCGGTGGCCGAGGCGCCGGTACGCATAGACGACCGCGAGGCCGACGCGATCGACGGCCCGCCGATGCGCCTCGAGCTGCCGATCGGCCCGGCCGCTCGCGGCGGAGAAGCGGATCGTATCGGCCGCCGAGGCTTTCACCTCGACGGGAAAGGCGCACTCGCGACGCAACGCGACGAGGTCGAAGCCGAGCGAGCCGGCGGCCCGGACCACCAGGAACGGGGCGCGCGCGGCGTCGCGGACCCGGACGCGTTCCGACGGCGGCATCCCGCGGGCGTACCGTTCCACGGACTCCGGATCTCCCTGCAGGAGGTCCTTGAGCTCGCGCTCGTAGTTCGACCCGCCGGCGCCCACAATCGGGCAGTCGGCGGACCGCTAGTTAAAGGCGGGCCCGCAGGCGAAACTCGCCGTTGGCCCCCGCAGCGCTCGGCGTCGGCGAGAACGGCTATACGGGGCGCCCGGCTGGTGGTACCGTCGTGGCGACCGGTCGGGGGATCGAAGTCGAGGAGGAGGAGATCCCCGTCGTCCGGGTGCTCGGCGAGCTCGTCCGGGAGAGCCTTCGGCGCCGGGGTTCCCCCGGCGGGGATCGCCCAGCCACCCTGCGGCTGTCGACGTTGCGGGCCCGTCTGAGCGCGGAGCGCGTCTTCGCCGATCCCGCCCGCATCCTCGCTCGACTCAAGCGACGGGGCCTCCTCGAGGACCGGCCGGAAGGGCGCAGCGACCGGGTCTACCGGTTTCCGTACCCCGAAGAGCTCGCCCATTGGCTCGAAACTGAACTGTGGCGCAGCGAGTCGGTCGCGCCGGCCGCCCTGCAGCCGGTCCCGGACGAGGAGGCCGAGATCCGTGCGATGGACGGCGAGTTCCTCACCACCCTCCGGGAGATCGTCGACCACCGGCTCGAGGCGACGGTGCAGTTCGGCCGCTCGCTTTCGGTCGACCGTCTGGCCGACTATCTGAAGGGCCTGTTCGGCGACGCCCTTTACAGCGACTCGCTTGTCGCCCTGCTGCAACAGTACGCCCTGGCCGACGTCCCCCTGCTCGCCCCGACCGGGCGGCCGACCGGAGCGACCGGCTTCCACCTCGCCCTGTTCGGACCGCCCGGCACCGGCAAGACCTTCTCCATCGACGACATGATCCGGGGGAATCCGCGCTCGGGCGTCCCTCCGCACGGCCTGCCCGGACGCAACCGCTACTGCGGCGGGATCACCCCGGTCCAATTCCTTCGGGTCGGGGCCTCCTACGCCGGCCGCACGTTCAACTTCATCGTGCCGGAGTTCAATGACTGGTTCAAGTACCGGGGGATGGTCGAGCCGCTCAAGCTCGTCATGGAGCAACGGGAGGTGAAGTGGGAGACGACGCTGGGCGTCGTCGGCCCGTACACGTTCCGATCGTTCCTCTCGGTCAACTACAACGTCCGGACCGCCGGGGCCTCGGATTTTTGGACGACGTTCAACGACCCGAACTTCTCCGCGCTGGAGGACCGGATGCTCCTGCGGTTCCACCCGATGACCCGGGAGCGGTTCCGCGCGGTCGAGTCGAGCGCCGAGCGCCTCGACCTCGGGGAGATCGACTTCGCCCAAGCCGCCGCGCTGCGCGACCACCTCACCCTCGTCCATGCGATCGAGACCCGCCACCCCCTCGTCGCCGATCGGTTCCCCCCGAGGGCCGTCCGGCTTGACGCGCCGATCTACCGGTCCTTGCGCGCGGTATCCGAAAAGGTCCTGGAGCGGACCCCCCATCCGGCGTTCTCGCCGCGGCTGAAGACCCGGGCGGTCCGGCTCGCCAGCGCCGCCGCCCTCGTCCGCTACTTCGCCGCCCCCGGCCGCGGGCCGATCGAGATCGGGCCGGCCGAGGGGGAGTTCGCCCGGCGCTTCTACGAAGAGGAGATCCGGGTGCGGGAAAGCCGGCGCGGTTCGATGCGCTGAATCCTGACGGCCGCCCGATCGGCCGCGGCCCCCGCCGCCGGCCCTACGCGACGGTCTGGATCACGAGCCCGGCGTGCGAGTCGATGAGGACCGCGGACTTCGTGCCCTTGCGGTCGAGCACGAAGTACCAGATCGGAACATGGAGCAGCTCCGCCTCGGAGACCTGGACGTCGGTGGTCAGGGCGCTGACCATCGAGCGCTTCTTGTGGGCGAGCTCCGACTGCAGCTGCATCACGAAGGCGCGCGCGGCGTGCTGGGCAGCGTCCTCCCCGAGGTCCCCGTTGAGGACCGGGGCGCCCCGCGGGACCGCCTTCTGGTCGAAGAAGCTGCGGTCCTCGAGCCGGAACTTGTAGTCCTTCGGCTGGTAGTTGGTCATGCTCTTCACGGCCACGACCGGGAACTCGTACTGCCCGGTCACCGACTCCTGGCGGGTCGGGTTGACGGGCGAGCCCATCATCACCGGGATCGGGATGAAGCCCCCGCGCCGGCCGCCGCCGAGCGCGCTGCCCAAGAGCTCGGCCGCCGCGATCGAGCCGACGGTGCTCCCGACGCTCACGGCCACGTCCGTGAACGTGTACGAGGTGGTGGCCGACGCCGGGACGATCCAGAACGGGACGAACGACAGCTTCTGCTCGCTGATCTGGGACTCCTCGAACGCCTTGCGGTGGAAGAACCCTTGGTCGACGTACCGATGGACCACCTCGAGGGCCTGCTCCGGCGTCGTCACCTTCGGGAGGAGGAGGGTGTGCTTGTTGATCTCCTTCCAGCCGGCGCCGCCCAAAGTGACCGAGGCGCCGCAGTACGCGCAGGTGATCACCATCTCGCCGAAGAGCGGCTTCAGGGGGGCGCCGCACGACGGGCAGTTGACCGGGGCGTTCGCCGCCGGCGCGCTCGCCGCCGGGGGCGGGGGCGGCGGGGGGGCCGGCGCCGCGGCGGCTCCGCCCCCGAGCGGACGGCCGCACGCGTAGCAGAACCGGGCGCCCTGAGGTAGGGCGGCTCCGCAGTTCGGACAGTTCATCGTGCTCGACCGATCGGATCGTCAGGCCATCGCGGTCCCGCAGCTCGGGCAGAACTTGGCCCCGGCCGCCACCGCGGCGTTGCACTTCGGACAGGTCCGCGCCGGGGGCGGCTCGAGGGACTGCCCGCAGTTCGGACAGAACTTCGCCCCCACGGCGGTCGGACTGCCGCACTTCGGGCACGGGGGACCGCCCGCAGCCGGCGCGGCCGGACCCATCGGGTTGCCGCAGGACGGACAGAACCGGACCCCGGCGGGGACCATCGTCGAGCATTTCGGACATGGGTTCGAGGGGCCGCCCATGTTGGGGCCATAGGCGCCCATCATCGCCCCGCTCATCCCGTAGCCCACCCCGAGTCCCGCGCCGAGGCCCACGCCGGCCCCCACGAGGGATCCGGCGCCGCCGGACGGGTTCGCGGCGGCCGTCGTCATCGCCTGGCCGGCCTGGTACTGCATGTAGTTCACGCCGAGCACCCCGAGCTGCGACCGGGTGTTGACCGCCTTCTGAACCTCGTCGGGCAGGTTGACCGAGAGGCCCTGGATCTGCTGGATCTCGAGGCCGAACTGGCCGAAGTGGGCGGGCGCTTGGCCGAGGACCGCCTGCTCGATCGTCGTCAGTTTCAGGGCGAGGTCGGTCACCCGCATCCCCTGGTCCTTGAGCTGGCCGAGCGTCGTGTACGTCAGCAGGACCATCTGGTCGCGCAACCGATCTTCGACATCGGGGGTCGACACCGCCCCGAACGTGCCGACGAACTGGTTGATGAACAGATCCGGGCCGGCGACGCGCCAACGGTAGTCGCCGAAGACCCGCAAGCTGACGAGGCCGAAATCCGGATCTCGGAAGACGTACGGCTCCTGGCTACCATACTTGCCGTCGAACGTCCGGCGCTGCAGATAGTAGACCTCGGCCTCCTGGCGCACCCCCGAGAGCGCCTGGACGAGGCCCCCGAGGAGCGGCGCGTTCAGGCTCGTAAGCGCGTAGCGGTCGGGTTTATCGAGATACGCGAGGACCTTTCCATCGCGGTAGAAGACGGCGGACTCGTCCTCTCGGACGACGACGTTGTCGCCCCACCGGATGTTCCGGGGGACCCGCCACATCACGTTGTCGCCCTTGAACGCGTCCTCCCAAACGACCGTCGTGGCGCCGATCAGACTGCCGCCTTTCGCCGGTATCGGATTGTTGGTGACCATGCCTTGCTCCCTTCTCGACCGACCGCTAAGGTACCCGGACCTGCTGGATCGTGCTCATGCGCGCCTTGAACGCCTGCTCGAGGCGGTTTACCATCTGCCGGACCAGGGCGGTCGACTGCTGGACGGTCTGCGGATCGGCGCTCGGGCTCGGAAGCCCGGCGACCGTGTTGACGAGATCGTTCGCCGCGAGGGCGAAGCCGTAGTCGTACTCGTACAGCTGGTCCTGGCCGGGCAAGCTGACGCGGAGGGCCGGGGAGATCCCCGTGTATCCCTGCTCGGCGTGGCGGATCTCCCCTTCGAGCCGGTTCAGGTCCGCGATCGCGAGCGCCAGGTCGTTGAGCGAATTGAATTGCCCGGCCGTCGCGAGCGACTGCCGGCGTTGGGTGAGGGCCGCCGTGGCGTTGTGGACCTTGTCGGCCACTTGGAGCCGGAGGACGCTGTCCGATTCGCGAAGGTCCTCGCCCTGCCGGTACCCTCGGAAGCCAGGGATGATCAGCTGCAGCTTCTTGAGAAACCCTCGATCCTGATCGACGCGCTGCCGGATGTCGACGGGGGGAGCGGCCCCGGGAGGCATCGTAGGGGCCGGGCCGGGGATCGGGGCGCCGCAGGACGGGCAGAACCGGTCGGAGGGCGTGACGGCGATCCCACACTTGGGACAGGTCAGGGGGAGCGAAGGGCCCGGGGCGCCGGGCATCGGGGCCGGCGAGGGGGGGGACGGTGGGGCCGGCGTCGAGGGCGAGTTCATCATCGCGGCGCGCCCTCCTTCGGCGGAGTGGCGGGCGACGACGTCGCCGGCGCCGCCGCCGGATAGTCGAGCGCGTTCACCGGGGGCCGCGCGGCCCAGTTCGCGTGCTCGGCAGCGCGGGCGGTATCCGAGGCCCGGTTGCGCCATCCCCAGGCGACCATGGCGAGGGCCGCGGCGAGCGCGAGCAGTACGACGATCAAACCGAGGACGCGGTTGGTGAAGGAGATCGCCTCCCCCGGTGCGAGGCCGAGCGTAAGGAACAGAAGCCCGAAGCCGAGGCCGGCGAATCCAAAGGACCAGGCCCGGGCCGATGCCGGCACGGCGGACATCGCCTGGCCGAAGTAGGCGATCCCCGCGAAGATGAGGGAGACGAACCCGATCGTCAGGAGCGCCCCCACATGGTCGTTCTGAGGAAGGGCGAGATAGATCAGGAGGAACAGGAGCGCCGCGACCACCCCGAGGATCAGGTAGAACGCCGACCGGATCAGCGTCGGTGCCATCGGGGTCGGCGCGGCCATCGATGTTAGAAGGGGGTTACCCCATATATCGGAATTGACCGCATGCGCCGGCGGCGCACGGCGCCGCGGCCTCGGGGTCGTGGGCCCCAGAAGGGTCAGAGCCGAGGCTCGTCATCCGGGGCCGGCTTCGCCTTCGCGGGGTGGGGGGGCGGGGGGGTGGCTTCGGCGTCCGGAGGAGCATGAGGCTTGGCCGGGGTCCCGGCGTGGGCCTCCGGCTTGGATCTTGGCGGCGATTCGGTCGGGCTCTTCGAAGGGGGGGCCGGCCGCGGCGTCGCCGGCTTCGGCCGAGCGACGGCCTGTCGAAGCGCGTGGAGCGTCCCGCTAGGGCCGCTGCGGGCCCCATGGGCCGGGGCGTGCGCCGAAGGCGGGGGAGCCGCGTGGCCGGGCACGGTGCCGTCCGCATCGGGGGCCGGCAGCGTCGCGGGTTGGCGGCATTTCGGGCAGGTGCCGAACTCGACGATGCAATGGGCGCAGACCGGCGCCCCGCAGGAGTGGACGATCGAGGCGAGCCCCCCGCAGCCGACGCATCGCGCCTGGACCGCCATCGGTCGAAGGCTGCGCAGCTCGGTGGCGGTCTTGCCCGCTGGATGGGGGACGCCGGTCTCGTTCCCGGAGGCGACGTGGGCCGGGGCGGCGGGCGGGAAGAAGTCCGGGTCCTCGGCGTCGGTCGCCGAGGGTTCCGGCCCCGACCCGGACGCCGGCGCGAAGGCGGCGAAGTCGAGCGCCGGGATCGGGACATGGGCCGCGGTCCCCGCTGCTTCCACCACCTTGATGAGACGCGCCTTGAACAGTCCTACGTGGAGGGTCCGGACGAGCTGGAACAGGGTCCGCTGTTCAGGCGGGAGCAGGAGCGCCCGGCGGGCGAGCTCCTCGACGTCGGGGGCGAGCTGAAGGTTTTCCGGCCGCAGTTCGACCTCGAGGACGCTTCTGAGGTAGCCGAACAGTCGTTGGATCTCCGGGAGCGTACGCGAAGGGGGGCTGAGGACGGCGACATCGGCGAGGGAGAATCCCCGTCGCTCAAGTCCTTCGGAGCGGTGCTCCAGCGCCGTGCTGATGAGCTGACAGGACTCCGTCTCGAGCTCGTGCAACTGCTCCTCGGTCAGGCTGGCGAGGTCGACCTTAGGGTCCTTGGAGAGGGTGGTGAGCACCGGCTCGAGAAGATCGAACGGGACGTGAAGGGTGACGAACAGGTCGTTGCGCGTCACCGAGCGGTGCAGGCGTGCCTCCAGCAGGAGGGCCTCGCGACCCGATTTCGCCACCTGGGCCTCCCGGGTCCGTTCGAGGGCCGCCTTCTTGCCCTGCCGAGCCGCATCGAAGTCCGAATCGAGCGACAGGGCCCGATCGAAGCTCGCGGTCGCCTCCTCGGGCCGCCCGGCGGCGAGGAGGGCGAGCCCCCGGCTCGACCAGGCGAACTTGTTGGCCGGCGCGACCTGGGTTGCCCGCTCATAGAGCGCGAGCGCTTCCGTGGCCTGGGCACGCCGCTCGGCCACGAACCCGGCCCGTAGCAACAGCTCCGGATTCGATCCGTCCCGCTGGACGGCTTCCCGGAAGGCGTCGGCCGCTTGCGGCCAGTCCTCCCGAGCGATCGCGATCTCCCCGAGCCGCGTCCACAGCTCCGTCGCGTCGGGAAGGGCTTGTACGCCCTGGTGGATCACCTCCATGGCGCCGGGCAGGGAACCGAGACCGGTCTCGGCCTCGGCGAGCAGCTGATACAAGCCCGAGACCGGTGGCCCCTGCGGGATCGCCTCGGCGAGCAGCGCCTTCGCGTCGGCGTGCTTGCCCTGGTCGAGCAAGGCGCGGCCGAGGCCCAGCAGCACCGGCACGGCCCGGGGGTCGCTCGCGAGGATGCCCCGGTACACGGCCTCCGCTTCGGCCGGGCGTTCGAGCGCCATCAGGATCTCCGCGCGCAGCAACGCCACCTCGTTGGCCCGGCTGGCCGCGTCGGGGGCTTGCGTGGAGGATCGCTCGAGCACTTCGAGGGCGAGGTCGGGCCGCCCGGCCGCGAGGCGGAGTCGGGCGCGCCGTATCCCGATGGGCAGCGCTTGGGCCGGGTCGATCTCTTGGGCCCGCTCGTAATGGTGGTTGGCCTCCTCCGTCTTGCCGAGCTCGGCGGCGAGGTCGCCGGCCTCGAGGAGCAGCGCCGGGTCGCTCGTTTCGGGATTCCCCGCCTCCAGGAAATCCGAGAGGCTTTCGAACGCCTCGACCTTCTCCCCCTGCGAAAGGTGCAGGCGGTACTTTTCCACGAGCGCGGCGGAGTCGGTGGGATCGAGCAGGAGGATCGCCTTGAGCGAGTACTCGAGGTCGGGGGTCCGACCGAGCGCCCGGCAGGCGTCGGCCCGGATCCGCCAGGCCGACAGGTCGTTCGGGTCCTGGTTGAGAATGCCGTCGACGACCGGCACGGCCTCGTTGTATCGGCCGGCGAGGTTGAACGTCTCCGCCTGGGCGAGTCGCGCCGGCCGGTTCGCGGGCTCGTGGTCAAGGCCCCGTCGGTAGAACTCGACAGCGTCGGCATACGCCCCGGCCGATCGCAACGCGTCCGCGACATCGAACTGGACCATCGGGTCCGCCGGGGCCTTCTCGGCGGCAGCCCGCAGGATCGTGACCCCCTCCGAGTGCCGGCCCGTGCGCAGGAGAAGTTGGCCCCGACGGCGCTGATAGCCGGCGTTCTCCGGGTCGCGTCGCGCCAGGATCTCGACGAGCTGCAAGGCGCGTCCGTCGAGGCCCAGCGCCGAGAGGGCTTGCGCAGCCCCCCAGAACAGCTCCGGCTCCTCGTGGCCGAGGGCGAGGGCCTGCTGGAACGTCTGGTTGGCCTCGGCGTACCGACCGGCGTCGTAGCGGGCTTGGCCGAGCTCGGTCAGGACCGTGGCGTTCCCGGCGTGGCCGGGCTTGGCGAGGAACTCCTCGTACGCCTGGGTCGCTCGAGTCGGATCACCGGCCAGCCGGGCGGCGGCCGCCAGCCCGACGAGACTTTCCTCGGCGATGGAGGCGTCGGCCGAGGCCCGCTCGTATGAGGCGACCGAGGTGCGGGCCGCGCCGATCCGTTCCGGCGAATCCGCGGGACTGGCGCGGGCGACCCCTAGGTAGACCGCGCCGCGCTCGTAGGCGAGCCGGGTGTTCGTCGGGTCCGCCTCGAACAGGCGGTCGAGGATCTTCGGTAGGTCCTCGGTCCGGCCGATCTCGGCGAGCAGCCGCTTCGTCTCCCAAAGGTAGCGGGTCTCTTTCGGGTTCGCCTCGATGAGCGCGGCGAACAGGGACAGCGCCCGCTCGCGATCGCCGCTCGCGGCGAACGATTTCGCCAGGCTCTCCCGGGTCGGCAGATCCCCCGGGTCGGCCGACAGGGCCGCCTCGGCGAACTCCCGGAAGACATCGTCGCGTCCGGCGGTCCGGGCCGCGTCCGCCGCTTTGCGGATCTCGCCGGCTTCGTGCGGGTTCGCCTGGACGAGGCTACGGTACGTCGCGATCCCCTCGTCGAGGCGGCCGGACGTGAGCTGAAACTCCGCGAGGGCGCGCGTAGCTTCCAGGTTCCCGGGCGAGAGTTCGAGGATCTTCTGGCAAGCAACGACGCCCAAGTCGAACCGCCGGGTCCGCTGGGCGAGATGGCGGATCGCCTGGAGGTTCGCCATGTTGCGAGGGTCCCGCTCGAGCAGATTCTGTCGCACGGCCACGGCGAGTTCCAGCGATTCACCCGTCGCCTCGATGCGATCGGCGAGCTCGGCTAGCTCGGCGGGATCGAGTTTCGGGGCGGACTCCGCCGCGAGCCGGAATTCTTCGAGCGCATCGCGCGGATGGGCGCTGGCGAGGTGCATCCGCCCGGCGATCATGGCCAGGCGCGGGTCGCCGGGCCGGGCCGTGCGAGCCGGGGCGATCGCGTCGAGCGCCGGTCCGATCTGGCCGAGTTGGGCGAGGAGATCGACGCGGGCGAACAGCAGTTCCGGGTCGGTCGGGGAGGTGGTCAGCAACGCTTCGCACGCTTGCAGGGCCTGTTGGGTCCCCCCGTGGGCCTTGGCGAGCTCGAGGCAGAGCCGCTGCGCGCCGGGGTGGCCCGGCGAAAGTCGGAGCGCCTTCTCGACGTACTGGGTCGACGTAGGGTCGAGTTGTTGGGCGTGCAGGTACGACTCGGTGGCGTCGGCCGGCCGGCCCAGGATCTTCTGGGCATCGCCGAGCGTCCCCCAGATCGACTTGTCGTTGGGATCGGCCTGCACCGCCTGCTCCAGCAGCGGAAGGACCTGGGCGACCTCGCGATTCGCCGCCAGGAGGATCAGCGCCTTGTGGTGCAACAAGGAGGCCTGGGAAGGCGCGAAGGCCAGTCCCGCGTCCACGGATCGACCGGCGAGCTCGTTCTGGCTCAGGCGATAGAACGCCATCGCCGTCCCGTCGAGCTGGTGGGCGATCTCCGGACCATGCGCCGCAAGTTCCGCCCGGCGCTCCTCGACGTACGTCAGGTAGGCCTTCAGCTGCTCGATATACCGCTCCCGTTGCTGGGCGGCCTCGGCTTCCTCCGACGCGCGGAACAGCCGTCGGGCGCCTTCGATCGGCCCCTCCGCCGGCGCCCGCTCGTTCGTAGCAGTGGGAGAAGAGGCCATCGTTAGAAGCGACCCCGGCACGACGATAAATACGTTCGTAATGGGATGAAGTTCGCCCCTCCGAACGTCGCGGCGGCGAGGCCCGCGCGATGGGCCCGAACGTTGCGGCGAACCGATCCCATGGGCAGGGCGCGCCGTGCCGGGGGGGCGCTTTGCTCCGCTCAGGAAACCGATATCGTCCGGAGGGAGGTCGGGCCACCGTGAAGCGGAGGGCGGGCGACCGGCGACAGAAATCGATCTTCGACCCGATCCACGGCTCCGTTTCACTGCCGGACGCACCGTTGGCGCTGCTAGGGGACCCGGCCTTCCAGCGTCTTTGGGGGATCCGTCAGACCGGCCTCGCGCACCTCGTCTTCCCGGGGGCGAACCACACCCGGCTCGAACACTCCCTGGGGGTCTACTGGGTCGCCCGCCAGATGGCCCACGCGCTCGAGCTCGATCCGTCCGACGCCGAGGCCGTCGGCATCGGCGGCCTCTTGCACGACCTCGGCCATCCCCCCCTTTCGCACACCCTCGACGGGCCGATGCGCGAAGCGCTCGGAGTGACCCACGAGGGTCGCTCCCGCGCCCTCGTCCTGGGAACCGACCGTGGGGAGGCCGACCCGCGCGCGACGCCGTCACGGATCCCCCAGATCCTTCAACGGCACGGGCTCGACCCGAGGGCGATCGCCGACCTCATCGATCCGCCGGCGGGTTCGGAACGCCACCCCTTGCTACGGGCTCTGTTGCACGGGCCGATCGACGCCGATCGGATCGACTACCTGCAGCGGGACGCCCACTATACCGGCGTCGCCCACGGCGCGATCGACGCCTCGCGGTTGCTCGACACGCTGAAAGCCCGCGGGCATCGCCTGGTCTTCGCGGAGAAGGGACGTAACGCCGTCGAGGGTTTCGTGGTCGGTCGCTCGCTGATGTATTCGTCGGTCTACTACCACAAGACGGTCCGGGCCGCCGAGGTGATGGCGCAGGCCGCCCTCGAGCGGATGCGGGGGTATCCGGCCATCGCCCGACCGTTGCTGGCGCAGACCGAGGGCGACCTCTTCGGGGCGCTCGAGTCCGGCGGCGGATATCCGGGCCGGATGGTCCGGGCGCTGCGCGAACGACGGCTGTACAAACGAGTCCAGGCGTGGCGCACCGTCCCTACCGGCCGGCGCGCCGCGCTCCTGCCCCTCGTACGGCGACCCGCCCGCCGGCGAGAGGTGGAGGATCACCTATCGGACGCCATCGGCGCGCCCGCCGGGTCGGTCCTGCTCGACCTCTCCGGGATCACCGACACGGCCGGCGAGCGGGCCGAATGGGCCTCGGTCGGGATCCTGGAGCACGATCGGGTGACCTACCCGTTCCGATCCCCCGGCCTTTGGCGGGAGATCGCGCTTCGCCCTAAGAACCCGTGGCCCGTGTCCGTCTACGCGGCCCCCCGGTACGAGCAGCCGATGGTTCGGTACCTCGGCCGCCACCCCGACCTCGGGGTCTGAGAGCCCCGCCGCCCGACCGGTGCGGCCCGGGGGCGCCGAGGACGAGGACCCGGCGCCATTGCGAAGGGGTGATCTCGAGGACGGAGAGCCGGCCGATGCGCACGAGTGGGGAGTCTCGGAACGTCGCGTCGTCCTTCAACACCTCGAGGGGCACGGGCCGTTCGAGGGCCCGCTCGGCGCGCAGCTCGACGTACCACGCTGCGCGGGCGTCGGCGGGATCCGGTCGCGGCGCGGTGTCGACCGCCGCCAGGCCGACGATGGCTCGCACCCCACCCGTATGGTAATACAGGACCCGGTCGCCGGCCCGCATCGAACGAAGGTGGTGCTGGGCGAGCGGATTGTGGACCGAGTCCCACCGGGTCCTCCCGTCCCGCACGAGATCCGCGAACGCGTAGTGCGATGGCTCCTCCTTGACGAGCCAGAATCGGGCTCGGCGCGACCCCGCCGTCGCCGCCCTTCTCATCCGACCACGATTCCCTGGGGGGTGATCGCGAACGGTCGGCGCTCCGGATCGTGCGCCGAGCCGCGCATCCGGACGATCTTGATCTGCCGAACGGAGCGGTCCCCGATCCACTTGCGGGTCAGGAGGATCTCCCCCCGCGCCAAGATCTCCTCCGCCGACAGGACCAGGGGATTCCCGGGGGTCGCCGTGATCATCGTCGTCGCGCCCCGTTCACTCAGGAACCGCAACAGCGACTGGATCTCCGTCCGGTCGGCTTGGGGGTCGTGGCTCGATTTCATCGCGAACCGACGGATCGAGGTGATCGAATCGACGAGCACCCGGGTGAAATTGCCCTGGTTCATCTGGTGGCGCAGTTTGAGATGGATCGACTGGATCGAGATGTCGTCGTCGCTCTGGGCTTTGCGGGATTCCGCCGATATGTCGCGCATCTGCTTGACGTCCCCGAGGGCCCGGATCTCCTGCACATCGGCCATCCGACGGATCGCCCGGGTGCCCGGATTGGCATCGAGGGCCCGCACCGACGACAAGTCCCAGCCGAACGTCCGCACGTTCTCGAGGATCTCGTTCGGGGGCTCGTCGACCGCCACCAGCAGGACGGACTCGCCCCGCAGGAGTCCTTCGAGCAGGAATCGCATCCCGATGAGCGTCTTGCCGCTCCCGGTCCCACCGGTTAGAAGATACGGCCGCCCGGGCCACAGGCCGCCCCCGAGCATGCGGTCGAGTCCAGGGATCCCGGTCGAGACCCGGTCCGGGACCTCGCTCACGGCGCCGGTTCACCCCGGGAAGGTTCCGGCGCGGTCGGATCGTTGCTGGCGGCGGACTCGGGGGCCTTCTTCGGAGGATCCGATTCCGCGCCCTCGGGGGGCGGCGAGGCGGGGAGCTCGGAACTCCGGGGGGCGTCGGTCAGATCCGGCGGAGGCGTGCTCTGTGCGGCCCCGGTGACGGGCGGCGCGGCGCGCCGAGCGACCGCTCGACGTCGGGGTCGCGGCGTGGGGCCGTCGGTAACCGTACCGGGCTTGGGGGCCTTTCGGCTCGCCCGCGGGCGCTTCACCCGGGGTGGGGCGAGGACCTCCCGGGGCACGGGCACGGGTTCGGAGGTGGGGACGGGCGTCAGGGCTTCGGTAGGGCTCGACGGCTCAGCTACGACCGAGGTCTCGGACTCGGCGGAGGGCAGCGCGCCCCCGGAGCTCGTCGGAACACGACCCGCCGACACCTTTTCCCGGCGTACGGGGCGGGCTTCGCGGAGGGACGCTTCGGCGGTGGGCGTCCGTTCACCCGGAGCCCGGTTCCCCGGAGTCGTCAGCCCGGACGTGGGGCTTGGGGCCGGGGGGAGCGCGGTCGGCTCACTGGGGCCGGGGGGCAACGGGCCGCGCGGGGGCCGGGGGATCTCGGGGAGGGGCGGTCGCGCACGCGCCGCCTTCGGGACGGGAGGGGGAGCCGAAATGGGAGACGCGGCGGCCTCCGCCGGGGCGGGGCCGACGGGGGGTTTTTCCCCGAGGGGGACGTCGTCAGGAACTGGCGTCCCCGTGGGGGAACCGGGCAGAGGAGGTGGGGGTCGTCCCCGGACCCCCGGATCCGGTGCCGGGCCGGCCGGAAGTGAAACGCCGCGGGGACCCGTCCCGCCGGTTGCGGAGGGCATTGAAGCAGCGGGCCCCGTGACCCCGGCCACCTCGGGACGAGGCGGGGGCGGCGGAGGTTCCGATGGCGCCGGTTTCGGCGATCGCACCGGATCCGCCTCTGGTTGCGCGACCAGTGCCGGCGGAACGGGAACAACGGCCGCCTCGGGGGTTGCGATCGCGGGGCCGAGCTCTCCGATACCGGCCCTCCCGACCGGTGGTGCGAGGGACGGCCCGGCCGCGCCGCTCCAGGACTCAAGCTTCCGGGGCGGGGGCCCTCCGGCCCGCAGATCCCCGGCCTCCGTGGCGATCCGGACGACCCGGTCGGAGGCCGGGATCTGGGCGACCTCGATCGGATGCGCCGTGCGGGGGTTCCATTGCTGGGCGAGTTCGCTGACGATGGCCCGCGCCCGGATGAGGTGCAGCCCGACCTCGTCGGGCTTCTGGGCCTGGGCCGCCGCCCGGGCATCGGCCACCTCCGATTGGGCGGGTCCGACATCGATGCCGAGGGCGGCGAGATCACGAAGGTCGGACAGGATCTGCCCGAGCTCGGCCGGGCGTCGGGCCGGTTCATCGGGCTCGGGGGGGGCCGTCGCGGCCACGGCCGGCTCGACGACCCGCCGCGTGTCGCGGGAGATGGTGGTCTCGAGGTCGATGTCGAGGCCCGTCGGCGAGATCCGGTACGGGTGCAGGCGGTTGTCGTGGGCGGAGCCCCGGAACTTCTCGACCCCGATCGCGCGGACGGTGCGGCCCTCCAGCTCCCAACGGAACAGCCGGATCTCCCCGCGCGCAAGCAACCGCTCGGCGCTCTCGACCTCCTCCACCGGCGCCTCGACGGTCAATAGCGCCGTCACGCGCAGATCCGACAGGAATCGCAGGAACGACTGCGCGCCTTGGGTCTCGTCGATCCCCTTCATGCAAAAATACTGCAGGGCGGTCAGCGAGTCGACCACGAGCCGGGAATAGCCCTGCCGCACCATCTCCATCTTGAGGGTCTGTTCGAGCGCGGAGAACGTGACCTCGACGCTCACGAGCTCCGCGGTCTTGCGGATCTCCGGCGCCACCTGGGAGAAGAGAACGGAGGAGCGGACCGCCGCGATGTCCTTGAACGGCGCTCGCTCGTAGCGCATCACGTCAGGGATCGCGTCGAAGACAAAGATCCGGTCGAGCTCCGGTTGCATCCCCCGGTGATTGATCCGCATCTCGTTCGGCGGGTCTTCGAGGGTGACGAGTAGGACCTTCTCCCCGCGGCGGATCCCCTCGCATAGGAACTGCAGCGCGAGCTTGGTCTTCCCGGTGCCGCAGGGCCCGACGATCAGGTACGGGCGGTGGGCGACGAGCCCGCCCCGGAGGATCTCGTCGAGGTGGGGATTCCCCGTGGAGATGCGCGCCTCCGCGACGGGGGATTCCGGTTCGGGCTCCGTCGGAACCGAGCCCTCGGATACGTTCACGGTCGGGTGCGCGCCCTCGACGTGGGATGGTCGCCCGACCCATATATCGGTGCGCTCGAAATCCCATTCCCCGAGCGCCGGGAGGCGCGCCGGTCCGGAGCGAACACCCCAAGTAGCGAGGCGTCTCGCGTCGAACAATGGACGCTCGGCGCACCGCGAGCCGCCGGCGGATGCGGGCGCTCGCCGTGGATTTTCCCTCCCAACTGCGGCGGGGTTTCCAGGCGGGGCAGGCGCTCGAGCTGCCGATCCGCTCGGCGTCGCGCTCGGCGTCGTTCGTCGGGATGGGGGGCAGCGCGATCGCGGCCGACCTGCTCGAGAACGTCCTGCGAGCTGAGACCGACTGGTCGTTGCAGAGCGGGCGCACGGACCGCCTGCCGACGCGCTGGGACCCCGACGCCGTCCATTTCTTCGTGAGCTATTCCGGGGAAACCGCGGAGACCCTCGCCGCCTACGCGAGCGCTCGCGACCGAGTCGGCGTGCGCGTGACGCTGAGCTCGGGCGGGACGCTCGCACGCCTCTCGGGACGCGACGGCCTCCCCCACGTGCCGCTGCCATCCGGACTCCCCCCGCGCGGGGCCCTCGGCTGGATTATGGGCGGCATCTTGGGCGTGCTCGACGCCGGATTGCCAAAGTCGTACGAAGGTCGGCTGATCGCGGCATGCGATCGGCTCGATGCGGCCCAAGCCCAGCTCGCCAGCGCCGAAGGACCAGCGGCCCGGCTCGCCCGACGCTTGGGATCGCGGGTCCCGACCTTCCTCGCCGATCAGGGGTTCGAAGCGGTCGCTCGTCGGTGGACGACGCAAGTGCAGGAGAACGCCAAGCGCCTGGCGTTCCGGGAGAGCTTGCCCGAGGCCGCCCACAATGCCCTCGCCGCGTGGGACGCGATGCGGCCCGCCGAGGCGCGTCGATGGGGATTCATCTTCCTCGAGCCGATGCCCTCCGGGCGGCCGCGGTCGACCGGCTATCTGCGCCGACTTCTCGCGCGCCGCGGGGCCCGCGTCGAGCGCGTGCGCTCGTCGCGCCCGGACCGTCTGGAAGCGGTCCTCCACAGCGTTTCCTTCGGCGACCACTTTTCGCTATTCCTGGCCGAGCAGGCGGGCGTAGATCCTTGGGAGATCCGCGCCCTCGACCGAGCGAAGCGGTCCGCTCGCCCTCGCTGATTCGGCGCGGGCGAGCTTCTATATGGGCCGCCCCACTGCGCGCGGGCGGGTGCTGAGGTAGCCTAGCTCGGCCAAGGCGCCAGATTCGAGATCTGGTGATGCGTATGCATCGCGGGAGTTCAAACGAGTCCGGGGCAGTTTCCCCCAATTCGGAGATTCTCCCCCTCAGCGCCCCCCCGATGCTTCGGGTGACGCTCCAGATCGAGCGCGGGTCCCGCACAGAATCCCGAGTCGCCCAGGTCCCCTTGGACACCACCGTACGGGAGGCGCTGCGTTCCGTCCGGCTGTACGGGGAAGGGAGCGCGGTGCTGGAGGGAGGGACGCCCATCCCGCTCGATACGCGACTTCGGACCGACATCGTTCTGACCGTCATCCCGACGTTTTCCGGCGGCTGATCGGCCCCGTCACCCCCCAGGGCCGAGGGCAACCTCTTTAGGCAGGGAACCAACCATTTATTCCGATAGGAGCTTTGGAAGAGGTGACCCCGGTGCCCGAGCCTCTTTGCCCCGTCTGCGACACCGAGCTCTCCGAGGGTCCGATCGCCTGCCCCAAATGCGGGTTCCCGACCAGCCTTCGGGCGGAGGCCGTGGAAACTCTGCGCCACAAGGACCCATTCGTGCGTCCGGGGGCACCGGGCCCGTCCCCCGCCCGCCGGTCCGCCCCCCGTCCACCGCCGGCCCGGGCGCCGGGCGAGCTCGACGCCCTCGCCGACGAGCTCGACCGGACCGCCGTCCTCCTGGTCCGGATGGGCTCGAACGACCCGGGGATCGCGGTCGAGCTTCGTCGGGCCGCCCTCGTTCAGCTCGAGGGCCGACCGGACGAGGCGTTGCGGGGCCTCCAGGCCGCGAATTCTCACGCCCGCGAGCTCCTCCATTCCCTCCTGGATCGACGGATCCACGACCTCGACGCCCGTCAGGCGTCCCTGACGAAGGACGGGCTCGGGCGCGTCGTCGAGGGTCCGGTCGCTCGGCTGAAGACCGCGGTTCAGGAGGGCCGATTCCCCGAGGCGGTCGAACTGCTCTCGGAGGCCGAGGCGATCCTCGATCGCGCGGCCGAGGAGCTCGAATCCCTTCGTATCCCCATCCGGGAGGTCGAGGAGCTCCTCGCCTTATTGGACGGGGCCGGGCTCGACCTCCCCGAGGAGCGAAAGCGCGCCCTCGCGCTCCTGGAGGCGGTCGCCAACCCGAGTGGCACGAAGAACGAACTTGCCCGCATCGTCGAGCGAGCCGAAGAGTTGCGGGCCGCGCTCCGCGAGAAGGTCCCCAAGCTTCTTCAGCAGGAACTCGACGAGCATGAAGGCACGCTGCGTCCGTATCCGGATGATCACGCCGCCGCTGCCGGCGCTCGGGCGGCCCACGCCCGCGCGCTCAGCCACCTGGAGGGGGGCCGCCTCGCCGATGCGGTCGGCGAACTAAGGACCCTGCGCGGGACGATTGAGGCGCTCGGACCCGTGCCCCTGCCCCGCGTCGAGCACCAGGTGGCCGAGCCCGAGCCCGAACCCCCCGCCCGCTCCGTCTCGGTGCCGGAGCTCGTGCAGACCGCGCGTCGGCTCGCGACGCGGGTGCGCGCCCTCGACCCCGCGAGCGAGCTCGCCTACGAAGCCGCCGCCCAGATCCGGCAGGCGACCGAACTTCTTCGGGCCCGCCGGCTCGACGAGGCCGCCGAAACCCTGAACCAGCTGATGCGTACCCTCGACCAGTCCGGAGCGGTGCCGGAGCGGAGCGTGCCCTCGTGAGCGAACGCGACCTCAACCCGATGTTCGATTCGTTCCTGGCCCGGGCCCATTTGCTCGAGGAGCAGGGCGTCCCGTTCCCGGTGAGCGCGATACGGGTCGCCTTTACCGAGGCCCTGGCCGCGAACAACCGGGCCAAGGCGCTGCACGTCCTCGAGAGGGCCGAGCGCCTGTATCACGGGACGTACACCCAGTGGGTGCCCCTGCGCGATCTTCTCTCGAAGTCGGAGGTGCTGCGCGCGACCGCCGAGGAGCTCGGGATCGACCCGGGCCAGATCCTCCCCGATAGCGGCAATCCGCGCGCGCTCGTCCAGGCGGGCCCGCTTTCGAACGGCCTGTTCCATAAGGCGACCCAGCTCGCGAACGAGTCGATCGTCGCCTTCCGCAAGGGGATCGTCCAGCACTCCAAGGAGGAAGCGGCAAAGCTCGGCAATCAGATCCAGGCGGCGCGCCGACGGGGCGAGAACGTCCAGGAGGCGACGGCGGCGTTCCGGGCCCTCCTGCAGGCGCTCAAGTCCGACGTCTCCCCCGCGCTCGTACAACGCATCGAGGCGTGCCGGAAACTGGTCGGCGGGATCCCCTCGGCGCCGGCGGTGGCGTTCCCGGAGATCGAGGACGCCGACGAGATCCTGCTGGAAGCCCGCATCCTCGCGCGGCGCATCCACCGGATCAAGCGCAACGCGCGCGACGCCCAGAGCGCGGCCCGCCTCATGACCCACGTTCGCGCGGCCCTCTCGGAGGACCGGCGTTCCGCGAGCCCCCAGGATGAGATCGAGGAATTGTGGGGCGAGGTGACCCGGTTATCCAAGGAACGCCGCACGGGCGAGCCGTCGGGCGCGATGGCGCCGGCGATCCCGCCCCCACTGCGCCCTGAGCAAACCCTCCGCTCCCCCTACGTACTGCCGCCCCTCCCCGCCGTCGACGAGGAGGCCGAGGGTTCCGCGAACGATGGCCGCAACACGCGCCGCCGGCCGGCCCCCCGACCGTAGCCGGTCGGCCGCCAACCGCGCCCGGCCCAGGTTTGATTGCCCCGATCAACCCGCGGACCTAGCGCCGCGAGATCGCCGGGCCCGCCTCAACGTTCGGCATGACGGTCGGGACCTCGGCAAGGTTCGCCGGGACTCTTGGAAAAGCGCACTTCGATACGCTTAAGTATCAATCGTAAGTCAACTATATGACTTGACACGCCAAGAGGGCCGTCCGACGTCGCGCGGGCGAGAAATCGGCGTCGTCGTCGCGCTGACCCCCTCCGGTCGGCTGTCCGTACGTTCGCCCTCGGAACGATACCCCACCGAGGGCACGATCGTATCGGATCGGACCGGGGCGGCGCTCGGCCAGGTGGCCCGGGTCTTCGGGCCGGTCGCCCAGCCGTATCTTTCGATCCGACTCCGTCGTCCGCTGCGCCCGCATGAAGCGGCGGGGCTCATCGGTTCGGCCCTATGGGCCGGGGGCCCCTAGGGTGCCCGCGCCGGAGGATGCGACCGGCCCGGCTCCGCCGCCGCCGCCGCGCGGCGCGGACATCACCGTCGCGACCCGGTGCACGAACTGCGGGTCCTCCCACCTGACGCGCGACTACGAGCGCGGGGAGCTCGTGTGCGACGAGTGCGGGCTCGTGCTCGAGGAGGCGATGATCGACCAGGGGCCGGAATGGCGGGCCTTCGACGCCGAGCAGGGGGAGAAGCGCACGCGCACGGGGGCCCCGACCACCCTGACCATCCACGACAAGGGCCTGTCCACCGAGATCGGCTGGAAGAACCGCGACCCGTACGGGAAGTCGATCCCGACGCGGAACCGCGCCCAGCTCTATCGGCTCCGGAAATGGCAGCGGCGCATCCGCGTCTCCAACGCCACCGAGCGCAACCTCGCGTTCGCGCTCGCCGAGCTCGACCGCATCGCCTCGAGCATGTCGCTCCCGAGGAACGTGCGGGAGACGGCCGCGATGATCTATCGAAAGGCGGTCAATCGCAACCTGATCCGGGGCCGTTCGATCGAGGGGGTCGTCGCCGCCTCGCTCTACGGAAGCTGCCGGCAGTGCAACGTCCCGCGGACGCTCGACGAGATCGCCTCCAAGTCGCGGATCGGTCGCAAGGAGATCGGCCGGACGTACCGCTTCATGACCCGCGAGCTCAAGCTCAAGCTCATGCCCACCCGGCCCCAGGACTACATCCAACGGTTCTGCTCCGAGCTCAAGCTCAAGGGCGAGATCCAGACGCGGGCGAACGAGATCCTCAAGCAGGCGACCGAACGCGAGCTGACGAGCGGACGCGGGCCGACGGGCGTCGCCGCGGCGGCGATCTACATCGCCTCCGTCCAATGCGGGGAGCGCCGGACCCAGCGGGAGGTCGCCGAGGTCGCCGGGGTCACCGAAGTCACGATCCGCAACCGGTACAAGGAGCTCACCGAGAAGCTCAACCTTCGCGTCCTGCTGTAGGACGGCGGCGAATCCCCCGTCGAGGTTTTCCCTCCGGGCGGCTCCCGGCGGCGAGGCCCCCCGCCCACGATGCCCCGTACGATCCGCCTGGCGGTCTTCGTCTCCGGCGAAGGAACCACGCTTGACGGGCTCGGCGAGGCGATCGACACGGGCCGATTGCCGGCCCAGATCGGCGTCGTGGTGGCGGACCGACCGGACATCGGCGCCCTCGATCGGGCCCATCGTCGGGGCCTCCCGACCGTCGTCGTGCCGTTGAGCGACCGCGGTTCGGCCGAGGGCCCGCGTCGGCTCGACCGAGAGCTCGAAGCGCATCGGACCGAGCTCGTCGTCCTCGCCGGGTTCCTGTCGATCCTGCCGAAGGATTGGCTCGACCAGTGGGCGGGCCGGGTGATCAACGTGCATCCGGCCCTCCTGCCGAAGTTCGGCGGCCGCGGATTCTACGGGCGACGCGTCCACGAAGCCGTCCTCGCCTCGGGGGATCGCGAAACGGGCGCGACGGTCCACCTCGTCACCGCGGCGATCGACGGTGGGCCGATCCTGGCGCAGCGCCGACTCGAGGTCCGCTCGGAGGACACGCCCGAGAGCCTGCGCGCGCGACTCCACCCGTTGGAGGTCGAGCTATTGACGACGACGATCCGCCGCTTTGCCGAGGGCGTTTGGCCGCTGCCCTATCGGCCCCCGCCGGGCCGCCCCGAGGACGAGGCGCGGGCCGGAGCCGCCGGCTGAGCCGACCCGCGGGTCGGCAGGAGCTCGGCGAGCGGGGTCGGATGCTCGGGTAAGGCGACCCGGAGGAGGTGGCGGGTGGTCTTGGGAGGGAACGGAACGCCCGTGCGGGCTCGCTCGACGATGAGGGCCTTGGTCACGGGCGGTCCGGGCCCCCATCGCTCGAGCGCGATCAGCGAATCGTCATAGTCGAACAGCCACGCGGGCACCCGCACGGCACCGAGGGCCCGCAGCGCGTGGTACCGGTGGTGGCCGTTGAGGATCACCCCGCTGCCGCGCGCCACCCAGATCGGGTCTCGGACCAGCCCGTCGGTGCGGATCCGCGCGATGAGTTCGCGCAGCGACCCCGCGTCGACCTCCTCGTGCTCGTGCAGTTCGCCGATGGGGACGAGGGCGAACTCCGGGTCGCTCACGCGGCCGCTCCGGACGGCGCCGCGGCGATCCGGTCGAGCGCCCGGCGGACGAAGACCCCGACCATGCGACGCCGGTAGTCCGGCGCGAGGAACGTGTTGTGGACCGGTCGAACGGCCCGACGGATCGACTCCGCGAGTTCGTCCCGGCGCGGGTCGGTGAGCTCTTTCCCGAGGAACGGTTCGGTCAGCGCGTCGAACCGCCGGGGGTACGTCTCCAGGCCCCCGGCGGCGATGCGCAGGGACCGGAGCACACCCGACTCGATCCGGCCGGCCGCGGCCAATCCGAGCTCCGGGAAGTCGAACGCCGGGCGGACCCGCAGCTTCTGATAGTTGGCGGGCAGCTTCTGGGCGTCGGCCGGAAGGTGCACCGCCACGACGAACTCGTTCGCGCCCAACCGGTGCCGGTGGATCCCGTCGCCCCCCGGATCGTACAGTTCGAGGATCGGCTGGATTCGGCGGCCGGACGGTCCGGCGATCTCGACGGTGGCATCGAGAGCGGCGAGCGCCGGGGCCAGATCCCCGGAGAACGTCGCATAGCAGCGCTCCTTCTGAGGTACCACGTGGCAGCGGTCGCCGTCCGCCTTCAGGCAGTAGCCGAGGCTCTGGCGCCAGGGCAGGCTCTGGTTGAAGAAGAAGCACCGGGTCTCGACCAGGAGATTGCCGCCCACCGTGCCGAGCTCCCGGACGAGCGGGGTGGCCACCGCCCGCACGGCTTCCACGAGCCCGGGGAACGCCGCGGCGAACGCCGCGTCCCGATCGAGGTCGGCGAGCCGCGTCATCGCGCCCACCCGGTCGAGGGAATGCTCGGTGAGCTCCTCGACCCGATCGAGGGCGATCAGGTTGGGCTTGACGTTGAGGTGCATCTTGTAGTTCGGCAATAGGTCGGTCCCGCCGGCCAGCAGGTCGCAGGCCGGACCGAGCTCCTGGGAGAGCCGGACGACCTCCTCAATGGAGGACGGGCGGTGCAATTCGAACGGGTCGAGGTGCATCGACTAGTCTCCCTTCCAGGGCCGACCGACCTTCCGACGTTCGTCGATCCCGCGGACCACCCGGTCCGGCGTGATGGGCAGCTCATGGAACCGAACGCCGACGGCATCGTACAAGGCGTTCGCCACGGCGGGCAACGTCGCCACGAGCGGCCCCTCGCCGGCCTCCTTGGCCCCGAAGGGGCCCTCGGGGTCGTCGTCCCCGACGAGCAGGCAGTCGACCTTGGGCATCTGCTGGGGGGCGAGGATCTTGTACTCGAGAAGGGACGGGTTCATCAGGCGGGTCGTTCGGTATTGCATCGTCTCGGCCATGAGCTGGCCGAGCCCCATGTGGATCGAACCCTCGATCTGGCCCTCGACGGCGAGCCGATTCAGCGGGCGCCCGCAATCGAATGCCGCCCAGACGGTGCCGACCTCGTACGCCCCGGTCTCGACGTCGACCCGGACCTGCGCCACGTAGGCCGCGAAGGAGTACGCGGGGGCCGTCCCGGCGCGCGCCCCCTTGAAGGTGCCGCCCATGGGCGGGCTCGTGTACGATCCGGTGGCGGTGAGCGCCCCGGTCCGCTCCATCGCCTTGTGAAGCGCGCTCAGGAAAGGTACCGACACGTCGGGACGGTGGCGCGGCAGGAACTGCTCATGGCCCACCACGATCTGGTCGACCGGGTACCCGGTGAGCTCCGCCGCCGCGTGGCGCAGCCGACCGAGCAGCTCCTCCGCGGCGCGTCGGGCCGCGTTGCCCATCATGAAGGTCACGCGGGACGAATAGCTGCCGAGGTCGACCGGCGAAACGTCGGAGTCGACGCGGATGACGTGCACGCGATCCAGATCCACCCCGAGGACCTCGGCGACGATCGCCGCGAGCAGCGTGTTCGAGCCCTGCCCGATGTCGGCCTGCATGCAGTGGACGGCGATCCCGCCGTCCATGTCCACCTTGAGGTGGACGGTGCACTGCGGCATCTTCGGGGTGAAGTGGATCGGGCTGTTCGATCCGGAAATGTAGAACCCGCAGCCGAGTCCGATGCCCTCCCCGAACGGGAGGCGGCGGAATTTCTCCCGCCAGCCGCTGCGGGTCCGCGCCGCGTCCAGGCAGCGTAGAAACGACGTCGAGGTGATGCGGAACTCATTCACCGTCGTGCTGTGGGGGTCGAGCGCGTTACGTTCCCGAAGGTCGAACGGGTCGAGCCCCATCGACTCGGCGAGCTCGTCGAGCGCGACCTCGACCGAGTAGCGGATGTTCGTCCCTCCGTGGGCCCGCATCGCCCCGCTCGGCGGCTTGTTCGTGTAGACGCGGCGGCCGCGGTATCGGAAGTTCGGGACTCGGTAGGGTCCCATGGCGAGGACCCCGTTGTAGTAGGTCGTCACCGTGCCGAAGGAGCTCCAGGCTCCGCCGTCGATCAGGGCGTGGATGTCGTAGGCGGTCAGATGGCCTTCGGCGTCGGCCGCGATGCGGACGTCGTTCTGCGTCGGGTGCCGGCCGTGGTTGGTGAGGAAGACGTCCTCGCGATCGAACCGGATCTTGACCGGTCGACCGGTCTCGAGGGCGAGCGCGGCGCAGGCGATCTCATGGGGAAGCGGGTCGGACTTCCCCCCGAAGCCTCCGCCGACCTCGGGCTTGATCACCCGGATCCGATGCATCGGGATGCCGAGAACCTCCGACAGGGCCCGGTGGAGGTAATGGGGGACCTGGGTGGCGCTCCAGACCGTGAGCCGACCGTCGGGCGTGGATTCCGCGATCGTGGCCATCGGCTCGGTGAAGGCGTGCGTGACGCCCGCGAAGATCCCGCGGACCCGGACGGTGTGGGCCGCCTTCGCAAAAGCCGCATCGACGTCGCCAAAGTGCTGGACCACTTCCTTTTGGATGTTCGTGCCCGCGATCCCCCGCGCGTGGATCGGCTCGGCGACGGGGGTGAGGCCCATTTGGGGGTCTGAGTACTCGGCGAGGGGCTCGACTTTGATGCGAATAGCGCGGAGGGCGAGCTCCGCCGTCCGCTCGTCGGAGGCGGCGACCGCCGCCACGATGTCCCCGATATACCGGGCCTTGCCGACCGCGATGGCGGTCTCATCGTGCGTGATCGGAAGGACCCCGAAGGGGGTCGGGTAGCGTTCGCCGGTCAGCACCGCGTAGACGCCCGGCATCGCCCGCGCGGCGCTGGCATCGATCGAGATCAATCGCGCGTGGGGCCAAGGGGACCGGAGGAGCCCGCCGTAGAGCATTCCCGGCCGTTTGATGTCGTCGGTGTACTCCGCCCGCCCGGTGACCTTGAGGGGTCCTTCGATGTACGGGATCCGACCGCCCAGCAACCGCAGTCCATCCGCCGCGGGGGGGGCGACCATTCAGTCGGACCCCCCCGATGCGGCCTCGATCGCCTCGACGATCTTGGTGTAGCCGGTGCACCGGCACAGGTTCCCCGAGATCGCCTCGAGGATCTGCGGCCGAGAAGGGCTCGGGTGATCCCGCAAGAGCGCGCTCGCGGTCATGATGAATCCCGGGGTGCAGAAGCCGCACTGGGTCGCGCCGCACTCCACGAACTTCTGCTGGAGCCGCGTGAGCCCCGAGGCCGGCGATACCCCTTCGATCGTCGTGACCTCATGCCCCTCGGCGAGCCGGGCGAGCGTCAGGCAGGAGAGCGTTGGCCGACCGTCGAGCCAGACCGTGCAGCACCCACAGGTCCCCAGATCGCAGCCACGCTTGGTGCCGGTGAGGTTCAGGTCCTCTCGGAGGAGATCGAGCAGGATCCGCTCCGGCGGACACGCCGTGGCCACCGGCTGCCCGTTGATCGACAGCCTAATGGGGCGAGGGGTCGACATGCGCAGCGCCTTTGCGTTGGGAAGCCTCAGTGTTCTTAGCGATGCCCGGCGGGTGCATCCCCTGTACGATCTCCGCCACGATGCTGACGGCGATCTCCTCGGGACTCTCGGCCCCGATCGGGATTCCGACCGGCGTACGGATGCGTTCGAGCTGGGCGTCCCCCACGCCGCGGCGCCGGAGTTCCGAGAACATGTGGGTCCGCTTGACCCGGCTCGCGATCAGGCCGATCTTGTTCGGGAAACGCTCGACGGCCGACGCGAGGACCTCGGTGTCTTTCCGGGCATCGTATCCCAGCACGAACAGGTGCGTGAAGCTCGGCCCATCTAGGACCTCGAACAAACGCTCGGGGTCGGTGACCTCCCGGCGCTCGGCCTCGGGGAACCGATCGGGGGAGATCCACTCCGGCCGATCGTCCGCGACGCTGTAGTCGTACTCGAGCGTGGGCAGCAGGCGGGCCAGGGCCGCGGCCACGTGCCCGCCCCCCCAAAGGAGGAGGTTCGGGCGGGCCGCAACGTATTCAACCGCGATGTCGACCGCGCCGCCGCACAGACTCGGCAGCCCGCCGGCGACCCAGCTCTTCAGCTCGAAGTGGTGCAAGCCTCCTTCCCGGCTTTCGAGGGCAAGGCGGGCGATCTCGCGGACCTCCTGCTCGAGCGCGGCGCCGCCGATGGTGCCGACCGCGGAGCCGTCCGCGCGCACGATCATCGTCGCGCCGACCTTTCCTGGCACCGATCCTACGGCTCGAACGACGGTGGCCCGGACGAACGGTTGGTGGGCATCCATCAACCGGAGGGCCTCCCGAGTGAGCTTACGGTCCACTCTGTTCGCCTCCCCGGCCTCGCCACGCCTCGAGCGCGGACCAATACGCGTCGAACGAATCGACGTTCTCGAGCACCCCGGCGTCCTCCACCGGCACGTGGCGGACCTGTGGACCCAGCTCTGGGAGGAGTGAGCGCAGGGGGGCCGACGGGGCCAAGGCGAGGACGTGGGGGATCGCCGCCTCCCGCAGCAGGATCGGGTGGCCCCCGCCGCCCCGGAACGAAGGCACGAACCATATCGCCAGCGGATCACGATGCGACGCGTCGAGCAGCCGCAGCACCGTCGAATCCCGTACGAACGGATGGTCGACCGGCCACACCAGGACCGAACCGGAATCGGCGAGAGCCCGAAGGCCGGCCTGCACGGAGCCGGTCCGGCCCATCGACCAGTCCGGATTCTCCACCACCTCCACCGCCCGGCCGGCGAGCTTTTCCTCGATCTCCGCCCGATGCGGACCGAGCACTGCGATGGTCCGGTCGGCGCCGGCCCGCTCGCAAACGGACGCGATCCGGGCGATCGCGGGTTGCGAACCGACCTCGAGCAAGGCCTTCGGATGCCCGTCGAACCGCTTGGATTCCCCCGCGCTCAGGATTACGGCGGACCAGGGGGGCGAGCGGGCGCTCGCAAGGCTCCTGACCGACATGAACTCTCGCGAATCTCCGTCAGCCGGGACTCAGTCTTAAATATGGTCATTCGGTGGGCGCGCGCACCATGCCTCACGCCTATGATGTACCGGCGGCCGCGCTCCTCCCCCGCGTCGCGGCGGAGCTCCGGACCCGGGAGCTCGTCAGCCCGCCCGCCTGGGCCGCCTTCGTCAAGACCGGGGTCAGTCGCCAGCAGGCTCCCACCCAGACGGACTGGTGGTACCTTCGCAGCGCTTCCGTTCTCCGCAAGATCTACCTGCGCGGCCCGACCGGCGTGCAACGCCTCGCCGCGGATTATGGTGGTCGAAAGGACCGCGGCTCCGCCCCGTACCATGCCCGAACGGGTTCTCGATCGGTGCTCCGCGAGATCGTCCAGCAGCTCGAGAAATCCGGTCTCGTCCGCGCGAAGAAAAACCAGGGCCGGACGGTGAGCCCCCAAGGGCTCAAGCTCCTCGACGCCGCGTCGCGCACCGCGCTCACCGAGCTCGCCCAGGGGCGCCCCGAGTTGGCCAAGTACCTTTGATCGATCGGGTTCGAAGCGACCGAGGGGCGAGGATGGCGATAGAGGGGGACCCGGAACTCGCGGAGCTGCGAAAGCGTCGGCTCCGCGAGATCGAGGCGATGCAGGCCGCCGGAATCCCGTCGAACCCTCAGTACTCGGCTCAGCAGGCCGAGGCGGAACGTCGGGAAGCCGAGCGGGCCGAAGCGCTGCGTCGGATCCTCACCCCGGAAGCGCGCGAACGGCTGGGCCGGATCCGGCTCGCCAAGCCGGATGTCGCGGCGGCCGTGGAGCAGCAGGTCATCGCGCTCGCCCAGACCGGCCGCCTGCAGCGCGCGATCGACGACACCACCTTGCGGGCGATCTTAGAACGGATCATGCCCGAACGCCGTGAGATCAAGATCACCCGGCGCTAGGGAGTAGGAAGCCGATGGCGAATCGACGCAAGAGCTTGGCCCGCAAGACCCGGCTGTTCCGGGCCACGAAGAGCAACCGTCGGGTTCCGGCGTGGGTCATGCAACGGACGAACCGAACGGTCACCCGCCATCCGAAGCGACGGTCCTGGCGCCGGGGCCATCTGCACAAGTGAGGGGTCCGCGTGGCGAAGAAGGAAGAGAACCGACGGACCGAGGACCTCGAGCGCGAGTACGTCATCCCGCTGCGGGCGAGTCAGCACCAACCGTCGCGGCGCCGCCGGGCGGGCCACGCCCTAGAGACGGTGCGCCGGTTCATCGTCCGGCACATGAAGGGCAAGCCGGAAGACGTCTGGATCGACCCCCGGCTCAACGAGCACATCTGGGAGCGAGGCATCCAGCACATACCGAAGCACGTCCGCGTCAAGGCGATCCGCTTCGAGGACGGCCTCATCGAGGTCGACCTGTTGGAGGGGGAGTAGACCCCCTTTCCCTCGGAGCGACCGGTTGCCCGTTGGCCGAGCGCTCATCGGGGGTTCCCCCTATCTCGGCGTGTACGTCCGACCCAGCGAGATCGGCGCCCTGGTCGCGCGCACCACCCCACGGGAGGTCGTCCGGGACGTCGAGCGACTGCTCCAAGTGCCGTGCGTGGCGACGAGCGTCCTCGATTGCGAGCTCGTCGGGACGCTCGTGGCGCTCAACTCGAACGGGGCGCTAGTCGGAGAGGAGATCGACGCCGCGGAGCGCGCGGCGATCGAGAAGATCGCTCCCGTGACCGCCATCCGCAGCCGCTACAACGCGACGGGGAACAACGTGCTCGCCAACGACTCCGGGGCGGTGGTCCATCCGGAGTTCTCCGATGAGGCGATCGATTCGATCGGTCGCGCCCTGAAGGTCTCAGCCCGCCGCGGGACCGTCGCCGGGCTGGGGACCGTCGGGATGGCGGCGGTCGCCACGAACCGCGGGCTCGTGGTACATCCCCGGGCCACCGACAAGGAGGTCGAGCGGCTGACGGAGACCCTGTGCGTGCCCGTACATCGTTCCACCGCCAATTTCGGGATCCCGATCGTCGGAGCGTGCCTCGCCGCGAACTCTCGGGCCGTCCTCGTCGGAAAGCCGACGACCCCGGTGGAGATCGTCCACCTGCAAGAAGGCCTCGGTATCCTCGATTGAGACCCGGACCGACCCGATGCGTCTGCCCTTCGGGTCCCAGCCCGCGGGCGGCTACGAGGCGACGATCGGATCAGGTCCCGCGGCGGCGCTTCACGTACCGTGTGGCGTATCCGGCAATCCGATTCGCGAGCTTCTTGTACGTGACCGTGGGCTTCCCCTCGACGAGGACCGTCAGGTCGGTGAGTTCGAGCACCTTCTTCTTGTTCTCGGAGAAGTCGCCGGTGAATGCCTCGGGATAATTGCGGACCAGTTCGATGGCGACGCGCTTGATGTACGTCTGGCGAATGTTGCCCATGCGAGCGCGGCCGACCCGGGAACGCCTTATAACCGTTCCGACGTAATCGGGCTCCGGCAGACTCCCGGGCCGGCGGTACGCCCCGCAGGGGGCCCGAAACACCTCCAACGCGGATGGTACCGGGCGTCCCATCGGACGCACTCGGGTGAAATCGGTGCGCAGGAAGGCCCAAATACCCCTACCCGGTTAATTCATGGGCGTGTCCGGGCCCGTCGAGAAGTTTACGATAGTGCCGCACACCCTTAGGACCCTCCCCTCGGAGGGAGCGGGACGCGCATGGTGAGCGAAGCGGCTGAGGTGGCCGCCCCAGCCCCTCTACCCCCCAGCGCCGATCGCCAGGTCCTCGTGCTGGACCTGTCCCGATCGATGCTCGCGCCTCTGCCCGACGCGGGTGGAACGGCCCGGCAGAAGATCGAAGTCGCGCGATCGGCGGTCTCGCGCATCGTGCAGAACGCCGAGCGATCCGGAACTCCGTTCGGGCTCGTGACCTTTACCGACATACCGCGGGTCGTGGTTCCATTGGGCGAGATCCGGCCGGAGAACCTGCCGTACGTGCAGAGCCTGGTCGAGATGCTCACGCCGACGGGCCGCTCGGCGATCTGGGATGCGCTCGCGACCGGGGCGGACCTGCTCCGGGACGCGACGGGCGCCGTCCACGGCACCATCGTGCTGGTCACCGACGGATGGGACAATTGCTCGACGCGGTTCGAACCGCTCGGCGCCGACGCGAAGCCGAACCCGGTCGCTCGCAAGGACTTATTCGGCCACCTGTTGCCCCCCGGGTCGACGCTCCACTTGCGGATCATCGGGATCGGGAACGGAACGCAGCGGGACAAGGGGGTCGACACCGACCGCATGAACCTGTTCGTGAGCGGATTGAGCTCTCGGGCCCTTTTCCTCGGGGCGCCCCCGAGCTTCTCGTATGAGGAGGTGGACACGGGCGCCGACCTCTTCGCCGAGATGGTCAACGCCTTCGTGGACGTCGAAGATGCGCCGCGGACCGACGCCGCCCAGCTCCATCCGGAAGAGCTTGCCAAGAGCGCGGCCCAGGCCGCGCGGGCGCTCAAACAGTCCGAAGAGCGGTCGGCGATCCATCGGATCGCCCGACCGAGCACCCCGCCCCTCGAGGCCGACATGCCGTATTCGGAAGCCCCGGTCCTCGAGGTCGATGTCCTATCGGCCTCTCAGGCGCCACCGGCGAACCTCCACGAGCGCTTCGGCCCATTGGCCCGGGTCGTGGAGGCGTACTTGAAACGGGACTTCGGGCGGGCCGGACTTGAGCTGAACCGCAGCCGGCTTTCGCTGCCCCCCGTCACGTATTCGTATTGGCAGGCGAAGATCGCCTTCGGGAACGGGGACGTCGTCGAGGCCGCGCGCGCGCTCATCGTCGCTTGGAGCGCGACCGAGCAGATCCCGATCCAGAGCCGTATCCGGGTCACCCGTCGACTGGCCTTATTGCAGGCCCAGATGCAGAAGGATCCCGAGACGGAATCGCTCCTGCATTTCATCGAGGAGACCGAGTCGAAGATCCGCACGGCCCCCCCCGAGCTGCAATCGCGGATCATGGACCTGTTCGATCGGCTGATGGAACTGCGGGGAACCTACCAACTGACCAAGATCCCCGGCGCCGAGGACCCAGCGACCGCGGCGCAGAAGCACGAGTCCGCCGTCGAGGAGATCTTCGGGCTGCTGCAGGACGTCCGCCTGGACAACACCGCCGGCGATGCGGCCGTCGACGGGGCGCTCGACTTCCTAGAGATCTGCCTCGCCGAGATGCGCTAGGTCCAAGTCGATGCCCGATTCGAAAGCCAAGACGGCGCCACGGACCCGAACGCCCCCGAAGCGCGTCCGCAAGGAGGTCGCCGCCCTCGCCAAGATCGCCGTGGTCGGGATCCCGGCTTCCGGCAAGACGACATACTTCCGATTCCTCTCCGGTCATTTCGGGCTCAACCTTCCGATCCTGTTCGTCCCCGGTCGCCCGGAGGGGGTGGCAATGCCGGTCTACGGGGACATGAATCAGGACGTGGTCCTGGAGGAGACGACCTACGAGCTCACCGATGGCCGAAAGGCCGATGCCGGCCTGGAGGCGACGACCCGCTACTATGTCAGCCACCCGATGCAGGACCCGAAAAAGCTGTTCGTCGAGCTCGCGGCCGGTCGGGACGAGCAGGGCGTGCTGACCAAGTATCCGCTGCCCACGAAGTACAACCAGTTCGTCGAGATGAAGATGCGGTTCCGCTTCGGCCAGGCCGGCTCCGATGGGGGTTCTCGCCCGATGGAGCTGACCACCATCGACGAGGCCGGGGGGATCATCTCGGACTACTTCACCTACGATCGGCTGTGGATCGACGAAGCGGGCGACGAGGTGACCGAGCGGATGTGCCGGGTCATCCCGAAGTTCGACACCTGGAAGGCCGACCGCAAGGAGCTGTGGCGTCGGGGCCTCACCCTGCTCGGACGATTCCTGCAGGACGCGGATGGGATCATCCTGCTCCTGTCGCCCTCGCTGCCCTCCCTGCGGGACCAGGCCCAGCAGGTGAACCTCGCCCGAGGGGTATTCCGGTTCGTGACGGAGCGCAAGCTCCCGCTCGTCATCGCGGTCTCCAAGGCGGACAAGCTCCGCGAGTTCTCCGAGGAGATCGAACGGGCGGCCAAGGACCGGCAGTTCCGATCCGCGTTCGACACGCCGGACTTCCTGTTGCGACGCGATGGCGCGAGCATGGGGACGATCCTCATCGCCAATGAGGGCAAGCAGATCACCGCCAAGGAGGACGTCTTCCTGATCTCCTCGGCCGTCGCTTCATCGGAAGGCGCCCCGCTGCTGTTGAATGACGCGGGCCAGCCGATCCCGGCCGCCGAGACCGGGGGCGTCGGGGTCCCGATCATGGTCAACACGACCCTGCCGCTCGCTCGGGCCTGCGAACGGATCCTGGAGCAACGGTCGACCGGGGGAGAATGAACGGGCCCGCGGCGGCCGCGAGTCCGCCGGCCACCGCCGACGAGCCCGAGGCACCGGCGGCCCGACCGATCGCGGTGGTCTGGTGTCGTCAAGTCGACAACGAGGAGGAGAGCCCCGGCTACACGACGATCCCCGAGGAGTTCCCGGGGCAACGGGAGACCGTCGACACGGTGCGGGCGGTCGGGCACCTCGCGATCAACGTGGCCGACACCCACGACTACTGGGACCCCGATCCGGCCACCTCCTTGTCGTACTACCCCAACCTCTTCCTCTATCCGGCGTTCCGGGGGGAGTACACCTGCGTCGGACGGATGTTCCTGTCGAAGGAGGACCGGCCCCGCCTGGGCATGAAAACCCTAGTCTTGCCCACCCAGGAGCTGCTACAACCGGAGATCTTTGGGTCGTCGGTGCTTCGTTGGCACGCCTCGATGGGCGGCCTGCGCCGGCCCAGCTCGGCCGCGCGGCCGCTCGAGGCCGGGCTGTACGATCGCGTGGGGGAGGGTTTCCTGTTCCATCGGGGCTCGACCGATCCGGTCCTGCTCGTCGCGAGCGACCGCTGGGAGTCGACGGTCCACGTGATCCTGGAGATGATCCAGGGCCTTCCCGGGGCCCTCACCGCCCTCGGCGCGATCCTCGCCTTTCCGTACTTCCTGCCCCAGGCCCGCACCGATCTCAAGGCGCTCCTAGACCGTATCCCGCTCACTCTGGCCGTCATGCGGGTCCCGAAGGCCGAGGCAAGCGGGCCCCGGCACGATCGGCGGGTCCAAAGCTGGGAATCCACCAGCCTGACGGTGCGCGACCTCACGGCCGGGGAGCTTCCGAACGTCGGGCCGAAGGGCAAGGATCCCCTGCCCCTCGTCCTGCAGTACGTACGTGACCGGGCCGAACCGAAGCTGCTCCCGATCCGCCAGCGCGTCGATCTCGTCGAGCTGCCGCGGCTCCGGGCGACGCGCTCGGAATCCGACCGCCAGTCCGGCCGGTCTCGCCGTAAGGAATCCTGGCGGATCGGCACGGCGATGGAGAGTGCGGCGTTGCTCCTCCAGCGGGCGCGGGGCCGGCAACTGCCGGTCTCGGGCGAGACCGCCAAGCGGGCCCAAGAATACCTGAACGCCTCGCTCTTCGAACCGCCGGTGCGACCGAGCGAGATCGGCGCCGACGGTCCGGAGGGATCCGAGGAGGGGGGGCTGACGCCCGGCGCGGAGGCCGTCCCGTTGCCGACCCGGGAGGACCCGTCGCTCCTCCCCCCGAGCGCTCGATCGCCCATGCTGGGCCTGGCCGTGCCCAACGAGGGGGCGGGAACCGTCGAGGAGTCCGAGCTCCGCCGAGCCACCCGGGAAGAGGTCGAGCGGCAGCTCGCCGAACTCCGAAGCTCGAGCCCGACCGGGGCGGCCCCCATCGCCGCCGGCGCGGACGCGGGACTTCTCCAGCGCATCGAGTCGATCTCCACCGCGCTCAACGCCCTGCCGACCCAACTCGAGGGACGACTGACCGAGTCGCTCCATCAGCACCAGCTGGCGCTCGCCGCCCTCCGGGAAGAGCTGCTCGCCAACGCGGCGTCCGAGGAGGCGAAGCTACGCGCCTCGTTCGCCGCGGCGCTTGCCCCCGAGATCGACCGGAAGGTACGACAATCGGTGGAGCCGGCCCTCGCCGAGGCCCTACGATTGGAGTCCGATCGCGCCCACCGGGCCACGATGGACGAGGTCGAGCGGGCGGTCGCGGAGATGCACGAGCGTCTGCAGAGCGCCGTCGAGGAGACCCGGTCCGCCCTCACGAGCCAGCTCGATCGACACCTGCGGGACGCGGCCGACCGCGAGCTCACCGTTCGGGAGGCGACCGAAGGCCGCCTGAAGGAATCCCTGCTGACGCGATTCGCCGATGCCGAGGAGCACCTTGCCGAGGCGGCGGCGTTGACCGAGGAACGGCTCGCCGGCCAGCTCGAGCAGCGCCACCAGGAAACGAAGGCCTGGGCGATGGGCCTCCAGGAGCAGGCGGAGGGCCGCATGAACGCCGCGCTCGAACAGCGCCTCGCCGCGCTCGATGAGCAGTGGGCCGAACGCGGCCAGAGCAGCGCGGCGGAGCTCAAGGAGAATTACGCCCAATCCGTGGCCGACCTTCAAGTGCGCTTCGAACGCCACGTCGACGAGCGGATCCGCGAGGCGGAGGAGGCCGAGCGGCAGAAGTACCTCCAGCTGTTCGCCCGGTTGAAGGAAGAGCTCGACACGTCGGCCACGCGTCGGGCCGAGGTCGTCCATGCCACGGCGGCCGTTCCCGCGGCGATGGAGGCCACCCTGGCCCAGCGTCACAAGGACCTGCAAGTGGCCCTCGATCACCGGCTCGCGACGACCGAGGAGCGTCTTCACGTCGAGCAGTCCGAGGCGATCCAGCGGCTCGAACGCCTCGAAGAACTGTTGGGCGAGAAGAGCGACGCGCTCGCCCGCATGGAACAGACGCTGCGCTCGGAGATCCGAGACCTCGATCATCGGACCCAGATCCTGACGGACCGCCTGATCCCCGTCGTCCGGAAGGCCTGGGTTCGGATCGCTGAGATCCAACGGTCCCCGTCGCCGCGACCGGGGGCGCCGGAAGCGCCCGGCGACGGACGAAAGGAGCTGCTCGCCGAGAGCCGGCGGCTCGAGGCCGAGATGGACAAGCGGATCGCCGAGATCCGGCACCGGGTCGAGTCCGCGATCTCGCACCAGGGCCGCATCTGGCTCACCCTGGTCCATCATCTGAAGGAGCTCGCGGACGAGCGGATGGTCGCTTCGATCGGCGGGAGCGGCGCCGGAGCGCCGGCCTGGCAGGAGAGCGAGTCGAAGGGGGCGGAGGAGCCCCCAGTGCGCTCGGCCGGCCCGGTCAACCCTCGATCGGCGCGGCCGCCCCCCCCGCCGCCCGCCTCGGCCCGACTGGCGCCGCGCAAGGGCCTGCGCCGCCTCCCCGAGCCGGAGCCCGGGGCCTGACCGGCCGGAAGGCCTATCCCGTGCCTCCGCCTCAGACCGGACGATGGAGGACGTCGCCGAACACCGCCACTGCCGGGTCTGCCGAAAGGTCTGCAGCCCGGATTCGGAGACCTGCTCGAAGACCTGCGAACGCGAGCGGGCCCGGCGGCTGGAGAGCCGGCGGAACTCGTTGTATGTCTTGTACGCGCTCGCGGCCGTCGTGATCGCCGTGTTCGTGCTCTCCACACTCCACTTGTAGGACGGACCGGATGGCGCGCCGGGCGACGGTCGCGATCGTCGGGGGCACCTTCGACCGGCTCCACCGTGGGCACTTCGCCCTGTTCGAGACCGCGTTCGCCAGCGCCCAGCGGGTCGCGATCGGACTGACGACCGATCGCTACCTCACCGCCCATCCGAAGCCCTCCGGCGACGCGATCCGACCGTACGGCCTGCGGCGCCGAACGCTGGCGCGCCGACTCCGCGCCCGGTTCCCCCGTCGGGCCTTCACGATCGTCCCGCTGAACGATCCGATGGGGGGCGCGCTCCGATCCGGGGTGGATGTCCTGATCGTTTCGGAGGAGACCCGGGGCGGGGCGAACGCCGTCAACCGGGCCCGACGATCGCTCGGCCTCCCACCGCTGTCGGTCCGCGTGGTGCCCCGGGTGATCGCCGATGACCTGCGCCCGCTGGCCAGCCGTCGCATCCGCGCCGGTGAGATCGACGGGTTCGGGCGACGACGGACGCCGATCGTCGTCCGGCTCGCGTCTGGGGTGCCGGAGCTCACCGACGCGGTGCACGCCGCGGTCCGAGCGGAGTTCGGGCGCCGCGTCGATTGGCGGACCAAACCCGCGTCGCTCGTGGTGGCCGCCGCCGCTCGGTCCCGCCGGGATTTTTCCAGATCCCTCCCTAGCCCGCCTTCGGGGGTCGATCTTCAGATCGTGATCGCCCCCGCGATGAGGGGCGGAGCGCGGATCGCCGCCCGTACCCCGGAGTCGGTGGTCGGGGACCTGCGGATCGCCCGGAGGGACTTTCCCCGGGCCGGCGAGCGTCTCGCCCGTCTCCTGCGACCCCGGGATCGACGCGACCAGGGGGTTGCAAGGGCCCGGGCTCGTCGGCCCGCCTCCCGAAGGCCCACATGATTAAATGACCCGGTCGGATGTCGGCCCGATGGAAACGTACCTTCGGGTCACCTTTCACAGCGAAGGGGGTAAACCGTCGGAGGTCGCCAGCCGTCTCGCGAAATTCGGGTTCGCGCCCACCCAGGGAAACTACGACTTCGTCTACGACTGGAAGGGGCCCGCCAGCCGCGACCAGATCCTCGATCTGTGCGACGAGGTCGGTCGGCTGCTCAAGGGGTACCGCGTCCTCTTTGAGATCGAGACCGTCTAGTGCCGTGTCTGGTGGGAGACTGCGACATTCCTCCGTCGAGGGGAGGTCGGAAAGTGCCGTTAGACCCGGCACTAGGCGATCGTGGACCGGGGTCCGCCGATCGCACTGGGCCCACCCACCGTTCGCGCGAGCGGCCCAAGGGACGGTCGCGCCATCGGTCCCCGGGGCCAAAGTTAAATTCCGCGCGCCGGTCGAGCCGGAGGATTGCAGCGATATCCGGTCCGCGCGAGCCATCGTCCGAATCTCCGGCCCGAGGCGCTCGAGGCCACGGTGCGGGCCGAGTTCGGGGAAGCGACCCGCGAGGGCGACGCGGTGCTCGGCCGATTCGGGGCGATCTCGCGTCTGAAGGTCGAAGGGGCCGGACGCGAGCTGGTCGTCGACCTGGTGATGGACCCCAAGGTATCGGAGGAGACCGCCCGGGAGACGATCGGGCGGTACAACCACTTCCTCGAAGAAGTGACGGGATTCAGCTCGAAGGAGCGCGCCCGCCGCCTTCGCAAGAGCGCATCGGACTAGCCCCGTGGCGAGTTACTCGGGGGCCGCCGCGCCCAGCACCGAGATCGACCGATTGCGCGCGACCGTCGCCGGCTATTTTCCGGTCTACGAGACCCGCGTCAGCCCGCGCTCCCTGATCCTTCTCGTCAACGTCGACGTCGCCACCCTCGAGGCCCGATTCGACGCGATGCGACGGGAGCTCTGGGAGAAGTTCTACGTCCCCCAGCTGCGGCGGGAGGGCGGCGAGTACGTCGTCGAGATCGTCCGTCGGCCCCCATCGCGCCCGTGGAGCGCGCTGTCGAACCTACTGCTCCTCGCCCTCACGGTCGCCACGACGGTGGCCGCCGGCGCGTTCCTGTGGCTCGCGTGGCGGGGCGGCAGCGCCCTGACGTGGGCCGATCTCACGAACGGGGGCCTGTATTTCGCCCTCCCGTTGCTCGCCATCCTCGGCCTCCACGAGACCGCTCACTTCGTGCTCGCCCGCCACCATCACGTCGAGGCGTCGCTGCCGTACTTCATCCCGGTACCGCCCCCCTTTCTCCTGTTCGGAACCTTCGGCGCCTTCATCAGCCTGCGCGAACCGATCCCGACGAAGAAGGCCCTGCTCGACATCGGGGCCGCCGGCCCGCTCGCCGGTTTCGCGGTTGCCATCCCAGTGACCCTCGGCGGACTGGCCCTGTCGGCCCATGCGACGGCGCTCTCGGTGGCGAATTGCGGTCCTACGATCCTCGGGGTCAGCTACGGGGGACTCCAGTGGGGCCCGTCCCTGATCTGGAAGGCGCTCGGGCTGTTCGTGCCGGCGTCGGCGTTCGACCATCTGCATCCCCTCGCCCTCGCCGGCTGGGTCGGGCTCCTCGTGACGGCGATCAACCTATTGCCGGCGGGTCAGCTCGACGGGGGCCACGTGTTTCGGGCGCTCCTGGGCGACCGGTCCCGGTACGTCAGCTATGCGGCCGTCGCGCTGCTCGTCCTGCTGGGCTTCGTGTACTCGGGTTGGTTCCTGTTCGCGATCCTGGTCTTCGTGCTCGGGATGCGCCATCCCCCCCCGCTCAACGACATCACCCCCCTCGACGGGAAACGATGGGTCCTCGGGGGCCTGTCGGCGGCGATCCTCGTGGCGGGATTCGTCCTGGTGCCGCTCGCGGCCCCGACCGGGAGCTTCTCGGTCAGCCCCGGCCCCGTCCTCGAGCCGAGCGCCCACCCGGCCGGCTACGCGATATCGGACAACGTTTCGGTGACGATCCACAACCGCGACGTGGCCCCCCACGGCTACTGGATCTCCGCCAACATCAGCGCCGTCTACGCCACCGTCAACGGCTCGAGCCGCTCGCTCTCCGGCCCCGCCCTCGCCGAGTTCCGGGCGAACTCGTCGTGGTCGCTCAGCTATCCGACCGGGGGGACGTACTGGGGGAATGGAACGGGGTCGTTCGAAGTTCCCCCGAGCGCCTTCCTTTCGGTCGGCCCGGGCCGATCGGCCACCATCGACCTCGAGTACCTGAGCCATGAGGCCGGCGTGGTCAGCTTCGTCCTGACCGTGCACGAGCTCTGTGCCTCGGGATCCTCCCCGATCTCGAGCCCGTTCACCGTCAGCTGATCGGACCGGGGCTTGCGCTCTCGAAATCTCTTCGGTAGACCCGGAACTCGCGGGTCAACGATCGGTGCACCCGGTCGGGCACCGAGACGCAACGGGCCCACGGGGGCCCGAGCGGATCCGGCCCGCCGGGGGTAACGAGGGCGATCCGGCCCCCGGCCGCGATCCGGTCGGCCCAGGCCGAGAGGACCCGCCGGACCAGACCCGCCGGGTCCTCGCCCGCACTGCCCGAGGCGCGCCCATACGGCGGGTCCGTCAAGATCGCCTGCACCGCGCCCTCGGCGAACCGCCCGGCGGCCTGCGCCGCGTCCATCGCCAAGAACCGCTCCGCCGGCGCGCCGAGGTGCGATAGGTTCCGAATGCTGCCGGCCACCATGCGCGCATCTCGGTCGATCCCAACGACCCTCGCGCCGAGGAGCGCCGCCTCCGCGAGCAGGGCGCCCGTTCCGACGAATGGGTCCACCACAAGGTCCCCCGGTCGGATCACCGCCAGGTTGGCGGCGACCCTCGCCAGGCGCGGACGGAGGCTGACCGGGCGCTGGAACGGGAGGTTGGGCATCCGCCGGCGTTCGATCGCCCGCCGGTCCACTCGGGCGATCTCTTCGCCCACCAGGATCGCCCGCCCCGTGCGCTCGACGAAAAGGAATCGGCGGTCGGGGTGCTCGAGATCGATCTCGCCTCCCCCGGATTTCCAGGCGCGGACCCAATCGGTGACCAGCTCTTCCGCGGGGGAGGTGGTCATCCGGCCGACGGTTCGGAACGAGGCGGTCTCGCCCGGGCGCGCCCCCCGGGCCAAGTCCGCTAACGCCGACCCCTCGTCGGCGGCGGGCCACCGACGCAGGACTCGGCGGGACAGGGCGAGTCGGTCGGCCAAGTCCTGGCCTCCGGACCGACCCTCGATCGCGACCGCTTCCAAGCGCGCGCTCCCCTCGATCACGCCGAGGAGTCGGCCGTGGAGCGCTTCCGTCGCACCCGCGAGCTCGGCCCGGGCCAAGGGGAGATTCTCGCCCGACAGTTCGACGAGCCACTGGGTCATGGTCGCGGCGGCCCGGCGAGCCACGTCCGGACGTTCTGTCGGATTCGTTCGGCGTGGCTCCCATCCCAGAACCGCTGCCGGCAGGCCGGACATTCGTAGATCGCGAGGCCGGTGCGGAGGCGGGCCCAGGGGAGACCGTCCGGAGGGGTTCCCTCCGCAGGGGGTGCCCATCGGACGAGGGGATGGTTGCATTCCGGACAGCGGTCGAACCGGGGGGCGTAGTTGGCCGCGGGGGCGGCCTCTCGCACCTCTCGCAGCAGGGCCCCGATCTCCGTGGCGTGCAGGAGCACCGACCGGTCCACCCGCCGGGCGAGGTCTCGATCCCGCGTCAGCAACGTCCGGGACTCACGCTCGGCGATCCGAACGATCTCCGTGTCGGCCATCCCGCGAAGATACACGACGTCGTGGCCGAAGAAGCGCAAGTACCGCGCCAGCCGACCGAGCATTTCATCGGCGAGCCACCGGGGCGGCGAGGCCGAGTCCGCGACCTCCCGCGAGCCTTGCTCCGTATCGAGCAACCTGCCCCCGTATCCGCTTCTTCGGCGGGCTTAAGAGGTCGCGTGGCCCCCTGCGGGTCGTGCGCCTCTTCGGGACCAACGGGATCCGGGAGATCGTCGGGGAACGGCTGACCCCGACGTTCGCCGCCTCCTTCGCGAGCGCGGTCGGCACCATCTTTCCACCGGGGGCCCCGATCGTGCTCGGCTGGGACGGCCGCACGTCCAGCCCTGACCTCGCCCGCATCGTCGGAGGGACCCTGGCCCTGTACGGTCAACAGGTGATTCGACTGGGGCTCCTCCCGACCCCGGCGATCCAGTACAATGTACCCCGGCTCGGGGCCCAACTCGGCGTCATCGTGACCGCCTCGCACAATCCTCCCGAGTTCAACGGATTCAAGTGCATCGCCGCCGACGGGTTGGAGGTGGAGCGGTCCGTGGAGACGGCGATCGAGTCGGCGATGGAAGCCCCCCCGGCCCCGCCGGGCCGGTTCGATCGCCTCGGCGCCTCGTTCGACGACGATCGGGGCGGGGCGCGGTACCTTGACGGCATACTCGGTCAACTCGACCGCGCCGCGATCGCGCACCGAAAGTTCACCATCGTCCTGGACTGCGCGAACGGCGCTTCGGCCGTGACGACTCCCGCGTTACTCCGGCGGCTGGGTTGCCGGGTGATCAGCCTGAACGCGCAGATCGACGGCACGTTCCCCGGCCACCGCTCCGAGCCCACGGAGGCGAATCTCTCGGACCTCCGGCGGGTCGTGCCGGCGCTGGGCGCCGATCTCGGGGTCGCTCACGACGGGGACGCCGACCGCGCGGTCTTCGTCGACGCCGCCGGTCAGTTCGTGCCGGGCGAGAAGGTCCTGACGCTCCTCGCCCAGGACCGGGTCAGCCGCCATCACGGCGGCATCGTCGTCACGCCGGTCTCGGGAACCCGCGCCCTCGAGGAGGTCATCCGCCCGATGGGCGGCGAGGTCGTCTTCACGCGGGTCGGCTCGCCGGCCGTCACCCGCGCCATGCAACAGCGGTCGGCGGTATTCGGGGGCGAGGAGAACGGCGGCCTGATCTTCCCTGAGCTGCACCTCGCTCGGGACGGGGCGATGACCGTGGGAGCGGTCCTCGAGTACCTCGCCCGCACCGCGCTATCCCTCCACGACGCGATCGCGCGGCTCCCCGACTTCACGCTGGTCAAGCTTCAGGTGGATTGCCCGCGCGATCGGCAGGCCGACGTCCTCGCGACGGTCACGCAAACGCTGCGGGCTCGCGGCGGCGAGATCGTCCTGATCGATGGGATCAAGTCCAGTGCCCCGGACGGATGGATCCTTCTCCGACCGTCGGGGACGGAGCCGCTCCTCCGGATCTTCGCCGAGTCCCGCGACGGCGCGAAGGCCGCCGCCCTGGCCGCCGACGGGAAACGACTCGTGGAAACGGCGCTCGCCGGGTCGCCCGGCCCCACTTCGGGCTAAGCGGTCTCACGTCGCCCGGATCTCGGGTCGGCTCGACGGCGCCGAACCTACGGAAGGTCCGTATGGAGGAGGCTTAAGCGCGGGCGGCTCCCCGGGGCGGCGACGCATGCAGTCGGACGACCATGCCCGCACGGTGCTCGGTTATCTGACCCTCGAGCGCACGCGCGCGCTCCTTTCGACCCATCACGCCCGCGCCCTCGCGGTGTTCATCGGAGCCCTCTACGCCATCCTGGCCATGCTGGTGGGCCAGATGCTCGTCCTCGCCCGCAATGATGGCCCCCACTACCTCCTGATCCTCTGGGGGTCCGGGAACGGCAGCGCGCCCTGGAACTATCCGGCGGTGCTGGTCTCGGCGGGCTGGGGGTCGTTGGCGCTCCCGTTCTTCCCCACGCTGGTGATGGGGCTCATGTCGGTCGGCGTCGGGCTCGGCATGGCGGTCTCCGTCCTCCTCGTCGGACGACTGCTCCGGGACCGCCGGGCCTCGGCCGGTCGACCCACCTTACTGAGCTCCCTCGGGGGGCTGACCCCGGCGATGATCGCGCTGGTGACCCTCGGGGCGTGCTGCTCGACGACCGCGGCCGCCACGGCGGGCCTCGGAGTCATCGCCCAAGCGAGCGGCACCAGCATCGATCAACTGCTCGCGAACAACTGGTACGTGGGGGTGTTCCAACTCGCCGTACTTTGGGTCGCGCTGGTGGCCCAGGAACAACTTCTGGCGATCTACCGGGTCCTGTTCACCCCCCGCGACGCGGCGGGGGCCGAGCCCGCATCGGAGGCGCGGGGCGAACGTTCGTGGATCCGGGGCGGGGCCCGGGCGTCCCTGCTGGTCGCGGGCCTCGTCGGCCTGCTCGGGGTCGTGGCGGAAGCGACTCGGGCGATCCCGGTCAGCGGGCTTCCGGCGATCTGGATCTTGGGGCCGCTCCAGATCGGTTTTCTTTCGGTGTTCGGAATCCTGGTAGCCCTGTTCCCGCGCGAGCTTGCCGTCGGGGCCCACGCCGGGGCTTCGCGACGCACAATCCGGGCCGTTCGAAGCGCCGTGTTCGCCGCTGGGGTCTCGCTCCTGATCTGGTATCCCTCGCCCATCGTCGGTTGGGGCATCCAAGGGCTAGGGAACGCGTTGCTCGGACTCGGAGGCGCGCCCGTCGGGTGGGGATCGGTCGGCGCCGGCGACCTTGGCCTCGCCTTGCGATGGGCCGGGCTCGATGCCGTGCTTGGGGGACTCGCCGTGATTTGGGCGTGGGACCCCGGCCGATTCGCCCCTTCCATCGCCCCCGAACGCGCTCGGACACTCCTGCAGACCTCGGGGACCGCGAACCAACGCGTGGTGGGGGACTCGATCGGTCCTTGCACCCCCGATTCCGTGGTCGCACGGGCTTCCGTCGCCGAGGTCGTTCACGACGCTGCGGAGGGACGGCTTGGCCTAGTCCCCCTGTCCTCTGACGGCGAGCGATGACCCCGGGCCGGTCCGTTTCTGCGGTTCCGACCATGGAGGATTCGTGATCGCGGTGGAGGCGGCGCTCGCCGCCGTCGCGGCTCTCATGGCGACGACGACTGCCCTCATTCTCAAGTGGGCGGCGGAGGCCGACCGCACGATACCCCGGGCGATCGTGGTCTTCCTGCTGGCTATGATGGCGGCGATGTTCGCCGGGGGCCTCGTCTACTTCCTCGCGCCCGGCCCCCGGTCCCTAGTGGAGGGATTGTGGTTGAGCGCCGGCCTGATGTCCGGGAGCGTCCTTCCGCTGCTCGCCGTGTTCCTGCGGGAGGCGGCCCGGGCCTCCAATTCGGGGCCCTCGTCGTCCCGGTTGGCCGGGTCCCGGTCGCTCGGATTCCTCACCACCGTCATCGGCTTCGTGATCGTGAGCGAGTTTCTGATGGGCTGGAGTTTCCTGCTCGCTTCCGGAGCAACCCCTCGCGCCCCCGGCCCCCTGGCGCTGACTCTATCGGTGATCGACTCCCCCTGGTTTCTCTTCACGATGGCCGCCGAGATGGCGGCCACCGCCTTCCTGTTGCGGGATCGCCTCTCGCCACCGGCGCGCTTTGCGCTCGGGGTCCAGGCGAGCGTGATGGCCCTCGCGCCGCCGGCGATCGATGCGGGTCCCTGGGTGACGGCCACCGTTCTGGCGGGAAGCGCGGCGATGGTGGCCTTCATCATCTTTGCCCTCGAGCACCTCTACCGCAACCCGACGATCGAACGCCGGTTCTCCAACTACCTCCTGGCCGTGCTGGCCGCGTTCGCCTCGATGATGGCGGGCCTGTTCGTCTGGGCGGAGTTCGGAAACGCGTTCCTGTTCGCGGCCTCGATCCTCCTGGAGATGACGCTGTACTTTGCGTTCGTGATCGATCCGGCCCGATTCGGCCGGACCGACCCCGTCAGTTGGTCGAGCCGGCCGCGCTGGACCGCGCTGGTCCTCGCCGCCATCTTCGTCGCCGAACTGTTCATGGGGGCGGTCGTCGACCGGCAGATCCAGCCCGGTCTCCTGGCGGCCGGCACCCTGCCCTTCTCCGCGCTCTCGGGAGGATGGCCGTCGGTGCTGGCCATCGCCACCTCCAACGGCTTCTGGTTCTTTGCTACGGTGACGGCTTCGACCGGGTTTCTGGCCATGATGGGCGTGGAGATGGGGGCGCTCGTCGTCTTCAAGATGCGCGAGACGCGGAATCTCGAGAACCGGATCCGGCTCGGACTGATGATCGGCTGCTACGCGGCTTTCGCCGTGTTCTACCCGAGCCTGTACTTCGGTCTCGTGGCGCCGCACGCGCCCGATCCGAGCCAGGTTCCCGTCCTCGGCTGGTCGATGGGGATCGGTTCGTACCCCATCTCCGCCACGGTCCTGGTCGCGCTGGTGGGGACGTACGCGATCACCGGATCGCTGTCCGCCCTGTTCGGGCGACGCGCGATATGCTCGACGTTGTGCACGGCGGCCCTCATGTATCAGGGGAGCGCGATCGACGCGATGAAGTCGTTCAATCGGTCTTCCCCGATCGGACGCAAGTACCTGTCCAGCCGGCTCTCGGGCGTGTATCAAGCGACCTCGGGGGTGGTCCTGGGGTCGTTGGCTCTCACCTCCGCCCTTTCGGTCCTGGATACCCGGGGGCTTTCGAGCTTGCGCATCCTCGGGGCGGATCCGACGGTCTTCTTCTTCGCGTTCTATTTCTCCGTCCTCTGGTATCTGATGTTCGTCGCGGTGCCCTTCGCGGGCACCTACAATTGCGTGACGATGGGCTGGTGCTACACCGGTACGATCGCCCAGGCGTTCCAGCGGATCGGCTTTTTCAAGCTCAAGGTCCGCGACCCGCAGGTCTGCCGGGACTGCACTACGCTCGACTGCGCCAAGGGCTGCCCCATCGGGCTCGTGGACATGCCCGGACATTTCCGGACAAAGGGTGAGTTCCGATCGTCCAAATGCTGCGGGGTCGGAGAGTGCGTCGAGGCCTGTCCGCACGGAAACCTGTACATCTCGGATGTCCGCCACTGGATGCGCCGTCGGCTCGGGTGGGAAGATCGGATCGGTCCTGGCCGGACGATTCCGGCGCTATCGGTCCTGCCCACCGTTCCGCGCCCTCGGCCGCCCGCCGTGGCCCACGCCGCCCCGGCCGGACGGCCCGGGGCCCAGGAGGCCGGTTGACGCGTTCCCGCGTCCCGGTTGGAGGTCAACGCGGCCGTCTCTCCGCCGGATGGCTCGACGTGGACCCGGAGCGGACACCGGCGACATGGTAGCGTTAGGAAGGGTGGCGAAGGTGGGCCGCGGCCTTCGAGAAGCTTGGCGATGATCGCCCCTTGGTCCCTACCCGGATTCGAACTGCTGCCGATGACCTTCGTCTTCGGCTTGATGCTGTTGGGCAACGCCTACGTGGTCCTGCGGCTCTTTCCGAAGGCGCCCCGCGGGGCGACCTTGGCGGATGTCACGATCCTGATCGGCATCCTTCTGATGGCCCTCGGGCTATGGGGGGCGCTGATCTATGCGATCCTCTCTCCGGGGGACGCGTCGGAAGTCTCGGTCTTCATCGCGCTCAACAGCATGATGGCCGTCGTCGGGTGCTGGGCGATCGCCCTGTTCCTCCGGGCGGAGCGCCGCGCCCTGGACGGCGCCGGCTGGCGGTGGCCCGCCGTATTCGGTGGCCTTCTGGTCCTCAACGAATGGCTGATGGGGGTCGCCTTCGTTCTCATCCAGCAAGCCCCGGCGACGTTCGGATCCGGGGCGCTCGGCGCGGGCTTCCTGGGCGGCGCTGCGGCGATCTCACCGTGGTTCTTCTGGGCGATGGGCGCGAACATGCTGTTCCTCGCCTACCGGATCCGGCTGCCCGCTCCAACGCGGCGGGTCCTTGCCGGATTCGCCCTCAGTTCGTTCGTGGGCCCCTGGCTCGCAACGGACCCCCTGGGGGCCGGGATCACGATGGGCGTGGTCATGGGCGTCGTCCTCGCGATCTCCGCGCGGGAATGGCGCTCCCGCCCCCTGCGCACGGCGGAGCTCCGCGCCCTGGCGGTCGTCTGGGGCGGATTCGCCCTGATGGCGGCCTCGGAGTGGGCCTACCTGATGATCGCCTCGACCCCGCTTCGGACGCTCACCCTCGGCGTCGGCGTGCTGCTCGCCATGAGTGCCGAAGTCGTCTACCTCCTTCGTTGGGGACTCGGGGAGCCGGCCCGATCGGAGCGAGCGGCCGCCGCCGTCCTTTCGTCCGAGTCGGTGGGAACTCCGGCCGTGGAAACGTAGGACCGGGTCCCGCCCCATCGAACAGCTTCCCCGCATGCCACGCCCGGACGAAGGTGGCCGGCGGAGCGGCGGATGCCAATGGGGGGAACCGCCCAAAAGGCGGCGGGAGAGGTATAAGGTCCGAAGGAATCCCTCCTTCGGAGGGACGTGATGCCAACTTCTCGTCGGGGGTTTCCGCGCCGGAGCACCCCCTCCCAAGGGTCGCCAGGGCGCCGGTCCGGCACCACTCGGGGCCGTGGGTCCAAGTGGACCGCATCGTTCGCGTGCGGGGTCGTAGTGCTCTCGGTACTGGCGGCCGTCCCCGCTCTCGCCGGTGGGAACGGGGCCCTCGCGATCTCTTCTCCCACATGGTTTCACTCCGGCGGGATCGCCCCATCCTTCGCGCCGTCGACGCCCGCTCGCAGCCCATCGATCGGGGTCCCACTCGGCACCGTCGGGTGTGCTGGGCCACGCCCGAGCGGCAGCATGAATCCAGCCTGTGCGACGCCCCCCCGCGCCACGCCCGTAGCCTCGGTCGGCTCGAACTCCACCCCGATCGCCGAGCGCGGTAGTTACGCCGGGACGGCGAACGTCGGCCAGTCCCCGGTCGGCGTGGCCGCGGACCCCACCACCGGATGGACTTACGTGACGAACTATGGTGGGGGCACCGTCAGCGTTCTCAACGGCACGACCTCGGTCGCCACGGTCGCGGTCGGGTCCGCACAGTGCGCGCCGTTCGGTGTCGCATACGACCCGTACAACGGCCTCGTCTACGTCTCCGACTCGGGCACCGGTGCGGTCGCGGTGCTCCGGGGAACGCAGCTCGTCACCACCCTCCTCGTGCAACCGGACCCGCGGGGGATCGCGGTCGATCCCGGGACCGGACTCGCGTACGTGGCCGAATACGACGAGAACAACCTGACGATCCTCAACGGAACGAGCGTCCTGACGACGGTGCCCGCCGGTACGAATCCGGACGGAGTCGCCTACTCCGCGGCGAATGGGGACGTCTACGTGACCGACTACGGGGGCAACCTCGTCACCGTATTCAACGGCACGACCCGCGTGGCCCGGATCACCGTCGGCGGTAACCCGACGGGGGTCGCGGTCGATCCGACCAGCGGCTACACCTTCGTGGCCGATAGTGGCTCGGCCCAGGTCAGCACGATCAACGGGCTGTACTTCGTCCAAAACATCTCCGTGCAGCTGGGCCCGGACGGCGTGGCCTACGATGGAGCGAACGGCCTCATCTACGTCACTAACCAAGGCAATGATTCGGTGAGCGTGCTGAACACCACCCGAGTCCTCGCGACCATCGGCGTCGGCGCGCATCCCGAAGGCGATGCGTACGACCCCGCGAACGGGATGGTCTACGTGGCCGACTACGGGGCCGATGACGCCAGCCGCATCTCCACCCTCCTGGGCATCGCTCCCCCGATCGTCACCGACCTCGGCCGGGAGGTCCAGGCGTCCGACGTCGCGCAAGCGTTGACGATCTCCTCCTACCTGTGGGCGCCGGGGCAGGGGACGGACGTCCCTTCCGACCATGTCCACCCCTCCCCGGGATTCGGCTGCGGCTCGGCGCCGACGTTGACCAGCTCGGGCGGCGGGGCGCTGATCAGCATCGGATGCACCCCGACCACCGCGGGTACGTACAGCATCTGGCTCAACGTCACCGACCAATCCGGGGCCATGGTCTGGTCCACGGTCTCGGTCCCGGTCGCGCCGGCGCTCATCGTCCCGCCCCCCAATTTCACCGGCCGATACCTCAACGGAGTCGCCGCCGTGGACGCGAACCAATCGATCGGGATCGTCGATTCGCCGTCGGGCGGGTCGGGGATATACGTGGCCTTCAGCTGGTCCGGGCTCTCCGGGTCCGTCTGCCAGAGCCTGGCCACCGCCCGACCGGTCTGCCGTTTCCCGAACTCGGGGACCTACCAGATCGGCGTGCAGGTGAACGACTCGAACGGGGCCACCGCGTTCGGCCCCACCTCGCCGCTCCACGTGTTCGATGCCCCCCTCGCCCTCCCCCCCACCGCCAATCGCACGAGCCTCGACGTGAATGAACCGGTCCGCTTCTTCGCCGCCGCGACCGGGGGCGCGGGCAGCTACACGTACCAATGGTCCGGGTTGGGGGCGGGATCGTGCACCAGCCTGACCGCGGCGACCCCCGCCTGCTCGTTCGGTTCGCCGGGCCTGCTCACCGTGAGCGTGGGCGTGACCGACTCGCTCGGCTCCATCGTCGTGAGCCCGACGCTATCGCTGCGCGTGCTGCCGCTGCCCGTGGTCGCCGCGCCGTCGGCCAATCGCACGTTCCTGGACGTCGGCCAATCGATCGCCTTCACGACGTCCGCCTCCGGCGGATTTGGGAACTATTCCTACGCTTGGCAGGGCCTGCCGCCGGCATGCCAGAAGACGAGCACGACGCAGCCGGTCTGCACGGCCACCGCCCCCGGTAACTGGGTGATCTGGCCCGAAGTACTGGACGGGAACGGCGGGGTCGCGCAGTCCCTAACCACGGTCTCGATCGCTGTATACCCGGACCCGACCGTCCCGGCCCCCGGGCTGACCTCCACACACCTGGCGCTCGGCGGTCAAGTGACGATCTCGGCGGACCCGTCCGGGGGCAGTGGCAGCTATTCGTTCAACTGGTCCGGGCTTCCCCCCGGCTGCAGCGGACGAGGGGAGACAGTTCGGTGCACGCCCTCGGGGGTTGGAACGTTCACCGTGACGGTGACGGTGCGCGACTCCAGTGGCTTGTCCGTCCACTCGAGCCCGTCGAATCTTACCGTGTCCGCGAATTCCCTCCTTCCGCAATGGCTTCCGTTGTACGCCTTCGTCGTTTTGATCGTGGCCGCCGCCCTGACCGCGGTCCTCATCGCGGCGATGATCGTCCGCCGACGCCGACGGCGGTCGACGGGTTCGTCGGACGCCGAATCCGACGCGTGAGTAAAGGCGCTCGTCGGAGCACCGTCGGGCTCCCGCCCGCCCCCTCGTGTCCGTCGGCCGAACGGACTCGACGCGGCGCCCGCAGCTAATAGGCCGCGCGCACCGTGGCCGAGGCGCCCGATGTTCGAAGACCCGATCGCCGCCCCGCCCGTGACGTCGAGGTTCTTTCGGCGCCGCATCGCGCGAACGCCGGGAGCCTAGCGAGGGCGGTATGGTCGCCTACAAGTGGCTCGCCCTCTCGAACACGACCGTGGCCACTCTGATGGCCGCGATCGACGCGAACATCGTGCTCATCTCCCTCCCGACGATCGGGCGGGAGCTTCCGGGGACTTCGGCCTCCCTCCTCCTGTGGATCCTTCTCGGCTACTCGCTCGTCACCGCCGTGGTGCTGCTGAACTTCGGCCGCCTGAGCGACATGTTCGGCCGCGTTCGGCTGTACGTCCTCGGCTTCGCAATCTTCACCGGGGGATCGCTATTGTGCGGGCTTTCGCAGACCGGGAGCGAGCTCGTGGGGTTCCGACTCCTCCAGGCGGTCGGGGCGGGCTTCCTTTTTTCCAACTCCGCCGCGATCCTCACCGATGCCTTCCCGGCGAACGAACGGGGGCGGGCGCTGGGGATCAATCAGGTCTCGATCGTCGTGGGCGCGGTCGCGGGTCTGGTGATCGGGGGGATCATCAGCGCGTCGATCGGATGGCGTTGGATATTCTTCGTCAACGTGCCGATCGGGATACTCGCGACGCTCCGGGCTCGGGTCGACCTTCGGGAGCTCGCCCCGCCCCAAGAGACCCCGCACATCGACTGGGTCGGGAACGTGTTGCTCGCCGGCGGCCTCGCCACCCTCCTCCTGGCGCTCACCCTCGGCGCGCTCGACCAGATCTCGGTGGGGGCTGAAGTGGCCGGCACCGTCTTCGCGTTCGCGCTCCTGGGGCTGTTCCTGTGGGTCGAGACTCACGAGCCTCACCCGATGCTCGAACTTTCGCTATTCCGCCTGCGGCAGTTCGCCGCCTCCTCGGCCTCGATGCTGCTCACCTCCCTCGCGCGCGGCGCGTTCACGTTCGTGCTCGTGTTCTATCTGCAGGGACCGCCCCGGTTCCTCGACCCGTTCACCGCGGGGCTCTACCTGATCCCCACGTCGGCCTCCCTCGCCTTCTTCGGTCCGGTCAGCGGATGGCTTTCCGACCGCTTCGGACCGCGCTGGTTCCTCCTGGTGGGCCTCGGAGCGGCCGCCGTCGGGTTCCTGTGGCTCTCGGGGATCCCCCCGGACGCCTCGTTCGGGGAACTCGCCCCGCCCCTGTTGTTGGTCGGTGCCGGCATGGGGCTGTTCGCGGCGCCCAATCGGGCGGCGATGATGAGCGCGGTCCCCCCGAACCGCCGGGGGGTGGCCAGCGGAGTCGGCACGACCCTCATCAACGCCGGGGTAACCGTCAGCCTCGCCGTCAACTTGACGATAATGGCCGGCGTTCTACCGCGCACGGCCATCATCGGGATTCTGACGGGTTCGGCCGCGGGGGCGGCGTCGGCGCAGGTCGGCCGGGGGTTCCTGACCTCGATCCACGACATCTTCCTCGTGTCCGCGGCGCTGACCCTGGCCGCGCTCGTGCCGACGCTCCTCCGGGGAAGCGCTCGGGCGTGGTCCGACCGGGCTCCCTGACCGGCGAGGTCCCTGTCGCCGGCCCCGGCGTTTCTCTGAAACTCCCCTCCGATCACCTCCTCCAAGAGACAGGGGCCGATTACGCGGGCCACGGGCATACCCGGATTCGATGCGGCCCGGGCGACGGGATCCGGTCCCTGGTCGACTCGGCTACCGGGAAGGGCGGCAGCGCGGCGGTGCCGCGTGGCCCTGGTGCCGATCGCGTGGGTTTACCCGGCGCCTAGGATGATCTGGACCCGGCCGGGCACCGATCCACCCCCTTCGTCGCCGCGCTCGATCGCGGCCCGTAGTCGAGTTTTTAGACTAGGCCATTGATGGCCGCTCCCGTCCCATGTCCCTCGAGGAGTAACCGATGTCCCTGAGTGAAACAGATGCGGCGAGGAAGACGGTGCGAGCCGACCGGTCCTACCAACGATCTGGGCCGAGAGTTCGGCGTCGCCGCTTGATCGTCCCGGCGCTCGGGGCGATCCTGGTGATCGCATTCCTTCTGGCCTCCAACAACGGTTCCGCGTTGGGGGGTCGAGGCGCCGCGCTATCGGCGGTGGCTCCGCCGTGGGCGCCGATCGCGGGCCACTCGAGCCCGCCCGGGTCGCCGGGAGTACAGGTGGCGGTCCAGCCCGGAGGGGATCCGACCGATCTGCAATCGCAAACCCAGCTCGCGGCCGCCGAGGCGGCCCTTCGGAACGGCGCGGGTCCCGCCGGTGGTAATCGGCTGGGCTGCGCCCCCTCCCCCACCTCTCCCGCGACGATCGACTGCCGGTCCGGCGGAGCCTCGTCATCGCCCCGGCCGGCCGCGCTGCCGGCCGCGGGATCCTCCCCGGCCTCGAACCTCCAATGGCAGCCGATCGGCGTCCCGTCCACCCGGGAATTCATCAACTATGCGATGACCTGGGATTACGCCGACAACTACGTGGTCCTCTTCGGAGGATCTAACGTGTACGGGATCTATTCGGGGGACACTTGGACGTACAAGAGCGGCGCCTGGACCGAGCTCAACCCGCTGGTAGCGCCCCAGGGCCGGGACTCCTCGGGCCTCGCCTATAGCGGATGGGACAACGCCGTCGCCCTGTTCGGCGGATACTCGCCGGGGACCGGCGGGCAGCTCAACGACACCTGGCTCTTCAAGGCCGGAACTTGGACGCAGCTGCATGTCAATGGACCGTCCCCCCGGTGGGGCTTCGCGTTCGTCTATGACCCCAACGCCACCTACAATCCTTCGAACCACGCGTCGACCACCGCCGATGTCTTGTTCGGAGGGAGTTCTTGGGCGTGTGCGGGGACCGCGGGCACGGGAGGCGGCGCCGGGACTTGCTCGGACACGTGGTACTTCTGGGCCGACCATTGGACGAACCAGACCCGCGCGAAGGCCCCGCCGGCGCGCGTTGGCCCATCCATGATCTATGACTATCAAGACGGCCACCTCGTGTTGTTCGGGGGCTCGTCGGCCACCGTTTGCCTAACAGGAAACTATTGCGGGGACACCTGGGAGTACAACTGGACCGCCGGTTGGGTACAGGTCGGCACGTCGGTGCCCTGCGGAAACGCCGCGACCGGCGCCTGCGCGGCCGGCAAGGCGCCCTCGCCGCGGGACGAGGCCGCCTTCGCCTACGATTTCACGGACGGGTACGCCGTCTTGTTCGGCGGTCGGAACGTCACGGGCGACCAGCAGACGGACACCTGGAAGTACCTCGGAGGGGTATGGACCCACTTGACCCCGGTGACCTTCCCGATCGGTCGCAGCGGGGAAGCCCTGGCGTACGATTTCTCATCCGGGGACGGCTACCTACTTCTGATCGGTGGCTCGGAAGGGCAGGCCGTCCCAGCCGACCTCAATTGGCAGTTCTCCTTCGGGGCGTGGTCGATGGTCACCCCATCGGCCAGCCGGGGCCCGGGGGCGACCGAGGGCGGGTCGATGGTCTACGATGCGGCCGACGGATATGTCCTGTATTACGGGGGATTCGTTCCGGCCAGCAGCACGTACTCGACCGCCACCTGGAAGTTCCAAGGCGGCGTATGGACCCAGCTGTTCCCCGGCACGGTACCCTACCAGAGCGAATTCGCGAGCATGGCCTACGACCCAACGGCGGGATATGTAATGCTGTTCGGTGGGAATTATTACGGGGCCCTGAGTAACTTCACCTGGGGTTTCCAGGGCGGGAACTGGTTCCTCGTCTGCACCTACCCGTGTGCGTTCGGCGTTTACCCACCGAGCCCGCGCGAAGGGGTCGGGATGGCGTTCGACCAGGCCTCCGGCGCGATGATCCTGTTTGGTGGGTACGGCGGCAAGAGCGTTCTCAAGTACCTCTCGGAGACCTGGGCCTTCTACGTCACCGGGACTCACGCCGGATATTGGTCCAATTATACGACCTACCTCGGGGCGACCGTGCCCGGTCCCCGCGCTCTGCCCGGAATGGCTTGGGATCAGGCGGATCGGGAGATCGTACTGTTCGGCGGTGGGAATGGGACCTCGACCTTCCAGGACACCTGGGTGATGTCCGACCTCTATGCGGGCTGGTCGGAGGTCGGCCTGTGCGGGGGCCCCGGGCAATCGAACTGTCCCGCAGGTACCCCCAACCGCGCCGCGGGGATGGTCTTCACGTACGATGCGATGACCCAAGGGGTCGTCATGTCGGGGGGGACCGGGTTGGCCGCCTTCTACGGCTACATCCAAGCGACGACGGCGGTCTTCCAGGCCGGGCGCTGGTATACTTGCACCACGTACGAATGCCAGTCGTACTACACAGGACTTGGAACGTTCGACGCGTGGGGCGCGGCGGCGTACGACGCGGCCGACGGCTACACCGTCACGGCCGGGGGGGAGTCGTGGTTCTACAATAACGCCGCAGGCTTCGGCATGTACTTCTGGATGCCCGTGTCGTGGGCCTTCGCCCAAGAGATCGAAAGCGGCGGCCCCGGCGTCTCTCCCACCTACATCGACCTCGGCCAGCCGGCCAGCTTCTCGATCGGCGCGACCGGCGGCGGCATCGGCAGCTACAGCTTCACTTGGGAAGGGGTCCCGCAGGGCTGCACCCCACCGTCGGCCCAATCGGCCTCGTTCTCGTGCAATGTGCTCTATCCAGGGTTCAAACAATACTACAATGCTCTCGTCTACGGCTCGTACTACGAACCCAGCGCGACGGTCTTCGACTCGAGCGGATACCCGAGCGTGAACACGGCGGAATCGGGGAGCTGGCTCAACTCCCTCAATGTCGCTCCGGACCCGGTCGCAACGATCAACGCCTCAGCGTCGGCCGCCGATGCCGGCCAGACGATCTATCTGGGGCTCGTCGGAAGCGGCGGCTGGGGCCCGATGTCGTTCATGTGGAGCGACCTTCCCACGGGTTGCGCGGTCGCGAACACGACGGCGAGTACGCAGCTCGTCAAGTGCGTTCTCGCCGCCCGTTCGATCGGCGCCTGGGCCCCCGATGGAGGCTTGACCGACGGGGCCGGATTCACGGCTTGGGCGCCCGCCCTCTCGGTCATCATCTATCCGTCCCCGAGCGCGACCGGGATCGTGGCGAACACCCAGAGCCTCGACACCGGTCAGACGCTGTCGGTGGGGGTCGCCGCCAGCGGGGGCACGGGTTCGTTCACCTACGACTGGTCCGGCGTGCCGTCGGCCTGCCGGTTGAACGCGGCGTTGCTGTCGTGCACGGTGCCCGCTTCGGAGTCCGGCAGCTATGTCCCGTCGGTCACGGTACGCGACTCGAACGGCGGGCTGTTCAGTGAGACGTTCGCCGGCACCATTGTCGTTTCGCCGGCCCCGGCCGTCAGCAATCTGGCGGTCACGAACGCCTCCTCCGATCCCACGGGCTCGGTTGACGCCGGGCAATCGGTGACGTTCACACTTACGGCGACGACCGGCTCGGGCGGCGACACGATCGCATGGTCCGGTCTCCCCGCGGGTTGCGCGCCGGCGGGTTCGGATTCGACCGTAATCGCCTGCTCGCCCAGCGGGGTGGGGAGTTTCGCGGTATCGGCCCAGGAGACGGATTCGAACGGCGCCGTCGCCACCTCCCCGACGGCCGGCCTCGACGTCGCGCCCACGCTGACCGCCCCGGGGATCGGAGCCTCCACGACCGCCCTCGACATCGGTCAGCCGCTCAGCCTGGCGGCGAGCTACGCCGGCGGCTCGGGTGGGGAGACGTTCCGATGGTCGGGCTTGCCGGTCGGCTGCGTGGCCGCGAGTGCTCCGGCCCTCGCGTGCACCGTCAGCGGGTCCGGGAGCTTCACGCCCGTCGTCACCATCCGTGACTCGAACGGCGCGGCCGTCGTCGGGACGCTCGCCGGGGCCATCGTAGTTTCGGATCTTCCCAGTGCCGCCGCCCTGACCGTCCGGAACGCCTCCTCCGTCCCGACGACCGCCGTCGACGTCGGCCAGGCGGTCACCTTCGCCCTGATCGCGACCGTTGGGTCCGGAGGAGATGCGATCGTTTGGATGGGCCTCCCGACCGGGTGCACCCCCGCCGGTTCGGCGTCGACTCAGGTCAGTTGTTCGCCGACGGGCGCAGGCGCGTTCTCGGTTAGCGCCGAGCTGACGGATTCGAACGGGGTCTCCGTCACCTCCCCGGTCGCCGACCTGCTCGTCTCGCCGTCGTTCGGCGCGGCCTCGGTCTCCGCCTCGGCGACTTCCGTCGATATCGGACAGTTGCTCACGCTCGGGGTATCGTTCACCGGAGGCTCCGGAACCGATACGGTCCTGTGGTCCGGACTGCCGGCCGGTTGCGTCGCCTCGGGCGGCCCCTCCGTCGCGTGCACGGCGACGACCCCGGGACACTTTTCCCCCGGCGCGGTCGTCCGCGACTCGAATGGAGCAACGAGCCAGTCGAGCCTGACGGGAGGGCTGACCGTGTACCGGCCGCCGACCGCCACGGGCCTCGTCATTTCAAGCCCCGGCAACGCGGCGGTCTCATCCGTCCTTTCCGGAGCGTCCGTCACGTTCACCCTGACCTCGACCGCCGGTTCGGGCGGCGACACGGTGGTCTGGAGCGGGCTCCCTTCCGGTTGCGCCCCGACGACGCAGAATTCCACCGCGGTGACGTGCAGCCCGGGCGGCGTGGGCAGCTACTCCGTCTCCGCGCGGCTGACCGACTCCAATGGCATCGGTGCGACCTCTCCGACGGCGGTCCTCGTGGTGACCTCGCCCCCACCCGCCACGCCCTTTGCGACCAACGCGCAGTGGGTCCAGATCGGGCTGTTGGGGGCCCTGCTCGCCCTGGGTGCCGTCGCGGTCCTCCTCGCCCTCCGACGTCCCGGATCCGGCGGCGGGGGATCCTCGGGTCCACCGCACGCCGGTGGCTCCCGCCCTCCGACGAGGGCCAGTGGCGGCGCGGGGGCGCCGGCCACCTCGACGGAGGCGCCCGTGCCCGAGTACATCGAGACCTAGCGAAGCCTAGCGATCGCAGACGCCGATCGGTCGGCCTCGTACGCGGCCCGACCTTAGGAGTCGGAGGGATCTCTATAGTCGGCGATTCCCCGGGTCGGACCCGCCGGGGCGGGCGTGGGGGGATTCGAACCCCCACCGTCAGACGAAATGCCCGAAAACTCATGGTCTAGGGCACCACCAGGGTTTCTGCGTTCGGGGACGGGTCGAACGAAAGGGCCCGTTCGAACTTGCCCAACTCGGCCCGGAGCTCGGCGCGGTCGAGGCCGATATAGTGCGCGGTTTGGTCGACCGACTCGTGCCCGTACAACCCTTTGAGGTTCACCAAGCTGACCCCAGCTTGGTACGCCAGCCTTCCGAACGTCCGTCGGAGGTCGTGCGAACTCACGCGCACCGGGATCCCGGCGAGCCGCCTCAATTCGTCGAGGCGACGGTCCACGTCCGACCTTTGCCACGGATACACGCGAGCATCCGGGCGAGCGCCGGACGTGAGCGACACCAGCACCGGATACAGATACCGCGTCACCGGTACGGTTCGGAGCTTGCCTCCGTTCCGGCCTTTCCCCACGACATTCATCGTGGGGTCGGGCAGAGTCAGATTCAGGTCGCAGACGCGCAACCGTAGAACCTCGACACGACGCAGCCCGTTGAACCCCTCGGCGGCGACCACTAGCCGGTCGCAATCGCCTCGGCAACACTCCAGTAACGACCGCAGCTGAGCTTTCGAGAGCCACCGCAGCCGCCGAGCCTGGGCTTCGAGGGCCCATAGGTGACGATCCTCGGAGAGCGGATTCCCCGACGACCGGACGAATCCCCTTAGGGCCTGAAGGTACTGCGCCCTGGTCTTCGGCGCGTACGCCGGAGAATCCCGCAACGCGCGGACCATCGACCTTGTGACGTGTTTCGGACTCTTCGGGGGTGGTGACACACCGACCCGGGACCAAATGTACGTTGGGAACCTCGATAGCACCCACCCCAACGTCTTCGTCCATGATTCACCGATTTCCTCAGTCTCTCGCTTCGCATCGACGTACGCCCTCGCGCTCTCGATCCACCACCGTACCCCTTCGGGCACGGTGTCCTCCGGGTGGACGTACCCCAGGTCAGCTACTTTGACCCTGTGTTCGGGTCTCAACTCCCGGGGAGGTCCGCTCGAGCCACCGGAGGAGGGGACCCGAGCGGAGGTTCGCCGAGTCGGGGGGTCGGGTGCAGGCCCGGTGGTTCCCCTTGTCAGCGCACCAGTCAGTTGGATGCACGACCGAAGATAACCGATTCGCCCGCCTGCACGGGATCCCTCGGTCCAGGCTGAATACGCGCAAAGGGGTCTATCTTTTTGGCGAGAGAAACCCCGCCGGACCGTTTATCGCGCTTTTTGGGGCCATATCATGAATAAATCATGAATTTCGTGCCGGACCGACACCGCCCCTCGGGTGACTATTCGGGATCCGAACCGTGTTCGAGGATTCCGATCCAGGCACCTATCCGATATCTCGCTCTGCCAGTCTCCGCGAGAGCGGTATCAAGTTCGGTCATTAGATCGACCCCGCCGAAATACCGCTCTCCGAGCAGGGCAGACTCCTTGAGTGAGGCTCGAGCGGCTCGCAAATGGTCGAGGCCAATTCGTGCTGCCGCAATTGCCCTCAGTCCCGTCGGATCCTCGGTTTCCCCGCCCTTTACCGCGCTTCCGGTTCTTCCGTTCTTCATGGTAACATGCTCGTCGTTGATGACGGGATCGGCCCAAACCGAGGCCGTGCTCTCTCGAGGGCAGCTCGCAGACTCTGCTTGTCCACGTGCGTGTAGATCTCCGTCGTCGCCAAAGAACTGTGACCAAGGAGTTCCTGGAGGTATCGGACGTCGCATCCACGACGCAGGAGAGCGGTGGCGAGCGAGTGCCTCAGAGTGTGCGGAGTAACTCGCTCAGCGATCCCAGCATCACGCGATGCGGCTCGGACTAAGCGCTGAACCCAAATGCTACCCTCGCGTGGGAAGACCCGCATTCCTCGAGTCTGTCGTCCTTCCCACTCAAAGTATCGTCGAAGCGCAACTTCAATGGCAGGATCCATAGGAACGTACCGGTCCTTCCTCCCTTTCCCCGATCGTACTCGCAGCACACCGCCTTCTAGATCCACGTCTGAAATCTCCAGATTGGAGACTTCCGAAACTCTGAGTCCGCCGTAAGCCAATATCGACAAGACGGCGCTGCGCAATGGACTTGATTGGGATCCCTGGAGGAGTGCAGCAACGGTGGATTCGGACAAGTGACGCGGGAGGCGACGAGAGGGTCGGGGCAGTCTGAGTTGATTTGCCGTGTCCAGACCCTGAACCTCGAAGAACGATCGGAGGGCGAACGTCACCAAGCGTCCGCTCCCTGCAGAATGGTGGTGGGCGGTTACTAGGTCGGCTCGGAACCGGTCGAGATCGGAAGGCGAGATGTCCTCAACTGGTTTGCCGACAAACTTGAGGAGTCGACGTGCGGACCAGACGTAAGCGCGCACTGTGTTCGCCGACAGATTTCTCGCTACGAGGGAAGTTCTGAATTTGTATAGGGCCTGCTCGGGCGAAGTCCTACACGGGAGCGCACGGGCAGCGAATCGAGCCAGAAGATTCCGGACCTCACGCTCGAGATACGGAGAACGAACTGAGGCGTGGTTCGCCACGCCTGTACCGACATGGCGCCGGGGATATGAAGCGTGCTTGTGCCGACCTAATTTTTCTATGAACGCGACACCCGGAAGTTTCACGCCGTGATTCTATGTCGCTCTACATCACACAGGTCACCTCTGGTCTTGCGTTTACGACGGTAGTGCAGACGTAAGTGCGTGCCCGGCGGCGCCGGCCTACGTCGACGGTCCAACCGGAATAGGACGCCCGTTCGCCCGCATTGGCACAGTTCCTCGAGGTTCCAAGCCGGCAGCAATCGACACCAGGCGGCGTTTGAGACCTACACCGGTGCGGAAGGAGGTATCGGTCCCTTCGGGGACGGGTGCTGCAACGTGGTACCGCAGGTCTTCTCGTGACGGCGAAGCGCGTCGCTCCTGGCGAAGATCCTCCCACATTTGCGGCAGGTGCTCGAGCGTGGTGGTGGTGTTTCAGAGGATGGAAAGCGGTCCGGAACGTTTCCGAGGGAAGAAGGGTTCGCCGCCGCGCGGCGCGACGCGCCGCCCAGGAGACGGACCTCCTTCGCCGCGGAGATCTCTTGCTGCTTTCGGAAGTACGCGCGGTTCTTTTCCACGGCGCGAACCTTGTATTCCTCGAAGAAAGGGTCACCGTCGAGGTTCATCCAACCGATCGGCGAGACTTCAGGCCAGAGGTCGTATGGGATTTTTGGTTGGGACTTCCTATACTTAGCACCCTTGTGAGCGCGGTGGACCCGTCCTCTCCCCCTCGCTTCAATGAAGATATAGTGCGGCGCGAGGCCGTTTACTACAATCGAGTCGAGCATCGCGATCTTCGGCACGCAGAGTAAGGTAGCGATCCCATTCTTCCGGACGATCGAAAGCGCTCCGATCAGCCCGCTCAGCTCCTCGTCTCGAGCGCCCCGCCTCGAGAGGAGACCCAGCACGGACTCGTCGTACAACGCGGCGGACCCCGGCGGTTTCGTCTCGTAAACCCTGTAGAGCTCGGGCGCCGAGAAGATCACGTTCTCGAGGCCGAACCCCGGGTCCAGTCGCCGAGCTATGTTCATCGCCAGGGAGGACTTCCCGACCCCGGTCTCCCGACCGTCGATGATGATGGTGATCGGCTGAGCGCGGCGGCGTCTCGCCACCAGATGCTCGATAAACCTTTCAAAGTTCGCCTTGAGGTCCAACTCCTTTTCCGGGGCCACGCCAAAGAACCCGTTGGCGTGCGGCTCAACCTTCATCGTCGCCCGATCGAGGCGCGGGACCCCGGACCATCTCGCCGGATCGCTTTACGAGTTCTTGAGTCGACGTGTCGACGCCCGCCGATAGGACACGGGCGATGAAGTTCTCCCGAGCGGCTTCGTTCCACTCCTCGGTACCGGCCAAGATCTCCGTAGCTTCCCGGACAGTGAGCATCCACTCGCAGTCGGCCCGTCGCACCCCCTCCTCCTCGGTGGCAGGCGGGGCCGCGAACAAGCACTCGAGGTCCGCCTTGACGATCGTCCGAAGGAAGAATGCGGCCTCTTCCTTCCCCCGCACGAGCGCGAAATCACCGGCGTTATGCACGTGCTGGATGAACTTCCCGATGGTCTTGTTTCGGTAGTCCTCGATCGCGGTCCTTCCTCCCAGGCCCCCCACGAACGCCGGAGAGGCGATCGACAGGTCCAGCTCATGCCGAAGCGACCTCCGTAGCCGGCCGTTCTCCCCCGCCAGTCGGACGTTGTCTGCGCGGAACGCGGCCATCTCCGACCGAACCTCTTCCTCGCGTCGACCGATCCGTCGTCGCCAATCGGCGATCGATGACCGGGTCAGTACGACGTATTTCGGGTCCGAGCATCGGCAAGGGGATCCCGGCGGTTCAGGGGCCGGCGGTTCCTGGGCGGGTGCCGAGGACGAACTGACTCCGTCCTCAGTCTTCGGTTTCCGCTGGCGCCTGGGGTTTCGTACCATGGGGCGTGTTCCTCTGTCGCTCGATCAATCGGCGGATCTCGTCTCGGGACCGGGGCTGGCTGAGCCGCTGCGCCGCTTCGTCGTAAGTCGCCAGGCTGCGGATCGCGTATTCCCTCTGCTCGTGTCGTAGGGCTCCGGTCAGCTCCGCGATCATCAGACGGTCGACTTCGTTGTCGTGGGCCTCGGTCTCCGCGTCACGGATTCCGGCGAGCTCCCGCGCTACCGGAGGTTTCGGCGGGAACTGGCCCTGGAGGTACCCGTCGACGACATGGGGAGAGAGTCGGCGTTTCCCCTCGGACGACGTCGAGAACCACTCGAGGTGCGTCCGGGTCCGGGTCAACGGCGCTCGAGCATCGTACCAGTACGTGGTCGTCGGCTCGGCCTTGTAGAAGGCGCCCATCGGCGAAGAGACCACCATTCCCCTCGGCGGGACGTCGACCTTCTTGCCGAAGAGTGTGGCCGAGGTTCCCCGGACCGGCGGGAGTGGGCGGCCCCAGAGGATCCAGAAGAGTTCCCTCCAGGTCTCTGGCACGCACCGCAGGCCTCCGCGCGCGGTGGTCGTACAAACGATGTTCTTCGAGTTGGTCGCCTGTTCGAGGTTCACGGCGCTGACCCCTTCGAACTCGGAGACCTCATAGTGTCGCCAGAGTCGAGGCAGGTAAGGGAACGCGGCCACACCGATCACCACCGGGTAGATCCAAACCGAAAGAGCCCCGAAGAACTGGTTCGTGGGGACGTACTCGAAGACGGTGAGGGCGACAGGAACCGTCACCCACAGCGCCGGCCACAATGGATGCACCCGGGGCGTGCGAAGCACGCTCGACGCCAGTCGACGAGCGGCCACCAGGAAGGCGACGATCACCCCGGTGGTCACGGCCGCCTCCGTCAGGGCCACAAGTTCGAGTCCCCCCGTGGTGTAGACGCCCTGAAGGGAGGAGGTGACGGGAGAGAGCAGCTGCAGCTCCCAGGTGGCGGACCCCACGAGGACCTCGAGCGGGCGCTGCGTCGAGGCGAACGCCAACGGCAGAGAGATCTCCGAGGAGCTGTCGGCGAGGACGGTGAGCGTGACGTTCGACCATGATGGGTCGATCCGGGCCGGGATCACCTCGGGTCGGATGCTCGAGCTGTTGTTCGGACCGGTGACGTTCACGTAGATCGTACGGGTGCCGGCCGTCCACTCCTCCGTCTCGATCGCGATCGCCACGGGACCGGGATTGGCGTTCACCACCTCGATCGAGATCTGGCTGTCGTAGACGAGGTCCGCGTCCCGGAAGGTCGACTGGATCGCTGGATAGTTCCCCTGACCATACGGAACCCCGAACGCCCCGGGCGCCACGACCTTCCCCGTCGACACCGGGGCTTCCGCGCTCGCCGGTCCCGGGAGCAACAGGAGGATCCCGACGATCGCGATCAGGACCAGGAAGACGATCCTATCCACGCTGGCTTGAACCGCGGCCCCGGGGATGGCGGTGGGGCCGCGCGCCCGATCGGCACGCGCCGTCGCACTTTCCCGCGTGGTGCCCGTATCCGTGGGGTTTGGCGTGAATGTAAGCGGAGTGACCCCGAACACGGTACCGGTTCCCGCGGTCGGAGATGGCGATGTGGCCGCGGACGTGCTCTACTTTCACGCCGGAGGGAGACGCGGCCGCCTGCTCCCGAGCGACTTTTCCGATCGTCTCCTGGTAGACTAGGTCCCCGTGTTCCTTACCGTAACGGCGCTCGAAGTCGGCCCTGGAGGCCTCGGAGTAGAGGTGCTTCGCCCGGCGCCTCGCCAAGGTCACCGCCCCTTCGTGTGGCTCACCCGGTAATCGACCGTGAGGCCGATGAACACGAGAACGAACCCGATCACAACCACGGCCACCTGGGGTAGAGCGAAGGTCCCCTGTCCGATCAACAGCGCTCCGAGGACGATCACGATCGCTCCCAGGAGGAAGCTGGCGACCGCCGTCCAGGCGACTCCTCGTTGGTCCCGGCGGATGTTCCGGCGGGGCCGACGAGGCTCAGCGCGACCGACCGGAGAGTCCGGCGAAGAGGACCACGATCCCGACGATGCCCAGGAGACCGGCGATGGCGAACTGGCCGACCCACCAGGAGAGGATCGTGAGGACGACGATGACGAGTCCCACGCCGGCGATCCCCAGGTGACGGCCCGAGGCCTTCGCCGCTTCCTTGCCGGCGCCCCAAGCCGCGAAGACAATGACTCCGATGGCGAGGACCGGCCAGAGGAGGGAGATGTAGGCGACCAGGGAGGCGAGGAGCCCCACATGCTCACCTCCCGCCCGACGCCGCGCCGCCCCTCTTGCGCCTTCCCCAGGCCTCGAGCTCGACGACCGAGAAGAAGATCAGGCCGCCGATGATCGCGACCACCAAGATGGCGGTGAGGAGACCACCAAGGAACGCTCCGAGCGGTCCTCCCCCGAAGAGCGCCGCGAGCGCGTTCGCCAACCAGGTCAGAGGGTTGGGGATCCCGAACAGTCCGCCGTTGGGGGAGGGCTGCAATCCGCAGCCGCTGGGACCCGATGGGCAGTTGATGCCGGCGACGTAGCCCTGGAGGTTGCTAAGGGTGATCGTGCAGTTCGTCTGGGGCACCCCTCCAACTGTGCACGAGGTTAGGTAGATCGCGGCTCCCGGCGTCGACTGGTCCACGACGACGCCGCCGGTGTTGTTGACCGGAGTGCCGTTTCCGAGCAGCGTGTAGTACGCCGGATACACTAGAACCCCCACCGGGGCGAGCGCCACG
>DASZAJ010000002.1:0-214140 GCA_035945215.1 Thermoplasmata archaeon
GGCGAGCACGGATCGGTGGTATCCGGAGAGACGGATGGCGAAGGAGTCCCAGACGCCGTTGCGCAGGGAAACTCGGACGCGACCGAGGGTCGGGTCGAGGTGGAAGCTCTTGTCGTCGACCCGGAGGAACGCTCTGCGAACGTAGGGCAGCTTGGAGGTGAAACCTCTTCGCAGGCGCTTTCGGTGCGCCCGAAGCAGGGACAGGGCAATCCCGGAGGCGGTGACGGCGTGGGTGCCGGTCAGCCCATTGCGGAGCGCCCAGGTGCGGGCCGACCGGGAAAGGGTCCCTCGGGAGGTGAGGCCCGAGTTGGCGGCTTCTCGGAGGAGTTCATTGACGAGGAGTCGGTACGAAACGAGGGTGGCATGGAGGGCGGGCGAAAGCTGGGCATCGAGGGGGATGGGAAGAGCTCGGAGGACGGAGGGCACGCCATCGGACGGTGGAGGGGAGAGGGTGAACCCTCACAGCCCACTGAAAGGTGAACGATGGGGGCGGGCTTGTGTGGAAGTGGACCCCCGTGCCGTAATCGGCGCATGTCGAACTCGCGGAGTAAAATCCCAAAGCTCCGCGTCCCGGGATGGATAAATAGTCGGAGCTCGCCTAATCGTATCGAGGAGGTCGGTCGGGGTCGACGGCGAGACCCGGCGCGACTCCCCAACCCTGTGACGTTCACCCCCGTCGAGGGCGAGGTCATCATCTTCCTACTCCTCCTCGCGGCCCTCTTCCTCGGCGGACTATGGTATCTGCGCCGGCGGATCGCCGAGCGCCGCCGCGTCCTCGCCGGGGAGATCGCCGATTCGGCGGCCCGGACCGAGGAGCGCGCCCACAACCAGATCGTCCTGGACGAGGCCGAGCTGGCGACCCTGGAGCGGGAGGGATACGACGTCACCCGGCCAAGGGCCTTCCTCGCCGACTCCCGCTCCGCCTTCGGCCAGAAGGATTTCCACCATGCCCTCCAGATCGCCAAGACCGTCCACGATGCGGCCGTCCAGATCCGCCGCGGAGCACCGGGCGCCCCCCCTCCAGAGGGGGGTTCATCTCCCCGCCGGCTCGACTTGGATCGATCCGAATCGGGGGCGCTGATCGACGGACCCGCGACGGAGGCGCCGCCCGCCACCGGCCGGCCGGCGCTACCGAAGAATCGGATGGAAGCGCGCTTCCAAATCACCCTGCTCACCGAAGAACTCGTCGGGGCGGTGAAGGCGCACCCGGACGATGCGGGCGTCGTGGAGGCGAACCGCCTCGCCGCGGAAGCGCGCGCCCTCGAGCGCCGGGAGGAGTACACCGATGCCCTTCGGATCGCGCTGCGGGCCCGTCGCTCCCTGGGGGGCAAGGTGGAAACGCTGCCCGCGTCGAGCCGGAGCGCCTCGGCGTCCTCGATCGGGTCGATGGATCCGGCGACCGTCCAGCCGATCGACGCGGACGGTCCGTCCAACCGCCCCGGGCCGGGTCGGGCCGGACCCGGTCCTTCGACTGGGGGAGCGAGCGCCCCCGGGAATTGCCCCCGTTGCCACGGACCGCTCAAGCCGGGGGATGCCTTCTGCCGGGCCTGCGGAGCCTCGGTGGGGGCGGGACGCTGCCCCCGATGCGGGAACTCCCTCGAACCGAGCGATCAGTTCTGTGCCCGATGCGGCACGCCCGTGGAGTCGGCCTAGCTGGCAGCGCTCGCCGGGCCCTTCGCCAGGAAATCGTCGAGCCGTCGTTGCGTGCGCGCCTCGTGAAGGACCGCACTTTGGCCGAGCCATCGGGATAGCGGGATCGCGAACGCCTCGCCGACCCGCCGGGTCACGGCGGGGAGGTCCGGGAACCGTTCCGGCCGGGTTGCGAGCGCAGCCCGCACGTGCTCGCGGACATTCCAGACGCCGAGCGGGAGGATCTCGCCGGGGTGGACCTCCCGAAGCACGACGGCGCCCGCCTGCCGGCCTATGGACAGGAGGGTCTCCGAGACGGCGAGCCGGGCTGCATAGTAGCATCCCCCGATCGAGGCGTAGGTCGTCCGTCCCCGCGGGCCCTCGTGGTCGCCCATCATGATGGTCCGGCCCTCCGAGGGGTTCCACAGGGTGTTCGGGTACCAGGCCTCGATCGACTCGTATCGGAACGGCCCGGGGAGCATCAGGATGAGCCATCGGTTGTCGAGGGCGGTCAACGAGTAGGCGAGGAACTCCGACAGTTCGGGAAGGCCGCGGACCCGGGCGAGGTTCTCCTTCCCGAGGAGGTCGTCGACCGCCGTGATCGACCATCGGGTCGGCACGAACTTGCGCTGGCCGTGGCGTCCGAGGGTGCCAGCGCTGAAGGCGCGTTGGATCCGGCTCACCCGGACGCCCGCGCCGTACAGCTCGCGCACCGCCGTCCGGGCGAGGGCGTCCGTATCGCCCGACAGCCGTTCGAGCTTCGGATCGACCCGGCGGACATCGAGCCGGACCTTCTCGATCGGTGCGCTGGGACCGTACGGCGGGGAGGCGTCCGAGAGGGCGAGGTGGCCGCGGGGGGGTCGCCGGAAGCGGGCCTCCACCTCGACGGAATCCGCGGCGAGCGCCAGCGTCTGCACGTCGCCAACCGCGCGGTCCGGCTTTTCCGCATCATGGACGTCGATCCGCTGCGTGCCCCGAACGAGGTGGGTCCGGAATCCGATGACCTCCTCCACCGATCGACCGACCCACTCCTCCGGGGTGTCGAGCAGCAGGGTGTCGCCGTGCTCGGGCGAGATGAGGGGTCCGAGCGATACCTTCGGGTAGCCGTACCGGCCCACGAACACCCCCGGAGGAGACGAACCGTCGAGGTCGAGGCCGCCGATCATCGGGAGGGTCCGAGCGAACGCTCGGTAACGGAGCAGGATCGGACAGACCGGCTTGCCGCAGAGCATCATCGCCGAGCGGCATCGGATGCACATCGTCGGATCCTCGCGGAGGCCCGGGATGCTCAGGGAGAGCCCGGCGAGGGACCCGGGCGGCGCACTGAACGGGTTGTCCGGAGGGAGCGGCACCGGTCGGTCGAACGCGTCGGCCCTACTTACCCCGCAGGGGGGGCCGGAAACGGTCCGGCCGGCGGCCCCGTCGGTCCGGGCCGCGGAGTTTCCGAGCGCCTTTATACCGGGCCGAGTGTCGGCTCGAAGACGGGCCGACGGGACTGTGGGGTAGCTTGGTCCATCCTTCGGGGTTCGGGACTCCGAGACGCCAGTTCAAATCTGGCCAGTCCCATCGGACGCGGCCCCCCGGCTCGCCCGGGCGTGGGCGTCGGAACGCAAGAGCGCTCGATCAAGCACGTCGAGTCCCCGGTCTAGGTCGGCCCGTTCGATCACGAGCGGGGGGGCGAGCACGATGTGGCTCACCCAACCGATCGCGTACACCCCTTCCAACCGCATCGCCGAGAGGACCTCGTCGACCACGAGGGGCCGACCGGCGATCCGGTCCGCGGGGGTGTTGAAGGGGATTCGCGTCGCGCGATCGGACACCAGTTCGACCGCGGCGAACAAGCCGACCCCCCGTACCTCACCGACCGACGGATGTCGGAGGGCGATCGCCCGCAGGCGCTCGAGCAGGTGCTCCCCCTCGCGCCGGGACCGCGGGACTAGACCGAGGGATTCGTACTCCCCGATCGCGGCCTCGGCCGCCGCGAGCGCGACCGGGTGGGCTTCGTACGTATGGCCCACCGGCAGCATGCGGTCCTCGAACGCGTCGCGGACGGCCCGGGTCGTGGCCGTGAGTCCCAGGGGGACGTACCCGCCGGTGATGCCCTTAGCGGTCGTCAGGATGTCGGGTTCGACCCCGAACCGCTGGACGGCGAACCAATCGCCGGTCCGCCCCCAACCGGTCATCACCTCATCGGCGATCAGTAGGACGTCGTGCTCCTTGGTGATGGAGCGCAGGCGGGGGAGGTATTCGGGGACCGGCACCAAGACCCCGTTGGTCCCCACGACCGGCTCGACGATCATCGCGGCGACCTCCCCGCGTGATCGATCGAGGAGCCGGTCGACCTCATCCGCGCAGGCGACCCCGCACGAGGGGTAGGAGAGGCCCAGCGGGCATCGGTAGCAGTAGCAGTTCGGGGCGAAGTGCGTACCCGGGACCTCGGAGGACGATCCCGCGACGTTCCGCCGGAGGTCGCCGGAGACCGAGAGCGATCCGGCCGTGGCGCCGTGATAGGATCGTTCCAACGCGATGATCCCAGAGCGCCCGGTCGCGGCCCGGGCCATCCGAAGCGCGGCTTCGTTCGCTTCGGTCCCCGACGGGCTGAAGAAGAAGTGCTCTAACCCTTTGGGAAGGACCTTTCCCAGCCGCTGGGTTACGCGACGGCGGACCCCGGTCGAGAACGAGGGGGCGATGTAGGCGAGGCTGGCCGCCTGCCGGGCGATCGCCGTCGCGACCGCCGAGTTCCCCCATCCCAGGTTCGTCGCCACGAGCTGGGAGGCGAAGTCGAGGAGCTCCTCCCCATCGCGCGTCCAGAACCGGGCCCCGGCCCCCCGTTCGATCTCGATCGGGGCCCAGCCCCGCTGCGCTCGCCACCCGGCGAGGTTGGAATGACCGACCGCCGGCTCCTCGCTCACGCGCCGGACCGAGGCGCTAGAACCGGTGGACTACGCGCTCGACCTGGGAGCGGCCGCCGGTCGGGAACGGACCGCCATGGTAGGTCAGGAGGGAGTCAATGGCGAGGCTCGCGACCCGACGCGCCGAGATCTGCGCGGTCGGGCCGTCGTGGGTGTAATCGGGGGTCGTAATGACGGCCTCCCGTCCATGCCCGAAGAACAGATCGCCGCAGAAGAGGATCTTCCGCTCCGGCAGATAGTACGCGGTATGGCCGGGGGTGTGCCCCGGGGTGTGGTAGGCGACCATCCCGCCGCCGGCGTCGATCTGGTCGCCGTCCTTCAGCCGTTCGTCGACGCTGAACGGCTCGGCGGGCGGGGTCCCCTTCCCCTCGTAGGGCGGCTTCATCTCGATGTACGCCGCATCGATCCAGTGGGCATACGTCCGCGCCTTGGTCATCTCGGCCATCTGCTTGAGGCCCCCCGTGTGGTCGCGATGCAGGTGGGTGATCACGATCTTCCGGATGGAATGCGAGTCGATCTGCTGGGCCGCCAGATACTTCCCGATCGCCCCTTCAGACCCGGGCAGGCCGGCGTCGATCAGCGTCCAGGACGGTCCCCGGTCCTTGACCAGGTAGACATGGGTGGTGAACTCGGGCGACGGGTCGATACCTTCTACCATGTGTACACCGGGTAATACTTCCGCCATGGGTCCCTCGAACTCCCATCTTGATCAGGTAATTCTAGCTTCGCCACCCGGACAATCGGGGGCTCATTCGTCGGCCGCTAACCGGAGTCGGCTTCGGCCCCGAGAAGTCCCGAAGGGTCGTTTTTGGCCCTCGCCCGACCACGGGTTATACGACACCCATTCCTCCGTTGGGGGCCATGTATTAAATATGCGATGCCAGGAAAGTTAGCTTCATGCGACCCACTATCGCCGCCGCGCTGGGAATCGTCGCCGTGCTGATCGCCACGAGCCTCTTCGTGCCCGGACTGGCGCGGGCCGGCTCGCTCACGCCGGACCATGGGGCCACCCCCGCCGTGACGCAGGTCACCATCGCCACCACGAACGACTTCGGTGGGGTTCGGAACTCGTTCGTCGTGGGACTCGGCTCGGGCAATGTCTACTTCGCGGCGACGGACACGTCCGCCGACACGACCGCCACCGTCCAGATCAACGACCACAACGCCTCCCGAGACGCCGTTTCCAGCCCAGCGAAGTCCTGGACCGTCCATCTCCAGGGCAACGCGAACAACAGCTACACGTGGGGCATCTACTACCAGCTCCCATTGAACCTCGTGTACGGCGGGCAATGGAACATCACCATCAGCGGCGCCGCCGGCGGGTTCGCCCACCAGAACTTCACGGTCCAGACCTACTTCGCCGAGTCGGCGTTGACCCCGCGGGTCAGCCTGCCGGCCCAGAACGTTTCGGTCCCGATCCTGATCGTCAAGAGCGTGAATTCGGCCCCCTACACCGCGGTGACGGGCGTCGTCGTGACGGGAGAGTACGTCACCACCGCCAGCGTTTTCGCGAAACTACCCAACACCCCCGCGAAGCTCGGGGCCATCGTCGCGGGCTACTACAACTTCACGATCCCGACCGATGCGCTGGGCGCGATCGACCTCGTCGTGTACGCGAACACCTCCTCGAACGGGTTCAACACCAGCGTGACGGCGTTCGCCGACGGAACCGTCGGTCGCCTTTCGGCTCCCTTGGTGACCCTCTCCAGCTGCCCGACGGGTTGCCCGTCGGGCTCGTTCCCTTCCGGCACGCCGGTCTACGTGCTCGTCCACGAGTACATTTCGGGTATCCCCGGCGACCCCGCCACGGGCATGACCGCCGCCTTCAAGTTCGAGAAGGGAAGCTCGTTTGTCACGCCGCCCGGCAATCCGCCGAGCTCGGTCACGATCGACGGTCTGGGCTCGGCCTCGGTCACCTTCCTCGCCTCGGCTTCGGTCTTCTCGACCACCGGACTCAACACGGTCGTCGTCACGGTGACCGACCCGAACGACCCGGCGCTGACGAGCCAGACCACGAACGCGAGCTTCACCATCCATAACGTCACGACCCGACCATCGGTCCTGGTCACCTGGTCGAGCTCGGAGTACTACTCCGGGGCGGTCGCCTCGTTCCACTGGGCCCTCGGCGGCCAGAACGCCTCCGTGACCGCGGGCTGGAACGGCTCGTACTGGGTCGTGGAGAGCTTCACGGGCACCGGCTTCATCGATCTCGGTCGGATCGCGCCCGCCCTGACCTCGGGCACGGTCACCGTGACCCTTCCCAAGACCTTCATCGGGCTGGTCCTCGCGTTCGTCTACGCGTCGAACGCCACGAGCGCGGTCGGATCCACCGCCGAGACGGACGTCGAGGCCGGAACGATCCTGCTGACCGCGAGCGAGCTGGATTACCTGCCGGGCGACACGGTGCACATCAGCGTCATCACCAACGGCGGGGCGCTCGCCGGAGCGACCTTCTGGGGAACGGTCGTTGACCGCGCCGGCAACTGGATCATGAACTCGGCGGTCTCGGGGAACTCGATCTCGGTCTCGGTGCCCTCGAACTCGCCCCCGACGAGCTACACGATCACCGTGACCGCCCAGACCGCGACGGGCGGGACCATCGCCAACGCCACGCTGACGATCTACGAGTCCTCGGGCATCGACTTGAACCTCGGGATCTCCACGGCGTCGAATTACCTCGACGGGAGCTATCAGCCCGGCGAGACGGTGACGGTGAACTACGCGTTCACGGCGCGGGGCCAGGCGTCCCTTCCCCAGACGTACGCCTTGCTCCTCACGCCGAGCACGGACCAGAACACCAACTATGCGTCGACGTCGGTCGACCTGACGAGCTCCTCGGGGACGTTCCAGTACACGATCCCGAAGGATGCCCCCAACGGCATCCTGATGGTCAGCGCGCAGGCGATGCTGGGCGGCCCGAACTGCAACATCAACTGCCAGAGCAACAGTCAGTTCACGGCGACCGTCAACGGCAACCCGGCCGCGCTCTCCTACCAGTTCGGCAACTCCGGGTTCACGCTGGGCGCGTTGATCGCCATCGTCGTCCTGCTCGTGCTGGCGCTCATCGTCTTCATGGTGATGCGCCGACGGATGGGCGGACGACCGGTGATGATGAAGCCGGAAGCGACCTCGACGACCTCCGCGACCTCGGGCGGGAGCTCCGGCGGGACCCCACCGACCTCTACGCCGTAGGCGGCCTGTTCCAGGGTCCCGTCCCAGGGGCCCCGGAAGCGAACCCCTTCCTCCGCTAGGCTTCCTGGGGCCAGCGCTCGCCGAGCGCCCGCACCGAGGCTCGGACCGCGTCGATCGGCAACCCGCCGAAGTCGAAGATCCCCAGGACCTCGTCGACGCCGGCGTCCCGGAACCGTTCCAGGCCCAGGGTCACCTCCTCGGCGCTCCCGATCAGGGCGAGGCCCGCCTCCTCGAGCGTGCGGGCCTGGCGAGCGGAAGGATCCCGGCGGACCTTCTCCTGGTAGTACTTGCTCTGGGTCGCCAGCCGAGAATCCAGGTACCGTTGGAGCGCGGCTCGGCCGGTCTCTTTCGGCGCCCCGACCCAGATATGGACCGCCACCGCCACCTGGGCCTTCGACCCGGGGGGCAGCGACCTTCGGTATTCGTCGATCTCCTCGGATAGCTCGTCGATCCCCGAGACCGTGGCATAGGGGATGAGGGCGATGGACCGCCCTCGTTGCGCGAGGGGGACGAGCGCCTCGCGGCGCTGGACCGCGACGGTGATGGGCGGTGAGGGCTGCTGCCGCGGTCGCACATTGAGGGTCACCTTCGGTTGGCGGCCCTTCCCGACCCGCACGGCCTCCCCGCGGAACGCGGATAGGAGGGTCTCCAGGGCCGCGTCGAACCGTTCCCGCTTCGTCGCGGGGTCGATCCCGAACCCCTCGAACTCCATCGGGATGTACCCGCTGCCCACCCCCAGGTTCAGTCGGCCCTGGGTGAGCTGGTCGACTAGAGCGTACTGCTCGGCCAGGTCGACCGGCTCGTGGAACGGAAGGACGCTCACCATGACCCCCAGACGAAGGCGCTCGGTCCGAGCCCCGATCGCCGACAGGAGCACCGGGGGCGCTGGGCACAGCCCGCCCGGATGGAAGTGGTGCTCGGCGACCCAGATGCCGTGGAGACCGGAGTCCTCACACTGCTCGGCGAGGTCGAGCAGCTCGCGGTAGCGGTCACGGTTCCCGTCGGAGCCTTTCGGAAAGGCGTCGAGGACGCTGAACGCGCTCAGCCGCACACCTCGCCCGGGCCCCCTGAGGATAAGGCCTCCCGGGTGGCGGCGGCCGCGCCGTGGCGTTCCTATCGAGGAGGTGCCCAGATAGGGGGAGACGAATACGGACGGCGTGGAGCTGTTCGGCCGGCCTCTTAGGGCCGGGCGCGCGAAGGGGCGGGTGGTCATCCCGCCGTCCCAGACGCCTCCCCCGCTGCGGGGGCCGCACGTGGGGGCCTTTTCAGACGTCCCCACCGACCCCGTGACGCTCTCCCCGGAGGGCCCGTGGTCGGGGATCCTGGTCGAAGCGGACGCGCGCCCCCTGAACGGCCCGGGACCCCCGGCGATCGGCGGCATCCACCTCGACTGGTTGCATGCCGCCGACCGGGTGACCTTGGACGGAGCGACGGGAACCCTGGACCTTTCGGAGGTCGCGCGCGCCCCGGTGGTGACCGCCTTCCTCGAAGACCCGCAGGGCCGGGTCCTCCTCCTGAAACGATCGAAGAAGGTCGGCAGTTTCCCCGAACACTGGGCGGCCGTCTCGGGGTTCATGGAGGGGGGGTCGACCGTCCAGGAAGCGCTTCGGGAGGTCCATGAGGAGACCGGACTCGACTTGAGCGCGGCGGATCTCGTCGCCGAGGGCTCGCCGCTCCTCGTGCGAGAGAGTACGCGGATGTTCGAGGTTCACCCGGTCCGGTTCCGAGTCCGAAGCGGGGCCGTCCGGATCGACTGGGAGCATACCGAATTCGAGTGGGCGGCGCCGGATTCCATCGCCGGCCGACGCAGCGTGCCGAAGCTCTGGGAGGCGTGGCGTTCGGTCCACGAGGAACCTCCACCGGGGTCGCTGGCTCGCTCCAAACGGAGGAGGTAAGTACCGAGCGCGGCGGTGGGCGGGGAAGGGCTGGTAGATCAGCGGAAGATCGCCGGTTTTGCAAACCGGAGGCCTGGGGTTCAAATCCCCACCAGTCCACTGCCCCCGAGCCCTCGGCGCGCCAAGCGCCCGGGTCGACCTCACCGCCGTCCAGGGGCCGTGCCGGGGCGGGATTCCCCAGTATTTTTGCCTCGGCTTTTTAAGGCGATAACCCTCCCATCCCATCGATGAAGTCGCCGGCGGGCCGAGAGGCCCTACCATCGGGGCCCGGACGCTGGCGGAGCCGGGCGCCAGTGGGCGTGGCCACGGTCGGCTTGGTCGTTCTCGTGGTCCTTCTCATGGGGGCCCCGATGCCGTCGTTCCTTCACCCCCTATCCACGTCAATCGGCACCTACCCGCCTCGGGCCGATTCGCGCCCCTCCGCCCTGGTTGGGACGAGCCAGACCGGGGGTTCTCTTGGCGTTGCAATCGAGACGACGATCCTGGACGCCTCGATGGCGTACGATGCCCACGATGGGGTCATGGTCGCCGTCGCCGAGAGCCTCTCGAGCTCCGGATCGGCCCAGGCCCCGCTCGAGACCTGGACCTATCAGTCCGGCGCCTGGACCGAGCTGGCCGTTGCGTCGAGCCCTTCCGGGCGGATCGGCGCCTCCCTAGTCTACGATCCCCTGACCCAGGCGGTGCTGCTCTTCGGTGGCATGGGACCGTCGGGGTACCTCTCCGATACCTGGTCGTTCTCCGGCGGCAACTGGACGAACCTGACGGCGACGGTGGGGACCGCCCCCCCGGCCCGCGCGTCGGCGCCGTTCGTCTGGGACCTTGAGGATAGCGCCGGCGTCCTCTATGGGGGCGTGGGCGCCCGCGGGACGAATTGGTCGGACCCCACCGCTGGGAACACGACCACCTGGCTCTTCGGGGCCGGCGGATGGACTTCCGTCCAGCAGAACTCCTCGACCGTTCCCGGCGTGCTCGGGTCGCTCGCCTACGATACGATCGATGGATACGTGGTCGACTTCGGAGGGATCTCCACCGCCGCGCCGTGCGCCGCCTCGGCGTCGACGTGGCGGTTCGTTCATGGTATCTGGACCGACCTCAGTTCGACCGTGACCGACGCTCCGCCGGCCCGTTGGTCGGCCTCCGCCACCTACGACGGGGCGACCTCCTCGGTCCTGGTGTTTGGCGGCCGTGATTGCCTGAGCTACCGCTCCGACAGCTGGTCGTACGCCACGAACCGGTGGACCGAGCTCTCCACGGGAACGGCCCCCGCGGCCCGCGCCTCGCCCCTGCTCGCCTACGATGGGGCCAGCAGCTCACCGGTCCTGTTCGGCGGCCTCGGGCTGAACGGGGCGTTCTCCGACACCTGGGAGCTCGGCGCCAGCGGGTGGGTGCTCCGGGGGCCGGTGCTGTCGATCACCGGTGGATTCCCGATGGGACCGGATTCGGCCACCGACGCCGGTGCGAACCTGACGATCGCCGTGGTCGGCGCCTTCGCGGTCGGCGCCTCGATGTATTCGTACTCCGGGCTCCCCCCCGGGTGCGTCTCGGTCGATGCGCCCGCCTTCCGATGCGCGGCCACCCAGACCGGCACCTACGAGATCACCGGCGGGGTCAGTTCCTCGACCGGGACGGCGGCCTACCCCGCGGTGGCGATCTCGGTCAACCGGCCCCCGAGTTTCCGTTCGATCGTGCTCTCCGCGACGGCGACCGAGACCGGCGTCCCGGTGACGATCCGCGCCCAGGTCATCGACGGGACCGGTAACTACTCATTCTTGTACTCGGGCCTTCCCCCCGGCTGCGCGAGCCAGAACGTGGCGGCGCTCACCTGCGACCCGACCCAGGCCGGCTCCTACGACGTCGGGATCTCGGCCTCGGATCGGGTCGGCGTGGCGGCGACGGCGGTCGAACCCCTGTTCGTTGGACCCCACCCGTTCGTGGACTCCGTCGCCGCGAGTCGGGCGGTCGTCGATGTCGGCCTGTCGACCGAACTGAGCGTCATCGCCGGCGGCGGCGTCGGTCCCCTCGCATTCGATTACGCGGGCTTGCCGACGGGCTGCGTCAGCTCCAACGTTACACTGCTGAGCTGCGCTCCCACAACCGAAGGGACGTTCACGGTCCACGTGACGGCGGCCGACCAGTTCGGGTACGCCGCGAGCGGGTCGGTGTCGGTCACCGTCCACCCGATGCTCTCGGCCAGCTCCTTCGTCGCCAACCAAAGCACGGTTGACCTCGGGGCGGGGGTTTCGTTCGCGGCCAGCGTCGCCGGAGGCACGGCCCCGTATCGCGAGGTATATTCGGGACTCCCCACCGGCTGCTCGGGAAGCGATAGCCCGACCCTCAGCTGCAACCCCCGGTCCACCGGCCATTTCACCGTCCGCCTCACGGTCGTCGACGCCCTCGGGGAGAGCGCGACGGCCCAGGTGACGATCGTCGTGGAGCTCGCCCGCTCCCCCGGCCCGAGCCCCCCGACCCCGGTCTCCACGAGCGGGCCGCCGGCCGCCTTCTGGTTCGCGCTCACCGGGACCGCGCTCGTCGCGATGGCGATCGGGGCCGCGGCGTTCGGGCTCATGGTCCGACGGACCCGACGGTTCGCGCGCGAGGGCCGCGCGATCGTCCGGCGCCTGCTCGACGAGGCTCCGGACCTCGGCGCGGAGATCGGACCGCTCGAAGATCCGAATTGGCCCCGATAGGGAGCTCGGCCTGCGTCCGTGCCGGGTCGCTCGACGGTCGGTTTTAAGCAAGTGGCGCTCCGGGACACCCGACGGATGCGATGCACGAGGCGTCGGAGCGGTCGGAGCCCGTCGGGTCCCGATGGGCCCTACCGGGTGCGGCGAACGAATCGGGGGCCTTAGTAAGGGGGCCGATACCGACGCCGGGAACGGGGGTCCGCGCAGCGCCCCCCGGGCCCCGCTCGGCGGGGGTCCCCCCAGCGGGCGACGGACCCGCGCCGGGGATCCCCCGAACTCCGCTCGATCGGGCTGGGTGATTCGCGGGTCGGATGTCCACGCCCGTGCGCGCCGACGGTGCCGATCCCGCTGGGTCGGAGACCCTGCGGACCTCCTACCGGATCCTCTTGCACCTGGCCCGACAGGGCCGCTACGGGCCCGACGAGATCCCCCCGAAGGCGTTCTCGCAGGCGGGGATGGTCGAGGCGACGGGTCTCACGCAGGGCGCGATCGTCGGCATCCTGCAAAGGTTCGTCGCGGCCGGGGTGCTTTCGGTCGAGCGGGGGCACGTGCACGGCATCGACCGACGGGTCAAGATCTACCGCCTGACCGACGTCGGGGAAACGGTGGTCCGGGAGATCCGACGCCGACAGAGCGCCCCCCCGAGCCCGTTCGGAACGGACCGGGCGGAGCCGCGGCCCTAAGCCTCCCTATCCGATCACCCGGCGACGGACCAGGAAGGTGCGGCCGGGCCGCGGGCGTCGTGGGCGTAGTGGGCGAGGGCGGCCGCATAGGCGTCCGGGTCCTCGAACGGGGCGAGGTGGGCCGTCTCCTCGATCCAAGCCCACCCTTTCCGGGGGGCCTCGAGGACGCGCAGGTACTCCCGCGCGAGCTCCGGGTCGACGACATGGTCGTGGCGGCCCGCTATGAAGAACGTCGGCACGCCGAGCCGGGTGACGCGGGTCGCGAGGTCGATCCCACGGACCTCTTGGCCGACGGTCCGCCGGGAACGGGCGATCCCTCTCGGGCGTCGGTACCAAAGATCGAGGACGGTGTACTCTTGGGCTCCGGCGATCGACGGGCGGGCGTTCGACCTTCCGTCGGGGTTTACGAACTCGCCGCCGAGCGACCGGACGGCGGCCCTTAGGACCGGCGGCGGCCCCGGGTCAGATCGTCCCGGGGCGCCGAGCGTGCCGAGCGAGCCCAGGAGGTCGCGGCGGTTCCGCCGTTCGGCCTCCTCCCGCGCCCAGGCGAGCGAGCGGCGTTCGCTCTCGAGCGGTTCGACCCATTGGCCGACCCCGATGTACGCCGTGAAGCATTCGGGGGCGCGCTGCGCGGCGAGGATCCCGACCACGCTGCCGAAGCCGTGGCCGGCGAGAACGACGCGGTCCGTGCCGCAGCGCCGCGCGAGCCATCGGGCGAGCTCCACGGCGTCCTCCACGAGCCGTTCGAGCGTGAGACTCGAGTCGAGCACATCCCGGTCCTGAGAAAGTCCCGATCCCCGGGGATCCCAATTCGCGACCACGAACGCGCGCTCCAGTTCACCCTGGACGCGCCGCGCCAAGGGCAGCAGCGTCTCCCCCGGACCGTCCGGGATCACGAGTAGGACGGGCTGCTGCGGATCGACCCCCCGAAGGAGGACCCATTGCCGGGTCCCGCCGATCGGGACCGGCTCCAGGGCGGCGATCGAGCCGGGGAACGGGCGGCGGTCCGACCCGAGGATCGCCGGAGTACGCCGCCGCAGCACGCGGCCCGGTGAGGCAGCCGGGCAATAGGTCTTGGCCCCCCGGACCTCCCGCGGACCTCGCGCGAACCCCCGCCCTTCGACCGGCTACGGCGCACCGGTCGTTCGTAGTTCGCCGAGGGATGACGACGCGTCGTCGGCCTTCAGGGGGAACGCCGGCCCGATCTTGGGCGGGTCCGGTCTCAGCCAACGGCGGTCCCCGTGCCTTCGACCCAGGCGCGCGCCGAGCCCGAGGACGCGGATTCGGGCCGGCACCTTCGACGCGGGTCCCCCGTTCGGCCGGACGCGACCGATCCCGGCCTCCCCCGACCGGCGGGCCCCTCGTCGATCATGGCCCTGCCGCCACGTCGAAAAATGTAAATGAGCCGGCGTTCAGGCCCGCCGATGGCCTCTTCCGAGCTCGACCCGATCCTGGTCCAGGTGACGATCCCTCTCCCGATCCCGATGATCTACGCCGCCTTCACCGAGGCCAAGCAACTCCGGGAGTGGATGTGCGATTCCGCCTCCGTCGAGCCGAACGTGGGGGGCCGCTACGAATTGCACTTCGACTCCGAGACGGTCCCGTTCGTCAGCCGCGGTCAGGTGACGCGGATCACCCCGGACCTCGAGATCGGATTCACCTGGATCCCGCCGCCGACGTTCGACCCGAACCCCGAGGGCCGCAAGGGGCACCCCTCGCAGGTCTACGTCCGATTGCAGGAGTCCCCCGAGGGGATCGACGTCACCCTCGAGCATGCCGGCTGGCCGAGCACCGATGAGGGCGAGGAGGCCCGCTCCTGGCACTTCCGGATCTGGGACGAACGGCTCCACGAGCTCAAGGACTACCTTCTGAAGGCGGCCTACGGCTAGGGGCCGGGGGATCGCCGGGCCCGGAGGGGAGTCCGGGGTCCGGACCGTCCGATAGGAAGGCGAGCTCCGGGACCGCCGCGATCCGGCGTCGTCGGATCGTCGCGTACACGATCCCTCCGAGCAAGGCCGCCACGCCGACCACGGCGAACGGCTCCGCTTGGGTCAGGAGGCTGGGGGCCGGTCGGACGATCTGGACATTGACGGTCAGCCCCCCCCAGACCCCCGGCGCCATGACCACCGCGTGGATCGCGACGATCGCCGGGGCGCCTCCGGCGCGGAACGTCACCGCCACCGATCCGTCCGAACCGCTGGCCGCGTAGGCGACCGATAGGCTCCCGCCGAGCGAGCTCGAGAATTGGATCGGCGTGTTCGGCGCGGCGGCTCCCAGCGCCGAGGTCCGGAAGGTCAGGGTGACCGTGCCGTTGATCGCGACGACGGGAGCGCCGGGCGAAGCCGTCAGGAGGACCTCGAGCGCCGGCGTCAGGATCAGCGGCGCGCTCGACAGCGCCGGGTACCCGAGCAGGGTGGAGTAGACGGAGACGACATCGGTCCCCGCGGCGCTGACGTTCGGCGTGATGAGCACGAGCTGGGCGGAGCCCTGCCCATCGGTCTCGTTGCCCCCGCCATACGAATGGCCCCCCCGGGAGTCGGAGATCGCCAGCGGAACCTGCGGAATGTCGGTCCCCGAGCCGTCCCGGGCGGTCACGTTCGCCAGGATCGGCAGCGTCGCCGTGGTCCGATCGCTCGAGAGCGAGAGCGCAAGGAACAGGGGGACCGGCCCGCCGGTCCACAAGGCGGTTCCGTTCCGGAGCGCGGGGAACGAGGTCCCCGACCGGATCTCCCCCGGCGCGAGCGCGGGCACCTGGGCCCGTCCCGCGGCCCCCCAGGCGCCCGACACGGCCCCGTTGAAGCTCACCGTCGCATTCGTCGGGAGCCGCCACCCGTTCGGACCCAGGACGGCGATCGCCGTCGTGGCGACCACGGTGTCGGGCACGACGTTGGCCGGCGTGCCGCCGTAGAAAGCGACCTCGGAGAATTCGAGTCCGGGGCCGGCAGTCGCGCTCGCGGTCCCGAAATCGAAGGAGGACGCGTTGCCCCCCGAGGCGAACGGGGCCCCATCGACCGTGAGGTTCCAGACGGTGCCACGGGTCTGCTGTAGTTGGAACTGGTAGCCGAGTCCCGGCACGGTCGCCAGGGGGGCACCGTAGGCAAGGTGGACCGATCGGTCGCCGGCGGCGGTGAAGACCTCGAAGAAGCCGATCGGTCCGAACGAGCTGTTCTGAAACAGCCCGAACACGGCGTCGTAAGCGCCGATCGTCTCCTCCGCCGCGACCTGGAACGCGTTCAACGGCGCCAGGTTCCGGGGGGCGAATCCGGTGATGTTCGTCTCGATCCCCTGGTTGGGGAAGTCCATCGGATCGTTCGGGACGACCGAGAGGGTGCTCTCCCCCCCGCTCGCCGGATGAAGGCCCGAGGGATGGATCCCCGCATCGTGCACCCCCGCTTCCCACGGCGGGGTCGGTACGCCGATCGGCTTCGTCGCGGTCCCCGCAGAACCCCCTGCTGCCGGCAGCGAAGCGAGGCCCGCCAGAATCAAGGACAGCGGGAGCACGAGCGCCCAACCGCCCCAGGGCCGGAACCGACCTCGACCCTGAGGGTGCCACGGCGGAGGATCGCTCACGGGGCGCGCGGCAGCACCGAACACGATCCGTCTCCACAGTCCCGGCAGGGCCCATCCGCCACGAGGCGATACCCCCCGTTGGGGCGCATCGGGTCGATCGGAGCGGCGCGCATGTGGGAACCCGGGAGGTGTCCGCAACGGCACCGGTTCGCGCTCACCCCGGCGGGGGTGGAAGGGACGGGGAGCGGGGCCATCTCGGTCGGTACAACCCGCCCGCGAGAGATAAGCCTTGAACCGGCGCCGCCGAGGAATCTCGCCGGGACCGGCCGCCGCGGGGCCGGAAGAATGGTCTGAAAGGGGCTCGGGCCCTACGAACCTCATGGAGGTCGGTGGATGCCCATTGCCGGAGGACCGGCTCTACGAACTCGACTCCGAGGTCTGGCTGCGGCGGGATCCCAGCGGTTCTACGGCCTCAATCGGCATCCTGGCGACCCTGGGTGCGTTCGTCGGAAGGTTCACCTCGGTCACGTTCCGTCCGGGCGACGGCCCGCTCCCAAGAGGCCGGAGCGTGGCGACCCTCGAGAGCGTGCGGTCCGTCGGCCCCCTGCGACTGCCCGTCGACGGGACGGTGGTCGAGCGCAATCTAGGGCTGCTCGAACGACCCAAACTTCTCAACGATGATCCGTACGACGCTGGCTGGGTCGTCCGACTATCGATCCCGCCGATGCCGTGGCCGCCGCCCGGTCTCGCGCCAGCGGCGGCGATCGCCGGGCCGTTGGCCGAACGGATCCATCGCCTGCGGATCCGCTGCTTCCCGGCCGTTCCCGATTCGGAGATGTACGAGATCGGCGCGGAGTGCCAGGCGATCCTGGTGCGCCTCGATGAAGAGATCGCCCGTCGGTCCCCCGGCGAGGTGGTCCACCTGGTGACGGACGACCCGACCGCCCCGATCGAAATGGTCCGGTGGACGGACCGGACCGGCCACGTCGTGATCGATCATCGACGGGAGGAGACCCTCCACCATTTCCTGGTGCGCAAGAATCCCCCGCCGAACTCGGACCCCCGGCCCGGATAGGTTCAAAGGCGGCCTAGGGCCGTTCGACCGGACTGCGGATCCGGTTTCCCCATTCGGTCCAGGAGCCATCGTAGTTCCGGACGCTCGGATAGCCGAGCAGGTACGTCAGGACGAACCAGGTGTGGCTGGACCGTTCCCCGATCCGGCAGTAGGCGATCACGGGGGCGGTGGGCAATATCCCGTGCCCGCGGTACAGGGCCTCGAGCTCCGCCCGGGCCTTGAACGTCCCGTCGTCGTTCACGGCGAGCCCCCAAGGGATGTTCTTGGCCCCGGGGATGTGCCCCCCGCGCTGGGCGTGCTCGGTCGGATACTCCGGCGGGGCGAGAATCTCGCCCGTGAACTCCTTCGGACCTCGGACGTCGACGAGCGAGAGCGCGCCGCTGCGGACCTGGCCGAGGGAGACTTCGACGTCATCATAGTAGGCCCGCAGACCTTCGTTCGGCGTGCCGAAGGTGACGTGGCCGGGGACCGGTTGCGGGACGTCCTTGACGAGGGGGCGGTCTTCGAGGATCCACTTTTTCCGACCGCCGTTCATCAAGCGGACATCGGGAAACCCGTAGTACTTGAGCACCCAGAAGGCGAACGCGGCGAACCAGTTGTTGAAGTCGCCGTACAGGACGAGGGTCATATCGTCGGAGACCCCCAGCCGTTCGAGCAGGGAGCGCAGCGGGTCCCGGCCGACGATGTCGCGTTCGACCGGATCGTTGATGTCCTTGCGCCAGTCGATCATCCCCGAGCCGGGGACGTGGCCCATTCCGTAGTTGGCGAGCGGATCGTAGTCGACCTCCGCGATCCGGACGACGGAATCCGATAGGTGCGCGGCGACCCATTCGGTATCGACCAGGACTTCCGGGTGGGCGTACTCGCTCATCGATCCGTACCGTGGATACCACGAGCCGGGAAGAATAAATCACCTTCGGGTGATTTAATACCCGGCGCGGAAGCCGCGCCCAGGGTCGATCCCTATCCGCGACGGCCCCGCTTGGGAAGCTGGGCGTTGGAGACCTCGACCGTCTCGGGGTCGAACCCGAGCTTCCCGAGCTCGTCGCGGATCCGGGCCCGGTGGTCCCCTTGCAGGTATACCTCGCCTTCGACGACCGAACCGCCGGTAGCGAGCCGGTTTTTCAACGACCGGGTGATCTCCTCCAGGTCGACCCCCGGGGGGAACCCGGAGATGACGGTCGCGGGCTTGTTGTACCGGCGCGGCTCGGCGCGAACCCGGATCCGGGCGGTCTCTCGGTCGAGGGCGCTCAGGATCTCGTCGAACTCGTTGTTACCCATGGAACGTGACTACGAGCCCCCGGACCCGTCTCGCGGCGGCGCCGCATCGGGGAGCCTCCAAAGAGATTCGACGGCGCCGGCGCCGCCTTGCGAAGGGCGACTGAGGTTCGAGCGCCGGAGCACCGACCGTTCCAATACTCGCCCCCGTTTGAACCTTGCTAGCGTCTCGGAAGGTGCCGGTCCGCGCCCGCCGTCGGCTCACTCATCCCGCCACTTGTACAACCTGAGCGCGATGACGATGCCGATGAGCGCGGAGGCGAGGAGCAGCAGGGCATCGAGGAGGAGCGAGGGAAGATCCGACGGCTGGAGGCCGAGGGCGCCCTGCACGAGGAGCGCCGCATACGTGGTCGGCAGTAGGTGGGCGGCCGCCTGCCAATCGGGGGGCAGGTAGGAGAGCGGATAGTACAACGGCGCCATCATCCCGAGGATCGTGAACGTCAGGTTGCCGACGGGCCAGATCTCGCGTTGGCTCTTCAGGCGGCTCGACAGCGCGATCCCGATCGCCGAGAAGAGGATCCACAGGACGAAGATCGCCCCGGCGAGGACCCCCCAGGCGATCGGGGAGATCGGCGGGCCGACGACCGCGAGGATCCCGGCGAGGATGACGAGCGCCGGGGCCGCCGGGATCAGGTTCGAAAGGGCGATCCCGAACAGGTAGCGGACCTTGCCGAGCGGGGAGGCGACGAACAGGTCCTGTAGGGCGGACTCGATCCGCCAGGTCGCCGAGTCCCCCAGGACCCAGCTCCCGACGTTCTGGGTGGTGAACAGCATCGCGCCGACGACCTCGAGCGGAAACAGGCCCTGAGGGGCGATGAGGTGCAGGAACGTCAGGAAGATGAACGGCAGGAGGATCGGCGCGATCGTCGAAGCGGGGTTCCGGCTGATCCATCGCCAGCCGATGATCGCGAACGCCGGGACGACCCGTCCGGCTCGGGGGACGTTGGCGACGATAGGCGTCTCGGGCACGCTCGCCTAGCCCTCCCGGACCGTTCGCCGCGACCAGTAGATGGCGAAGAGGAACAGCCCGATCGTCTCGACCGCGAGCGCCCCGGCCCCGAGGGCGACCTCCGACGTGTTGAGAACGGCCGGATGGACCGACCACTGCAGGAGCGAGGTGGCCGCGCTCGAGGGGATGAGCAGCGCCGCCGTCCGAAGGCCCCCGCTCAGGAAACCGATCGGGTAGAAGACCGGCGGAAGGACCCCGAACAGATTGTAGAACAGCGAGGCGTACGGCCAGATCGTCCGCATGTCCCGGAACAGGGTCGAGACGATGTAGCCGATCGACGACGTGACCAGCCAGACCGCGCCCCCGACGAGCAGCAAGGTGAGGCCGGTCGACGCGCTGATCCCGACGAGCGCGTAGGTGACCGCGAGCAGCAGGACGATCGGCAGGGTGTAGGCGGCCAAGATGCCGATCGACATCCCGAAGAAGTACGCCTCGGGGGTGAGCGGCGAGGCGAGGTACAGTTCGTTGAGCTTGTGGTCGATCCGGATGAAGGCGGCCTCGTTCTGGACCCTCTGCCCGAGGCTGAAGACCGAGAAGACGATCGCCCCGAGCAAGGCGACCCCCAGGAGCGAGGGGGCGAGGATCTTGACGAAGATCAACAGGACGACCTGGACGATGAGGCTCGTGGCGATCGACAGGTACTCGTGGGCCTGGACGTAGAACTCCGTATAGGAGAACGCGCCCAACCCGCGGAACGCCGTCGGGGCGGCCATTCAGGACTCCTCGTCGATCGATCGGCCGACGACCCGCAGGAACGCCTCCTCGAGGGTCACCGGCCCGACCGTGGCGCTCAGCTTCTCCCGGAGCGCCACGGCCAGGATCTCGGAGATTCGTTCCGGCGCGGTGATCACGTGCAGCGCCCCGCCGTCCGAGACGATCGTCCCGAACGAGGCGAACGCTTCGCGCCGACCCTCGGCGTTCCCGATCGTGACCCGGATCGTCCCCCCCGCTTCCCGCTTGAGCGACTCGGCCGTCCCGTCGACGAGCACCCGCCCCCGCTCGACGATATACAGGCGATCGGACAGCGCCTCGGCCTCGTCCAGGTAGTGGGTCGTCAGAAGGATCGTCGAGCCCTTGCGGCTCAGCGATCGCATCGACGCCCAGACTTCCCGGCGGGCGAACGGATCCATTCCGATCGTCGGCTCGTCGAGGAAGAGGAGCGGCGCCTCGGTCGCGATCACCGTCGCCACCATCGTCCGCTGGCGCTGGCCTCCGGAGAGGGTCACGGACAGTCGGTCGGCGATCTCGCCCAGCGACATCTGGGCGAGCGCCTCCTCGGTCCGCACCTTCGCCTCGCGGCGGGGGAATCCCCGCGCGAGCAGGTAGGTGTACACCTGCTCCCGCGGCGTCAGATGGAAGAACGGCTTGCCTTCCTGCGGGACCACCGCGATGAGCGGACGGACCTCGTCGGGGGCCCGATCGACGTCGTGCCCGAACACCTCGACGGTGCCGGCGGTGGGGCCGAGGAGGGTCGAGGCGATCTTCAGGAACGTGGTCTTGCCCGCGCCGTTTCGGCCGAGCAGGGCCACCCGCTCTCCCGGGCGCACCTCTAGGGAGACCCCGTGCAGGGCCGTTACGGCGCCGCCCCCGCGACGGGTGTAAACCTTGCGGACATCCCGTGCGGTGAGGGCGGGTTCGGACATGGTGGGACGCGCCCCACCCCGGCTCGGCTACATACCGTCTACGCGCACCCTCGACCCCGGCGGCCCCGCGGGCCGCCCCAACGATACCGTCGGGCCCTATCCGCCGCAGCCGCAGCCGCCGCCGTTGGCAGAACTCGAGCCGCAGGAGCCACAACCGCCCGCCTGGCCCCCCTCATCGGGTTCGGGGAGAGTCGGGTTGGTGATCTTGAACCCGGATTCGGAAAGCGTGACGACGTAGTCAATGACCGCCCCGTTGACCATTACCGCGCTCCCCGGATCGACGATGACGTTGAATCCATCGACCGGGATGACCGAGTCGTCAGGCCGGGCCTTGGCGAAGGCCATGCCGAACTGGACGGCGCCCGCCCCTCCGCCGCAGCAGCCCTTGCCACCGGACTGGGCGTAGACCCGTACTCCGACTTCGGACTTCTGGCCCTGGATCAACCGCCGGACCTGCTCGACGGCGGCCGGTCGGACCTCCACGTGGACGCCCGTCGGCAACTCCTTGTGCGCCTCCACCTGGACCGCCATGGAACTCTCGAAAGAACGAGCCCGCTCCGCGGCTTAAAGCCTGCCTAGCTACTCCTACGGCCGTAACCGGGGGCGTGCTACGCCGGAGCGCGCCATCACGGCGCCGGGGGGGGCGGGGGCGACGGATCCTCGGGGCCGATTCCTGCGCCCGCCCACTCGGCCTCGAGCGGGACGAGTCCGGCGGCCCCTCGGGGGGGGATCGGGTTCACCGGGCGGCTCTCGGCGCGCCAACACAACCTCCCGAAATATCGGGCGAACCCCTCCGGCAGCCCGAGGGAACGACCCACTGTGGCCACATCCTCCTTCGTCAGCTCCCCGACCGCGGCGAGCACGACGAGGTAGACGGCGAAGCCGAGCACGACGCCGGCCGCCAGCTGGTAGTACCGATTGATCGGCAACAGGTCGTTGAGCTGGGAGATCGCGAGGAAGCTCGCGAGCGAACTCAGCACGATCGTCGCGATGGGGGTGAGCTGGATCCGAACGCCGAGCAGCGTGTACAGGAAGTAGGCGTTGAGCGCGAGCGCGGCGAGGCTCGAGACGAGGACGGCCACCGCTGCCCCGTTGAGGCCGGTGAACGTCGCGGCGGTCGCCGGCAGGAGACCCGCCGGCAGGAGGGACGCCAATCCGGTCCCGCCAGGGAATCCGGGGAGGCCGCTCGGAGGCCGGACCAGCAACGCCGACACCGCGGCGAGGCAGGCGACCTGGAGCGAGGTGATGTATAACTCGAGGCGGGTCCGACCGATCGACGTCATCGTGGTCCCGATGATCTGACTGAGCGCGGCGGGGATCGCCGAGACGGCGAGGATCGCGAGGGCGGTGCTCCCCCCGAGGTAGCTCGCCGAGTAAAGGATGTTGAGGATGTTCACCCGGTACACGGCGAGGGCCAGGACCCCCGGCACCACGAGGATCGCGGTGAACCGAAGCGTCTGCCAGGTCCGGGACCGGATCATCTGGAACGCCTCCTCCTTGTGGAGGCTCGATATGTGCGGGAAGAGCGGGACCGCGATCGCCGCGGGCAGGGCGAGCGCCAGGACCCGGAACGCGTTCGCGGCGTTGAAGATGTTGAAGGCGGCCTTGCTGAGGAGCGCGATGACCACGAAACTGATCAGGTTCCCCGACAGGTACAGGAGCACGAGACTCCCCATCAACGGCCAGGACCAACGGAAGAACCGGGCGGCGGTCGCCCGCCGGATCCGGCCCCGCTGGGCGAGGATCGACGGCAGGGAAAAGAGCCCGGACGCGACGGCCCCGGCGACGTACGCGTACGTCATCGCCCAGAGGGTCGCCGTCGGGGTCGCAGTCCCGTGGCCGGTCGCGTGGAGGAACCCGAGGGCGAAGTACGAGAGCAGGGCAGCTCGCACGAGCGATTCGACGAGCTGCGGGTACTGCCCGCGGGCGGAGTCCCCGAGGCTGACCCACAGGTTCTGGTAGACCGTGGAGGTCGACCAAAGGATCGGGAGGACCATCCAGACGGCGAAGATGGGCCAGGCGCTCGACGCCGCGACCCCGAACGACGGCGCCAGCAGCCAAAGCGCGAGCCCGGCGCCGGCGACCATGAGGATCCGGATCGTGAAGTAGGTCGACGTCGCGTCGCGGGCCGGCTCCCCCCGGGAGACGAAGAACGTGTACGCCGCCCCGATCCGCACGTCCGCGAGGTTCGTCACCGACGTGGCGAGCAAGAGGAACGTTTGGATCGTCCCGAACAGGGTCTGCCCGGCGACCGACAAGCCGAGCCCGCGGGCGAGGAAGAACGTCGGGATGTAACCGACCAACTGGATGACGATGCTGATCGAGAAGACCACGCTCGAGTTGACCCCGAGCGACCGGCCTTTCGGTCGGGGCGCCTCGGTGGGAACGGCCCCGCCGCGCTCCGTCCCCGCCGCCATCCTCGGGGATGGAGAAGGTCGGCCTTCTTTAGGCTGCGTTCGAAGTCGCGGAGGTAGACCGTCCGACCGCCCGCATCGGACCCGGCTATTCCATCGGCCGGGAGGTAGGGGGTTCGTCCGAGGAGCGGCGTTCGAAAAGCTTGATCCACACCCCATCGGGATCCGTTAGGAAGAGCAGCCGAACCCCCCCCTCTTCGGTCGCCGGGATCCGCAGGACCCCGCCGGCGCGCACCGCGCGTTCGAGCTGCTCGTCGAGATCGTCCACCCGGAAGGCGAGGTGGTCGAGCTCGTCCCCTTCCCGGTAGACGGCGCTGTCGGGGTAGAGATTGAGCTCGAGGACGGCGCCCGACACGGGGTCCTCGAGTCGCTCCCACCGACCGCCGGCGGAGGTCCGCTGGGTGCGGACCGATCGAAGGCCGAGGCCCTCGGTGTAGAACCGGCGCGACCGGTCGAGGTCGCGCACCCGGATCCCCGTGTATTCGAGCATCCCCCTCGCGACCCGCCGGCCGTATAGGAGCGTGATGGGAGGTTGGCCGCAAGGCCCGAAAGGCGGACCCATCGGGGTAGGGCGGTCGATATACGGCCCGGCACCTCGGAGCACGGATGGTGGCCCGCCGGGGTCGACGCGACGCCGAGACAGGCTTGGCGGGACTCCGCCGATCGGCGACGCTGAGCGAGCTACTGTTCCTGTACGACGCGGTGACGCAGACCTCCACGCGACTTCGTCCGATCGCGGTCCGCCTGGGGGTGACCGTCCAGGCCGCCTCGCATACGTTCCGACAGTTGTCCGAGCGCGGCCTCGCGGAACGGAGGTCGGGCCGCTACCTTCCGACCGTGCCAGGGGTCGCCTGGCTGCATCGGACCCTCGGGGACCTATCGGACGACCTATTTGCGCGCCAGCAGCGCCTTCCGATCGTGCGGTCGTGCCGCGCTGTGGCGATCGAGCGGATCGCGCCGGGCGATGCCGTCGTGCTCGAGCTGAGGGCGGGGCGTCTGTCGGCCCGACGGGGCACCGGATCCGGTTCGCGCGGGCGGGCGCGCTCCGGCGGCTCGGCGGGGGCCCTGATCGAGATCGGGGAGCTCGACGGCATTCTCCAGATCGAGCCCGCGGAGGTTCGGATCCTGACGATCCCGGCCGCGGAGCTGAGGAGCGCCGAACTGGTCCCGGCGATATCGCGGGCGCTGGCCGCACGGCCGGACGGACTGGTCGCGGCGCGCGGGCTCGAGGCGTACGTCTTGACCCGCCGGGCGCGGTCGGGCCCGATCGTCGAGTTCGCGGCCGGTTCGGTGGCGGCCGAGGCCGCGCTGGTCGGGGTGCCGACGACGATCGTGGTGCTCGACGAGGAGCTAGCGAGGCTCCTCGGCGAGTTCCCCGTGGTCCACCGACCGACGATCTCCGTCCGTCCGATCACCCTCGGGCGCGCTCCTCGGGGGCCTTCGAGCCACCGCGGGCTCCGCCAAAGCCGCCGTTAGGCCCGCCCCATCGACCACGTCGACCGCGCCGGCCCGCCGGAGCGCCTCGACCAGCTCGACGGCGTGGCCCCCCGTGAAGTCCCGTTCCTGGATCGATCCGGCGCCGACGAGATAGACGGCCCGCTCTCCGGCGAACTCCTCCACGTCCTGCAAATTGGCCAGATTCGACGGGCCAAAGGCGACGGGAGCGATGACGATCGTCCCGGCGGCCTGAAGGAGCTCCCGATGCCGCGCGCGCACCTCGTCGCCGAGCGGCGCGAACGGGGCCTCGAGGGCCGCGGGGACGCCGAGGGCTTCGGCCGCCTCGGCATCCGAATCGAGCAGGTTGAGGGCCCCGGTCGTGACCCGAAAGCCGCCATCGACGAGCGCTCGCAGGATCGGGGCGGCCGCCCCGCCGCCGCCGATCACGTGGACGGTCCCCCCGGTCGCCCCGGCGGGCGGCGTGCGGTCCGCGACGAGCCGATGGGGGATCAGGTACGGAAGGCCGGTCCGAGGGTCCGGCCGCAGGTCGGCGACGACCCCCCACACCCGCAGCAGCAGCTCCTCCGAGAGCACCTCGACGGGTCGCCCGTCCGCGACCCGCCGACCCCGGGCGAGGACGACGATCCGGTCGGCGTACCGGGCGGCCAGGTTGAGGTCGTGCAAGGCCGCGAGAACGGTGACCGAATTCGCCCGGGACAGGCGTCGAACGCGCTCGAGGAGCTCGAGCTGATGGGCGATGTCGAGGTGGGTGGTCGGCTCGTCGAGGAGGAGCAGCGGCGCCTCCTGGGCGAGCGCCCGGGCGAGGATCGCTCGCTGCCGTTCGCCGCCGCTGATCGACCGGATCCCGTCCTCGGCCCGGTCGGAGAGCCCGACGTCGGCGAGCACCCGTTCGGCGAGCCGTCGATCGGCAAGGGTCTCGCCGTCGAGGGCGGAGTGGCGGGCGTACCGGCCGTACAGGACGTAGTCGTACAATCGGACGTCATCCCGGGGGTCCTCGGATTGGGGGACCCATGCCGACCGTCGGGCGCGCTCAGGGATCGAGAGCCCGCCGAGCGGGTCGCCGAAGAGCCGGACCTCTCCGGCCGAGGTGGGCAGGAGGCCGAGCGCCGCCTTGATCAGGGTGGTCTTGCCCGAGCCGTTGGGACCGGTGAGGGCGACGAACTCGCCCCGGCCGATCGTCAGGTCGACCGCATGCAGGGCGGTGCGCCCGGCGTATTGCACGCTGACGCCCTGCAGCTCGAGCGCCGGACCCGGGTCCGAGGGCGCGCTCATCCCGTCCCCATCGAGGTCAGGGTCCGTTGCCGGTACAGCAGGTACAGGAAGAACGGCACGCCCGCGAACGCCGTGAAGAGGCCGAGCGGGAGCACCGAGCTCGGGAACGCGAGGATCGACAGATCCCGCGCCCCGAGCAGGAACACGGCCCCGGCCATCGCGGCGCCGGGGATCACGATCCGGTAGTCCGATCCTCCCAATCGACGGACGATGTGGGGGCTGACGAGGCCGACGAATCCGATGATCCCGGTGAACGCCACCGCCACCGCGGTGACGAGCGACGAGAGCATCAGCAGACGGACCCGGACCCTCCGGGCGTCGACCCCCGCGGTCTGGGCGACGTCGTTGCCGAGCTGCATCAGGTTGAGCTCCCGCCCCATCAGCGTGAGGAGCACGCCGGCGACGAGCACCACCCCGAGCGCGATGCCGTCCCCCGTCCAGGTCGCCTCCCCGAGGCCTCCGAGCAGCCAGAAGTCGACCTGCTGGCTTTCGATCGGATTGTACAGGAGAAAGAGGGCGAGGACGGCCGACAGCAGGTTGGCGAGGGCGACCCCGGTGAGGAGGAGCGTTTCCACCGACCCGTAGCGCCCCCGCGCGACGAGCAGCAGGGCGAGGCCGGTCGCAGAAGCCCCCAGGAAGGCGAAGACCGGCAGATAGACGCTCGCCTGGTTGACGCCGACGCGGAAGATCAGGACCGTCGCGGCGCCCAAGGTGCCGCCGCTCGAGATCCCCAAGAGGAACGGGTCGGCGAGGGGGTTGCGGAACACGCCCTGGAGCGTCCCGCCGGCCATCCCGAGGGCGCCCCCGGCCAGCACGGCGAGCACGATCTGGGGGAATCGGGATTGCCAGACGATCTCATCGTACGCTTGGCAGAGCCCGGGGGCCGTCCCCGCCCCGGCGCACGGGTTCGGGAACAGAAACCCGCCGGTCGCGTGGTCGAGCAGGATCTGGACGACGATGCGCGGCGCGATCGGAACGGGTCCGATCAGCGGCGAGCCGAGCAACAGCGCCAGGGCCCCCAGTCCGAGCAGCGGGATCCAGATCCAGCCGGGTCGCGCCCGGGGCGGCCGGGGCGCCGGCGGCGGGCGGGGGTCCAATTCGGCCGGGGCCACGGGTCCTAGGTCCCGTGGGGGTGGAAGATCCCGATCAGCGCCGGCAGACCCAGCAGGATCATCGTCGGGTCGGGCTCCGTGATCCAGTTCGAGTCGATCCCGCTCAGGTTGCCGGCCTTCACGGCCGAAAGCTGGCCCCAGGACGGCGCGCTCGTGTAGTTGGCCAGCTCGAGGCCGAACCCCGTCCCGTAGACGATGCGCGCGGGGTTCGCCGCGAGGACCTGCTCGCCCGACAGCTCCGGATACGGCAGCGTGGCGTTCGCCGAGATGCTCGAGGCGCCCGCGAGCTCAACGAGGGATTCTCCGAAGGTCCCCGGCCCGAAGCTCCAGTAGCCGTTCGAATCCGTGGTGTAGGTGATCAGGACCTTGGGATAGGCGACGACCTTGCCGGGCAGCGCCGACGCGTTGGCCATCTCGCCGGTGAGCGCGTTGTTCAGGTTCGCCGCAAGCCCGCCGACGCCGAAGATCCGCCCGAGGACGGAATCGTCGACGAGGACCCCGCCCAGGGTCGCCGGCTGGACCATCACCACCGGGATATGGAAGGTGGTCGTGATCTGCTGGACGGCGGTCACCGAGACGATCGTCGAAGCGAGCACGAGCTGCGGGGTCAGGTTCAGGAGCCGTTCGGCGTCGAAGGTGGGCCCGACCTCGACGCACATCGACGAGCTCAAGCCCCAGGCCGACACCTGGTCGGGGGAGTAGTCGGCGCTCAACCCCCCGAACGACGGGGCGTAGCAATCGACCCCGACGACATGCGAGCGCAAGCCCAACCGGAACATCTCGTCCATGATGCTCGGGGCGAGGACGACGACCCGCGCCGGGTCGGTCGGCACCGTGACGTTGCGCCCCAGGTCGTCGGTCAACGAGAGCGTGCTCGGGCCGTGAGCGGAGCCGCTGCCGGGCCGCAGGGCGAGGTACCCGGCCGTCGCGATGACCCCGACGCCGGCGGCGACCAGGATCCCGACGACGAACCAGGCGATCGGTACGACGGGACGAGGCGAATCGGGGCCCGGGGGAATGTGGTGGGCCGTTCGCAGCCTCCGCCGGTGCCGCGGGGGTCCGTCAGGGGATTCGGGAGCGGGCGTTGGATTCAATGACATTGGAAATCAGACAAATGTGCTTTCAAATAAACCTTCCGGCGGAACGATCTGGGAAACTTCCCCGGCGCCCCGCGAGGGCGACCTCGGGGCCCCTCGGACCCTTGGACCGAACGGGGCGAGACCGGACAGCGGCGAACGGCGCGAGCGGGCCGGCGGGGCGCGACGCGCCTACTGGGCGCCGAGGTAGCGGCGGCGGGCGGCCTCGAGGTGTGGGGCCGGGGCGGACGCGTCGACGATCTCGACCACCCGACCGTCGGGATCGAGGAAGAAGGAGACGCGTCGGGCCCGACCGCTCTTGCCGAGGACCCCGTACGAGCGGGTGATCGACTTGCTGGCATCCGCCACGAGGGGGAACGGAAGCGAGCACTTCTCGGCGAAATGCGCCTGCGCCGGGACGTCGTCGGTGCTGATCCCCAGGACCCGTACGCCGTGCCGATCGAGTTCGGGCATCAGGTCCCGGAACGCCTTCGACTCCACGGTGCACCCGGGGGTGTCGGCTTCCGGATAGAAGTACAGGATCGCAGGGCGTCCGCGCAGGGACGCGAGCCGCAGCGGCGTGCCGGCCGAGGTCGGGGCCTCAAACTCCGGAGCGACTTGTCCGAGCTCCACCATGCCCATCGGATTTCCCGGCCCTATATGACGAACGGGCCCGCGCTCCACGCGTCGTTCGGCCGGGGGGGCGCCCCATCGGCGTGGACGTTCCTGCGTGGGGGGCCCAGAGGTTCCCCCCTCCTGGGATGCGGCGTCCGCCCGGGAGGAAGAGGTTCCCGCGTCCCCCCCGGCCCGGTGGACCTGGGCCGGTAAAGCCGGTCCGGGGCGAGGACGGTTACGGTTCGTTCGGGGCGCGGTCCTGCTCGCTCATCGCCTCGAGCTCGGCGAGCGTCTGGTCGATGTTGGTCTTCGCGGAGACCGGGGCCGCGTTCGCCGGGGCTCGCGGCGCGCGACCGGCCTTCGCCGGGGGCGCCGTCGCCGGGGCGGGGGCCGCCGCCGGGGGCGCCTGCCAAGCCTGCACGGCCGGGGCCGCCGGAGCGCTCTTCGAGGGGCGGCGGCGTCGCCGGTAGATCAGCAGGCAGCCAAGGATCGCCGCCGCCAGGACGAGGAAGGCGGCGACGAGCTCGAGTTGGCTCACGTTCGGACTCGGGATCCCGAACACCGACGGCGCCGGACCGACGGAGACGACCCAGTAGCGCACGATCGAGCTTCCGCCGCTATCGTTGACCCAGCAGGTGACCGTGTACGTGCCCACGTTCGGGTATTCGTGGCTCGCGGTCGGGCCAAACTGCTTGGTGCCGTCGCCGAACGACCAGGAGTAGTTGAACGGCCCGGTCCCGCCGGTCGTGTTGGCGCTCAGCGTGACCGCCAAGCCGACGGTGCTCGTCTGGCGGTTCCCGCTCAGCGCCGCGGTGAGCTGCGGGTCGACTGTCAGGGCGACGCGCGGGCTCGCGATGCCGAAGCCGTTCCCGTCGACGATCCAGACCCAGACCGTGTATCCGCCCGAGGCGGCCGGCGTGCAGCTGATCGAAGCAGCCGCGCCCGTGCATCCGTTCGGCAGACCTTCCCAGGTGTACGCGAAGTTGCCCGCGCCACCCGAAGCCGACACACTGCCCGACACCGTGGTGGCCACGTCGAGGACGGTGCGCGGCGAGAACGTCGGGGCCCCGGCGGTCGGGTCGGCGAGCGCCGTGACGGTGAGCGAGGCCGACGTGCCGAGCCCGCCGTTGCGGTCCGTGGCGGTCAGGGTGACCGAGTACGATCCCGGCGCGGCCGCCCGACAGCTGACCGAGAGCGTCCCCGAGACGCCGCAGGCGAACGCCGCCGAGCTCGACTGCCAGGTGAAGGTGACCCCGCCCGCCCCGGGGACGCTGAGGGCCGAGGTGAACGAGACGTTCTGGCCCGCGTCGAGGCTGGACCGGTTCGCCTGGGGGCTCGTGACGGCCGGATCCGGATAGACGGTGTAGGCGAGGATCGGGCTCGTGACGGCGACCCCGTTCGAGTCGGTCACGGTGACGCTCACCTGGACGCTCGAACTGACCGCGCAGCTCACCGAGGCCCCGGCCCTCGGGCAGGCGCCGGGAAGGCCGAGCCAGCTGTAGACGTACCCGCCGCTGCCGCCCGAGGCGACGGTCGAGAACGTGACGAGCTGGCCGACGTCGGCGCTCGATCGGTTGGCCTGCGGGGCGCTGAGCGTCGGGTCCGGGAACACCGTGTACGAGAGGGCGCCACTGGTGACCGAGAAGCCGTTCGTGTCGGTCACGGTCGCCTGGATCCGCAGGGATGCGGTGACGGTGCACGTGGCCGTCGCCGAGCCCGCCCCGGCGCATCCCGACGGGAGGCCGGACCAGGCGTAGGTGTAAGTCCCCGTCCCCGACGCCGCGGCGACGGTGAAGGTGATCGACTGCCCGACGTCCGCGGAAGCGGCGCTCGCCACCGGGACCGTGACCGTGGGATCGGCGAAGACGGTGAACGAGAGGGCCGCGCTCGTCGCGCTCGCCCGGTTCGAGTCGGTCACCGTCACGGTGACCGAGTAGACGGCGGCCGTCGAGACGGTGCAGCTGAAGCCGCCCCCGAGCGCCGATCCGGGGCAACCGGCCGGCAGACCCGACCAGCTGAACGTGTCGCCGCCGGATCCGCCCGACGGGTTCTCGCCGAACGTCACGACCTGGCCGACATCGGCCGACGCGACCGAGGCCGTCGGAGTCGCGGCGCCGGGATCGGTGTACACGGTATAGGGCAGCGTCGGACTGGAGACCGAGACGCCGTTCGAGTCGGTCGCGGTGACCCCGACCGAGGCGGTCCCGCTGCCGGTGGGGCGGCAGGCGATCGAGGCCCCGAGGCCCGAGCAGCCGCTCGGGAGACCGGACCAGGTGTAGACGTAGCCGCCCGAGCCGCTGGTGGCCGTCGCCGTGAACTCGATCGCCTGACCGATGTCCGCGCTCGACCGGTTCGCGCTCGGGACGCCGACGGAGGGATCCGCGTAGACCGTGAAGGCGAGGGCGCCGCTCGTGACGGAGACCCCGCTGGAGTCGGTTACCGTCGCGCTCACGCTCACCGCACCGGCCGTGGAGACCGCGGCGCACGTGACTGAGGCGGTCGCGCTCGCAACGCACCCGGCGGGGAGGTCGGACCAGGCCCAGGTGTACCCGCCCGATCCGAGCGTGGCGCTCGTCGAGAACGTCACCGGTTGGCCGACGTCGGCGGACCCGACGGAGGCGCGCGGAGTCGTCGGCAGCGGGTCGGCATTGACCGTGTAGATGAGCGGATTCGAGGAGACCGTGAACCCGTTCGAGTCGGTCACGCTGACGACGATGGTGAACGTGCCGGCCGTGGTCACCGTGCAGCTGATCGAGCCGGTGGTCGGGAACGCCGGGCAACCGGTCGGCAGGCCGGTCCAGCCGTACGAGTAGCCTCCGGAACCGAGCGCTGCGGACGTGGCGAACGTCACGACCTGACCGACATCGGAGCTCGCGCGGCTCGCGCTCGGGGTGGAGGCCGTCGGGTCGGCGAAGACCCGGAACGACAGCGCCGAGCTCGTCGCGGAGCCGCCGACCGAGTCGGTGACGGTCACGGTGACGCTGTACGTCCCCGCGGTGCTCACGGAGGCGCAGACGATCTGCGACGTCGTCGCGACCGGGCAACCGGTGGGCAGCCCGATCCAACTGAACGTCGGGTAGGTGCCCGAGCCGAGCTGGGCGATCGCCGTGAAGGTCGCGCTCTGCCCGACGTCAGCGGAGGCCCGGTTCGTCGTGAAGCTCGTCACCTTCGGGTCGGCGTAGACCGTGAAGGGGAGCGAACCGGTGGTCGAGCTCCACCCGTTCGAGTCGGTCACCTTCGCGACGACGCTGAAGGTCCCCGAGGCGGTGACCGACGCGCAGACGGTCGACGCGGTCGCACCGGCAGCGCACCCCGTCGGCAGGCCCGACCAGCTCCACACGTACCCGCCCGAGCCGAGCGTGGCCGTGGAGGCGAAGGTGACGGACTGGCCGACGTCGGCGGCCACGGCCGAGGCGGTCGGGGTGGTCGGAACCGGGTCGGCGAAGACCGTGAAGCTGGTCGAAGCGCTCGTCACGGCGAATCCGTTCGAATCGGTCGCGGTCGCCTTGATGAGGTAGGTTCCCGGGGGCGAGACCGAGGGGCAGTTCACGGTCGCCACGAGCGAAAGGACACTGCAGCCCGAAGGCAAGCCCGACCAGCTGAACGTGTACCCGCCCGATCCGAGCGAGGCGGAGGTCGTCATCGAGATCGACTGGCCCACGTCCGCCGAGACGGCCGAGGTCGTCGGGGAGGTCACCGTCGGGTCCGCGAAGACGGTGAACGACAGGGTCCCGCTGGCCGCGGCGAAGCCGTTCGAATCGGTGACGGTCACGGAGACCGTCGAGGTCGCCGCCGTGGTCAGGACGGCGCAGGTGGCCGAAGGGGTCGACACGACCGGGCAGCCGGCGGGGAGGCCCGACCAGGTGAACGTCGGGTAGCTGCCGGTCCCCAGGGCGGCGGTGGCACTGAACGTGACCGCCTGCCCGACGTCCGCCGAGGCCCGGTTCGCCGTCAGGCTGGAGACCGTCGGGTCGGAGTACACGGTGAAGCCGAGCGCGGTGGTCGTCGCCGACCGACCGTTAGAGTCCGTTACCTTCGCGGTCACGCTGAACGTGCCGGCCGTGCTCACCGACGGGCATACGACCGAGGCGGTCGTTCCCGCGGGGCAACCCGTCGGGAGCCCCGACCAGCTCCAGGTGTTCCCTCCGGAGCCCAAGGTGACCGTCGAGCTGAACGTGATCGCCTGACCGACATCCGCCGAGGCCGCCGAGGCCACGGGGGTGGTCGGGATCGGGTCGGCGAAGACGGTGAAGGCGAGGGCCGAGCTCGTCACGGCGAAGCCGTTGGAGTCCGTGACCGTGGCCGTGATCGAATAGGCGCCGGCCGTATCGAGGATCGGGCAATTGACGGTCGACGACGTCCCCGCATTGCAGCCGGGCGGCAGCCCGGCCCAGGCCCACGCATCCCCGCCCGAGCCGAGGGCGGTGGTCGACGCGAACGCGACGCCTTGGCCGACGTCGGCGGAAGCGACCGTCCCGGTCGGTGCGGTGACGGTGGGATCGGCCGAGACCGTCAGGGCCACCGAGGTGCTCGTGACGAGGAAGCCATCCGAGTCGGCGACCGAGGCGGTCACCGAATAGCTGCCGATACCACTCACGGTCGGCACGCAGGTGACCGTCGCGGTGGCGGTCCCCAGGCAACCCGTGGCCGGCAGCCCGGACCAGCTGAAGGTGTCCGAGCCCGATCCGAGCGTGGAGACCGCGGAGAAGACGACGGTCTGGCCGACGTCCGCCGAGGACCGGCTCGCCGCGGCGCTGAGGGTGGGGTCGGCGAAGACCGTCAGGGTGACCGATCCGCTCGACGTGCCCACGCCGTTCGAGTCGATGACGTGGACGGAGACCACGAAGGCGGCCGAGCTCGTCACGGAGTTCGGCGCCACGCAGCTGACGGTAGCCGTCGATCCGGAACAGCCCGAGGGGAGGCCCGACCAGCTGTAGCTGAAGCCGCCGCTGCCCAGTGCGGCGGTGGCCGTGAACGAGACGAGTTGGCCGACGTCGGCGCTCGCCCGGGTCTCACTCGCCGACACCGTCGGGTCGGAGAAGACGGTGAACGCAAGCGGGCTGCTCGTGACCGACTTCGCGTTCGAGTCGGTCACCGTGGCGCTCACCGTGGAGGCGGCGGGCGTGGTCACGGTACAGCTGACGTCGGGGGAGGCCGGTGCCGCCGGGCAGCCGGCGGGCAGCCCGGTCCAGGCGAACGCGTAGGTGCCCGATCCGGAGGCCGCCGTGGCCGTGAAGACGACGGTCTGCCCCACGTCCGCCGATACCGGCGACGCCGATACCGTGACCGTCGGATCCGGGAAGACGTTGAAAGTGACGACGTTGCTCGAGGCCGACATTCCGTTGGAGTCGGTCACCGTCTCCGAGACCAGGTAGGTTCCCGAGGTGGTCACGGACGCGCAGGCCACCGAGGCCGTCGCCGGGCTCGCCGGGCAGCCGGCCGGTAGGCCCGTCCAGGCGATGGTGACGCCGCCCGAGCCGCCCACGGTCGTCGAACCGAAGGTCACCGGCTGACCGATGTCCGCCGAGGCGACGCTCGGGACGACGGAGGTCGCCGGGTCGGCGAAGACGGTGAAGCTCAGCGGGGCGCTCGTGGCCACGAAGCCGTTCGAGTCCGTCACCTGCGCGGTGATGGAGTAGGTGCCCGCGGCGCTCGGGTTGCAGGTGACCGTGCCGCTCGACCCGCTGCAGCCCGTCGGAAGGCCGGCCCACGCCCACAGGAGACCGCCGGAGCCCGACGAGGTCGGGAGATCCGTGAAGGTCACGGCCTGGCCGACGTCGGCGGACGCGCGGCTCGGCGAGGGCGACGCGAGCGCGGGGTCCGAAAAGACGGAGAACGACGTCGCTCCGCTCGATCCACTGCCCCCGTTCGAGTCGGTGACGGTGACGCTGACCGAGAAGCTCCCGGAGGCGCTGACGGTGCACGTGATGGAGGCCGTGGTCGGTGCGATCGGACAGCCCGTCGGCAAGCCGCTCCAAGCAAAGGTGAACCCGCCGGATCCGCCGGCGGCCGCAGCGCCGAAGTTGACCAGTTGTCCGACGTCGGCCGACGCGGCCGAGGGCGATAGGGAGACCGTCGGATCCGCGTCCACCACGAACAATAGGGTGCTGCTCGTGTAGGAGCCGCCGATCGTGCTGTACGGCCCGTCGGTCACCGTCGCCGAGATCGAGTAGGTCCCGGCGGTTCCGAGGCTGGCGCAGGTGACGGTTCGGGTCGTGGTGCCCGAGCAGCCGGCCGGTAGACCGTTCCAGGAGAAGACGAGCCCCCCGGCGGTCCCGCCAGATTCGATCGTACTGAACGTCACGGATTGGCCGACGTCGGCGGAGGTCCGCGATGCCGTGGGGGTGGTGACGGTCGGATCCGGGTTCACGACGACCGTCATGCTCGAGGTGGCCGTGCTCCCCACATTGTCGGTGACGGTCACCGTGGCGGTGTACCCGCTCGGGCCCGACGCTGTGGCGTAGGCGTGGCTGGCGGTCGGCGAAGCCGTGGTGGCGGTCGCGCCGTCGCCAAAGCTCCAGGCGTAGGAGGCGTACGGCGTGAATCCGAGCATCGCCGTGGCCGTGAACGTGACGGTGACGCCGACGTCCGTCGGGGGCTCGCTCGCGGGGGACGTTAGGGCGAGGCTGACGGTCAGGTCGGTGGTGACGGTGTAGTTGAAGCTCGCCTGGAGGCCCGTATCGGTGGCGGTGATGAGGACCGGCCCCGCCGCTTCCCGGGGGATGGTGAACGTCCCGCAGGTGAAGCTTCCGTTGGCCAGGGTCGAGGTCGACGGACAGATGCTCGACCCGGAGGAGCCGACGGGGGTCCAGACGACGTTAACGGTCTGGGAGGCGAAGAAGCCCGTCCCGTTCACCCAGATGACCCCGCCCACCATCAGGTCGTCCGGCTGGGCGATGATGGTCGGAACCACGGTGAGTCCGGCGGTCGCCGAATTCGAGTGCGCGTCGGTCCCGGTCAGGGTGTACTTTGCCGCCGGCGTGGCCGGTATCACCGAGCTGCACGAGAACGTCCCGAGGGCGTCGGCGGTCCCCGAGCACAGGGTACCCGGCGTCCAGGTGACCGTGACGGTGTCGCCCGCGGTAAACCCTTGGCCGTCGACGGTGACCGTGGTGCCCGCGATCCCGTAGCCTCGGGCCTCGCCGCTCGTCGGGGTTACGATGATGAACGGCCCGACGGTGAACACGGCGCTCGCGGTGTTGGTCGCCGGGTCCACCGCCGTTACGGCGTGACCGCCGATCGGAGCGGAGGGCACGGTGAACGTGCAGGTGAATCCGCCCGTGGCGCTCGTCGAGAGCGAGCCGGAGGTGCAGGTGAGGCTGGTCGTAGGGCCGCTCCAGGTCAGGGTCACGGACGACGACCCGATGAACCCGGTTCCGGTGGCGGTGGTCGAGCTGCCCACGATCCCGGCCGACGGGGTGAGAACGAGGTTCGATCCCACCAGGTACGTGGCCGTCGCCGAGTTGCTCGACGTATCGGTGGCCGTTACGAGGTGGCCCCCGTGGACGGCCGCCGGTACCGTGAACGAGCAGGAGAAGAAACCGGTGGCGTTCGTCGTCGCGCTGCACAGGGCGAGGGCGCCCGGCGCCCAGGTGACCGAGGTCACGAGCGCGCCGCCGAAACCGTTCCCGATCGCGGTGGAGGTCGATCCGACCACCCCCACGGCCGGGGCGAGCGCGAGGCTCGAGACGATCGTGAACGTGCTGGACGCCGAATTGGACGACGCATCGGTCGCGGTCACGGAGTGGGGTCCCGCGACCGCCGGGGGGACCTGGAAGGCGCAGGTGAACGACCCCGTGGCGCCGGTGACGAGCGAGCCGCTCGTGCACGCGAGGCCGATGTTGGGGGCGGTCCAGGCGAGGCCCACGTTGGAGGTGCCGGCGAATCCGGTGCCCGAGGCAGTCGTGCTGCTGCCGACGATACCGCTCGTCGGGCTGAGGACGAGCTTCGCCGTCACGGTGAACGAGGTGGTCGCCAAGTCGCTCGCGGCGTCCGTACCGGTCACCGTGTGGGCGCCATTGACGGCGGCCGGGACGACGAAGGAGCAGCTGAAGTCACCGGTGGGATTCGTCGTGGAAGTGCACAGGGTCGCTCCGCCCGGTGACCAGGAGACGGTCACCGCCGAGCTACCGGCATACCCGTGGCCCGATGCCGTGACGGGGGTGGCCACCGGCCCGACCGAGACGCTCAAGGAGATCGAAGGGGCGACGGTGAACGTCGCGCTCGCGGTCTGGGCGCCGGCGCTGCCGGTCACCACGTTCGCGCCGATCGGGGCGCTGGGAACGGTGATCGAACAGCTCCAGTCGCCGACCGCGCCCACGGTGCCGGTCGGGGTGCAACTGACCGCCCCGCCCGAGAAGGTGACCGAGAACGACGCGCCGCTCGGGAACCCGGCCCCGGTGACGACCACGCTCGTGCCGACGATCCCGCCCGTCGGACTGAGGCTCAAACTGGGGGCGACCGTGAACGTCGCGGTGGCGCTGTTGCTCGAGGCGTCGGTCCCCGTGACCGTGTGGGCGCCGGTGACCGCATGGGGGACGGTGAAGGTGCAGGTGAACGATCCCACGGTCGACGAGGAGGCGGTGCACAACGTAGCCCCGCCGGGCGACCAGGTCACGGTCACCGCAGCACTCCCGGCATACCCGGTCCCGGTGGCCGTCGCGGAACTACCGACGATCCCCGAGGAGGGGGCGAGGGCGAGGCTCGCGTCGACCGTGAAGGTCGCGCTCGCGCTGTTCCCCGATCCGTCCGCGGCGACGAGGGTGTGGGCCCCGTGGACGGAGGGGGGGACGGTGAACGTCAGGTCATACGAACCGGTGGCGGGGGAGGACGCGGAGCCGCCCACGATCGTCGACCCATCCCAGGTGTCGGGGCTGGGGAAGATCAACAACGACGATCCATAGCCGGTCATGAAAGCGACGAACGTCGAACCGACCACGCCGCTGGTCGGCGAGAGGACCACATGGGGCACCACCGTGAACGACGTCGACGCGGTGTGCGAGCTCGCATCCGTCGCCGCGACCGTGTGAGCCCCGGCGAAGGCGGCCGGCACGGTGAACGTGCAGCCGAACCCGCCCGCGGAGGAGGTCGTCAGGGAACCGGAGGTGCACGATAGGGTCGTGGAGCCGTCCCAGGTCAGCGTGATCGTGCTGGCGCCGGCGTACCCCGTGCCGGTGACCGTCGCCGAGCTTCCGACGATGCCGCTGGTGGGCGATATGGTCAGGTTGGCGACGATCGAGAACGTTGCCGACGCCGTATTCGACGCGGCATCGGTCGCGGTGATCGCGTGGGCCCCAAAGACCCCGGCAGGGACCGTGAACGAGCAGGCGAACGCGCCCGTGAGGTTCGTCGAACCCGTGCAGACCGTCACGGCGCTCACGGAGGCGAAGCTGACCGATACGGCCGCGGCCGAAGCGAACCCGTTCCCGAGCACGCTGACGGAGCTCCCGACGGCCCCCATCGCCGACCCCGGCGCGGTGATCACCAGGCTCGAGGACGTCACGAAGGTGGCCGATGCGGTGTTCGACGACGCGTCGGTCGCGCGGACGAGATGGCCCCCGGCCGTCGAGGGTGGGACCAGGAACGTGGCGCTGAACCCCCCCGTCGAGTCCGAGGTGAACGTCGCCTGGGGGGCCGAGGAGCACGAGCTTCCGCCGGTGCAGGTGAGGGCCTGGCTGCCGCCCCAATTCATCGAGACGGTCGAGCTGGCCGCGAACCCCGTGCCCGTGACGGTGACCGTGGTTCCAACCGCTCCGCCGGTCGGAGCGAGCGTGATCTTGGAGGTCACCGTGAACAAGGCGCTCGCGGTACTCGCGTTCACCGACGAGTCGGTGCCGTGGAACGTGTAGGTACCCGCGGCGGTCGCGGGGACCGTGAAGAAGCTCCCGCACGCGGCGGGGGTGAAGCTCCCCGACGAGTTCGCGCTCAGGGTGCAGACGAACGTGATCGAGGTCCACGATACGCTGACGGTGACCGAGGCGGAGGCGCCGTAACCCGATCCGCTCACCGAGACGACCGTTCCGACGGGCCCGCTCGTCGGGGATACGGTGAGCGTCGGCTCGACGGTGAAGATCGTGCTCGCCGCGTTGGTGCCGTCGGAGCCGGTGACGGAGTGGCCCCCTTGGAAGGCGATCGGTACGGTGAACGAGCAGCTGACATCGCCGACCGCGTTGCTCGTCGCGGAGCACAGCGTCCCGCTCGGCTTCCAGCTCATCGTCACACTCGCGGTTCCGGCAAAGCCGGTCCCCGTGGCGGTCACCGAGGTTCCCACCTGGCCGCTCGTGGGGACGATGGAGACCTCGGGAAGGATCGAGAAAGTGGCCGTGGCGGAGTTGGCGGTCGGGGACGCCGAGTCGGTACCCGTCACGGTATGGCTGCCGGCGACGGCGTGCGGCGCGGTGAAGCTGCACGAGAAGCTGCCGAAGGAGTTCGTGGTGGCGGTGCACAAGGTCGCGCCGCCGGGCGCCCAACTGACCGTCACCGCGGAAGCGGCCGCGAACCCGAAGCCGGTCGCGGTGATCGCGGTGGTCCCGACCACGCCGCTCGTGGTGCCCAGCGTGAGGCTTGGGAGCACCTTCAGCGTGGCACTCGCCGTGTTGGAGGCACTGTCCGTCGCGGTGGTCGTATAGGTCCCGGCGGGAGTTTGTGGGATCGAGAAGACCGCGCAGGAGAAGTCACCGGTCGACGCGACCGAGCCCGTGCAGCTGAAGGTGGTCGGTCCGGCGAAGGTGATGCTGGCGGTGATCGACGCGCCGGAGGCGAACCCGGTCGCGGCCCAGCCATAGGCGGTCCCTTCGGTCCCGCTCGTGGGCGAGATCGAAAGGGCCGGCTCCACGGTAAAGCTCGAGGTCGCTGAGCTTGGCGAACCGCTGGACTCGGTTCCGGTGATCGTGTACGTGCCTTGGGCCGTGTGGGCGACCGTGAAGGTGCACGACCACTGCCCGAGGGCGGAGACCACGGATCCCACGGTGCAGCTGATCGTGCTCGCCGCCGACCAGGTGACCGTGACCGAGGCCCCGGTCGAGTACCCGTTCCCGCTGACGGTAGCCGAACTGCCGACGATGCCGCTCGTGGGGGAAACCGATTCACTGGGCCCGACGGTGAACGGAGCGGAAGCGGTGTTGCTTGCGGCATCCGTCGCCGTGACGCTGTGGGCTCCCTGATCGGCGGTCGGGACGGTGAACGAACAGCTGAAACCGCCGGTGGCGCCCGTCGTGGCCGTGCACAGCGTGCCCGCCCCGGACGGACTCCAAGTCACGGTGGTGCTCGACGACGCCGCGAACCCGGTTCCGGTGATCGTGGAGGAGGACCCGACCGGCCCGCTCGTCGGCGACAGGGAGACCGCGCTCGTCACGCTGAACATCGTCGCGGCCGAGTTGGTCGAGCTGTCGGTGGCGGTCACGGTGTGGCTCCCCGCGACGGCGGCCGGAACGGTGAAGCTGCACGAGAAGTCGCCCGCCGCGCTGGTGGTCGCCGAACACAGGGACGCCGCCCCCGGGGACCAGGTGACGGCCGTCAGCGAACCGCCGGCGAAGCCGTGACCCGACACGGTGACACTGGTGCCGACCGGACCGGAGGTCGGGGAGAGTTGGATCGTCGAGACGACGGTGAAGGTGGCGCTCGCGGTGTTGGAGGAATGGTCGGTCGCACTGACCGTATGAGCTCCGATCACCGCCGATGGCACTGTGAACGTGCAGGTGAAGGTACCGTTCGCGTGGGTCGTGATGGCCCCCTGGGTGCACGTCATGGCGGCCGCGTCGAAGGAGATCGTGGTAGTGGAGCTGCCCGCGAAGCCGGTCCCGGTGGCGGTCAGGGTGCTGCCGACCGGTCCACTCGAGGCGGATAGCGCCAGGCTGGGATTCACGGTGAAGGAAGCCGCGGCGGAGTTCGACGAACCGTCGGTCCCCGTGACGGTGTGGACTCCCTGAACGTCCGACGGGACCTGGAAGGTGCAGCTGAACGACCCCGAGCTGTTCGAGGTCGCCGTGCAGACCGTGATCGAGCCGGGCGACCAGGTCACCGTGACCGAGGACGAGGCCGCAAACCCACTGCCCGACGCGGTCGCGCTCGACCCGACCACGCCGCTGGAGGCCGAGAGCGTCACCTGCGACGAGACGGTAAAAGTCGCCGTGTTGAAGTTGGAAGGAATGGCATTGTCGGCCGCGGTCACCGTATGCGTGCCCTGGACGGCGGGGGGGACCAGGAAGGAGCAGGAGAAGCCGCCGCCCGAACTGGTCGTTGCCGAGCACAACGCGACGGCGTTGGGCGACCACGTGACGGCGACCGAAGCCGTGGCGGCGAACGAGGTTCCCGTGACGGTCACGCTCGTGCCGACGGGGCCGCTCGAGGTGGACAGGGAGATGCTGCAACCGCTGTTGCAGGTCGCCAGCGGCCGGGCCGGCGCGGCTCCGCCCGACGGAGCGCTCGTCGTCCAGTACGTTGCCAAGGCGGTATTCGGGGGGGAAGCCAGGTCGGTGGCGGTGACCGAGTGGGGCCCCACGGCACCCGTGGGCACGACGATCGGACAGACGAACGAGCCGTCCGCCGCTGTCGACGCCGTCTGGCCGGCGCTGCAAAGGATCGGGCTGTTGTCCCAAGCGATCTGGACGGGCGTGGAACCGGCGAACCCGCCCCCGATGAGATCGATGATCGTGCCGGCCGGGCCGCTACCCGGGGCCAGGGTAAGGCTCGGAGTGACCAGGAGCGAGATACTCGGGGCTCCGCCGGAACCCGCGAGCGTCGTCAGGTCCCGAACATTCAGTTGGTGCGACCCGGCGGTGGCCGCTGGGACCACGAACAGGCAGGAAAATCCGCCATTGGCGGTTACCGTGGTGCACAGCGACTTCGACGATGTGTCCCAGCCCACAGCGACCTTCGAGTTCTCCCAGAATCCCGTACCGGTAAGGACCACGTAGGCTCCCACCGCAGCGGTCGCCGAAGAGAGGGCCAGAGCCGGCGCGACGTCGACCGCCCCGGAGGGAATGGCCAGGACCCCGTTCGACTCGATGGCGAGTGTGTGCGGTCCGCGCACCGTGGCCGGGACGGTGATCGCGCATTCGACAGAGCCGGTCGGCGTGGTCTTCAGGGTGACCGACGAACAGGCGATCGTCGCCCAATCCCACAGGACCGAGTACGCGGCGTTCGCCGGGAGGCCCTCCGCCGAAACCGAGATCGTGTCGCCGACCTGGGCGTTTTGGGTGGACAGCGAGGCGCTCGGCCCGACCGAGACGGTGGCGCCGACCGAGATCGTCGAACCGCCGCCCAGGATCTGGGCTATGATGGGGTGCGCGCCGTTCGAAAGGGTCGGGACAGTGAAACCACACCGGAACGTTCCGGACGCCGAGGCGACGCCCGCGCATGCCGCACCCCCGGCGGCCCACTGAATCTCGACGTTGGCGAAAGCGGGGAACCCGGTTCCGGTGGCAATTTCGGATTCGCCGACGGTGGCGGTCGCCTGGGATAGGACGACGCTCGGAGTGACGGTGAAGCCGACCCTCACCGAGGCGGAGGCGGAACCCGCGCCCCCCGAGTAGGAAAGGAAGTGCTGACCCTCCGGTGAGGAGGGCACGAGGAATGAACAGGTTAGGCTTCCCAGGCGGTCGGAGACCGTGGTGCAAACCGACCCGATCAGGGGCCATTCGAGTGAGATGCGTTCGAACGCGGGGAACCCCGTGCCTATGGCGTTCGCGCGCGTCCCGACGCTCCCTGAGTGCGAAGAAAGACCTAGTGTCGGGGTAACCACGAACGTCGCGCTAGAGGTATCGGCGATCCTCGCCGAATCGGCGACCGTCACGGCGTGCGGTCCAGCGGGGCCAGCCGGGACTTTCAATGAGCAACTGACCACCCCTGCTGCGCTTGTGAGGGGAGAAAGGCTTGAACACGGAATGGCCGCTCCATCCCAGGCGACTGTGAAGGCCGAACTCGGGAGAAACCCGGAACCCGTGACGACAAGTGAGGTCCCGACCCCCCCTTGGCTCAAGAACAAGGACAAGCCGGGGTTCAGAGCGGGGTTCGACCGCAGGCTCGGCGAACCGGCAAGGGCGCCATGCGAGGCCCCCTCCGGTCCTATCGCGTGATTAGAGATCCCAAGCGTCCCCCCGGAAGCTCCGAAGAGTGTAGACAAAACCATCGCGAGTAGGACAGTCCAGATCACGAGGGTCATCCCTCGGGGGCGAGGTTGTCGCGATGCAGACTCGCTGACAAAATGCTCGTTCGGCCGGCTGGGAGACTCCGGGCTCAAGGAGGAGGGCATGTCGGCGCCACAATAGCCAGTCTATATCATTGTTGTGGGAAAATTTCCGTTTTTTCGACGAAAAATCATCCCCTGATTCTGAATTGTATACTGTAAATGAAACTACGAATCCTAACTAGTTCGGCTTTGAGTCGGCTGAACTGAAATTGCATCCCTTTATATTCATCGAGAATGTGCCGCGCGCTTGTGCGGGTGGCTCCGTCGATCGTTCTTTCGCGCGCGGAGGGTCGGGAACTCAACGCATTGTGCACGAGCCCCGGGACCCTTCCGAGATTGGCGCTACGGGCATGGATCGTGCTCCGATCTTCCGAAGGGGTCGACAACCGAACTATCGCATCCGAATTCATGGTGGACGAGGCGACGGTGGCGCTCTGGAGACGAAGATTTCTGGTCCATCGAATCGCCGGAATCCTCTCGGACGCCCCCCGATCGGGCCGGAAGCCCAGGATTCCCGCTGCCCTCGTTGCCAAGATCGCTGCAGCTCGGAGCGTAGGACCATTCGGGGCGGCGAATACTCCGACGAGCCGGGCGGTCGCGCGAGAGATGCGGGTCAGCCAATCCACGGTCGTAAGAATCTGGAAGACCCACGAAGGCCCGACCTCCACCGACGTATCGGTCGATGAGGACACCCCCCTTCCCGCTCGGCCCATCCGGGATGTTCGAGGCATCTACCTCTGCGGTGAGGATCGGTGCGTGGTGCTCATCTCCCAGAAGGACGAGCCCACGTCGGCCATCGAAGCGCGGGACACGGGAACGAGACACTCGCGAGGACCGCTTCCGGTCGAAACCCCCCGTCGTCCCCCTCGGGACCCGTTGGCGGCGGTTCGTGTGATCTATCGTACCATACTTCCGGAACCCGGGGCTCACGACCGACTGGGGGATTTCCTACTCTTCCTCCGAGGCGTCGAGTTCCACCTCGGCCCAAATGAGATTGCCCATGTCCTGCTCCAGACGAGCCTTCTCGGGAAGGACGCGACGCTCCTTCGGTGGTTGCGCCGTCGGCCCGGGTTCGTATTGTACCTGTCGTCCGCCGGGACGACCCCCAGCCGTCCGAGCTTCGATTTGCCCGATGGCCTCACGACGCAGGGGGTGCGTCCCAGCAGCCTGCGCAGTCTTCCGAAGCTGATCGACGCCTTCCGGGTCTTTTCGGTGACTTCGGATCGCCATCCGCGCCCATTTGCCTGGACCCTTCCCGAAGTCCCGTCCTCGGCGTCGATCGCGAGCCATCGCGCTCCGACGCCGCGAGCGGTCTCGGTCACCGCGCATTGGCTGACACCGCCCATCCTCGGGAGCGAGGCGAATACCCTGGGTGGGTCGATCGGGGCGGAGCCTATCGCGCCGTCCACGTCGATGGCTTTCCTTCCGATTCGGGCGGGCTTGGCGGGAGGGTTCGCGACTCGCCTCGAACCCCCAGCCATTCCACGGGGTTCCTTGCCTTCGGGCGCACCGATTTCGGAGGCATCGAACGTAACGCCCACCGGTCCTTCGGATGGCCCATCCTCCTCGATCGCGTCCGGGGTCCCATCGTCCCCAGGGCCCCTGGACGGGCGTCTTCGGAAGGCCCCCCCCGGTTCCCATTCCCCCTCGCCACGAGAAGGGACCGGGTAGTACGGACCGGCGCGCACCGCGGCGGGCTGGGTCCCGAATCCTATCTCCGCCACGTTATCCTAGATGCGCAGATCGGTCGATCGGGCCAGGGTGAGCCGGCACCGATCGAACTGAGGGCCGCGGTCCGAATCGGGAACCTTTGAATTCGAGGGACCTCGCCGATCGCCTCCCGGAGCGGACAAGGCTAGTGGCAGCCCCGACGAGGACGCACGTTGGATCGATCCCGTGCGGTGACGATCCGGGTGCTAGAATTGTATGTAGTCCCAAGGAATCCGGCGGGACGGTGGGCTCGTGTTTTGTCCGCAGTGCGGGAAGGAACTCCCGCCGGATGCGATGCATTGTCCGGGCTGTGGCAGTCCCCGCGCGGCGGCCGGGCCCCTACCGGAGGGCAACGCACCGTCCATGCCGCGGCCCCCACCCCGGACGGACAGCGTGGACGCCCTCATCGGGGACGCCAAGCGAGCTGCCCTGGAACTGGCGGTGTTGTCGACTCGAATCTCCCAGCGGCTCATCGAGCGGGCGGACGCCGCCGCCAAGGATCCCTCGGGCACGGCCCGAAACGCGGCCCGCAAGGCGGCGGCCGAACTGGACAAGGCCCGCAAGGGGATCGAGCAGGCCCTCGAGCAACTGAAGTGATGGGCGGGACCGCCGGTTCGATGACCGGCGGGGAGGGCGGGCCCCGGGCGGGCGCCTACCGGGGAAGTCGGTGCCGCTTCAGGACCAGCCGCCCCTTGCGGTTGGTCGCTGCCACCAGGTGACGGTCGCTGGCGCCCAACACCAGGATCTCGCCATCGGCCAACTTGTGCGTTTGCGAACCAGCCATCGCCGCGGGCGGGAGACTGGGTGAAGCTGGATCGACCGCCCGAGGGGCCGCTGGGCGGCCCCGTTGGACCGCCTGGCCGAGCCGGTAGATCTTCTCCCGGCCGGACTTGACCATCGATAGTTCGCCCCGACGGACCAAGAGTCGCAGTGCGTTATAAATGGAATTTCGATGGTACTTTTTCCCCCGGACCTTGGCTAGGCGTTTCGCGATCTCGGAGGTGGACATTCGAGCCCCCGCGCCGACCCCCCGCAATTCGGCCATGATCCAAGAAGGCGTTCCGCGACGGCCTTTCGGCGACCTTGCATCTCCCCGGGACATGGCACTGAGTAGAACTCCTCCTTCCTAAAGGTGCCGATGCCTATATCGCTCGACCGGCGAGGGAGAAATCGGGTTTTCGGGGACGGGATGGGCCGCACGGCGACTCATGAAAACTGTCACTTGCGGCCCGACCGGGCGTGAGGGTGCGATTCCCACGACTTGGCCAGTGGCACGGACGCCGACCCCGGTCGGGCTCCGATGGCGCCCGACCCTGGGTACGATCGGACGGAGGGGGAAGGGATTCCGGACACTCCGCGCGGGCGGATCAGGACGTGGGGTTGGGGGTCGCGCTCGTCGACGGCGTAGCGGAGGGTTGGGGGAGACTGATCAATCCGAGGAAGAGTAGAACGATGCCAATGAACTCCGAATAGTACAGCGCGATCGGGAACGAGGCGATGTACAATGTTCCCCCCGCCCCGAGGATCACCGCCCCTCCGGCCATCAGGAGGGATTGCCAGCGCCACGAGTGCCACAGTGACAAGGCTGTCGCGGCAAGGAGGATCACGGTAGCCGGGACCGTCACAAGGGAGGAGAGCTCGATGAGCAGCAACGGGGGGTTGCCAGCGATGATCCCCGATTGGACCATCGCCGAGGGGAGGGGGGTCACCGCACAGGCCACCCCGACCACCAGGCACCCGCCGAGCGTGTAGTAGGTGTAGATCCGCTCGATCCGGGGACTTCGAAGGATCTTGGTCGCGCCCAGCGAGAGGACGCCGACGATCGCCGCGGAGAAGAAGACGTACGCTTGCAGCAGAGGACTCGTCACGATTCCGACGTAGACGACCGCCTCGATCGCCATCGCGGCCGCCGCGAGAGCCAGGCCGCTCCCCCACATCAATTGCGAGCGCGTTCGGGTCTGACGGAACCGCCACACCCCCCGAGCGGCGAGCGCGGTGAGCAACCCGCAGAGCGCCGTAAGCGAGATCGTCAGGGCGATGAACTCCCCGTTCATCGGCGCCCCCTCCGACGGAGCCATGGAATCCCGGGAATCGGAGCCCGCATGCGCCTCGCCTTCTTCCGGGAGGCGGCCCCGCTTATCCGCCCACGGCTCGTACGATACTTGTTCGGCGACGGCGGGATCGCGAAACCGGCGAGGGCGCCCCCGACCGGCCGAGGGGCGGGAAACTCGGCTACGTCGGTTCGTCCGGAGGTCGCCGGCTGGACCGGCGGGAAGAGGCCCCTCGGGGGGCCTTCCCCCGCCACAACGACTGCCCGATCCAGATCGCGACGCCGGCCCCCGCCACGGCCGCGAGGATGAGGAGACCGAAACCTTCCGTCGCGGGCAGGCCGAGCACATCCGAGGAACCTGGCGCCCGGACCGCGTTGGCCCGGAAGTTGACGGTCACCGTGACCGCCGACCCATTGATCAGGAACGCCCCCTCGCGCGGAGTCGACGTGAATCCGGCGACCGGGGCGACGCTGTACCCGTAGGTCCCGTTGGACAGACCAGGGAAGCGGATCGAACCCGATCCGCTGGCGGGCTTCCCGTCCAGGGTCACGCTCCACCCAGCCCCCGTCGGCAAACCCTTCTCCTCGAAGATGACCGGGTAGGTCACGGGGACGAAGGCGACGGCCTCCAGGAGTGAGACGCCGGCCACGTTGGACGTCCCGAACGCGTTCCCCAGCGGTGTGTAACTCGAGTTCGACGATGCCAGCGTGTAGGTGTAGCTTCCGTTCGTGAGCGCGAAGCTGATGTTGGCGCCGACGGAGTGGGCGACCGCACCGCCGGTCAGGTTCACCGACCACGCGCCCCCGATCGGCAGGCCCGTTTCGACGAAGGTAACCGCGAAGGTAACGTCGCTGAACCGCACCGGGACATTGGCGGGCCCGCCGACCACCGCGAACTGGCCCCCCGGCGCGATGAAGCGCGGATCCTGGACCGCGATGGAATAACTGTAGGTTCCGTTCGCGATCTGAAGACCCAGATCGGACGTCGCCCCGGCGAGCAGGGGTCCCCCGGTGAGGTTCACCCACCAGCCGACGCCCGTCGGCAATCCGACCTCCGCGAAGTCGACGGCGTACACGACCTCGGTCCAGGCCACGAGGCGGCTGACCGAAGCTCCGTGGACATCGATGCTCCCGGTGAAGTTCGTCGTCGTCCAACCCGCGATCCCGGCGACCCGGAACGGGTACGTCCCATTCCTCTCGAGGAAGTGGATCGAGGCGACCGTCGGGCCGAGCGAGACACCCCCCAATGTGACCGACCACGCCGTGGACGTCGGGAGTCCCGTCTCCGCGAAATTCACATTGTAGGTGACGGGTACAAAGGTCAGCGGCGAGGTCACGTCGGTGCCATTGACCGAGACCGTACCGCTGCGAGCGGCGAAGGTCGGATCGCTGGAGGTGACGGTGAAATTGTACACGCCGTCCCCGGCCCGCACGATCAGCTCGGAGGTGTTCGAGGAGGCGATCGGCTCGCCGGTGACGTTCACCGACCAAACCGTCCCGCTCGGGAGCCCTGATTCGTTGAAGATGATTCGGTGCCAAGTCGGGAAGAAGCTCACGTTGTTGGACCCGAAATTGACGACGTAGATGTATCCGTTCGCCGGGTCGTAGGCCGTCGCCCAGGGATAGGAGCCGGCGGGCACGGAATATAGTACCGAAGTGCCGTCGATCACGCTCACGTTGTTGGACGCGTCGTTGGCGACGTAGACGTAGCCATTGCCGTCGTTATAGCTCGGGAGCTCGGGTCCGGATCCGACTGGGATCGTCGCGATGACCAGTCGGTCATGGAGCACACTGACGGTCCCGCCCACGGCATTCGCGATGTATACGTCGCCCGAGCGAGCATCGTAGACCCCCGAATAGGGGCCGGACCCCACGGGGACCGTGGTGAGCACGGTGGTGTTGTTGAGGATGCTCACCGAGTTGGCCCCGTAATCGGGTACATAGACCTCCCCGTTCGAGGGGTCGAAGATCGGGGTCTCGGGCTCGCCCGAGACGTTCACGGTGCGGATGAGCTGGGTGCCGTTGAGGACGCTCACCGTGTTCGAATTGTAATTCGAGACGTAGACCCGGCCCGTGGCGCTGTCGAACGCCAGTCCGTCGGGGCTCATCCCGACCGTGACCGTCCGAACGAGGCTGGTCCCGTTCAAGATCGACACTGCATTGACGTTGTCGTCGACGACGTAGACGTAGCCGTTCGCCGGGTCATACCCGATCGCGTAGGGACCGTATCCGGCCCCGGGCGACCCGACCAGTTTCGTCCGATTGAGCACGCTCACGTTGTTGCTCGCCGAGTTCGCCACGTACACCCATCCGTTCCCCGGGTCGAAGGTGGCCTGGGCCGGGGAACTCCCGAGGCTCGGCGAGGCGATGACGCGGGAGCCGTTGATGATGCTCAGATTGTTCGAGCCGCCATTGATCACATAGACCCATCCGTTCGCGGTATCGACGGTGGCGGCAATGGGGGTCATGCCCACGTGGACCGAGGATACGTTCGGGGCGTGGGGGGCCATCGGCGGGACCGTTCGACCACCCTCGGGAACCGGTCCGGACCGAGGGACCACCGGGGACCCGGCAACCGTCCCAGTGGCATTGCTCGGGGACGTGGTGGGCCCTGAAAGGTCGGCTGCCGAGTACGGGACGTTCACCGTGGTCCGGTGGGGGCTCACCAATGACAGACTACCGACGTGGAAAGACCCTTCCCCCGGGACCCATCCGTTACTGGGAAGGAGCAAGGCGAGCGCGACGATCGCGAGCCAAATCGGTACGGCCGGGCGGCCCGGACCGAACGTCAGCACGGCCCGCCGAGCGGCGCCGGAGGCCTTAAACCGGCCGCCTAGATACTGACGCAGGGGTACGCCCGGAGGGTCGTTGGATCCCCCCCCGCGACAGCGGAAGATCTCTACACCGATCTCCCTGGCCGCTTACCTCCGGACCCCCGGAGGATCCCGGCGCCGGACCGGGGCGTCGCCCACCGACCCCCCCCGGTGGGGGCACTAGCGGGCCGCGCCATCGGAATGGGGCCCGGCGGTCGATATCGGGCTCAGCCTCGAACCTCGCTTGATCAACCTTCCCCGAGCCCTTCCGACCGGCCTCTCGCGGCGAGACCGAGTGTGAGTGCGGCAATCCCCGACGCGAGGAGGTACACTGGTAGCCCTGTATACGTGGCCGACCACACAGCTGGCGCAATGGTTCGAGCCGGATTCAGGGAACTTCCTGTCCACGGTCCGATGAGGTACGTCGAGATGCCGACGACCGTTGGGGGCAGGAGGAGGCGCCATCGGTAGCGCCCTTCCCCCGCATCCGTCACCACGACGACCGAGATCACCAGGGCGCCGGTGAAAAGGAGCTCAAGAACGAAGGTCCGGACCAGGTCCCCGCCGGCGGGGACCGTCGAACCGAGGTGCGCGCCATCGCCCAGGGCCCCGAGGACGATCCCGGACGCGGCGAAAGCACCGATGGATTGCGCCCCGATGTAGGGCAGCGCGTCCCGCCGCGGGAAACGACGGCTGATGACCAAGGCGATCGTAACGGCGGGATTCAGGTGCGCCCCCGACTGGCGGGCCCATAGGCCGATCGGGATCAGGACGGCCAGGAACCAAGCCGCCGCGATGACCCACAGGGGAGCGCCACCCAGCCGGCCGGCGAGAACGATCGTCCCGGTCCCGATCGCGACGAGCGTCGCGGTCCCGATCGCTTCCGCGACGAGCCGCCGCCCCAGCGGGACGGTCACCGGGAGGGCGGGCGTCCCGAGGCCGTTGCGGGAAGGTCCTGCGCCCGTAGTTCGTCTTGGAGGGCCCGAACCTTCTCGCGGATCTGGTCTCGGACCCGGCGGAACCCCACGTCGTCGAGCTTGCCGGGATCGTCCAAGGCCCAGTCCCGGACCGGCAGCTGTCGCAGCCGCGCCGGGCAGCTCGCATCGTCGAGGCAACCCATGGTGACCCGGACTGAAGCCCGGTCCATCAAATCGTCCGACAGCAGCCTTGGGGCGTGCGGAGGCAGTGGCACCCCGATCTCCCGAAGCATCGGCCCGGTCCGGGGTCCGGCCTGCGGGGCCGGGCGCGTCCCGGCCGAGGCGGCGGTCCATCCCTTCGGGGGATCCGCGTTGAATATCGCCTCGGCCATCAACGAACGGCCCGCGTTCTGCACGCAGACGAACAGGACCGTCCGGTCCCCCATCAGCAGCAGTCCTCGCAACAATCCGGGCAGCACGGCGCCGGGCAGCAGGTCGACGGACTGCAGCACGGCCGCTTCGCCAAGTTCTCGGTCATGTTCGCCTCCACCACTTCAATAGCTGAAGCGCTCATAAGCATCCGCTACGTACGGACAGAGTGTCGCAATGCTGCGAGGGGGCGCTCGAGTGCCCGTGCCCGCCGATCGGGCTCATCGACGTGGTCGGCAAGAAATGGGCGGTCTGCGTCGTCTCCCTGCTCGGTAAGTACGGCCGGGTCCGGTTCGGGCCCATCCAGGAGTGCCTCTCTGGGGTCAGCCCGGCCACCCTCACCTCCACCCTGCGGGCCCTCGAACGCTCGCGTCTGCTCCGCCGGGTTCCGGCCGAGGGGCCCCGAGGGCCGGTCAAGGCGTACGAACTGACGCCGAGCGGGCACACCCTGTACGAAAGCCTCCGCCCGCTGGCCGCCTGGCTCCGCACGACGTGATCCCTGCCTTGCCGCCGCTCCCTCGGGGCCCATAGGGTTCCAGCGCCGAGGCGGGCGGTGGGCCAGGGCCCCGCGAGGGATCGGGTTACTCGGACGGCGGGGGCCGCTGCGCCCTTCGTCGGTAGAGGAGGCCGGCCGCCGCGGCCGCGGCGATCACGACCGCCGCTACGATGATCAGCTCGGTTCCCATGGCGGAAGTGGCCAATCCTCCAGGGGTGCTTGAACTGGAAGTGACCGCCACGTTCTGTGCGGACGAGGCGGTCGCCCCGAGCGCGTCCGTGACCTCCACATGGAGCGGGAACGTCCCGGTCTTCGAGAACGTGAACGAGGCGGAGGTCGAAGACGCACTGCTCCCATCCGGCAGCGTCCACTTGATCACGTAGGGGGATTTCCCCCCGGTGACGGTGGCCGACCACGTCCCGACGAATCCGGGCGCCGCGCTCTGCGGCCCGTTGATGTTCACCGAGAGGCCCGGCGCGACCGCGAGCACCACTTGGCCGGTGGCCGTAACGTTCGCCGCATCCTGGACGCTCAGATGGACCGTGTGCGAGCCCGATGTCGTAAACGTGTGGTCGACGGTCGGGCCCGTCGCGGTGGCCCCGTCGTCGAAGCTCCAGCTATAGGAGAGCGGGGCGATGCCCCCGGCCACGGTGGCGTTCCAGGCGGTCGACCAACCGACCTCGGCCGGACCGGGCGGCCCGAAGTGGACCGAGGGAGCGGCGAGGACCGCGATGGTCCGGCTCGCGGTCCCGGTTCCCCCGGCCGTGTCCCGGACCTGCAGCGACGCCGTATAGGTGCCCGGAGCGGAGTACGCGTGGACCGCACTGGCCGCGGCCGAGTGGCCGCCATCGCCGAACGTCCAGGCGAAACTCGGCCCGCCGGAGCCCCCTGAGCTCGAGCCCGAGAAAGCGATCCCGACGCCCACGTCCTCCCGGGCCGGGGTCGCCGCGATCGACGCGATCGGACCGACCACCACCCGGATCGCCGAGGCGCCGGCCGCCGAGCTCCCCGCACCGTCCGTCACATTGACCGAGATGGTGTACGATCCCGGCGCGCCGTACGAATGGCTCCCGGGATTCCCACTGGAGGTGGTGCCGTCGCCCCAGCTCCAGGCGAGGGTGCGCGCCGGCTCGCCCCCGACCGCCGCGGCTTGGAAGTTCACGAGCTCGCCGGCTTCGGCGCTGGCCGGCCCGGTGATGTTGGTAACGGTGAGGGGGAGCGAGAGGACGTCCGTCGTGCTGTACTGGTTCCATCCCCCCGCGACGACGAAGGAGTGCTCGACCGGATCCCACGCCGAGACCCCGTAAACGTGGAAGTTGGGTTGGCCGGACGCTCCCTGGGCGAGCCAGGCGGTCCCGTTGAACCACCACGTGCCCGTGCTCGCGACCTGGGCGCTGGTCATACCGCCGGTGAGGACGATCCGGCCCAGGTCCGTATCGTACCCGACCGCGGGGGCGCAGAGTCCGGTAGGTCCCCCCGACGGGACGGCGACGTGGGTCCACGAGCCCCCCGTGAAGGTCCAGGTGTCCCCGATGCACTGGGAGAGTCCGTTGAGGCCGCTATACAGGACAATGTCGTGGTGGGTCGAGTCGTACGCCAAGGAGGCCCAGGTTCGCACCGGGGGCGGGTTCGTGGCGGCGATCCGGCTCCAGTTTCCGAGCTTGTACAGCCAAAGGTCATTGAGCAGCGTGCTGCCGGAAGGGTCGGAGTTGTTGTATCCGCCGAAGAGGACCACCCCCCCGAGATCGGGGTCGTAGACCATCGATCCCGCAAGCCGGGCCGCTGGGGAGGGGTTCAGGTGCGCCGAGGTCCAGGAACCGCCCGAGTAGAACCAGGTAAGGTTCGTGTAGCTGAAGGGGGAATAGGAGGCGAGGCCGCCGAACATGATGACCCGGTGTTCGAGCGGATCGTAGGCGAGCGCCGGTCCGTCCAGGGGGCCCGGGGACCCCTGGGTCGGTAGAAGGCTCCAGGCGCCGGCCGAGTAAGCCCAGGTGTCCGCGAGGTTGGTTCCGGCCCAGTTGTCCCCCCCGTAGAACATCATGTACCCGTCCGTAGCGTCCCAGGTCCCCTCGGTGAACCAGAAGTTGGGGAGCAGGGTCGGACTTTCCGAGGTGATGTTCCACCATCCGGTCACCGGGCCGGTGGCGACGTGGGCCGAGAGCGCGACGCCGGCGGCGTGGGGGGTTCCCATCGCATGGACCGGGAAGATCCCGGAACCGGCGGATCGACCGGGGGCACCGGCCCCGCCGACGGTAACGGCGTGAAGAGCGGGCGAGAGCGCCACCAACCCCCCGGGGGCGAGCATGGCGCCGACGATCGCCAAGACGGCCAACATGCCCCGCACGCGCACCGAGATTCTCACGGTTCGGACCCGGCGGTCCGACCGGTTCTAGTTAAAAAAAACCGAGGTGGAATTACTGGCCGACCGTAGGGGGTACCGGCCCCCCGGCGGTCGACCGTGCCCCCCGAGGGCCGACGGCGTCCTTCCCTCACGCGGCGTTTCGAAGATCCTCCGGGGCCCAGGCGACGAACCGTCCTCGCCAATCGCTCGCCAGCCGTCGTCGGTCCAGGGGAGGGTCGGTGTACATCCGTCGCACGATCTCCGCGTGGACGGGAGCGGGTATCGACCCGAGTCCGAAGGCGAACGTTTCGAGCACCGCGAGCCGTTCGTCGAGCGTGAGGTCCGTGAGCGACGGCGCCGGGATGACACGCACCACCTTGGGGGGGGCGATCGCTCGCAATTGGCGAAGGGTGTGTTCGTACCGCCGCGCCCGTTCGGGGACCGGATGGCCGAGCTCGGCGGCCATCTTGCGGTAGCGCTCCCGGAGCTCTCGGGAGGCCCGTCCGGCCTGCCACTCGGCCCAATCGGAGACGAGGACGACGACGGTGCGGCGACTCACCCGGCCCAGCTCGGCGAGCGCCGCGCGCGGATCCGGCACGAGCTGCAGGACGTTCGCCATGAACGCGGCGTCCACGGCCCGATCGGGGAGGGGCAGGCGGTGGACGTCCGCGCGCAGCAGGGTCCCGACCCCTTTCCGACGCGCCACCCGGATCATCCCCATCGAGAGATCGACGCCGATCACCGAGTACTGGCGCGCCCCCAGGGCGAGGGCGAAACGTCCCGTACCGACCCCCGCGTCGAGGATCGTCGTGCAACCATCGAGCAGGCCCTCGAGGGTCCCCAGCTCCTCCGGCGAGGGCGCAGGCCGGATCCTATCGTAGAACGGAGCGACCTCGTCGAATTCGGCCCGGGCCGCCATCCGAGGGGGTATCCCGTTCCCCTACACGAATCTTGGGTTCTCCGGCGTCGACGTTGGAGTCGGGGCCCGGCGTCCGAGGATGCCCGCAGCAGCCACGCCAGTCTTCTCGGCCCCGACGTTCGCGGGTCCGATCAGACCGGGGTCTGCCCTTTCGAACGGGTCCGGCCGAAGCCTCTGTCGCAGATCCGGATCCACCGGAGGGACGGCGAAGCGCGCGGACGACCTCCCCATGGGGGCCCCGAATGCTCCCGGCGAGTCCTCGGTTCCTCCGTACGGAGCTGATCGGGAGAGCCAAAGGCACCCGTGCGATCACGGGCCGGGGCCTGGATCGGATCCCGCCGGGTCAGCTGTCGCGTTGCGACCACTGCCGCACGACCCGTTCGCCGGCCTCGGTCAGGGAGAGATCCGGCCGATCCTCCACGATCTCGACGTAGCCTTCCGAGATCGCCCATTCCTTGATGGGGACGAGTTGGGGCGAGATCTCCGAGAGGCTCGGGAAAACGAACAATTGGAGCAGCCGGACCGCCGGGTGTTGGGACTTCGAGAGGGCGATATGGGAGTGGTGCGCCCCGAGGGACCGTACTACTTCGACCGCGCGGTCCCCGGCGATGGTCGGGAGTCCGTACGGGCACAGGAATCGGGAGTTCTCGTTCGGCTGGTCCTGGAACCAAGCCTCGTATTCGAGGTGGTCGGAGATGCAGCCGGGGGTCCAGTACTGGGTGATGGTCTCGCCGGCGGCCGTCACGCCGTCCGGATGAAGGGCCAGAAACGACCGGACCTCCGCGGCGGGTCGCAGGCGTCCCTCCGCCCGCTCGACCTGTTCGTGGTCGAGGATCGCCACGCACCCCAGCTGGCCCGGGGACCGCGAGGCGAGCGCCGCCTCGTAGAAGCGCTTCTGTTCGTCGCTCGTCACCCAATACGTGGCGGCTTGCCCCGCGGGGGCCCCGGCGAGGAAGGCGATTGCGTGTTCGCGGGCCTCGAGCCGATCCACGTGGAAGCTAAGGCAATGCGAGCCGGCGGGCAGCTCCTCGAGGGCATCGATGACGACGGGCATCTCGGCGCCTTGGGTACTTGGTCCAGCCCTCGGTAAATACCCTCCGGGCCGGGGAGGGCCACCGGCGGGGTCACCCGACTTCGCTCCCGGATCGTCCAACGCGGGGTCGGGGCGCTTCCAGCGCGCCGATAGGTCGCGAGACGACGAAGAGGCGGACGGGCGGGGACGACTCGCCTCCCGACCTTCGCGGGAGCGGGTCCTCTAACCTCCGGGACGGACCGAGGAATCCCTCGACGGGCGACCCGGCGGGAGCTCAGCGGACCCGCATTCGGTTGTTCTTGGGCTGGTGCTCGACTTCCGCCCAGCCGAGCGCCTCCATCACGGGGGGCACGTAGTTCGCGAACCGGCCCCGGAGGCCTTTCTTCATCCCATACCAGCCACCGACCGGATTCGATGGCGCCCTCGCCCAGGCTTCAACGGTGCCGGGCGTGGCCGGCTTTTGCTCGTCCGCGCTCCCGAGGGGCATCCAATCCCCATGCGATCGGAGCATCGTTCGGAGGTCCTCGAGGCACCTCAATTGGTACTGGAGCGTCGTGCTCCCCACCGTCACGACCAGCGCCGGCGGCACGGCCCCCTCGTCCCGGTACGCTTGGAATTCGGATAGACCGCTCGGCGTCTTGAGTTCCCAAGGCTTCTCCCGGGTGCCCGATCCTTTCGACATCCTGAGCGGACCGGGAGTCCGGGTATTAGAACCCAGATGTTACAGGGTTAACCCGACGGGAGGGAGCCCTCACCGAGGGCGGGCGTGTCCGACGGTCCTTCGACGTATGTTTACGGAGATCGGGCCGGGGACGGCCTCCCCCCTTCGTCCATCGAGGGGGCTGGACGGGGCGGAGTCGAGGTCTCCGAACGGTCGAGGCCGGCCTCAGGTCCCCTGCAGGGCCTGGCGAAGATCGTCGATGAGGTCCTCCGGATGTTCGAGCCCGACGGAGAGGCGCAGGAGGTTCTGGGGCGTGGTGGAGTCCGGACCCTCGGCCGAGGCCCGGTGCTCGATGAGGCTCTCGACCCCGCCGAGGCTCGTCGCATTGACGAACAGCTTGACCCGGCCGGCGACCTTGAGCGCCGCCGTCCGGCCCCCGCGGACCCGCAACGACAGCATCCCCCCGAATGCGGACATCTGTTGCCGGGCGACTTCGTGCCCCGGGTGGGCGGCCAGGCCGGGGTAATGGATGGCCTCCACACCGGGAGCCCCTTCGAAGGCGGTGACGATCGCCATCGCGTTGGCCGAATGCTGCGGCATCCGGACCGCGAGCGTCCGAAGGCCCCGGAGGATCAACCAGGAGTTGAACGGGGACCCGACGGCCCCGAGCACCCGACGGATCTGCTGTAGCGGCACGACCGATTCGTGAGACTTTCCCACCAGGGCGCCTCCCTGAACGTCGCTATGCCCGCCACAGTACTTCGTGGTCGAGTGCAAGACCCAATCCGCCCCGAGGGAGATCGGCTGTTGGAGGATCGGCGTGGCGAACGTATTGTCGACAAGCAGTTGCGCGCCGGATCGGTGGGCCAGGTCGGATAGCTTCCGAAGGTCCAGGATCTGCAGGAGCGGGTTCGAAGGCGTCTCGGCCCAGACCAGTTTGGTGGCGGGGCGCAGCGCCCCGGCCGCGGCGTCCAGGTCCGTGAGATCCGCGAAGGAGCTGTCGATCCCCCAGTGCGGGAGGAAGTCCCGGGCGAGCGTCCGCAGGGCGTGATAGATATCCGTCGCGAACAGAACGTGGGAACCGCGGGGCAAGCTCTGCAGAGCCGCCGCCGCGGCGGCCATGCCGGACCCGAAGACGACGCTGGCGCCCCCGCCTTCGAGATCCGCGAGGGCTGTCTCCAGCCGGGTCTGGATCGGATTACCGTCCCGGATGTAGTGGAAGCCCTGCGCGGCTTCGTACGACGGAGCGTGTTCGAACGTGGTGGACAGCGACAGCGGGGGGGCGATCGCCCCGGTGGAACGGTCCACCTCGCCTCCGGAATGGACGGCCAGCGTCTCGCGCCTCATGTATCATCGCTCGGCATGATCCCCCACGACGACGTCGGCCCCTAAGGCCGTTGGCCCGGTTCGTCGGATCCGAGCGGAGGCCCGGAACGCACCATGGGCGCCGAACCGGGCCACGTCGGGCCGTCGACGGGGCCCACGTTCGCCGCGACCACAATGGCTACATGGGTGGCTCGCCATGAAACCGATGATGGTCGGCGGCTAGGACGCCGACCAGCGGACCGGACGAAGGGAATCTCTGGTCAGGTCTGAAAATGGTGTTCGGACTCCTGGGAAGACCGCCGGGCCCCGAAGGGTTCGCTCGGGGTGGTCCCTGCGCCCCCACGAAGGGCCCGCCGACCGGCTCCGAAGGCGAGGCCGCCCCTCCCCGAGCGTCCCGGAGCGCTCACGTCCCTCGGGGACGGGGGCGCAACCCATGACGCTCGCCTCATCCCGATCCCTCCCCCTGGTGCTCGGATGGGGGCTCGCGCTCGGCGCGGTGTTCGTCCTTCTTCTCTCCTCGCTCCTAGGGCCCGGGGAGGAACCGATCGGCCTGACGGGGCCCGGTTTCATCCTGCTGTCCGCGATCCTGGTGGCGGTCGTCGCCGCCCTGCTCACCGTCGTCATGCTCCGGAGGTTGCGGGAGGCCCAGGAGGACGAGGAGGCCCAGCTCCTGCTCGATCTCGCCCGAGGCACGCTGCTCCTGATCGACGAAGGCGGGACGGTCCGGTACGCCAACCACCGGGTCCTGTCCCTTCTGGGATACACCGTCCGGGAGGTGGTCGGCGCGCCGTTGGCCGGCCTCGTCGAGCCAGGATCGATCGGACCCTTGAACGCCTACCTCGATCGGCCCCGCGGGGCAGGTGAACTCCCGGCCCTCGATATCCGGGGCCGTCGCAAGGACGGGACCTCGATCCCCTTGCAGGCGGCCGGGTATTCGGCATCCCTGCACGGCCGGCGGCTCGCCGGCGTCCACCTGCGCGACATGACCGAACGCGATGAATTGGTCCAAGCGCTCGCCGATCGGGCCGCGGAGCTCGCCCGCTCGAACCGGGACTTGGAGCAGTTCGCCTACGTCGCCTCGCACGACCTCCAAGAGCCGTTGCGGATGGTGGGCAGCTACACTCAGCTCATCCAGAAACGGTACCGAGGGCGGGTCCTCGACGCCGAGGCGGGCGAGTTCCTCGGCTATGCCCAGGAAGGGGCGACCCGGATGCGTCAGATGATCGAGAATCTCCTCGCGTATTCGCGCCTCGGCACCCAGGGGAACCCGTTCCGGCCGCTCTCCTTGGAGGAGGTCTTCGCGGTCGCGATCCGGAACCTCCAAGGCCCCATCACGGCCTCCGGGGCGAAGGTGACCCATGGGAAACTGCCCTCGATCGACGGGGACTTCTCCCAACTCGTCCAACTGTTCCAAAACCTGATCGCGAACGCGATCAAGTTCCGGGGCCCCGGCAGCGTCGAGATCGCCGTGACGGCGGAGCGGACCGGATCGGATTGGCTGATCGCCGTCCGGGACAACGGGATCGGGATCGCGCCGGAGCAACAGGACAAGATCTTCGTCATCTTCCACCGGCTCCACCGCCGGGAGGAGTACCCCGGGTCGGGGATCGGGCTCGCCACCTGCAAGAAGGTCGTCGAGCGCCACGGCGGACGCATCTGGGTCGAGAGCACCGGTACGCCCGGCGCGGGCACCACCTTCTCCTTCACGCTCCCCGCCGGGCACCGGGTCGGCGGCCCGGTCGCTCCGAGAGCTCCGGCGCCGCCGGCGAGCGAGCAGGCCGAACAGGCCCGCACGCTGATCGAAGAGCGGTTGGCCGAGCTCATCTAGACCGATCCGCCCGGGGGGCCGGAGAGGGCGACCCCGGGGGAGCCGAATCGCGCGACGCTCGGCCGCCCCCAATCGCGAGCGAGCAGTTCTATATTCCCCGCGGCTATCTTCCCACGGCGGACGCCGATCGATGCGAGAGTACCCAGCCCCGTTGCACATCCTTCTCGCCGAGGACAACCCGGCGGACGTCCGCTTGATGCGCGAGCTGCTCAAGGAATCGACGATCGTCACCGAGCTGCACGTGGTGTCCGACGGGGAGGAAGCGGTCGCGTACATGCGAAAGCGGGGCAAGTACGTCGACGCCCCACGGCCCAATCTCGTCCTGCTCGATCTGAACATGCCCAAGCGCGACGGCCGCTCCGTCCTCCGGGAGGTCAAGGCCGATCCGGAGCTCAAGCGGATCCCGGTGATCGTGCTGACCACCTCCGGAGCGGAAGAGGACATCCGACAGTCCTACGATGCCCACGCCAACTGCTACGTCCGGAAACCCACCGACTTCGCCGATTTCCAAACGATCTTCCAAAAATTCGAGACGTTCTGGTTCACCGCGGCGGAAATTCCTACCACCTGACGGGGGGGAGCCCCGAAGGAGCATGGAGGAGGGGATCCGAGTCCTCTTGGTCGAGGACAGCCCCGGCGACGCGCGGCTCGTCGGCGTCTTGCTGGAGGAGGAACCCGGCGGCCCATTCCACCTCGAGGTGGCGGGAACGATCGCCGACGCGCTGCGGCGGATGCAGCGCTCGGGCGTCGATATCGTCCTGCTGGACCGGCAGCTCCCGGACAGTCTGGCGTGGGAGGGCCTTCGCGCGATCCGCCAGAACGCCCCCCGGGTGCCCGTCGTGGTCCTGACCGGTTCGGTCGACCCGCGGATCTCCTTCGAAGCCGCCGAGAACGGGGCCCAGGACTGCCATGTGAAGGGCGTTTTTCCGAGCGGCGTCCTCGGTCGGACGATCGTCTCGTCGATCGTCCGCCACCAGACCGAAGAACGGCTGGCGCAGGGGCGCGACCTCGACTCCCGACTGAAGGAGGCCCTCGGCAAGATCCCGGAGGGCCTGGCCGTCTTCGAGGGTCCGTCGATCACGTACCTCAATCCGTCGTTCACGGAAGTCACCGGATTCACGCTCGACGAACTGCGTCGACCCCCCCCTTGGCTGCGGCGCGTCAGCGAACCGCCCCCCACGGGCGCCCCGGCCTCCGCCTCGGGATTGGGCCCCGCGCGATTCGATCACGGGGATTTCTTCCTCGACCGCAAGGACGGGAGCACGGTCGATATCGAGTACGTGGCGAAGTCGTTCGGGCGGGGGCCGGGCTCCCGGACCCTGCTGTGGCTGCGCGTCGTCGCCGCCGCGGGCGGACCTCCCCCGCCGGCCGAATCCTCGCCCATCCCGGTCGGGGTCCCACCCAAGGAAGTCCCGCGGGCGGTCCGGTCCGGGCGCCCCCATGGGCCGACGCCGGCCCCCCCGGGTTCCTCGCTCGATGCCGCCACGTGGGTGCGATTGCGGGAACTGGCGGGCACCTCGCCGACGTTCCTCCCCTTGCTGGTGGCGAACTTCTTGGCCGAGGGCCGGGCCCTATTGCGCCAACTGGACACTTCGTTGCGGAGCCTCGACATCCCTTCGGTCCGACGCGCCGCGCACACGCTGGCGGCCTCGAGCGCCCAGGTCGGCGCCTTCCAACTTCAATTGCTCTGCCAGCGCCTGGAAACGCCGGACGAAGGTTCGGCCGACGCGGACCAGGCGAGCGCGCTGGTCCAGGAGGTGGCGCGCGAGTTCGCCCACGTGGTGACCGAGATCGACAAGCTGCGGATCGAACCGTAACCGACGGCGGTGCACGCCGCCCGAACGAGCTCGGCGTCAGCGGGGGGGCGCGTCGAGCGACCGCAGGACCGCCCCGATCACCTCGAGGTCGATCGGCTTCTCGACGAGCCGGGTCGCCCCCTCGGCGAGCAGCTCCTGGACCCTCGGATCCTCGGGAGGGTTGCCCGTGCACAGGACGATCCGGACCGCCGGATTCCGATCGCGCATGTGCCGTACGGCGGCGTCGCCGACGGACCGGTGGGCGGCGGGCCCCGTCAGGTAGTCGAGGAAGCTCCCCGGTCCCGAGCGGCTCGGGCGACCCTCGGGGAGACTGATGTCCAGGAAGACCACGTCGGGGTGGACCTCGTCGAACAGCTCCACGGCCTCGTGGAAGGACTCGGCGTCCCAGATGTGGTCCGGGTCGACCTGATGGCGAACGAGCGCCTGCGTGAGCATGAGCCGGATGACTGGGGAGTCGTCGACGATCAGGAAGTTGAGCGTCGTCATCCGTCCACTCCGAGTTCGCGTCCCGACACGGGCTAGACCATGGAGACCATGCTGGATTATCACTTCGCTGGCCGAGAGGCCGTGGGACGCGAAGGCGGCGCTCCGGGGCCTCGCCCTCCGATCGGCAGTCGACGAGCCGGGGCTCGCGATCCCCGCTCGGCCTGGCCTATCCGAGTCCCGACCTTAGGGCGCCCCGGGGCTGCCGGACGGTCCGTTGGGCTCCGCCGTCTCGGCCCGCTTCGCCTCGGCCTGGGCCTGCAGGACCTGGGCTTCCGCTTCCTTGGCGGCCGTCCGGTCCCGGCGACGCCGAGCGTCGACCAAGCGCTCGAACGCCGACAGCTCCACCTCCCCAGCCCGCAGCTGGGGATCGAGCCGTCGCTTGGCCGAGTAGTTCACGAGCGGTCCGGAGTGGAGGTTGGCGTTGCCGATCGCGGCGATGTCGCCATCCTTGGTCCGGATCCATACACTTCGGATCGCGACCCGGACGATGGTGCCCCGGACCCCGCCGAAGGAGATCTCGTCCCCGACGCGGATCAGCCGATCGTTGAGCAACAAGACCCCCGCGATCATGTCGGTCAAGGTGCTCTGGAGCGCAAGGGAAAGGGCCAGCCCGGCGATCCCGGAGATCGTCAGGATCGTGAACAAGGAGGCCAGCCCCGTGAAGACGACGACGAGGTAGGCGGCGAGGGCGATCCACAGGATCGTGAGCGCATCACTGATCCCGCGGACGGTCGTCGGCTGGGCCCTCGCCCGCCGCGCGACGGTCTGGATCAGGCTCCTCAGGAGGGCGAAGACCGCCCCGGAGCCGGCGACGATCGCGGCCGAACCCAGGATGTCGGTGAGCAGGAGGGAGAGTGCCATGGGGGCCGCGCACCGTCCAGCCGACGGCACCGATAACGGGTGCGCTCGGGATCGTCGACCGGGGGCCCGGTCGGGAACTCCCGCCGTCGGGTTCTCCCGTCGACCGAGGGGGCGGCCGGGTTGGGCCCCCGACCGGACGGATCCCCGGCGGCCCTACGGGCGCTTCCGAGGCCCCCGATGGCGGCGGAGCACGACCCACCCGGCCGCCCCGGCCACCGCGATCGCGGCCGCGGCGACCCCCAGGTAGACGACCGGACCCCCCGACGCATTCGAGGCCCCGTTCGTCGACGGGGCGGCGACGACCAATACCGTCGTGGCGGAACGCACGCTGAATCCGTTGCCGTCCGTAACGAGGACGTAGACGGCATGGTGGCCCGGTTCGCCGAACTGACAGGTGGCGCTCGCCGCGTGTCCCTGGCAGCCCGAGCCGGCCCAGGCGAACGAGTAGCTGCCGTCCCCGCCGGACGCCACGACGTGGACGGACACGGGCGCCCCGGCCACGATCGGGGTCCCGTTCGTGGTGGGGGCGGTGACGGTCGGGTCCTTGAAGATCACGAGGGCGGTGGCGGGCGGGATCGCATCGCCCCCGCTCGCATCGGTGACTTCGACCTGGATCGTCACAACGCCCGCAGAAGAGGGAACGCAACTGATGGCGGTGGCGGTGCTGGCGCCGGTACAGTTCGCCGGGAGGCCCGACCAAGCCAGAACCGGGTTCCCATCGCCGCCAGTGACGGAGGTCGAGATCGCCAACGGCTGGCCGACATCGATCGCGCGCGGATTCACGTCGGGCGCGGCCGCGGCGAGCGCCGGGTAGACCACGAACGTCCGGTTCGGACTCTGGGCGGTCTCGCCAAAGCTATCGTTCGCGACCAGGGCGATCGAATACGTCCCGGAAGCGTCGAACCGGCAGGTCAGCGACAGTCCGGGGGCGGAGGGGCAGACCGTCGGCAGGCCGGTCCACGCCAGGTTCAGGAGGGTCCCCGATCCGCCGGTGACGGTCGCATTGAATCGAACGGCCGCCCCCACATCCGTACTCGGGAGGCTCGCGGAGACGGCCCCTACGGTCAGGGGTCGAATGATGGTGTACGGGAGGATGGAGGAGGTCGAGGACCGGCCGTTGGAATCGGTAAACGAGTACGAAATCGACAACGTCGCCGGGACCGGGAAAACGCAGCGGGCGCGCGCCGTGGCGAGACCGGAACACTGCGGGGCGGAGATCCCGTGCCAAACGTACCCCGAGTAGGCACCCGTCCCGCCCGCGGGGCGCGCGGCGAAGGTCACCGACCGGTTCGTGACCGAGCTCGCGTTCGTCACGCCGGGCGCGGCCGTGACCACCGGCGCGTCCCCGTGAGGGTCGGCGAAGACGGTGAACGGGACCGAGTCGAGGAGCGTCGCGTTCGACTGGTCGGTCACATTGAAGCTCAAGACGAAGGCGCCGACCTGGATGGGCGTGCAGGTGAAGTTGAACGCCGCTGGCTCGTTCAACGGGTTCGGCGGGGTATAGTTCAGGCTGGACGGGCACCCGAGGCCGAGGGGGGGGCTGACGTTCCAGCTCACGTTCAGCCGACCGGCCCCGATCCCCCAGATCGCGCCGGTGACCGCCATGGAGGCCCCTAGATCCAGGGATTGGAGGGGGTTCCCCGGCGGAACGAACGCGATCGGACCGACCCCAAGCACCGTGGAGACGAAGCTCACCGTGTTCCCTACCTGGTTCGAGATGTACAGGTCGCCGAGGCCGCCGGCCCCGGCGCCGAACGTCGGGCCCCAGCCGACGGTGATGTTGCCGATCACTCGGGTCCCATGCAGGACGGACAGGGAACCGTTCGACGTTCCGCTGCCGAAATCGGTGACGTACATATCGGTGTTCGCCGGATCGTAGATCGCCTGTTCGGGCGAGGCCCCCACGGAGACGGACGTCTGCAGGGTCGTCCCCGCGATCACGCGCACGGTGTTGGCGGAATTGTCCGTCACGTAGACCCGGTCGGTCGCGGGATCGAAGGTGCAGGCGTTCGGGCCGCCGCTGTCGGAGATGTTGGTGACGTCGTGCGTCCCGTTAATGACCGTGATGCCCCCGGATCCGAGCGAATTCGGCTGGTAGACGAGGTCGCTGACCGGATTCAGGCAGGGTGCCGTAGGGCCCGATCCGACGACCAGGGTCGCCGCGATCCGCGTCCCGTTGATGACGGTGATATGACCGTTGCCGACGGCCGCGTTGCCGGAGACATACACGAGACCGTTCTCCGGGTCGAACAGGACCCAGCTCGGCTGGTTGCCCACGCTCAGGGTGGAGACGAGACCGGTGCTGTTGAAAATGCTGACCGTGTTCGATCCGAAGTTGGCGATGTAGAGGTCCCCATTCCGAGGATCCACGACGAGGCTGTAGGGCTGGGAGCCGGTCTTGAGAGCGCCCACCACCTGGGTCCCGTTGATCACGCTGACGTTCCCGGAGCCCGTGTTCGCGACATAGGCCCAACCGCTCGAATCGTTGACCGCGATGGCGGTCGGCGCGGAGCCGACGGTCACCGTGGCGATCACACGGATCCCCTGGATGACCGTCACCGTCTTTCCACTCTCGTCGGGCACGTACGTGTAGCCGTTGACTCCGTCAAAGGTCGGGGGTCCGGGGAAGGCAATGCCTTTCGACGGGGTCCCAAGAACCGTGCCCACCTCGGGGCGGATGGCGGGCCCATTGCCGCCGTTCGTCCCGAGCCGACCGCCCAGGACCGAGGGACAAGATGCCGGTCCCGGCGGCGGGGCCCAGAGGCGACATGGACCCGCGGCGGTCGACGCCCCCGAAAACTCCCAAGCGGGATTCCCCGCTCCCGTTCGGTCGGGGCTCTCCGTTCGCCCGACGCCCGCGGCCGCGACGTCGGGATGCGACATGGAGGAGGGACGCCCGGGTCCCGCAGCCATATCGGACGGTGTCATCGGCCCACGTCGGGCGTTCGGCGCGTTCCCAAGGACGGTGGGAATCGCGACCAGGAGCGTGAGGGCCATAACCACGATCCCGAGCGAAGGGGCTCGATCGGGCCGGCCAAATCCGGAGAGTATCCTGGTCATGATCATCATTCGTTGACGTCCCGACCGGTTTCGGCGGCGGAATCCGGCGACCCCCCTCTTAAGGAATGAGGGAATTTACTGCGACGATCTGGTGCCGGAACCCCGAACCGTGGATCCTTGGTTGAAGAATGGCTCCGCGCGTCCGGGAACCGGCGCCCGGTTCCGCGAGAACCCCCCTACTTACCCGGCGCGACCCGAGCCCACCGCGCCGGGCCCGAACTTCGAACGTCAGCTGTCCGGTGACGTCGCGGAGGGCGAGCGATCGGTCGCAGCGCATGCCGCCGTCCCCCGACGTCGGCGCGTCGTAGGATACCAAGATAAGGTCGCAGGGTCATCGAACTGCCGACGGCTTGCTCGGGGAATGGTAGGATTTGGTTTCGCCCCGCCGATTCGTCGACCCCGCAAGAGAAGCTGTCCGGTCCCCCCCGGTCGGGCTGACGGAATCGCCCGACCCGCGCGTCCAGGAGTCTGATCCTTGGACAACTGGGCCCTCGCGATCGGGTTGGTCTCGCTTTCGGTGTCGCCGGTTTATGGCTATGTGGGCAACCGATTGCGACTGCGGCCCGTACCCGCTCACGCCCAACTGGCTTCGGCCCAGTTCACCGCCTGGTGGTGGGGTCTGGGAGCCTCGACCGCGGTCAGCGGGGTCGAAGGAATCCTCTGGTCGTTCCACGCCTTGAGCCTGCCGCTCGCCGTGACGTTCCTGACCTTCTCGGGGATCCTCGACTGCGTGTTCCTTTGGGGACTCTTGGGGTATCTGACGTACCTGTACACCGGCCGGAATCTCCTCCTCGAGTGGAGTGTGTTCTACTCGATCTTCTTCCTCGCCTTCGTCTACTACGTGAACGCCGTCGATCCGATCGGCGTGGCCGCCAAGAACGGGATCCCCTCCGTCACGTTCGCGGTCAGCCCGTTCAACGCCGGTCCTGTCGTGATCTTCGTGGTCATCGGCCTCGTCGTCCCCGAGCTCGCCGGGATCGTCCTGTACTTTTCGCTCATTCGCCGGACCTCGGATCGGACGCTGCGCTACCGGATCGCGCTGGTCACGCTCTCGCTCGCGGTCTTCTTTGGCATCTCCTTCTATACCCCGCCCGGGAATCTGATCTCCCCCCTCGCCTGGAACCTCGCCCGAGCCTTGATCGAGGCGGGATCGTCCCTGATCTGCCTGATCGCCTACCTCCCCCCGGCCGGGGTGCGGCGATGGTTGCGGATCGACCCGATCGCCGGCCCGGAAGGCGCGTCGGGCAAAACAAGGCAGGCTCCGCGAGCGGCCGGGTAGGCCCACCTCGGCGGGTCGCGTCGTCGAACTTTTCCAGTCCTCTCCCCCCAAAGGTTGTATGAGGCCCCCCGGCGCTCTCCCTCGTCCCATGGCACCCTTCACGGTGCGCGAGCTCGGCCCGGAGACCTGGCCGGACTTCGTCCGGATCATCGAGAAGCACCACGGCGTCTGGGGGGGCTGCTGGTGCCTTACCTTCCACCTTCCGCCGGGCCACCCGGTGCGCGATATCCCGCAACGAAGAGCCCTGAAGGAGGATCTCGTTCGAACCCACCGGGCCCACGCGGCCCTCGTCTATGATGGGGCCGATATCGTCGGATGGTGTCAGTTCGGACCCCCGGCCGAACTTCCCGGCCGGGCTACCGCCTACGGGCGATTGGGCATCGCTCCGCCGGATTGGCGGCTCCCCTGCTTCTTCGTCGATCGAGGTCGTCGGGGGGAAGGCGTGGCCCGGAAGGCGCTCGAGGCCGCTCTCTGGATCATCGCCGCGCGCGGAGGGGGTATCGTGGACGGCTACCCCCAGGACCTGGACGGGCGGCGAACCTCCAATTCATTCCTATGGGGCGGGACCGCCTCGATGTTTCAGGCCGCCGGATTCTCGCGCGTCGCCCAACTCGGTCCAACCAAGTGGATCGTCCGATGCCGGATCCGACCGCGGGGTCGCGATCCTCCCCGAGGGTCCATCGGATCCGGGGTGGTCGTCCGGGGGAGATCGCGTCCCCGACAGCCACGCGCCGTTCGGCCGGGTCGATCGGTTCGGACCGGCCCCCGCCGATGGGGATCGTTGAGGCTTAGTTAGGCCGCTACGCCTGCGGGCCCGCCGGCGATCCTCGCACCAGTTGCGAGGATCCCGGACCGCTTTCGGGCCGCTCGGGCGCAAATCGGTCGAACCCGGAGGGGCGGAACGGCGCATGAGCCACCTTCGCGGGAGGGAGCCGTCTCTGTCGGCCCAAGGTCGATTGGGCGCATTTTACCGGCGGCCTCGCGTTGCGCAGACCGTGGGGTTTTCCTAACGCGCAGCCGGGAAGGGAGCGTCCGGTCGATCGACGCGTTGGTTTCGCGGGGAGCGCTCGGTCCCCGAGGACCTAGAGAAGCTTCGAGGCGACGACTATCTAATCGTAGTCCATCGGTCGTTCATGCCCGACCGGAAACCGGAGTCGAACGAAGAACGGGACGGCGCCGAGATACCGACGGATCTGCTGGAGAGTATCTCCGAGAAGGACTCGAACCAGGGTAGTCCGTTGGGCCGGCGGACCTACCAGCCTGTGAAAGGATCCTCGGCGACCGTGGCCGGGCCGACCAAGTCGACCTCCCTGCCCACCGCCCCTGGCAAGGCTCCGAAGTGGGAGCAGAGCGTTTCGTTCGAAACGGGCGACCCGGACCGACCGTACGTGCTCGGCAAAGTTTGGAACAAGGTACTCAGCGTTGCGGCCATCGCCTTATCGGTCGCGGCAATCGCGGCGGCGCTGGCGATCCCCGGACCGGTCGGGCCGCCCGGCCTCCACGGCGCGACGGGAGCCACCGGCGGAGTCGGACCTATCGGGCCGACGGGCGCGATCGGGGCCAACGGTTCCGCGGGGGGAGCGGGACCCGCCGGTCCCCCCGGTCCGGCCGGCACTCCGGCGACGGTGTTGTGGGCGGCCGTCGATTCGAACGGAACTTTGTACCACGGGAGCGGGGTTACCTCGGTCCAAGGGAGCTCGACCGCGCCCGGAAATTACACCGTGACCTTCAATCGAGCCGTTGCGGCCTGCAGCCTCGAGGTGACTGCCGGGTCGTGGCCCGGTTCGGGACCCCGCGCGGTGACTCCGGTCACGCTCGAAGTCGCGGGAAGCCCTGACGCGGTGGCGGTTCTCACGAATCCGGGAGCTCCCGCCCCTGGGTCGTTCTATCTCGACGTATTCTGTTAGGGGAGGATGCGATCCGGGATCAGCGTCGTCGGTTCGTCGACCAGGGGGCTACCTCCGTCTCCCGCGAAGACCCCCGGGTGACGCGGCTCCATTCTCGACGGGATGGGGGCTTGATCCGCGCGCCGCCGGGTCGGTCCAAAGGTGATCGAACGTACTGGGGGATCGGCTGGCCGGACAAGCCGTCCGGGGACGATTCTATGGATGCACCACGAACCCAGCTTGCCGAAAGTCATCATCGAAAGCAAAGGCGTCATCGATTCCGATCGAATGCATGATGACGAAGCTGGCGCAGTCCGTTACGCTCCACCTCTTGTCCTTGTGCGAGGTCATTAGATCGATCGCGTCGCGGTGATGTACACGCTCTACCCAGAACAGCTCGACGCCCGTCCCCTGGCTGATCCCATCTGAGAAAGCGACGGCAGGGCCCAATCCCAACCGCCGCCGGATCACGGTCACCGCTTCAGCCAGAACGTAGTTCGTAGTCGCCTGCTTGCCGAAATCGCCGCGACCGATGCGATGTTGGAACTCGACGGCCTCCGAATGATCGCGGTCGTGGGAATCGGCTAGGGCGAGCCACGCACTCGTGTCAACGAAGATCATCGCGCCGGGCCGTAGAGTTCATCATCATGGTCTCGAGACGCGCGGTGTCCCTTCCGACCGCTCGCCCCGAGGGGAAAAATGTGAAAGATGGGGTCCTTCGGGTCGACCTTGTCGTCGTTGAGGTAGGCGTGCAGAGCCTTGCGCACCACCTCTTTCATCGACTCGCCTGAGGTCGCGGCCCTCTGTCTTAGCAGCCGATACTCCGACTCGGGAATCTGGGCCTGGACCAAGGTCATACGACATTGAACATCCTACATACGATATAAACTATGCCGACCACCTCGATGGATCCAACGAACCGCACGAGGGTTTCCCGCACTGATCGACAATCTGCGGCCCTGGAGGAGCCCGGCTCCCACTGTTGGGTTCGCCTTCACTCTCGACGAAGGTTGAGCAAGGCCACCCCGCCTCGAGAAAGGGAAGGCCCCCCGCGGTCGGAGAGCGAGCTCACTTCTCCCCCATTAGCACTTAGGGGGCATAAGTCGAAGCACGGCCCTTTGAATGATGCTCAAGGGGTAGGCACTCACCCTAGGGACTAGAACCTGAAGCACCCTAGAGTCAAGCCGTCGAGGGCGATCTGCAAGCTCTCCTCAAGTCGGGAGGGATGCGCGATCCCTCTGCGCTTTGGCAGGGTGCAAGGGATATTGGACCGACGTCAGGCGCTGCCCATGGGGGCGGCGCGTCGAATCGGGGGCGGGGCGACGGCCGTGCCCTCCTGGCCCGCAGCCTGGGCGGACGGCGAATGGGACGACGGAGATGGGATCGACAAGGCGGGGGTCGTCCCCGCCCCGTGCGTGAACGGGCGATCGTAGCGATGGTCCGTCAGGACCTCCAAGCCGTCCAAAGGCTGTCGCACGACGACGATCTCGGAGAGCCAATCTTGCAGGGCCGGCAGGACGGGGGTCGTGGTGCGATGGTCGCGACCGCTGCGCCCCCCGCCCCCGGAGAGATGGGCCATGAAGACCGAGCGGTCGTCAGTGACGAACAAGAACGGGCGAAGGCCGCAATCGCCGAGCGCGGTGTGAAAGAGTCCCTCCGGTCGACGACCGGACCGCAGGGCCCCGTGCAGGAAGGTGACCTGCGGGGGGAACCCACCCACCCAGCGGACGACGGCGGCCGGGTTGAGGAACGTTCGAGGCTGGACGATCCCGTCCCGGAGTATTCGCCGTTCGAACCTCCCGAAGTGAGCCCGCGCGCCGCCACCGCCGCTTGGATTGACGCCCTTCGGGCCGGTGGTCGCCCCGAGAAGTCCGATAGCCGCCTCCAGCTCCGCAGGGGAAAGGGCGCCGCCGCTGGAGCCCCGGGGGGAGGCCGGTATCGGTTGGGGATAGGCGAGGTCGCCTTCAATTCCGACGGCGCGAGCCCACGCGGCCTCGAAGTCGAAGAACACGGGAACCGCCGGCTGCCGGGTGTCGACGGCAACGACCAGGTCGGATCGGTGGCGGGGCGGCGCGACGATCTCTCGGGCGAGGGCCCGCATCGGGGCCCCCGGTTTCGAGGCGAAAACCCCGAACACGGCCTCGGCGCTCGCCCAGAGCAAGAGGTTCTCGGGTCGGTCCCTCCACCGGTGGACTGTGGCCCAAACGGATTCCAGAAAGGGTTGGGCGATCGCGAAGGTCAAGATCGGCCGCCCGAGCGCGGCGAAGTCGGGAACGTAGCGATCGACCAGCCAGTTCCTTTCGTAGGTTCTTCGTCGAACCGTCCCGCGAGTCCGTCGGGGGAGTTCTCGAGTCGCCGTTCGAAGCTCGGCGCCCGCGAGGATCGCCCGGACGACCGCCCCTTCCGCATCGCTGACGCTCCTCATCGCCGGTGCGCCCTCCGAGAACTGCCGCAGACCGCTGATTCGGGGTTCCGACGGGAGCGGGGCCGATAGATGGGTGGCGAGTCGGGGCCCCTGGGGGGCTGAGCGGGCCGATCGTGGGGTCGCCGTACCGTTCGGGCCGGGGCAGCCCCTCCGAGGCGGTTCGCAGGCACTAGTACAAGTCCTCCAGCGAGTCTTCCGGGCCGAACTGTGGCGGGGAAGCACCCGGGACCGACGACCCCTCGCCGGCCTCCCCCTCGAGCGGGCCGGAAGTCGCCGGCGGGTCAGCCGCGCCCGGCTGGAGATACGCCGCGTACAGCGGGCTTCCTTGGAGTCCTCGTCGTCGGGGAGGGGCCCGCTCGACGACCCTCAACCCGACGAACGCGGCGAAGGACAAGGCGGCGGCCGCTACGAACCACGGGAAGTCGGTCGAAAGCTGACCCAGCAAACTGGGGCTGCCCGGAGCGGAGTGGGTGGCCGGAACCGCGCCGACCACGAACGTGACCGCATCACTGGTCACCGAGCCGCCGCCGCTGTCCGTCACGGTCAGGCGGACCGGGAAGGAGCCGGCGTGGGTCGCGGTGCAACGCTCGGACACGAACAGAACGGAGGTGCACGTCAATCCATTCGTCTGCCAGTCGAGCTGGTAGCTGCCCACGCCTCCCGAGATCGCCGCGCTCAAGACGGTGGACCCGCCCACCGGAACCCCGAGCGGATCGCCGCTGAGGGAAGCCGTCAGCGGGCCGCCGCCGGGCACGACCAGGACATCCCAGCTGGACTGCGCCAGATGGCCCGCACGATCGGCGACGGTCAGCACCGAGGTGTAGTACCCTGGCGCAGCGAAGGTGTGGGTCGGCTGCGCCAGAGTGCTTTGGGCCCCATCCCCAAACGACCAGGCGTACGAATACCCCGGAACCCCGCCCTGGACTAGCGTTTGAAAGTTCAGCGCGAGGGGCGCCGCGCCGACGTGCGAGCTCGCGAGCAGGGTAAGGTTGAGGGCGACCGTCAGATTCTCCGTCGCAAACACGACGTTTCCGACCCCGTCCGTGGCGCCCACCGTAGCCGTGAACGGCCCGTTCGTGGTGAAGATGTGGGAGATGTTCTGCAGGTCGCCGCCCGAGCCTCCATCCCCGAACGACCAGGAGTACGAGTACGGGCTCGTCCCGCCGCTGGCGGTTGCGGTGAAGTTGACGAGTTGGCCCAGCGAGGGCGCCGTCGGGGAGGCCGAGATCTTCAGCGAGAGCGCCGGGTGCACATGCTCGACGAAGCTGGCATTGACCCGGCCCCCGCCCGAATCGTTCGCCCATACTCGCACCGTGTAGTTTCCAGAACCTGAGAAGGCATGGCTCGGGTTTGCGCCGGTCCCACCCGCTCCGTCGCCAAAGTTCCAAGCATACCCGATAGCCGGGACTCCCCCGGTCGTGGGGGCGGAGAATGCCGTCGAGAATCCGACATCCGTGGGATTCGGTGTCCCGGAGGGCCTCGTCGATGGGACCGTCATTACGGTGACCTGGGTCGTGACGACCCGTTGATGTCCCGCCGAGTCGGCCAATGTGAGGTTGACCGAGTAAGCGCCGGCGGTCGTGTAGGCGTGGGCCGGCGTCGCCAGGGAGCTAGAACCTCCATCACCGAAGCTCCACGCCCAGCGGAACGGCGCCGTCCCGAGCGTGAAGTTCGAGCTGAACGTCACCGAAGCACCGACGTCCACCGGGTTCGGCGATGCGTTGGAGGAGACACGGCCGAAGTCCGGCGTCCCGGTCCATTGCCAAACTTGATCCGTGATGTTCCAGTACTTGCTGGCCCCGTGGGAGTAGATGAATCCTCCGAACAGGATGCTTGAATTCGTCGCCGGATCCCACGCGAGAGTCGCGAGCTCCGTCGATGGCTCGACCGCCGGATTCAATCGGCTCCAATTCCCGTCGAACTGCCAGGTGGAGAGGTGGGGCGGCGAGGATTGGCTCACGGGGTCTCCGGCCAAAAGCACGATGCGTTGCGTGGCGTTGTCCCACGTCGCCGTTGGGTAGTACTGATCCGTGGGCTGGACCGTCAGGTTCGCCGTGAGGTTGTGCCAGAGTCCCCCCCGGAACAGCCAGGTCTCGTTGGTCGAAGAGATCCCCGAGGGAACCATCTTCTCGGTCGTCCCCCCGAACAACAGCACCCCGTGATTGAACGGGTCGTCCACGAGAGCTCCGCTGAAGGTATGCGGTGGGTAGGCGGCCGGGGTCCCGTTCATCGACTGGGTGAGGTTCGTCCAATTGCCACCGGCATACGCAAATGTCGGCGTGGGCCGTAGGGAGTTGATGGTGTCGGCAATGACCACGTACTGGTCGGTCGAATCATAGGTCGCCATCAGGGTGCCCTGATCGCGCGGCCCCGAGAACGGGAACGTCGACGGAGGGGTGAGCTGGACCCAACCGCTCGCCGTCAGCTTCCAGAAATCCTGACAACCTCCGTTCGGGCAGACGGAACTGAAGCCCCGCCCGCCGGCGAGGAGGAGATAGCCGTCCCGCGCGTCGTAGGTGAGACTCGCATCATATCGGGTGGGGGGAGCTGTCCCGAGACTCGCGGTGATGTTCTTCCACGTTCCATTTTGGAACGACCAGGTGTCGTTCAAGTATCGGACGGGCACCGATCCATTCTCGGTGTAGAAGATTCCCCCGAACAGGATCAAGCGTTTGGAGGAGGGCTCGTAGGCCATGGCCGCGCCCCACCGGGGGCTCGGCGCGTTCGGGCCGCTCAGATTCACCCAGACGGCCGAGGCGTTTGATGACACGAGGGGAGTCCGGCTCGTCGCAGCGCTGGAAAGGTCCGCGAACTTCGCAGGGGAGATGGCCGTCGCACCCGGGAGCGTTCCCGGCGATCCGCCGCTCCCCGCGGCCATCGGGACGCCTCCGGCATGGCTGAGAATCGCGAACGGCGAGAGGATGAGGGCGAGCCCCACCGCGAAAAGTAGGGTTCGATCGGTCTTCGGGATGCGATGGTCACGCAGGTTCTCGGCGTCCGCTTGGCGTTGCTCGATCATGGGTTCCTGGGCGACGGACGCTCGCCTCGATGATAAATCAAGGCGCAAAATCGACCTCGATGGTTCGCCGGGGCAGCACCGATCCGGTCGGTTCTCCGGGCGATGCTGGTGGACTATCGAGGGGCCCGGAGGCGAACCCAAGAGCCCAGCCTTCTGGGAGCGGTTCTCGTCTCGACAACTCATCGGACCATTTCCATAGGCGACGGGCTGGCTGAGGCAGCAGGGAAAGCGATGACCCCTCCCATCGACCTTCATTCGGGGCGCTACGTTATCGCCGGTTCACCGGCCATCACGAAGTTTAAGAAACGGCCCCCCTACGAGAGCTGCCATGGCCGCCAAGAAGGCTTCCAAGGGGTTCACCGACGAGGAACGCGCCGCGATGAAGGATTACTCGCAGGAGCGGAAGATCGTTTGGGGGAAGAACCGGGCCGACGACGAACGCGCGGTGCTGGCCAAGATCGAGTCGTTCCCCGAGCCGGACCGGTCCATCGGCCACCGACTGCACAAGATCATCGGGGCGTCCGCGCCGGGACTCTCCCCTCGGCTTTGGTACGGGATGCCGGCGTACAGCAAGGAGGGCGACGTGCTCTGCTTCTTCCAACCGGCAAGCAAGTTCAAGGCGAGATACGGCACGTTGGGCTTCAACGATAAGGCCAGGCTCGATGAGGGTACCGTCTGGCCGACCTCCTTCGCCGTGAGGGAATTGACGCCTTCGGACGAGGCTCGGATCTCGGCTCTCGTAAAGAAAGCGGTAAGTTGATCATCGCCGCTGGCCGGGACCCCCCCGGGCGTCCCCCATTTTCCAAACGAGGGGCCCATAGAGCGAGGCGACGGCGGAACTTGCCCTAGAACCCCTTCCGTCGGTCGGTAGGTCCCCCCATGCCGAATTCCATCGATCGACCTTCAGGGCCGACCGCCGGTAGTCACTATGGACAATGGACCGACTCGTCTATCCGAGCCACTCGGTCTCGGGGATATCTTTGAAGTGGGGATCCCCTGTCAATACAGTTCCGTTGCGAGCACGGGCTGTCGCAAGAATGATGGCGTCCCCTAGTCCCGGCATGTTCGTGCGCTTCGCCCGTGCCGTGGCCCGAAGATCCTTGTCGGCCTGAGGTACTGCGAGAGCCACTGCGAGGCTGATTTCAGCGATCCCGCTGAGGCCGCGCATGACTCGAAGACGGGATTCGATCGTGGGCCTGTCGAGTCCATCCCGATCGAATTTTCGGCAGACCTCAGCCAGGACGAGATCGGGGGTCACGGCCGGTCGGCCCCCACCGAGGACTTCTTTCACCTTGGGCCCTTGCTGCCCAGCTGTGAAAAATTCGATCCAGGCATCTGAGTCAATGATGACGGTCAAGTCTATCCGCCTCTCTGTAACTCGAAACCTTTCCCGAAAGGCTCCCATAAGCAGAATCGAGCAACTCCTTTCGCTTGATGCGCAGAAGAGCGCGCAGCGTTTCGTCGGCGGTCTTTGTGTTCAGGATACGCTGGAAGCGTTCAAGCTCGTCGAGGGCCTCCCTAGACACCCGCATGGTCGTTAGGGCTTCGCTCATGACGGGTCCTGAATACCGTATGCCGTATATCAACTCGCTGGGGACGTTGGAATCTGCTCGGTGGGGGTCCTCTCCAATGGGCGTCGGAACGACACCTCCGCTCCGCCGCCGGGAACACCACAGCGGGGGCTCACATGGAGCCATCTGTCCTCCCACCTCGCCCCACCTCGAATGCCCGGAAACCATAACTCGACCAATCCAGGAACGCGTTGGCCGATTCGTCGGACCGATGCAGTTTCTTCGCCCCGTCGCAATACGGTTCCCTAGGATGACTTCGTGAGCTTCCTCGTCATCATCCGGGGCCCATTGGGAGTCGGCAAGTCGGTGGTCTCGCGGAGAATTTCCGAGATCTTCCGCGCGGAGTACATCTCCATCGATGACCTCCTGGACGAACACGGCCTCTGGAATACCGGCGAACTATCCGAGTTCCTCGCGGCGAATCGCTTCGCGATCGAAGTAGCCGGAACGGCCCTGCGGGAACGGAGGCCGGTGATCGTGGATGGGAACTTCTACTGGGAGGCGCAAATCGAGGACTTGCTGGCGCATCTCAAGGTCCCCAGCTTCGTGTTCACGCTGGCCGCTCCGCTTGAAGTTTGCATCCAGAGGGATGCGGGACGTCGCTTACCCCATGGCGCCGAAAGCGCCCGAGCGGTCTATGCGAAGGCGACCGAGTTCGCCTATGGATCGACCGTGGATGCCTCCGGAACCGTCGAGACGGTGGTCCGGGACCTGTTGTCGCGGTTGGGCCGCGAGGGTCATCCGCCCCCTCCGGACCCGTCTCGTTCATGGTCGTAACGTGCGCCCTCTTGGCGGTTCCAAACCAATCCGCGTCGGGGGATCTGAACCGCCAACATGACTCGAGCGGAACTAGGGGCCCATCCGTCGCCAAACCACGAAATCGCCCACCTTGACGAGGGCCTTGGCGGAATGCGCCATTCGGACCACGCTCCTCTCGCGAGAAAGTGCGCTGGGAGTAGCGGCGTCATTTCTCGACGATCTTCCAGTACGAATCCTTCCGGGCGACTTTCCCGCCCTCGAACTCCCATAGGTCGCATCCCTGAACTCGAACCTTCTCACCTTGCGGCGTGGTGCCCGTGAGGAGCCACTCCGAGACCCCGCGGTCCCCCGCCACCCAGTGCCGATCCTCTCCGTAATGGACGTCCGGGAGACCCTCGAATCGACGCGCCAGGCCGGCTCGGACATTCGCTTTGCCGACGTACCGGTTTCCCCAGGGATCCGGGCCTCGCGGGAAATCGAAGGTGCAATCCTCCGAGAAGTAACCCATGATCGCGTCTAGGTCGTGTCGATTGAACACGGCCAAGATCGCTTCGAGGGTCTGCACGGTGACCGCGTCCGGCGGGGTCATCGCGCCCAGCGGAGCCTCACGACGTTTTGAGCCGTTCGGGCCGTCCACCGATGCCGACGCCTGCCGGCCATCGCTCTCGAGACCGCCGTTCGGACGAGGAGGGTTGTGCCTTCGGCCATTAACCCAGCCTCTTCGAGTGTGGGAGCACTCACCTTGAAGACCGAGGTGGTGAGACAAGGACCCTTCCGGCAGCTGGGCTCCGAAACGGCCGTGAAATTGGCCGACCGCGAACGACGCGGACATCGCCCCGGGTCGGAGCGAACCTCCCCGCGACAGTCCAATATGCGGGCCGCTCAAGGGCGCTTGCCTTGCTCGCCGTTCAGAACATGTCGCCGCGATGGCAGGAGAATCGGGAACTCGCGGCGGTCCGACGCAGCACGGCCACCGACCGATCGGTTGGGTCGGGGAGCGCCCGCGCCATCAGCGTCTTGTGACAACTACGCGCCAATGAAAAGCCCCGCTCTTCGAGTTGTTCCTGGGCCTCTACGACGAAGGTAGTACATCCGAGCTCGAGCCACCGGCCCCGGGCTCGGGCTTGCATTCCGTCCAAGAGGGCCGGAATGAACTCCGGCCGCAGGACGAGGGCTTCATTGACCTCGACGCCGCGTGCGTTCTCCTCGCCAGCGAAGTAGCCCACGGCGGCTCCGCCGTGCAGGAGCAAGTGATGGTCCTTGGCGTTCCTCCATCCGAGGGCGAAACGCGCCGGGAAGGCCCTCGAAAAACGGTCTCGGAAGCCCCATCGACCGCGCGTCGACCGTCGTCGCAGCGACGTGAGCAATCGCCCGTCTCGCCCGCGGGCCCCGCGCAGGCGGAATCCCTTGGGCAAACGAGGGGCTCGTTTCTCCCCCGGTGGCCGGACCGCCGTCGGTGGGGAGTAAATGTCCCGGTAACCGAGTCGCTCGTACAGCCGATGCGCGCCCCAAGATCGCTGCGTCCACAGCATCGCCCATCGGTGCCCCGCCACGGATTCCCGCCGATGGGCTTCCGTAAGGAGGGCCGTGCATAGCCCCCGGTGAAGGGCGTCCGGGCGAACGACCACGTTCTCGATCCCCGAAATCTCCTCGGTCCCCCGCGACGCCGTCAGGCGATAGTGCCCGATCATGACTTGGGCGAGGACCTCGTCGCCCTCGACCGCGACGAGTCCGAGGTAACTCGCCAGCGGTACCCCGAGCGACCGGACCCGATTCAGGAACTTTCGGTCGAACGGCGTGTCCCGGTCCGACCAAACCAAGGTTCCCCAACTCGCGGTGAGATATTCCGGAAGCTCGGAGATGGGGAGAATTCGCATGCCTTCTCGTTCGTCGGCAGGCGGCTCCTCGCCTATCGTTTTGCCCCCGCGAATAGGACCCTAAAGTTTGATCTTCGAGCGTCCTTACCTGGGCCCTATCGGGGAATTCCGGACCCCGAACGGGGCGCGCCCCTCCGTAGGTCCTTCCCAGGTCGCTGGTGGAAACCTACCTAGCCCGGGGACCGCCGCAGGAGGCCGGGAAGCGGACTCCGTGGACGTTTCGCGTCGACGGATCGGTTGTGACGCGGCGACCCTCGCCCTTCTCAGATCGCGGGGATCGCCGGTCGCGGAACCGAGAACACAGGGGGCGATGCCAGCGCGAGGAGCCTATCGATGGTCCGAGAACCCCTTATTGACGTTGACCGGTTCAGGTGCACGATGCGGAGATCCTCGACTCGAACGCGCCGCCCGAACCCCGATCATCGTTCGCCCCAAAAGGAACGCTTAAATCCTCGTAAAACTGATTCGTTTAACATGACGCCCTTTCGGATAGCCGGGCATGTCCGGCGGGTCGGCAATGGACTTGCCTTGATGATCCCACTCCGCGAGGCCCGTCGGGCGGGATTGGCGGCGGGGGATCCCGTCGACGCGGTCCTGCAAAGTGCCGTGGCCGATGCATTTGGGCTGTTGGCGGATCTCCCGTACCGGCCGTTCGAACGGGCCAAGGAGGGATTCTGGCGTGACCGAATCTGATGTCCTATTCGACACGTGGGCATGGTGGGAATATCTGCACCAAACACCGACGGGCGCTTCCCTCCGAATGCGATACTTCGTCGACGGTACGGCTCGTGTCCATACTTCTTCCTTAACGATCGCGGAGGTCTCGGCTCGATTGGACGCGGATGGAGCGTCGGATCGGATTGCCCCGGCCTGCAGCGCCATACGACGAATGAGCCATCTGTGGGACGTCACCGCGGACATCGCCCAGGAGGCCGGACCGATCCGAAGGGAGTTACGCGACCGGGCACGTTCGGCCAGCCTCGCCGACGCGATCATTCTGGTGACCGCCCGGAAGGCCGGAGCTCGGTTGGTCAGCGCCGACCCGGCGTTTCGCGGTATTGCGGGAGTCATCTCCAGTTAGCAATCGGGAGCCCAAATCTCGGACTTGGGCCCGCCCTAGGTCATGAGCGCGATTTGCCCTGCCGGCGGTCCCCTATTCATCCCGATGAGCAGGACCCGGATTGCATCCAGGCCGCCCCCCCCCAATACAGGCTCCGCCTCGCTCGGGCCCAACGGCATCGGCGAGACATCGCCCGATCCACAAAGTGCGACGGGGAGCGGCTGGGACATCCACCCGAGGTCGGGTCGGTCCACGGACCCCTCTCTGCTTTTGAGCCCTGACGTTGCATGGCGACGCGCGAATTCGAGCCTGTTATCTGAACTGATTCGTCTGGGCAAGGCGTGCGGTCGTCCGCTCGATTCACGATGGTCCTCGGCCTGGCCGCGCTAGGCACGGTCGGCCTAGCGATCGGACTTCTGACGCCGTTGTGGTCGTTCAATGAGTCGTTTCCGGGAACCTCCTACACCTCCCCTTCCCGGTTGTTCTCGATCGGCCCACCAGGGGATTACTTTGTGTCCCCGAATCTGCAGCCCGGGACACCTCGCCCCGTACAATCCGCGCTGGACCTTGATATCGCGCTGTGGGCCGACCTTGCAATCGGGATCCTTGCGGGCCTCGTCGCCGTATTTCGGGGCGCTATCGCCCGCGATCGAGCGTTCTTCCCTGCCCTGGTCCATGGTGCTACGATCGTCGACCTGGGCCTCTCCGTCCTGGCCGCAGCAATGATCGTAGCTTGGGGACCCACCGCCTACGCCCCCGGGACGCAGTGCGCGAGTTGCACAACGTATTCCGGCCAAGCCCGCTTCTTCTTCTGGTCGTGGACTCCGCAAGTGGGCGCCTTCGCGGTTCTGATCGCCGCCGTCGCGTTCGTGGCCGCATTCTTCCTTGAGGTGAGGGGAGGGAAGGATCCCGTACGTTGGCCGGCGCGATACGGATCCGTTGGGGTGGCCTCGGGAATCGCCTTGTTCTCGCTCGTTATCGGCGACAACTGGCAGGCCTGGTACCCGACGGGAACCCCGAATCTCGTCCTCTGGATCTTGATCGTGGGGATTCCGGTCGTTTCGGCCGTGTTCGCCATCCGAGCGATCCGACGGTTCCGACGCCAGCGACCTCGAGAATCCCATTGACACCGTCACCGCGGTCGATCCCGAACTATCAGGGCTTTCTTCGTTCCCCAAGCGCCCCCGTTCGAACCAGGCCCCTCAGCTTGTTGGGGCATCGGAGCCGGCCCCCCATTTGTGAACCCAAGGACCCGTACGCAGTCGGAACCGCGTCGGACCAACCCACTCGCGGGCCAGGATTCGAATCTTCATCATCACCGTCGAATTCATCCCCGGGCCTCGTAGCAGGTTCTTACGGCCCAATCGAGTGGTGGCCTCTGAGGCGGGTCGGAAGGCAGTTCGGCCGGCCCGGCCAGAGGATAACTCACCGGGACGAGGTCCAGACTACGTAGCTACTTTCAATCCTTACTTGGGCGATGGGTTCGCTTCCGGCGAATCCGCCTCGGTACTCGACGCAGCCTCGGCTGAGGACGCCCGAGTAGGACCCCCGCCCTCTTCCGTAGAATCGCCGCGGCGGCCCGACCCACCGCCGGAGCGTTCAGACCGTCCGTTTGGATGACGAATTCACCGCGGACCGGCGCAGGCTGCCACCCCAGGTTGCTGGCCCGGACATATCGCGCGCTTACCGTGGTCTTCCGGGCGACCGCGTTTTCCGGCGACACCACAAGTCGGAGAAGAACGACTGAAGGATCGCGGCGCGATCGTCGCATGATTCGCAGGAAGCGATCTACCTCACGGTGGGTCAGAAGTTCGCCAGGGTCAGTGATCAGGTTCAACCCGCGACCTGAGATAATCCTCGCGTGGAGGGCGAGAATCTCGATTTCGGCGGGCCATTCATCCTCGAGGTGCTCGCCGTGCGGGTCGCTCGGATGGAAGGCGCCCGCGGCGTCCGCATCGAGGACGTAGAATCTGAACTCCCGACGTCCCGCGAGCGCTCGTAGGAGGGTGGATTTGCCGGCCCCCATCGGACCTCGGATAATCACGACCAGTGGGTTGGGCGCCATCGGACCATGAGAGTCAAGGGTGGAACGCCAAAGCCATTGCGACCGCGAGGGCGCGGAATCCCGGGAATGTACGCTGGGAAATCGCACGGCGAATATCGTTCCGGCCCCAAATGTAGGCTACCTCCTCGTTCGCTCTTCAAGGTCGACCGAGGGTTTTTCTGAGACAGGCTCTGTCCCCGGCGCCGTGAACGTTCGGGAGCTTCGATGGGGGGATTACGAAGGCTGGGTTGCCCTGTACTACTCCCGATACGACGAACTCGCCGCCAACCCGGGCTTGGGAGTCTTCACGATGGAGCAGCGACCAACCTTGGGTGAGGAATCGGCCCACTTTGGAAACGTCTGGAAGCGGATACTTGCGGGCGACATGCTCGCTTCTGTAGCGGAGGACGATCGTAGCCTGGTGGGCCTCTGTACGGTAGTTCGAGCGGGCCATCTCGAAGACCATCACGTCGGCTCTCTCGGAATCGCGATCCTGCCGAGCCATCGTAACCGCGGTATCGGCACCCAGCTGATGCAACACGTCCTGTCAGAGTGCGAGGGTAAGTTTTCAGTCCTAACCTTGAATGTGATCGCGGGGAACGAGCCAGCGCTTCGACTCTACCGCCGTTTCGGCTTCACCCAACGGGGCCGAGTACCCGGGACCTTCCGTCGCGCTGGGGTGGTATTCGACGAGATCATCATGTCGAGGGAGATAGGCCCCCCGAACCCTCCATGAGACGATGAAGGCAACCGTTGCCGGGACCTAGGCGTGGGACTCAGGCGTCCCGAAAGGCCGCGCAACCAGCCCGAAGCCACGAGGTACGTCCCTGGGGCGGCATCGGCCCGGCTTTCCCTAGCCCAGGACCTCGATCAATCGATTTCGGAACTTGGTACGGCCCACGTTTCGAACCGCGTGGATCTCCGGGGCGCGGTCCCAGACAAAATCTCCCCGGCGCAAGGTAAGCCTCAGGGTTCGGCCATCCGATCCGATGAGCTCGAGGCGAGCCGGGTCAAGACAAATCGAAAGGTATGGGTGATCGTGTCGGTGGAGCGGATAGGTTTCGCCCGGCTTCAACACCATCTCCCAGACCCTGATTCGCCGGTTCCGAAGTAGGAGCGTATCGGCAATTGGGGTTCGGGGCATGGGGTTAAGGAATCCCGTTCGAAGATAAACTCAGTCATGTCCCGGGGCCGAATACCGAGCTGACGCGGCCCCATCGGTGGCCTCCATCGGTTGGAACGGTTCTCCGATCGACGAAGACCTTGGGCTCGGCGGGGGAGAGTCCAACTCAGGTTGGCCCCACGTTGAACTTCGGGTCGCGACACTTTCCCCGGCGAGGACCCTGCGACCGGTCCATGGACCGACGAATCGAGGTGATCAGTGCCCGGCGGGCGAAGACGCGATTGCCCGGCTCGCCGATACAGGGCCAACTCGCCGCCGCTGGGTGCGACCCCCCGGATTCGGGGGGCCTAAGGCACCGGCGGGCGACCCTTCTCGCGGGGGAACGTCGTCCGCTTGGACAGAGGGATCTTGGTCGTTCCTAAGCTGCCGTTCGCTGCAAACTCGAAAATCTCGAGGACCGAGGCCTCGCGGCCGCGCCCCACCCAGGGCAACGTGGCCTGAGCCGAAGGAATGCCGAGCCTCCGGATTCTTTCCTCGATCGCATTCCCGGCATCGAACGGGATCGCGGAGCTAACTTTCCCCCGTTGAGTGTGAAGGGTGATGACCCACCCTTTCGGCGGGTCGGCGGCGCGCTGCGGGCTGGTATAGACCGCGTGGGACATGGAACCTCTGAGGTTGGGGTCGCTCCACGAGAACTGTACCGGGCCCCCACGACGGGATTCGACGGTCAGTCCCTGATCATCGAAGCATAGTTCCGTGGGTTCGTTCATGAGAGCGCCGATCGCCGCGATTGCGAGCAGGCCCGCGCCCAGGGCAATGAGGCTCGAGGCGTCCGTAATCGGATCTCGGACCGCCCCGATGGAAGCAAGCCTCAGCCCGGGGAACAACACTACTCCGACAGCTAGAATAATGGCGCCCGCGACGGCGAATACTATACGGCCAATTCGTGAGACCGCCGCGCTGCTTCCCGCCGGACGAAGGTCGACGACTTGCGGTCCCCCACTGGGAAGGGGTGAACCACTGCCCGGAGTCGCCCCGACCCCCACAGGCCGGATGAACCACGGGTTGCCAAGAGCTTGGCGACCGCCAGGCTTGATGAACTGAATCCCATCGGTCGGAGAGGGAGAAGCCTCCTCGAAGACGGCGGCCCGACTAGATCGCCCCACACGTCTGCCTCCCGAGCTCACCAGAGTTGTGGCGATCGGGAGCGAATCGCGTTTTGGTCAATTGAGGAACCACGCCTGACCGCTAGTCTTGCCAAGACCCCGGCGCCACCTACGTTGATAACCTTGGAGTCGTAGGCATGCCCATGGGGAACGCCGAAGGAAAGGTGGCGCTGGTCACGGGTGGGACTTCCGGCATCGGGAAGGCGGCCGCGATCGGCCTCGCCCGAGCGGGGGCTAAGGTAGTCCTCTTCTCGAGAGACCCCGCTCGAGGGGCCGCCGCCGTTGCGGAGATTACACGTCTAGTGCCGGGCGCGTCCGTTGAGGTCGTCGACGGCGATCTTGCCTCGTTCGCTTCGATTCGAGCGGGCGTCGCGAAGCTATTGGCACGTTTTCCGACGATCAATATCGCGGTGTTCGCCGCCGGTGTCTTTCTGAAACACCGGAGTGAGACCGCAGATGGAATCGAACGAACCTTCCAGGTGAACTACCTGGGTCATTTTCTTCTTGCGAACCTCTTGGCGGACGCCCTCAAGCGGGGAGCGCCGAGTCGGCTAGTGGTCGTAGCTTCGAGGTACGGAAATGCGAGGATCCCGTTCGATGACCTGATGGTGACCCGGCGGAAATATACGATCATGAACTCGGTCCCCACGACGAAGCTCGCCGAAGTGATGCTCGTCCAGGAGCTCGCAGAACGATGGACTTCGAGCGGGGTCGTGGTGAACGCGATCCACCCGGGCCTCGTTTCCCACACCCACCTGCTCGATGAGGTCGGGGGTTTCTGGAAGTTCCTGACGACGCTCTTCGGAGGGACACCGGAGAAGGGTGCTGACACGGCAGTTTGGCTCGCAACCTCCCCGGATGCAGGTCAGGTATCTGGCCGACTATGGGCGAAGCGTAAGCCGATCCCGACACCCGGTGACGGGTCGAATCCCGAAGCCCGAAAGCGCCTCTGGGAAGTGAGTTCGCAACTCACACATACCGGTCCCTAGGCAGCGGCTTCGGGACCCGGTTTCGGCAGGTACTTCGCACCCGCAGGTCAGGTCATCCTGTCGTCGGCCGAACTCGTGGCGAACGGGCCAACCCCCTTGCGGCATTGCCCGACGTGGCCCAGGACTGACCGCAGCCTCTGCGTCGACCGGCCCTCGGTGGCGAACGGCTCGGACCGGAAGGTTCGATCGCAGGGTCGAACCTGTCAATGGCTCTGTGTTGAACGCCTCAATCCCGTTTTCAAAAGACCGGTTGATGCGGCGCTGCGTTTGCGTGGAATTGGTCAATTTGTCATCGGGCGCACTATGAATCCGAGAGTCCACACGCAACGAGAATGCGGGTTCCAGTCGCCGATCTATTTCTTGGATCCCATCGGGCGGGAAAGTGGAGACGTCACTTCCACGAGATTCCCGTCGGGATCGTAAATCTGGAAGTTCCTTAGTCCCATCATCGGCCGGTCTGCTGGCGGGGATGCGATGGCGACCCCTGCGGCCTTGATCCGAAGGTACTCCGAATCGGCATCGGCGACTTGGATGGCGAGGACCAATCCCTCCCGCCGCCACGCTCGCGGAGTGGGACCCCCGAGGCCCCCTACGGTCTTCCAGAATGCATGGTCGAGAAGGACGAGCTTGGTCGCGTCGGTAGCGAATTCGGCGTAGGGACTCTCGCCTTCGCCGTGGAGACCGATGACGTCGCGATAGAAGTGCAGAGAAGCCTCGAAATCTCGAACCACGAGCATCGGTCCGAAAAACGAGGGCGTCGGGGAGCTTTTCACCAGGAGCCCGACGACGGGGTCCTATATCTGAATCCCGTCTAGTAATTGAATTTAATCCGAGAGCCTGAGGCCGTTAGATGGCGAGATGGGGCTACCCTCGAAGAGATACGGCGATGCTCGAGGCGCGCCGCTTCGAGGGCGCCGCCCTCCTGTTGCGTGGGATGACTCAGCGTGAAGTAGCGCATCGGTTGGGGGTAAGCTTCACTGCGGTCTGGTCTTGGCGCCGGCGGCTCCATTCGCACGGCGTTGAGGGACTCCGAGCTCGGCGTCGGCCAGGCCGACCCCCCAAGGTCGATCGAATGATCCAAGCCGATCTTGCCCGGATCCTTGCGACGGATCCGATCGCTCGCGGACACACCGCAGGAGCTTGGACACTAGACCGACTGGCGTCGGAGCTAACGGTGCATTGGGGGGTTACGTACTCCCGAGGGGCGATCTGGCGGATCCTTCGCCAACAGGGATTTCGGTGGAAAGGGGCGGGCTCCTCCGACCGATCGAGGAATGGAGCAATCCGACAAGCCGCGGTGGACGCCCAATCGGGCTGGTCGCCCGGGCCTCGACTGATCTTGCTGATCAGGTCGCGCAATCAACGGACCGCCAGGCAGGTAAAGCCGGGAAGAAGGCGAGAACGTCAACTCACGCTCCCCCGCTGACCGGGAATGACGGCGGCCAAATTGATGGGAGGGACACTTTCCGCGGGGCAGACCGACCGCTGACTACCTTGCGGACAGGAAGAGCGATTCGATGAGCTTGTAATCGATCTGACCCGTCGGGACGAAGCGGACGCAACCTTTCCCGACCTTCAACTTCCTGAGGCGCGCTCGATGTTTGGCGATGACCTGCTCCCCGACATAGAGCGAGATGTATTGGACCTGGCTCGCAAACGCGAGGCCCACTGAGGGGCTGCGCCGGAAGGTCGGCATCCCGTATTCCATTCTTTCCTCAAAGCCGACCAGGGTCTTCCGGGCGATCGCTCGAATTCGGTCCATCGCTTCCCGCCGGTCCTCCGGCAGCTCCGCCAGGTAGGCATCCACCGTCTTTGCCTTGCTCTGGACCATTCCCGAACTCTGCCCCTAACCCGGACCAAGATGCCTGGATTGCAGGGGATCTTGTAGTGGGTGAGAATCGGCCTGATATGACCCCGACTGCGCGGTCGTTGGCCGACAGGGCCGCCTTCTCGGGCGACCAATGCCCTCGATCTCGGGGCTTCGGGCGACTCTACCATAGTTGCGCCGTCCATCACCCTTCCCCCACCCCCGAAGAGAATCGGATCAAGGCGTTCGGCGTTGGGAAACCACGTCCGAGTGCGATGGCATGAATGCAGGAAACCGTCCTGCTCTCGATCACAACGAGATTGGATGCTCACGGCGTGGGTCCCAATCACCGCGGACCGAGCCCCCCCGGCCTCCTCGAAAATCCTTTGCCAGCGAGGATTCTATCGACGCAATCCGCCATGAAGGTCACGACAGTCTTTTTCGACTTCGGCGGCACACTGGCCCACTACGCGCCACCGGGCGACGACCCCATCGCGGTGTGGAAATCCACGGGCGCCCAATTCGGACAAGAGTTCCCGAGGTCGAGCGTTGAAGACGCACTCGAGAAGGTCACCCGGAGTCTGGGGCGTGAGATCTTTGGGTATCGGGGACGAACACAGGAGTTCTGGCGCCGGTTCGACGGGGCGATCCTAGACGAGTTGGGAATCACCCACGATAGGGAGGGCCTTCTGCGGGCCTTCGAAGCGATATTCCAGGATCCTTCGCGCGTCGTGCTCTATCCGGAGGCACGATCGGCGCTCACGAAGCTTCGTGCACTCGGCCTTCGGACGGGGCTCATTTCGAATCACAGCGACGAACTATTGAAAATCCTCGAGTACCACCGCCTTACCCCTCTCTTCGATTCCGTAACCTACTCCCAAGAAGTCGGAGCCGACAAACCCGACCCGGCCATCTTTTTGGCCGCTTTGCGGAGATCGGCGTGTCAAGCGTCCGAAGCGGTACACGTGGGAGATTCTGTGAAGCAGGACGTAGACGGCGCCCGGAGGAGTGGGCTGATACCGATTTGGATCGACCGTACGGGTAGGGATGTTCCCGACCCTTGCCCAAGGATCCGCTCGCTCGACGAGATTCCAGAACTCCTTCGGAGATAGGAGCCCATGGATGTCAAAGGCGGGGGCAATCCCCGGGCGGAAGGATTCCTGCCCTGAATGCGAGTGTGTTCCGCTTCGAGCGACGGCGCACGGCGTGGGGTCAGGATTCGCGGCAGGCCGCGATGCAGCGTGGACAGTGATCGGATCGGCAGTAGCTCAGTCCTAGCTCCATTTGACACACCGTCAAGTCTTATCGAATAAGCCGTATGGGTGGTCCCATGCCCGAAGACAGTCGGCGGGTCTACGCGACCCATCTCGCCCGAATCTCCAAGTCGATCGCCGTTCCGCTGCGGTACGCCTACGATTGGTGCACCGACTTTCGAACGGATGATGGCAAGTTCTCCCGCTCTAAACCCCGATTCCAAATGCTCCACCTATCGGAGGACCGGATCGTCCGAGTACGCCGCTCTCCACCGAAGGTCAAGCCGCTGAAGGTCGCCGTTGAACTGGTCCGACTGCACCCTCCCGATGCCTGGCACGTGGACCAGATCGATGAGGCGGACCTCGAAACTGTCGATTACAAGCTCACTCGCCTGGGTCCGAAGAAGACGCGCCTCACCTTGGTTCTCGTCGAGCGCTGGATGGTTCCGAACTTTCCTCCCAAGGCCGACTGGGTCAAGGGCACCAAGCTCTACTGGGACAACTTAGTAGCCGCCCTAGAGGACCGCTACCGACAGGGTTTGCCGGCCCAAGGATAGGGCCCCTCGGGGTGCTCCTCCGAGTATCCGCTCGAGGCGGGAACTAGCAAGGGTGGGTATCGTCCGCAGGGTGATTGCCTCCATACGAGCCCTAGAGGGTGGATGTAGGGCCGAAGGACGAGCGGACCGAGCCGACCGAAGCTCGAGGCAAGCCCGTATCAAGAGCAAGAAGGCAGGTCACACAGGAGGGGACTCGGTCCGTCCGCGTGGGCCTCGGTAGATCCCTTCTATTGCGATGATGGATGCAATGGTTGTCCCTACGGCGACCGCATAGAGGAGCGGGGCTCCTCCGAGTAGGAGGCTCAAGCTCCCCAAGAAGGGGCCCGCGCTCCACATCGTCGAATTGACGAGGGAGAATACCCCGAGATATTCTGCCCGATGCCCCGTGGGCGCGATTCGTGAGACGAATGCCAGCATCCCCGGCCCCATCAAAGCGAACCCTAGCCAACGAAGGACTTGGCCGGGGACGAACCACTGCCAACTCGTGGCGAAGGAAAAGAACAGCAACCCGGCGAGCATGATCATCGTCCCGTAGAAAATCCCCCGGATCTCCCCGCGTCGGTCGATGTATCGGCCGAACGGGATCGAGACGATGCCCGCCGCCACCAACCCGGAGATCGCGATGATCGAAACGTCGAGGTTGCTCGCCCCCAGGTGGACCGCGTCCACCCCGTAGAATGTGGCGACCGCTCCCGCGCCGAGCGAGCGCACCGAGACGGCCACGGCGAATACAGTGACTGGACGGAATTCACGCAGCGGCCTTCGGGTCGGAGAGGGGGTCTGGCGGAGGTCCGGAACCCAAAGGGCCACGACGAGGACCGTGCCCACCATCACCGCCGCGACGAAGTAAAAGACGACGCCCGGGCCGAACGGCAGCACCAGGGCACCCGCGACCACAAAGCCAACGATGCTACCCCAGGACGAGGTGGCGTTCAATAGCCCATATCCGGTGCCCCGGGCCTGCGTCGCGCTGACGTCCGCCACGAAGGCATTCAACGCGGGCGCGGCGCACGAGAGGACGACCTGGGCGGCGATGAATGCCGCGCCGCAAGCCAGGGCACTCGGCAAGAAGGGAATGGCGAGGAAGAGGGGAAACGACCCAATCTCGCCGAGGAGCAAGAAGGGTTTGCGCCGCCCCAACCGATCGGACCACCGACCGACCACCGGCCCCGTCAGGCTCGCCAGAATGTATCCCGCTGAGACGAGGCCCAATGCGAGAGCGTCGGACGCCCCTCGAGCTTCGACGAGGAAGAGGGGCATGTAGACCACGAACAAACCGCCCCGATTGCTGGCAAGCAATTGGTAGACTGCGAGCGTCCACAGGGTCGTCGAGGAATCGGAGGACCCGACGCTAGTTGCCATTGACCAACGTTGCCAGGGGATTGAGTACCTTGAATGTTGCCGGGTGCGAAGGATGCCCTGAAGGCTTCATCTGAGGCCGCCCTAGGAGGGGTCGAGTTTGCTAGCGACGCCCCCCCGGCTGATCTCTCGACGGCGACCCCCCCGAGGGGGGTCAACTTCTGGTCAATCGTCAGGATCCTTTCGCAGGCGTTGTCTTGACCATCGAGGGCGAATCCGCCGTTGAACTCGGTCCCCAGCAGTCTAGCCGAGGGGCAGTCGCCCACGTTTGTCTTCCGAACACGGCGCGAAGCTGCCCATAATCAAGTCAATCTTTATATAAACATAGATTTATGCCTTGGCCATGTGGAACCCAGGACAGGCGTTCGGCATCCTGGCGGAGCCGACCCGGTTGCGGATCGTGGAGCGATTGCGCGTCGGAGAGCAGAGCGTCGGGGAGCTCGTGAGTCGACTTTCGGTCTGCGAACCGGGGGTGTCGCGCCATCTCCGAATACTACACCAGGCCGGTTTCGTCCAGGTGCGCGCGGAGGGGCAGAGACACTTCTACTCGCTACGCCGACTTCCGTTTCAAGAGCTGGACGAATGGGTCCACGAATTCCGGGACGTCGTAGAAGGGCGCCTTGACCGACTTGGCAAGTTGATCGAGCTGGACGCCTCAGCATCTCATCCCATTCGTCATCGGCCGGGGAGGACGCAGCCATGACGGCGCAGGCCAAGAACCACCCGCAGCCCGATGAGCGGGCAATCTTCACTCAGCCGAGTGAGTTTGAGACCCAGATGACCCGGATCTTCCGGGGCTCGCCGGAGAAGCTGTTTCACATTTACAACGACCCTGGGACGATCCCGCTCATCTGGGATCCCGACCCAACAAAAGTTACGGTCGAAACACTGGACTTTCGAGTTGGAGGGCGATTCTCGATCGCCGTCCGAGGGGAGGGCGATTCCACGAGCCGGTTTATGGGCGAATTCCTTCAAATCATTCCCGGCCGTCGAACCGTCGTCCGTTGGCATGCGAGCAACCGGCCGGACTCCCCCGTCGTGGAGACCGATGATTTCGAGCCCGTCGGGTCGTTCACGAAGGTAACCATTCGCTGGCAGCATGTCAGCCATGAGGGTCGCGACCGGATGGCCGGCCCGGCGTTCGAATCGCTCATGAATGAGCAGTCGGCGAGGATCGACGAACTTCTCTCCACTTCGAATGCCGAGCGGAGGAGGTGAGTCCTAAGCCTCCCCCGTGAAATCTTTACTCCGGCTCCAGTCGGGGGACGTCGCGGTGCGGAGTTCTCTCCGTAGGCACACTGCCATTGTCCCCGTCGAATGAGATCGCAGTGAACTTCGCCCGCAACGCCGGGGACACGGCTCGTTTCATCCCGCGGCAGCGGTTGCTTCCGGGATGGGGTCAGCGCTGGCTGGACGATGTTCGGTTCGATCGGTGACCGCTACGGAAATTAGGGCGCCGAGAACCGATAGGATCGCCGAAACGGCCAGGGCATAGCGCAACCCCGATACGAACTGGCTGGCGGAGCGCAGACTCCCTTCGGCGGTGAATGCCGCGGTTGCGCCGGCGATGACAAACGCCCCCCCGAACCGTTGCATCGAATTGAAAATTCCCGATGCCTTCCCAAACTCCGCCCTTGGGACGGCGGAGAACGCCGCCAATGGGACGCAGGGAAGGACCATTGATATCCCGACCCCGGCGACAATGAGTGCGGGCACGAGCGCCTCGTACGATATCGTCGGGCTCGCGAGGTCGATGATCGCGGCCAGCCCCACCGCCTGGAGCAGCAACCCGATGATCATCAGTGGGCGAGGCCCGATTCGATCTGCCAATCGCCCTGCGAGAGGCGCTACGATGAGCGGGGTGGCGGTCCACGGAAGGAACCTGATCCCGGCATCAAAAGGGGAGTAGCCTAGGACGTACTGGAAGTATTGAGACATGAACAGCGCTGCCGAGATCAGCGCACCCAAGCTGAGGAATGCGACGATATTCGCCGCGAGGAAGGTTCGATTCCGGAAGAATCGAGCCGGGAGGATCGGCGATTCCGCCGTACGCTCCCATATAGCCAAGGCTCCGAGTAGCACAACCCCGACCGCGAACGAAAGGATTACCTCCGGCGCGTACCAACCGAGGCTACCGCCGCGGATCAGTCCCCAAAGCAGGGCGACGCTCGCGGCCGTGACGATCGCGGCCCCCCCGAGGTCGAGACGCGACTCGTCGCCGTGCGATTCGGGGATCAGGCGCATGGAGAGCGCTGCTGCAACGATCCCAATAGGCACATTGATCCAGAATATCCAATGCCAGGTCAGCGCTTGGGTGATCCCGCCTCCGACCACTGGGCCGGCCGCTACCGCGACCCCGGCGACGCCGCCAAAGATTCCGAGGACCGCCCCACGTCTTTGTGGGGGAAAGGAGGCAACAAGGATCGAAAGGCTCGTCGGCATCACGATGGCCGCACCGACCCCTTGGACGACCCGCGCGAGGATCAGGACGACAATATCGGGTGAGAGAGCGCAGGCGGCCGAAGAAACCGAAAAGATGGTGAGTCCGAGAACGAACAGGTTCCGACGACCATACCGGTCCCCTAGCGACGCGGCCGTGATGATTCCGGCCCCAAAGGCGAGCAGGTAGCCGCTGAGGATCCACTGGAGGGACGCAACGTCTCCCCCCACGTCGTGATGGATGAGAGGCAAGGCCGTGACGACGACGAGGCCGTCGAGGACCACCATGAAGACTCCGATCGACGCAAGCGCGAGGGTCCACCTTGCATGCGCCGCGGCGGGCGGAGAACGTTGCAGGTCCGCCGGCGGTCGCTGGGCGGAGGTCGACTCACCTGACACGGCCACGAGCACCCGCGATGGACTATTTCAATGAGTTTGGACGCGCTGAGACGCTACTAGACCCAGGTCCCTCCATCGTGGACGCGCCCGTCAAGCACGCGAGACCAAAGGTATCGGCCCAACTTGCATTGGGCGTAGTAACCGGTCGAAGGGCGCGGCCCCGGCCATGGGACAACGATTGATTCGCGTCAATCGAACCACTCAATTCCCTAACTCTATGAACTGCGGGGGCTCGGGCCCACCGTAGCCCCTGATCCATGAACCTGGTCGCCGCGGTGCTCATCTCGGCAATCTTCGGAGCGGTGATCGCTCGCCAACTGTCCGCCCAGGGGCCCCCTATCTGGGCCATCCTCGTCGCCGGATCCTTCGCTACTGTCGCATTGGGAGTGCTTTCCGTGGACGAGGCCGAGGCCTCGTTCGCTTCCTCCGTGCCGACCCTAGCCTTCCTCGGTTCGCTCTTCCTGTTCGCGGGAGCGCTGGAGGGAGCGGGAGCGCTCGATCATCTGGCTCGGTGGATCCTTGACCGGGCCCGACGGCCCGCCGCGCTCCCGTTCGATCTCTTCGTCGGTCTTGGAATCGTTTCCGCGTTCATGGTGAACGACGCCCTGGTCGTAATCGGAGTGCCGCTGTTGATCGGGGTGGCAACCCGATTGAAAGCCGACCCGAAGCCCCTCTTGCTCGTCCTCGCGTTCTCAGTGACGATCGGGAGCACCCTCACCCCGTTTGGCAACCCGCAGAACCTGCTCGTCGCGATCGCGAGCGGAGTCAGTTCCCCGGTGACGACTTTCCTACGCTATCTCGCGATCCCGACGGCGATCAACTTGCTCCTAGGGGGCTGGTATCTCCGCTGGGTCTACGGGCGCAAGATTCTGCCGGGCAGCAACTCGGCAGCCCGCTCTACGGGGAGAATGCGGCTCTTCCCCAGCCACGGATGGGGTCCGCGGTTGCGGTCTTACCCGGTTCTCGTGATCTTCCCGGGCACGATACTAGTGCTCGTGACGCTCGACCTCCTATCGGCGGTCACTCGGGGCCCACAGATCCCGATCTGGGAGATCGCGCTCGCGGGAGCCGTCCTCCTCCTGCTCGTCAGCCCCGGACGAACTCAGACGGTCCAGCGGGTCAACTGGTCGATCTTGCTCCTCTTTGCCGGCTTGTTTGTCGTCGTCGGAGGGGCCATTCAGGGCGGCGTGATTGGGACTCTCGAGGGGCTGTTCCCGATTCCCGGCCCCGGCCATTCGACGGGAGCGCTGCTCGCCGTGGTTGGGACTTCGACGGTGGGGAGCCAACTCGTCAGCAACGTCCCGTGGGTCGCCTTGCAGATCCCGGTCCTGACCGGTGCGGGGTATGGTGCCGGGACCCCGGTCATCTGGATGGCGCTCGCCGCGAGTAGCACGCTCGCCGGAAACATCACGTTCCTGGGGGCCGCGAGCAACATCATTCTGGTCGACGCGGCCGAGAAGCTCGGCGTCAAAATCCACCTTTCCGAGTTCGTGCGCGGTGGACTTCCTCTGGCCACCATGACGATCGCAGTGCTTGTCCTATCCTTGTCTGTCGGCCTGTAGGTCCCGGACGAGGCCCGGACCATGCCGTACCCCGATCAAGGCCGGCGAAACGGCAGTACGGCTGCGGAACGCACGCGTTCTATCAGGTGTTGTTGGAGCCCGAGGGGACGACCCGCCCGATCCGGCGAGCATCGGCAGTTCCAGCATCAAGCATCGGCGCGATTCACCCGAGTCTGCCATACCCTTCGGTCGAGCAGCTTCGGATGCTCTCCTAGGCGGCCTCGGGCCGGCCGACCAGCAAAGGGTGGACCCCCCTTAGCCCATGCCCCCGCAAATCGATTCGCGGAAGAGCTGTCGACGGCCTTGATGTAAACTTGCGAAATCGCAAGAAGTGCCGAGGGCCAAAGTGGGACTTGTGGGGCCAGCTCAGGGAGATCGGCCTTCTACGTCGTAAATACTCGCTCTGCAGTAGTACCACGTCTCAAGCCGCTATCTGGCCCCGATGACCAATTCCGGTTCGCCCACTTCGAACTCCAGGATCCGGATCGCCCGGTCCTGAAAGTGGACCTAGAACGATGCGCATTCCTCGACTTTTTCGCGTCGGGTTAAAGACCCACCCGCGCCCATGCCCCGCCGATGTCCAAGACGGAGTTTTCTTTGGGAGTCCTGAACGACCGGATTCGACTAGCCTCGAGGGCTGGGAGCGTTCGACAAGCACCGGGGCCTGGAGTCATCCTACGTGTAGTCTGCCTGGTTGTCGTGCTTGGATTCACTTCGAATTGGGCCGCGGCGGGGACCCACCCAGGGACTTGGAAATCCCCCAACTCGGCGACCGGAGCTCTCCGGCCAGAAGGCGTGACGACCAACGTCGGACTGAATCTGAGGGTCTCCATCCACAATACCATGCCCAATGCCACCGGCATCTACCAACAGCCGATCAGGATCGATAGCGCGGCGTTCAGGGCTTGGATCAACTCCAATTGGACCAATGGCCGGGTGTACGACGCGACTTCCGGAAACCCTCGGTACGCCTGGATCGAATCCGGGGCGAGCAACGTCTCCAACGGCACCTTGCTCTGGGTGAAGATGCCCTCGATTTCGGCGGGCGGCTGGTCCAATCTTACGGTCTCCTTCGGAACTTTGACCTCATTCGACCTCGCCGCGACGGGATACATGGGCGAGGCCCCAGAGCTCAGCGCTTCGTATGGGGCGTTCGACAATGGGGCCAAGGTCTTCAATTTCTACGACGGTTTCGCGGGTACTTCGCTGGGTTCCGTTTGGCACGTGCGGGGAAGTTGGAATTACTCACTGGACAAGGGGATCAATCTCGATTCCACGCCGGGTCAGGGAGGTGGCATCTTCACGAACAAGACGTTTAGCTACCCGGCCGTCGTCGACGCCTACAGCAACCTTTTCGAATCGAATCCAGCCATCTCCTACACCGGACAAGGCCTCGGGTACGGCGGCTGCATGGCATGCACGCCCTCGAATTCCAGCGCGGTCGGTTGGCAGGCTCAAACATCGTTGAAGGACGGTCCTTCGCCCTGGGCGGCCCGGAACGCCACCCACGAGAACGGGACGTCCGTCTTCCCGACTCAAAGGTACGCCGTCTTCACGACGGAAGCGGTCAACCGATCGATCGCCTACTTCTTGGACAATTACCAGGGACTTCAGAGGTTGACCATTGGGATTCCGTTCGATCCCGTGCCGGTTATCGTAGCCCAGACCGGCTGGCCCGCGGGGCCCCTGACAAACCCGTTCAACACAACGTGGATCCGGGAGCGGACGTACGAGGCCCAGACCCCGACCGTCAAGGTAGGCGGAATCCCGGAATCCGCGGTGACCTTCCTCGCTTCGGGTTTGCCTTGGGGAACGAGTTGGACCGTCGCGCTCGGCCAATCCCCCGCTACATCCACCGGGCCCATCTCCTTCCTCGAGCCGAACGGAACGTACTCCTACACGGTCGGGGCGATCGCGGGCTTCAACGCCACCCCTAGCTCGGGGTCGGTCACCGTCGTCGGCGCACCGCTCAATGTGACGGTCCGGTTCACCGCTTCGAGTTCCACCACGTATTACGGTGTGGACTTCACCGAGACCGGACTCTCCTCCAGCGCCTCCTGGGTCGTAAACCTCAGCGGAACGACGCGAACCGCGACCTCGAGCACGATCGGGTTCACGGAGCCCAATGGATCCTACTCCTACTCCGTCTCCTGCGGGACGAACTATACTGCAAGTCCGGCCTCGGGAAAGGTCAAAGTCGCCGGATCGATCGTGGCGGTGGCTATCACATGCCAAAACGCCACCGGGGGTTTCGTCCCGCTCAGGATGGTCGTCTTCGAATCGACCGGTGTCCCGGGAACCCTCGAGTGGAGCGTCACCCTGACCCCGGCGTCTTCGGGGCTGAGGATTCTGATCAGCACGCTTTCGATCACCCGAACGGCTGCGGGAGGACAGACCATCACCTTCCGAGCCAGTAGTGGGACCTACTCGTACTCGGCGCAGGCCGTTGGCTATTCGCCGCTCAACGGGACGGTAAGCATCGGTTCCGCGTCGACGTTGACGGTCGCCGTGAGCTTCCTGCCCCCTCCGCACTCCACGAACGGCCCGGCCCCTTCGGTCCTCCCGCAGTTCGCGGCGTTCGGCGTCGCGATCCTTGCGATCGGTGCGGTCGGCCTCGCCGCCACAGCCTATTGGGCACGGTCTCGACGTGTCGAGAGGGGTCGCGACCTGGTGCGAGGGATCGCCGAGATCGAATGGACGAACGACGGATCGGGCGAGCCCGCACCGCGGATGAACCGGTGAGATGTACCCCGCTCGACGGGTGTACCGGCTCCGACCGATGGCGGGCCTCGCCCCGGAGGGGCGCGAATTGGACCACGAGTACTCGGCCGCTGAAGGGGCGACGGTTTCCCCACCTCGAGGGCTGAGCTGGCAAGAATATCGGATCGGCGCCCGTATACTGCTCCACATCGCAACTTTCCCGAGGATGGACCCGGGAGAGACCGCCCCGGAGGGCCTGACACAGTCGGGGATGGCCCGCCTTCTCGGATCAAACCGTGTCTCCGTGACTCAGGCTTTGCAATCGTTAGAAGATGGTGGTGCCGTGCGGGGCGTCCGAGGGCATGCCCAAAATCACCGACGGCGCGTCAAGGTCTACCGGCTCACCCCCGAAGGCGAGGTTCTGGTCGACCACATTCGGGCCGGGATGGGCGGACGTTAGAACGGGGGCGGAGGGGGCAGCCCACGGGACGCGCGTCAAGGCCCTATGGAGCTGCTTTGCGCCCATGTTGTGAGTTCGCCTTGGGATGCACACGACAGAGCAATTCGTCCTTCTCCTCTCCACGATCTCGATTCTGCCTTCGTTGCTCCTTCAAGAGGAACTCATGTAGCCGGTCGTCTCGAAGTACCCATCCGTCTCCGAGGCTTGGACGGTCCATCTCATCCGACCCGCCCCCGCATGGACAGCTAAACCCCAGTGTTGCGCGTCGCCCAGCAAATGTAGTAGATCCCTGGCCACAACTCTTCCTTGGCCACGTTTCCAGCGATTTCGCGGAGGTCTTCCCAGGGTCGCTTGGCGGGATTCCCCAAGACCGTCCGACGACTGAAAGACGTGATCAGAGGTCGAAGTACGTCCCACCCATTACCAGCCCCTAGGGTCCCATCGAGGACCACTACTCTGCCACCGGGCCGTAACTGTCGCCACACGTTCCTGAGGGCCGCAAAATGATTCGGGATCACTCCGTAGCATAGGCTGAACAAGACTGCGTCGATCGGCTCTGGCAGTTCCACCTGCTCTGCATCGCCTTCGATGAGGACGACGTTCGACCACTCTTCCTTTGCGCAGGTTCGATTCGCTACCTCGATCATCTCTGGTGTTACGTCGACCCCGTAGACTCGTCCTGACCGTCCCACCCGCTTGACGAGATGGGGAAGGTTTCGGCCCGTGCCACACCCAACCTCGAGTACGCGAGCACCCTCTGCAAGCCCGAGCCGATCTGCGGTCTTCGAACGGGCTCCGAGAGGCAGCCCCAATAGGACCTCGAAAATGGGGTATATGGCCGCGAGGTGGCGGTAACGTCGACGAACGTCCTCAGCATCTCTGGCCCATCCATCGTGCTTCATCACTTTCATGGAGAGGGGCCGTTGCAGGGGGCCAACCTTCGGCGGGATCGGCAAGGGGGTCTTAGCAAACTCCATTCTCGAGCCCCTTCCCCACCCGAGCTGACTCACACACTTCGCCCAGGTTCTCGACGGCGAATATCAGAGAACACTAATGAGAATCCTATTCCCCCATCGATCAATGCTCAAAGCAAGAGTTTGCCCTTCGGCAATTGGACCTACCGCTGAAACCGAGCTCACTATTGGAACCGGAGGTCGCTTGATATGAGCCTGAAAGGGTTCCCTTTCTCTGCAAGGGCTTGGGTTGCCCTTGTCGCCTCGAGCCGACCTCGGATCGGCCCCTTGACCGTTGGACGCGCCCGTCCCTTCAGGTGCAAGTCGTGGACGCGAGCCGAAAGTACGCGGGTCCGATTGGACCTCTTTCAACTTGGAGACGGAACCATCTGACAAGAACGCACCAAGAAGGCGGCCCCGGAGGATTCCCTCCCCCGCCCTACAGGTCATGACGCGGCGGCTTACGGAGGGCCTCGGATCCTGAGTCCGCGGCGCCGGTCGCGGAATCGTGAAGTCGCCCGAAGACGGCGCCACAGAGGGTGCACGGAACGACCGTCAGGAGAACCTAGGACCGCACTCGCCCGCGCGGTTTCGCCGTCGGAGCTGCCGACGCTGGGCGTTTCTTCCGACCCGCGAGAGCACGGAGGCGCTCCAACCCTTGGGAGAGCTGCCGAGGACTCAGTGGTCGGCCCCGACTGCGGAGTTCCTTGGCGATATCTGCCCTCAGGATCGGGAAGACCTCGGCAGGTAGGCGAATGGTGACAATCAAGCCATCGTTGGCCTGTTCGACCCGGATCTCCTTTACGAGACCTTTTTCGATCGATAGATAGCCATGCGGCCCGTCGTATGGGTCGAGGAAGTCGGTGTAAAGGTGAAAGGCCTGGGCAAGCTCAACCGTGCTCCTCGTGCTCATCGAGATGTCTCGCCGAATCTCGGCGTGGCCGGGTCGTCGTGTCGGAGCCAATGAGTGGCGCTTGACCTAGGCAGAAGCCGGGCGTGCCGTTGCACCGCCTCCCGCGCAATCCGCGCGACGTTGAGTACGTTCTCGCCCCGCCTGGTCACCTTGATGCCGAGGTCGACGCGGAGGGACATCGCTTTCGGTCGATGGACGGGCCTCGGGGTGGTGAGTGGATGCTTGGAGATCAAGTCAAACCCTTCGAGATCAGCAAGCACTCGTCGGAAAGTCTCTGGGTGGACCATCATGGATTTTCGTACTGTGAGAGGAACCATGAACGGACGGCCGCTCAAACGTTCGAGTACCTCCCGCGCCGGTCGATTGCGCAGTACGAAACTTAGCGGATCCTCCCGCTCTACCAAATGGGGCGCTCCCGAAGTCCTTGCCATCATTCACGATAAGTGATATATCATATAAATGTATTACCATTCTGCTCGATTGGGATGGAAAATTTGGTTTGCTCTCGGGGGAGTCGGGCGAGGGATGTGGGAGGAGACTCGATGTCGCGATTGCCTGGGGCAACTCGACCCCGATGAGAGACCACCGAAGGCGCACAGAAGTCAGGCTGATCGTCTTGAGTGAGATAGCAGCCCGAGTGGCATCAATTGTGGCAAAGGGGCGGAAGTCGTTTCTCCGTTCGGGAGCCGAACTATCCCGTAATGCGGCGGCGTATGAAGTTGAGCGGTTTGCGTACTTTTGCCAACTTCCAAAGGAGTTCCGTGACGCGAACCCAGCCATACCATGGGAACTCCTGCGCAGAACGCTTGCGCGTCGCACCAGAGGGGGCGCCATCAGGGGGACGCGGCCACTGACGAACTCCACACTATGGAAACTGGCCTCCCGTGACATCCCGAGAATCTCGCGTATGCTTTCCGAACCTACGATGCCACTCAAGTGGAAGAATGAACCCAGGGGACACCTCGGCATCGCCGAAGTTCTCGGTCCGCATCGTGCCGCAATTCTGAGAGTCCTTCGGAGGCACGCGGTCCTTAAGCTACGTGTGTACGGATCCGTCTCTCGGGGCGAAGCGGACAGGCGCAGCGACGTGGACCTTCTCGTGAATTGGCGCACGAAGGATAGTCGCAACGACGCTCGTCAGCTTGCGAGCGACCTGGAAGTGATCCTTCAACGGCGTGTCCAGGTTTTCACGGAGGATCGCACTTACTGGGCGATCCGAGATCGGGTACTCGGCGAGGCGATTGATTTTGGCTAGTCAAACCATCTCCGTTCGGCACGTTCGTTTCCCGCCAGGAGGAACGAAGCACCGGTCCTATCCAGGAGGCCGACTAGCAGCTACGGCCGGTTGGACGGGAAGGTTGGAACAAGGACGCCCGGCCACACTTTTCACTCGTGAACGCTGGGCATCCTCCACGATACCTGCGGTAGAGAACCAGTTCGGCCTCGAGGTTTTTCGCTGTCAAGGCGAAGCACGCCTTGGACCGTATTTCGTCGATCCTTGTGTGTGGTTGAGTCTTGGCGCGAAGCCCGAAGGCGGTGTCGTTTACGGGTCCCTTCAAGGAATCCTGAACGATGGCGTGAGGGTGCCGTCTAGCAAGAAGGCCGATCCAGTCAATTCAGGTGTCAGGTGCCTACGGAACGAAACCCCGCTGGAGTTGGTGACATTTGGCCGAGCGAGTCGCCCGATGCTGAGTCCAGGTCTGATGGAGCGGAGTGGAGCTCTCGGCCATTGCGCCTGGGAATGGCCTCCACATCGCGGAAAATCCAATGTATTTCATACCGAGTTCCTGGCGACTCAGTGCCCCGAGAACGGGGTACAAGACTGGGAGAAACCTACATCCGTTGCAGTGCGTCTAATGGTGAAAGAATGGCCAGCGTAGCCCCCGGACCGGTTGAAACTTTCCGACGGGCGCTGGAAGAGTTGGCGGACGCTCGCGTCCGAGCGGATCGACTCAAAGCACGGGAGGCGGGCGAAAAGGCGTGGCTCGCAGTCGTGGAAGCAACGGACAGATTGCTTCGGTCCAAGGGTGTTCGAATTGGCCCCGGTCCGCGTGCGCACGTCGAGCGCAGGATGGCGTTGACGACTCTCGGGCTCGATGACCTGAGGCGGACCTACTCCGATCTCGCCGAGTCCCTGCACGGCGAGTTCTTCTACTTCGATGAGGGGGACTCAGGAGTTCCGTTGGACGCCTTGTTCGAAGAGGCGGCCCGGTTCGTTGAGGAGACCACCGGTGAGCACGGCCTCCGAAAGGAAGTCCTAGACATGGAGCACCAGACCGAGCTCAAGAAAGGATAGGCGACCTTCGCTGGTCGTTGAAACCCGCTCCGACCCCGCGGGCTCCTTCGGCAGAGAGTGGGCTCTCAGAATTGGATGCTCAGCCCTTTCAGCAAACAGATGGAGTGACAAAGGTAGGGCCTTTGAACATTGGACCCGGTCCCAGATCGGGTGAGGAGGTGTCATCGCTCGTTCGGCCCCGCCGAGAAGGCCGGCATTAGCTTGGAGATCCGCGGGGGCGGGCCACCCAGTTCGAGTACCAGGTGAACGAACGCTACTGCGATGCTATCCACCCCGGCGGCTCGAGTCACCGTGTCAGAAAGCCAAAGTCTGCCTTCGGCCGAGCAGGAGACCACCGTCATTCGGTGGGGCGGGCTGTCTGGGATCGTGGGCGGCATCATCTTCGTCGCCTCAATCATCTATCAGGTGGCGTTTATCGGAACGGGGACGACGGCGGCCGGAGCCGGACCGATCATGCGGTTCCCGAGCCTCCAGATGCAGATCGCCGTCGGTCAGACACTCTTCCTGGTGGGAACGATCCTGATGGTGCCCCTCTTTCTCGCTCTTTATCGGACTCTTCGGGGCTCTTACCTCGCGCCGGCCCTCTTCGGGTTCGGCCTGAGCTTCCTCGGCCTCGCGGTTCTCGCGGTAGAAAGCGAGCCGAACGTCGCGATGGCCCAGATCTCGGCTCAGTACCATGCGGCCGGGGCCACACTGGCGCAACAGGACGCCGCAGTCATTGCGTGGCAAGCGACCCAGGGTGTGTTCAACCAGTTCGACACCTGCGCGTACATCTTTCTGTCCGTTGGCTTCCTCTTTCTTGGGCTCGCGATGCGCAGAGCCCCCGGGCTGGGCACGCCGGTTGGAAGCGTCACTGGCGCAATCGGTGCGATCGGGCTCCTTAGCGTGGCATTCTTCCCCGTGACGTCCGCGATGTTTGCCATCCCCGCGGCGCTTACCTTTGTGGTGTTCCCCCTCCTCCTGGGGTGGAAGGTCTACGGTCTAACGATTCGGAAGGCGCCAACTCCCGTGGTTCCCGGCCATCAGGAGGACGCGCATCTGGTCGAGCCCGCCTAGGCAAGGCGACGCCGTCGCGCGACGAGGGGATGGTATTCCGCGAGAGCGGTAATTTGGACGGCCTACGGTTTCGCCGACGGCCTCCGGCTGGTGGACCTGCCGAAGCCGATCCCTCGACAGGGTGAACTGCTGATCCGAATCCGGGCAACTTCGGTCACCGCGGGCGATTGTGAGCTCCGCGCCCTCCGATTTGGGCTCGGGATGCGAATCTTGGTACGTATCCTCATGGGCTTGCTCCGTCCCAAGGAAAAGATCCTCGGCCAAGAGTTCGCAGGCGATGTTGAAGCCGTCGGGGCGAAGGTGGGGCGGTTCAATGTCGGAGACTCGGTGTACGGCACGACAGGGTTCGGATTCGGCGCGTATGCCGATTACCTCTGTCTTCGTGAAGGGGCCCGCGACGCCGCGATCGCCCTGAAGCCCGCCAGTGTGACCTACGAGGAGGCGGCGACCTTCCCCACCGGCGGAATGGAGGCGTTGCACCTCCTCAGGAAGGCGGGCAGCCTTCGGGGCCTCAGGGTCCTCGTGAACGGCGCAGGCGGGGGCATCGGTAACCTGGCGGTGCAACTTGCCAAGGTCGATGGAGCTATCGTGACGGGCGTGGAAACGAGCCATAAGCTCGGTCTAGTCCGCCAGCTGGGGGTGGACCATGTCATCGATAGCGTGGAGCTGAATCTAGCGAACGAACCCGAGTTGTATGATGTCATCGTCGACGTGGTCGGGCGTCGCCCGCGCCCGACGTTTCTGCGTGCGCTCCACCCAAAGGGATTCTACCTTCTCGCGAATCCCTCCCTTTTTGGGGTGGTACGCGCTGCATTTGCCTCGGCCATCAGCGGAAAAAGGGTGATTGCCAGGGGGTCACCGCCCAAAGCCGCTGACCTAGACTACCTTCGAGGGCTGATCGACGCCGGTAGGATTCGTGTGGTTCTCGCCCGTTGCTTCACGCTGGAAGAGCTAGTCACGGCCCACCGGCTCGTGGACTCGGGACTAGCCATTGGACGGGTAGCAATATCCGTCGGGCCCCTCCCGCAGTAATCGCCGGTCGCCCACGCCCTGTCGACGGACCAAGAACGCGGCACGGGGGCGCCCCCCGGTCTCTCGGCAATTGAATCACCCCAGCCGGCCCCAGCCAGGTTTGCGTCGGCCGAGCTGATCCCGGTCAGGCCCTGGATGGCCGAATCCCAATGGACACCCCTTTCCGCCTGTGAATCAGGCGTTCCCCCTCCGACCGGAGGGTCAAGCGGCCGTGACCCTCGAGTCTCGGTCCTTTTAGCATTGGTCCTCCCTTCGAACAATGCCCTATCCATGATTCAGTGCGCCCGACACGCTCAAGCATTGGCTCCATGTGGAGGTTGTCAGGAGCCATGAGTGGTCAACTCTTTCACATAGTAGTCGAAAAGGACGAAGACGGATCCTTCGTGGGCGAAGTCCCGGAGCTGCCGGGATGCCATTCTCAGGCACGTTCCTTCCAAGAGCTCCGGAACCGAATGAAGGAAGCGATTAAGGTATACCTTGAGGCCGCCCCGAACCGGCCTCCGGGTCCGTCCTTCGTCGAGGTTCAAACAATCGAGGTTTGAGGGGGGTGCCGCACCTTCAGCCCCTCCCAAGCCTGGCGGTCGTTGGGGCGCTGGGCCCCAGTTTGATTCCGGGAGGTTCGCCATCGCGGGAGCCACGCCATCCAAGCCGATCCAGATAGCCGAGCTATGGTGGTCCCAATCCACCCTACCGAGGAGATCGGACGAGGCCCAATCCGAAAGATGATACGCAATGCCGGGATCGATGACGTTCAACTTTCTTGAATAATTGTAGAAGGTGGCTTCGGACCTTGAGACCGGCTGGGGTACGATTTGCCCTGGCCAGTCGGATTCTTGTCTGAACAGACCCTCGCGGCGGTGGATACAGTCATCGTTGGACCCATCCCATGACCCTCGAACGGCAGTAGGGAGGGAGTAATCGGCTCGAACGGGTTCCTTTTCGGACGGCAGGCAGAAGCTCCATCTACCGGAATGCGCTCGTCGACCTATGGCCGAGAACAGGCAGAAGCGAATCGAGCAACTTGGCGATGCGTATAGTGCCTACATGAGCTTGCTGAAGACTAGGTCACTGACCTCTGGACCAAACGAGGACTTCAGGGGAATCATACAGACCGAAGCTGAGAGGAAGGAGATGGCCCTCAAGCTCGCGTTCGGCGAGGTTGCCCGGGCCTCCTAATCGGGTCACTTTTGGTCTCCCGGGGTGGCTTAGCAGGACCCGAGGGCTAACGGAGGCAATCGTTCATGAGCACCGAAGGCGAGATCCGGACCTTGGAGGAGCGCCTCAGGCAAGGGGACTCGAGTCCTGACGCCGATACCAGCGCGATTTTTGACGAGCTCCTTGCAGACGACGTGATCTTCCTCCAGCCGACGGGATTCTCTAACGCGAAGCCAGCGGTCCTGAATGGCCACAGGCCTCCGAAGAAGAAGACATTCGATAAGGTAGAGAACAGCGAGCTGATCATTCGGGACTTCGGCAATGCGGCCGCGGTCTCCTGCCGAACCGACTACCACATTGGCTCCCGGAGGTTCGCATTCCGAGTCGCCAGGCTGTGGATCAAGCGCGCCGGAGCTTGGCGAGTGGCTGTGGTGATGCAGATAGAGGTGCCCGAGCCATAGCCTTCTCCCCACATGCCGGGGAGCGACCGAAACGGGACCCTTACGGAACTTCAGGACCCACGGACGACGTCAGGGGGGAGTCATTTTGGACGAGTCGGTCATCGACCAGACGTGAGCGACCGGCGACGCCTGTGGCTTGACGTGGTCCTCGACGTGGTCTCGGGAGGGCTCGTCCTTGCAATTGGCCTTGGTGTGACTGCCGGGACGACTCAGAGTTTCCTCGACAGGAGCAATTTGCGCGGAATCGAGGGGTAAGGTCCACGACTACGACGGTGGTTGCGATTTTTTTGGCTGCGGCATTCGATGCGTTTGGCGCTTACCTCCTCTGGAATGCTCGTCGAAAGTGGATACGCCGCAGAATCGAGGACGAATAAACAGTCGCCGGCCCTGCTGGAAAGGGGACCCTTACGACTTACAGGAGCGGGTCGAAACTACGCTAAACGGGTACCAATGATGGCCCTGCTGCGCGCTAGCCTTTTCCGCGCTAGGTGTTTCTCTCCAAATGGCTTGGTGCGAAATCGGCCTACGAACCGGGCAATAGTAAGTCCACGATCCTTTGAACCTACTTGAGACTGGGTCCGATAGGTTCCGGTCTATCCATATCGGGGTAGGGCAAAGAGTGCGCGCGGCCCTTTGACCTGCTCCTCCTTCGGGGTATCTCTCGTGCAGTGGCATTCAAGCGAGTAATCGAATTGATTCTCAGCGTGCTCCACATGACGGGCCGACTCATCGTCGAATCGCTTCACATCTAGGACGTCCCCCCCGATATCGCCCAAGATCGCTGCACGGTCGGCTCTCCCAGCTGTAATCCTGTGCCCAAGCTGGGCTAGGTTTATTGCGAAGGTAGGCCTTCTCACGGCGATGGGTGGGCTTGTCCAAGGAGTGGGCCACCTGATCCTTCCAGTCAGTGACATGGAGGCCTCGATTACGTTCTACCGGGACCTGCTCGGTTTCCCCGTTCGAGGAGCAATCAACCCTGTCTGGACCGAACTCGAGGCGGGTGGTTTTCCCCTTACTCTCTATCGAGATGAGGAATCCCCTCGCGTCGCGCTCGGCCCGTCAGGGAGGGACACACCCTTCGTGTTTCATGTCGCGGATTACCAGGCGGTCGAGGCGCAGTTGCGCCAGCGAGGGATCCGGTGTCTTCGAGAGGGCGACCACCAAGGAGTGATATGGGACCCGTCAGGCAATGTGCTCCGGTTGCATGATCACCTGGATGCCCCTCGGTGAACCCCCAACAGGGACTATTGGATTGCCCCGCGTGCCGACCCCGAAGGATCTCATCAGTTCGGATGACATCGGTTGCCGGTCGCGATGGTGCTGACGAATAGTCGGCTTGCACGGGCCCGAATCGTTACATTCGGTCTTGGACACACTTCCGAGTCGAGCGAACGTCAATGGTAATTCGAAGCAGCCCCATACGGTTGGTGTACGCGGGGAGCACGCACCTTTTCGTTCTGGTCAAATAGCTTGTGACCGTGTGTCCCTAGAAGCCAAGGGAAATTAGCGGGCAAGTGAACCGTCCGCGACGAAGGGCGAAAGCCGCTGGAAGAGTTGGGAAGCTCGACGAGATCCACGTCCCTGTTCGTAATCTGTCACGCATGAGAGATTTCTACGAGACCGAACTCGGGTTTCGTCTCGCGTTCGCCCACCACGACAGGATGGTTGCCTTGCGCACCGGCGGAGCAATGCTCGTCCTCGACTCCACTAAGGCGCGGCAGGGTCCCGCCTATCTGGGGTTCCAGGTTGAGGGGACCGCGGCGATTCTTCCCCGACTTACCTCCGTCGGGGCTCGAGTGTTGCAAGCGCCTTCGCAGCAGCATTGGGGGGAGCTTTTGACAATCGTAGAGGACCCCGAGGGGAACATTCTCTCATTCGAAGAAGGCCCTGCACACGGGGGCCATCAACACGTTCATCGGGCGGCGAGGGCACGCCCTAAAAGGAAGCAAACAGGAACATGATTGGAGCCTTTTTTGGCTCACAGGCTCTGAAAGATTAGAGAACGGGGCGGTTGGGTCGGTGCTTCTGACTTTGGACCTACGTTCTACGGTAGCCCGAAACGGTTCCCTTTCTGCCGGCGCGTGGGATGGTAGGGACCCTCCCCCATTCAGATTACACCCGTGAGCTAGCTTCAAAGGTTCGCGGCCCGTATCGCCACGGTGGCCGCCGATCACGTCTCGATTCTCGTCCTATGCCTGATCACCCTGTGGGCGATCCTCTTCCTCATCCTATCGAGCGACGTCGCATTTTTCGCCGTGTTCACTGTCGCTACCGCCCTATCTGGAGCCTTGGTGATCACGTGGCGAAACAAGCGGGCCGATGGACGAATGACATGGAAAGAGGCACTCTTCGAACCACCTCGAGGATTATCTTCTGTGGAGCTTGTCAGTGAGATCCAGACCTCAGATCCGCGGCAGCGCCTAAGGTAGGCCCCCTGATGGGACCGGAGCACGCGAATCTTCCCTCGTAGACGCTCTACCATCGTAGCACGAGGATTGAGGGTTCAGTCTTGCTTCCAACTCGGTTGACCCAATCCTGAACGTCAACCCTGTCGAATGCCATTGGAGAGCCTCCGAGGCTTTTCAGACGGGCAAGCATCTGTAGCATCTAAACTGCGCCGCATTCAGGGGTGGTCCTCTACCAAAGGCATCACGATAGGCGGCCAGCGTAACGCAGATGTCGTAACCCTCCGGGTGGACCCCGGCTAGGTACAAGGTTAGGACCTCCAAGGGCATCGAGGACGTCTGGTCCATTGTAGCCCCCTAGATCGTCGGCTTGCAGGCCACGGCCCCGTGCGTGCGATGATGCGCTGATTGCGAAAGGGAAAGATCCGAGGCAGCCATGTAGGCCCATTTTCCGTTGGAGCTACCTGCATTGGTGGTCCGAAAGGGTCCCGTTCGGGACGCGGCTAAGCAGCCGCGGGGGTTCGTCAGCACCCGGGGTTGTGGGAGCTCAGGCTCGCAGACCTTGCGCCGTGCGCATTCCGCGCTCTCTTCGAGGTGGACGGGGACCAAGACCGTTTCCTCGCTTTCGGACCCTGTCCAGCGTCCTACCGACGTTTGGACAAAAGAAGCCGGCTTTCCAGACGGCGCTTCCCAGCGAGGCCGGCGGACGACGTAATCTGACCGCGGAGGAGGAGCCCTCTCCCGAGTGGCGCGAAGAGCCAACCGCTTGACTCCCGAGCTCAGGCCGGCCGCCCGGAAAAACCTGCGCCTTCCTCTTACTTGAGCACAGTGAAGGACCCCGGCAGCGGTCCCGTTGAGGTACAATTTGGCGTCCGGTTGCGATGACCCTTCGTCGCCTAGGGAGATTCCCGCGCAAGGGACACGCGCTTTGTCAGTGCCATTCTGCCGGATAACTTGGCTTCGGCCGGCGGAGTGCGCGGCGTTGCCGCCGCCGGATGAAGGCCGCGAACACCGCAGCGACCAGGACCCCGGCGACGATCAGCCCGTACCCTTCCACTGGGGGAATTCCAAGGAGGGTTGTCGTGTTCTTCGCGCAGACGGGGACCGGCTCTGGCGGAAGGAAGTGGGAGACCGACAGTGGGATAACGGTCCTGGCGTCCGAGGCATCCGTTGCCGTGACCGTAGCGCCCCAAGTCCCGTATCCGTGGTAAGTGTGGGCGACTGGGCTGCCCGTGGCGTTCGGGCCCCCATCTCCGAAGCTCCATTGGTACCGGTACGGCGGCGTCCCGTTCGACGCCACCGCCGCGAGGCTCACGTTCTCCCAAGCCGGGCGGGTCCCCACCTGTCCAGTGCCGACGATACAGTAGTTCCCCCCGCCGCCTTGGAACGTCACGTTCGCCCACGCATGGGCGTCGAACGGGCCGGAAAGTGCCACGAAGGTCACTTCGAACCCGACTGGCGCTCCCGAGATCGAGAGGACACCGGCCCTTGGGGTCGGAGAATACCCCACGACTGGTCCAAGAGAGTACACCTCGTTCGTGCCATTCGTTTCCAAGAACTCGATAGTGCTCGTGTACGAAGTGTTGGTGCTCCCATTCAAGGTCACTGACCATGGGGTCCCCAGGGGAAGGCCCGTCTCATAGAAGGTGACCGGGTAAAGTGCGGCGAACTGAACGAGGACGGTGACCCGAGTGCCATTTACGGCCACCGTGCCAGAGGACGCGGAACGAAGTAAGTATCCGGACACGTTGGCGATGGCATAAGGGTAGGTACCGTTCGTTAGGGAGAAGCCAAGGGCGGAAGCGTTCGAGAGGCCCCTGGTCCCGCTGAGTGTGACAGACCAGAGGGTACCAGTTCGAAGGCCGCCCTCTCTGAAGGTCACCGAGTAGTCATGCGGAAGGTGGATCGTGGGTACGAGAGTGGAGAGCGTGCCGGAGAGCCAGTTGGTCACAAACAGATCTCCGGTCGATTCGTCGAAGACGATTCCCCACGGGCTTGTGCCGACGCCAACTTCCCCCAAGAGCACCCTTGTTCCAGCATCGGCGGCGACCACTTCGTCAGAGTTTGTGACATTGCCACCCCGACCCGTGGCGACAAAGAGTTCGTTGTCCTTTGAGTCGAGCGCGATTCCGGTAGGGTAGAGCCCGACATGCATGGACCCCACCGACGTATCAGTTGCCCCATCTATCACCGTGAGGTTACCGGAGATGAGGCAGGCAACATAGACCAGCCCGCTCGTCCGGTCGTACGCAACCCCATCCGGGCCAGTTCCGGTGGCTATGGAGGCAATAGCTTGGTCGGAGCTGCCATTGATCACCGTAACGTTTCCCGAAAGACCATTTGTCTCCTGCTTTGGGCCAAGGTTTGTAACGTATAGATCGCCGTTCGCCGGATCGAATGCGATGTCGGTAGGGCATATCCCCGCGCCGATAGTCGTGAGGATGGTGTTGCTAGTACCATTGATGACCGAGACGTTGTCCGAGTTACAATTCGCTACGTAAATGTCCCCGTTTGCCGGGTCGTATGCGATACCCTGCGGATAACTCCCCACCGGGATCGAGGTGACGGCCCGGTTCGTAGTGGTATCGAATACAGAAACGTTGTCCGAAAAGGAGTTTGCGACATAGAGATATTCGTTGGCGCCATCGAATGCGAGCCCATCTGGTGCGTACAAAGACTGGATCGTGCCCAGTTCCGCTCCGGTCGTCCCATTCACGATCGCCACATCGTTGCCGCCCCAATTAGCAACGTACAGCTGCCCGCCCGCCGGATCATACGCCATCGCCTCCGGCATCTCTCCGGTCCCCACCGACCCCTCAACTCGCTGGTCCGTCCCGTTGATCATGCTCATATTGTTCGTATCGGAGTTGACGACGTAGATCTTATCTGACGACGGATCCGCGGCAATCGCCCACGGATAGACTCCCACTGGGTCGGTTCTCACCGCCGTATTGGTTGTACCGTTGATCACGGTCACGTTTCCCCCGGGCCAGCAGTTGTAATCCACCACGTACAGGTCGAGATTCACGGGGTCATACGCGATGGCGGTGGGGCACAACCCCGCCGGGATCGTGGTCACCGCGGCTCCTGTTGAGCTATTGAGGACATGGACCGTCCCATTCGAACGGACCTGCGAGCATCCTCCCCCGCACTCGGTCAAGTATAGGTAGCTGTTCGCCGCGTCGTACGCGAGCCCATATGCTGAGAACGTCAGGGAAATCGACCGGACCACCTTGTCCGTCGACCCGTTGATGACCGTGATGGTTCCATCCCAACTCAGTACGAAGAGGTCGCCGGTCCAGCCCCCGAGCACCACATACGCTGGCGTGGTTCCCACAGGGAGTGATGCGATTGTCTTCTCGGTTGCCCCATCTATCACCGTAACGAATTGCGAGTTCGAGTCGGCCACGTAGAACTGGTCGTTACTCGGGTCGTAAGTCACCCTATACGGTTCATAGGCGAGGGTCAACTTAGCAGTCACCGATTCGGTGGTTGCGTTGATTACGGAAATCGTGTAGTTTTGGGGATGGGTTGCAAACAGCACATTGTCCCTTGAGTCGTACGCCACAGCGTCAACGGAACTGCCCGTGGGTATCAAACCGATCAGGCGTGCCGAGCTCGCGTTCACGACCGTGATGACTCCCCCCTGGGTGGCGATGAAAAGGCGATGCCCTGCTGAATCCACGGCGATATCTTCGGGGACCGACCCATTCTCGGGGACGACATTCCCAGGAAGCAGGCTCCGATTTGCCAACACGAGAGTGTCGAGCACCGTGGCGGGAGAAGGAGGAGTTGAAGCGTTCGAAACTCTCGGGGGCAGGGGCCGACCGTAGTTGGTCGTCCCGAAAGGGGACTGCTGAACAGCATGGGTACCGGACGAACCCTCCTCCATCCTCGGTGCAATCGGGTGAGCGCGCAAGTGCATGTCTGGGACAAGACTCGCTGTTGTCAGCAAGAGCGCTGCGAGGAGGAGATATTTCCCGAGGAGCCCAGCTCGGGTGCCCGCGATTCGACCACCTCGCCTTGACCCCCGAACCCAGCGAGTACGGGGTCGGACTCGCCCGGCGTCTTCAGGATTCCTAGCGGTTCTATCCTGCCTCGACTGCTCGAGCGACAACCAACGCCTCCATCATGCCTGAGCGACGTTGAAACCGTAGACAACCGGTGACGCCACTAACGAGGGCGATAGCACCTGGGAAAGCCCGGAGTAATAGGAGGCTGATGTCGCTAGGTAAGGGCCAAACATGTAGGTCGGGGCTTTCGTAGAACTCCCGTACAGTCCGTGAGCGATGAAGGAAAGCTGCCCGAAGCTCGGAAGATGGCCACTTGCGGGCCAGCCGATCGGCAGTGGAACGCCCAAGGGAAAGCCGTTGGACACACCCCACATCGAGAACAGGAATCCTGTGTACAGCTCGCTCCCAATTGTATCAGACCCGTTCCACCTCTCCGATAGATTCAGGTCCGTTACGTTCCAACACACGTAGGCCTTGGCCGGGTTCCCTGGACAATAGGTGCCACCGAACCCTTCGGCAGCCTCCATAAACAATCGATCCCCTGCGTGGACGTTGAAACTCGAATTGCTCCAGTCCGGTCCACCCGTGCCGACATACCTGAACCATACTTGATAGCTGATGTTCTGTCTCGGCGCCCAGTTACCTCTGACCGCGATGCCCGTTTGCAAGACCGATTGGTTCACCCCGGAGCCAGGCGCGTAGTTTCCGAACAGTCCGACCGAGGCTGTCATCAATTGTTGTATCCCAGTAAAGTTCGAGTTCAAGCTCACGCTCGGAACGACGATCGTCCCAGTTACCGCTTGGGGGGGGCCATACAGTTCTAACTTGTCGTAGGGGTCAACGGCATAGCCGGAAATGGCGGGTCCTTGCAAGAGCGACGGGAAGGGGCTCGAGCTAGTCATGATTGGGAGAAGTTCGAGGTACCCAGGACCATTCACCTGAACTTGACTAGCCTCTACGGACGGGTTCGAAAGCAATAACCCGGGCCCGGAGAGGTTTTTGTTCCCCCACCTTCCAAAGCCTAGGTCGGTCCAGGACCCAATCATCGAGAGGGGTGCAACTGCGTGTTGAGGTAGATAACCAATCTCATCATTGCCATATGCATTGCCATTGACCACCGCCTCCGGGAGAAGACTGGAATTGAAGGGATCCGTGGGGATCGGAAAGACCGAGACTTCGAAACTCGCTTGGTTCGTCACATTCGGTTCGAAATGAGCACTATAGGAGGATTGCGGAGGGTTAGATATGGGATAGAATAGGAACCCCGGATTGAGAACCTCCCCCCAAGATCCGTAGGACTGTAGATTGGTAGTGTCCACAATCCATTCGGTGAACTGGACATGGGCCGGATAAGAGGAGGTACAAGGAGGGACCGCGCGCAGGTACGGGGAGCAGGGTGGCGTCCAAAGGGCCGGGACGTTAGGATAGGTCGATCGGCCGTTAAAGACGATGTTCTGAAACGTTCCGTTTCCATGAGTGTAGTTCTCTGCAAGGACCCCAGATCCGTGCTCCGGGTCCCACGCTATCCATTCCCCGGTAGTGAAGACCACACCGCCCGGCTTGCAATTCGGACTAAATCCGGCGCTGTAAGACCAATGCCGGGTCGTGTCCGAAATGAAGGGCCCAGCCGAACAGCTCACGCTGAGGGCGATGGAGTCTCCCGGGAGGACCGTCGCATTTGCGGTGAAATTCCTCTGGCCGCTCTGATTCCGGAGCGTAGTGGACCAGAACGGGGTGTACGTCGAGTTGAACACCCCCTGTATTCTAGTTGCCGAGTAATTAATCTGAAGACCTACAAGCAAGGTCGAATCGCCTCCCAATATTCCGCCGAGCCCGACCCCCCAATCGACGACCTCCGCTGCGCCGGATGGGGGTGGAGCGGTGTTCCACGGATTGTGCCACCACGAGACCGTTGGGACGGTCAAAGTGGCGTTCATCGAGTTGGCTGCGTTGGCGTGGAAGGCCTGACCGCTGAATAGTGAGTGGTTCTGGGATGCCAAACTCAGGCTTAGGTTAACCTGAGGACACGACGGAATCATAAGGCACGGGAACGACACTTGGCTCGTCACCGAGGTGATGTTACTGATGTTCCCATTGCTCACGGCCCATTGATCGAATCCATAGCCCGGAGAGATATCGACGGCCGTGAAGGTGTAGTTGACCCCCGTGATGAGGTTCGGAATCAGGCTGCCGTTCGGAAACAGGGTACCGTTGAATTCAACCTGAGCCAGGCTCAATCCCCCAGCGCCTGTCGGGATCTGTACCAAGACCGTGACGAGGCAATTCGAGCCGTTGGGCGCGCCGGTCGGCGGTCGCCCGGGCCCATTACTGCAGCTCGTCAAGGCGCTTGGGGCCGCCAAGGCGCGGGTTGGAAGGAGGAGAATGCCCGCGAGGAGAAGCGACAGAGTCGCGCCGAACCTAGCCCCTCTGCGCAAGTCGATGTCGCCGCGCATGCCCAGTTGTCATGCCCTCGATGGAATAAATCGCTTGTTCTTCATCGAAATCTAGCCAGATACACGTGGGTCACTTAACTGAATGTGCGCCGTCCCTCGCAAGCCCGAGGAGTATCGGAAGGCACTTGTGGTCCACCTCGCCAGCCTTCGCGACGTCCACTCAGGTCACCTGGGCAATGGGCGCATGCACTCCATCGGCATCCGGTCCGCGTCGCCCGCACCTTCCTAGTCCAGCTGGTTGAACGTCACGCAGTACGCGAGTATCCGTCCTCATTGAGACGTTTGACCGCAATCGGGTGGGATGCATTCCCGAGGAAGTAGCTGGCCGTCGCTGCGATCTTTTGATGACCCCCCATCCCACAAGGAGTCTCGCCCGACTAAGCGACTCGGCTACAGAAGTTTGCGACTCACCCGTCTCCCTTCCCACGCCGTTCTATCGAATCAGGAAGATTTCGTCTCTTCCTCGCGGGACTCGCACTGGGCGAAGGATGCGCTAATCGAGACCGCCATCCGCCCGACGGATGAACCAGCGGCGGACCAAGTGTCGGCCCAACATCCATTGGACCCATTCAACCGCGCAACCTGCCGGGAGCATGATCCTTCTGACGGCGGGTACCTCGGGTCGCGGGCAATGGCCCACTAGGACCCCGGGCTGAGGCCCGGGCCGAGTTTGAAGGGAGCCTAGGGCCCAAGGAGAACTCGCGGCACGAAGGGTCTTGGAGACCGCCCTTGCAGGCCCGATCTTCGAAAGCGAGACATTAATAATATTGAGTCAATAGGAGTGACGATGGCTGCCTCGACGGAGATGAACACCACTGTCACCCTGCCACAGAGGGTCCGAGACCGACTTCGGGACTACCAGGTCGGCGGCAGGAGCGCGGCCGAGGCGATCGAGCACTTGATGGACGAGATCCCTCCGGACTACTTTCGACGCGACGTTCAGCGGGTCTTGCTCCTTCCGCGCGAATCTTTGGAGGAGTTCCGTCGCGCCTACCGGCTCTCTCGGCCGGTCTGAATGTTTGCCGTTGAGTTCGCGAAACCGGTCGCGGGCCGTTCCTTCGCGAAGCTCCCCCGGGGCGTTCAGCGCGCGTTCGACGCCGCATTCGATAGGTTGGCAGGCGACCCTCGGACTCCCCGTCCGGGATTGGACATCCACCAGCTGTCCGGGTACCAGAACCTTTGGACGCTCCGGATCTCGGCCTGGCGAGGAATCTATGCCATAGATGGACAAACGGTCGTCATGATCGTCTTCGGCCCTCGGGAGACCATTTACCCGCTTCTCCATCATCTCTTGCCGCCGGAGGGTCGGTACATTCCTCGTAAACCCGATTCAAAGCAGGGCCGAGTCTAGCGCGACGCCTTGCTCGAGCGTGCCAGCGCCAGGATCCATCGAAGTTCGGTTCGCCTCCCGCGAGGCTTCAGGAAATTAGACCTAGTTGCCGATCTTGGGGGCCACGCATCCCCCGGGCAGGAAGCCGTCCAGCAACCGGCGCAGGTTTCGGAGCTTGACGGGCAACTATTCGCGACTCTCCCCTCCAGTAGCCATCAGACATGGGCACTATGCCCGTTGGACCCAGATGATGACCGGGAGGCCCAGTCGGTCAAGTGGAGTGGAACAAACCTGAGCGGACCCCCCTGGTTCGGTGCTGCATGCCCATCACACAATTGCCTTATACAAGGTTTCCATGCGTTAGTTGATGCCGAACGTCACCCTCTCCGTTTCGAAGGAGCTACATGAGGAAATGAGGCGACACCCCCAAGTCAAGTGGTCCGAGGTCGCCAGGCGGGCCCTTCAGGTTGAAGTCGAAAGACTCCATATCTTCGATGAGCTACTTTCCGGGTCACGACTCACGATCGCGGACGCGGTCCGCATCGGAAGAGGAGTAAATCGAGCTGCTGCCACTCGGCGCCGGTGAAGCGCGTAGTCGTCGACGCGAACGTCCTGATCGCCTGCCTCGTCAAGGACGGGCGCACCCGCGAGGTATTCCTGAGAGCCGGGGAGATTCGGTTTCTCGTACCCGAAGTGATCTTCCAAGAGATCGACCGACATCTTCCCGAGATATCTGCCAAGGCCAGAGTGGCCGTCGAAACTTCCCAGGCACTCCTTGCAGAGCTTAGCCAGCGCCTTGAGCGGATTCCCGAGGCACTCTGGGCGAGCGCCCTCCCGCGCGCGAAGGAACTTGTGCATGCGGCGCGTGCCCCGAACGACGAACCCTACGCTGCCCTGGCGATGATACAGGACGCGCCGATATGGACGTACGACAAGGCGCTCTACCGAATCAGGGGGGTTCGCGTACTCAGCATCGCGGAAGTCGAGGAACTCTCGCGGCGCGATTGAGGAGGCCATGCGATTGACTCCGAACACCCAATTCGATTCCGATGAAGTGATCATTTGCCCACGGATGAAGCGGCCACGAACCGGATGCTCCCTTAGTAGGCGACGGGCGAGGTGGGGACTTCCATCTCTGGGTTCTCGCCGTCAATTGACGAAATAGGGTCTCTGCACATTGGACCCACGAACGTTTCGAGACGAGTTGAAATCGTCGCCGGTGAGTTGATTGTGGAAGAGCTAATCACCCCGAAGTTAGGTGCGGCGCCATGGGCGGCCAACTAGCATGTGCGGACGTAGAGACCCACCGATTGCTCAGTGAAGTGATGAAGGAACTGAGGGAATTGAATCGACCTGCAAAACGGGGTGGCCTCGAAGGCGAGGAAGCCCGTGACCGGGAATTGTGAGACCGAAGCCCGCCCTGCTCGCCTAATCGGACAGTTGAGCCGTCCAGAACAAGACTAGGCAGGGTTCTGCGAAGCGATTGACTGAGATGCCACTTCGAGGAAGTCCACGACTGGTTGGGCAGCCGAAGGGTTCGCTCGAAACGTTGATAAAGCGTCCTCGACAAATCTTGCTTTTCCCCTTGCCACCGGGCACCAGCTTTCTAACCTTCCGTTAGGAACAACAAAAATGGCAGCAGATTTCAGGGCGGTCAAATGAGATTGCAATGCAGCACGGGTTGAAGTTGAGAGTTGCTCGAGGGAAACGCCCTCCTGCTTGAGCAATTGAATGGCCTCTTCTTCTGTATGCCCTGCCGTCGTGAGCTCGACCAAGGCCTTCTCGATGTCCGATTTCAACCCTGCGAGGTCAAACGGACTCGACCTCATCTCAAGAATGGGCTGGAGTGCTTCGCCAGTATTGAAAAGCGCGTCGAAGTCAAACACAACACCACTTCGAACCCCAGCGTCGAAGCAAATTCGCTGAACTTTCACGGCCTCCGCCTTACCGCCCCCAGCCGCAGCGATCATTATCGTCGTAGCCAGTTGTGAAAGGTACTCGGTAATTACGAACTGGTAGAACATTCGATCCGTCGGTCCTTCGACGACAAGGGCCGCAGCCGCAAAGAGACAATCGAGATAGCCAACCTGGTTGTATCCTGTTGAATTTGGGGAAGATTTCTGAAAGGTAGTATTTCTCGCAGATCGAATGCTACGGCTGGCGCCAAAGTCGAGCCGTACAACGCCGACATCTCCTCTGGTATCTATGGCGCCTTGGACGATTGCGGCGTCATGGGTCACTATGAAGACTTGTCGGGCCGGACCACCGATGTTTGCCAGGATTCGACCAAAGGCTCTCTTCGCTTGCGGGTATAGAAACAATTCCGGTTCATCGACGAGGATGATCTGCCTCATCGCGTCGGTCGCGCTTGAAAGTAGGTTGAGGGCAGATCGGATTCCATGACCTGCACGATCAATGGGAACCCAATTAGCCGATTTCCAAGCCTCGGTCTCCTCGAACCATCTAAGAGGGGCCTTGGCCGAAATGTGGGAAATATCGGCAGGGAGTGGCTCCACTCCAACGCCGAGCTCGATAGTTCTCCCCGAGTGCAAGAGTAAATGAAGTCGGACCCCAAAAAGGTCCCAGAGCTTCTCTGAGATCGAGTCTGAGAGTTCTGGACGCTGGTACAGCACATTGAGGAGATCGGGGGGAATCGAGTACGGGAAAGCCTTCTCGGCCTCTGACGGAATGGCAAGACGAGTGTCGCATGAAAGGTACGAGGTAACGGCGCGCCGAACTTGTGCATCATTGCAGACTGCTTCGGAAGGGTTCGGCAAGCTGGAGGAATCCTTCGAGATGCTGAACAGGGTTTGAAAATGGCCCTGGTCAAACCGTAGCTCGTTTTGGTTTTCTCCTGCCTGAATGCGGGCTGGTTGATACCAATAATTCGTCGGGTTCGCCTTTTCGTAGCATTTTACGAGCCCTTGGGCGAGGGCTCTCACGGTGTCTGCCGGAGAGGTCTCTTCGAACGAAACGCGCTCTATCCAAAGCTTTGGGTTAGAAGTCTTGCCGCAAATCTGGTCGAAAAGCTCCGATAGAAAGGTAGATTTCCCAACCCCGTTCGGACCGACCAGGAGAGTCAATGGTCCAGTTGAGAAGCTGGCTCCCCCCTTGGTTTCGATTCTGACAATCCTCAATCTGACTCCCCGGACGGACCTACCCTTCAGTCGGTAACTGGAATAAGAACTGGAAAAATTCGAACTTTCGACTTTCGTTGCCTGCGAGCTGCCGAAGACCATACCAAAGCAGTCCTCCCCCGAGCAACCATAATGGAAGGCCCGCGACCAGCGAGGAGGCAAGGTCTAGAGAAGCAGCTCTTCCAGCGAATCCAAACACTGCGGTCCCCGCAGTTATGAGTGCCGCGCCAATGTACGAAACTCGGTCTGCGAATGTATTTGTGGGCCAAGCAGCGACGATTGCTGCTTTGTTCGCGCTCTCTTGGCCCCGGACCGTGAGAGCCTCAGCGAGGAGTCCGTAATCGTCAGCCACGATCCGCATCGCGGGTAGCATCGCATTGATGCGATTCATATCGTTTCCAGAACGGCCTTGATACTCGGTGTAATTCTGCGCTACGAAGTAATCTTGAAACGCCTTAAGGTCCGTCCTAATGGCGCTAATTTCCCCGATCCAGGTTTTCAATGACGGGGCCAGGACAAGTTCGATCGAGGACAGACCGCGGGGTGACGCAGAAGCCATAGCCGTCGGAACACTTGGATATAGATACACGCTGCGACACGAAGTCTGAAGGGTTCAAGGAGAGGCTTGGGCAATCCATCCTTTGGCCGCCCTGGGAGGGGGTCCGCAAACTCGACGGCTCGTGCATCTCAAAAAATCATCACCGTGAAGTTATCTCAACGTCCGTCGAATTCTTGACCTGATTCCGTATGCAGGTCGGACAAAGGGTCCCCTGGCAGCATTCCCGCACCGTAAAGGAATGGATTCTTGATCGACTGCGGCGGATGACGGCGCCGTGGCGGGGATTTATTCCGCCTTCTGCCGTCTTCGCCTCGGTTTGGCTGAAACAAGAATTATCGCTAGCCAAAATTCGGAGGCTCTACTGAGTTGGTATACTAGGGCAAGGATCAGAGAGAAGATCCCGCCGACAATTCCAATTCGATAGGACAAGTCGTGAACCGTGGGAAGCACAACTAGCCACGAGTAGAGGATTACACCGACTTCCGCTAGCAAAGGAAGAAGAAATCGAACGAAAACCAACACGGCAAGGAAAATCTTCCCCCCGATGGGTGCACGTCGCCAAACCTCAACGACGCGCCTTTCCGACTCGTCAATGGACTGGCGGGCGCGCTCGATTGATTCCTCGTTCATTCCGGGTCGGACGCAGTACGTTCGGCACCACACAAACCCTTTTCCAAGCAACTCGAGTGCAGACTGAACAACTCAACGACCTTGGGGAGTCCGAGAGAGAATCCCGAGTACTACCGGGCGGCCACACCGTACGTGATTTTGAAGGGCCAGTCGTGTGTAGCCAATCGGGGAGAACAGCTCGGTTCGACCTCGCCGAGGGCGTCCGAATACGCCGAAACGGGATTACTGAGAACCCCCCCCCCCCCCATTTTCGACTGGAGGGTAAGAGACAGCGAATTCAGGCGCCAGATGCCAAACCTCTGTCAATCATCGTTGGACCCATCCCTCAAACGGTCCGAAAGGGTTCCGATTTGGTCCATACCCTGAAACGTCGGCGACGTGCGTTTAAGTGCCCCTTTCAACTTCGGCATTAGGAGCGGTCTGATGGCAGGCAATCCGCCGACGGACGTGCGGGCGTGGGCGCCTCGCGACGCCTTTGTAGTTGTCTCGGTCGCAGTGGTCCTTGCCGCTCTACTCCAGATCGTGGTGTATCGACCAGTGGACCCTCTAAACTGGTGGATTCTCGCGTCGATATTGGTCGGGTACGCCTTCCTGGCATTCGTGTTCTCCGACGGGCTCATCCTACTCTCGGCAGCGTACAGGAACTGGAGTTTTCGCCGTCACATCCGCAAGCACCCGTCCATTGTCGACGCTCTTGTTTCACTCCTAGTGGACTATGATCGACTCTTCAGCGCCCGTGGGACTTTTGGTTATGCAGGGAGCCGCCTCGTCGAGGCTTGTCGGAGGTTGAATTCTGGGCAAGGGGGGTCACCGCCCGGATCGCTCACGTCGCTGGAGAAGTCCGAACTTGAGAAGGCGGATGCAATGCAAGTCGCCTGGGCTAGTTTCGTGGCCCACCCGGAACAGGTCAAGAATCTCGTTGATTGGTGGATCAAACACCACGCCCGCCGGGACACGAACGACTTCTACTACGTTGCCCGCATGGTCGGAGTGGAGGTCGCTACTGGCTTGAGAGTAGCGTCCAATTTCGCGAGAACAATGAATCGGGCGGGGATAGACAGGCTGAACGTCAGAGGCGGCGAAACTGAGGTCTGGGGGGAATTCTCAAAACGAGTCAACGCCCTTGTCGATAACGCTAACTCGCTTGGTCTTCGAGCTCCGTTGGAGGTCGGGGTGGAGATTTACTTCACATTCGAACACCTCCCAGATCCCCTTCTTCCGGCACCTCCTGTTAATGCGGCGCCCGAGAACTTGCCGACTCATGCCGCGGATGCACTAGGACTGGGTGGCGGACAGCCGGAGTCCAAGCCGACGTAATTGAACCCAAGCGGAAGCGGCCCCTTATTCTCGGCCCTAAGCACCCGTTCAGCCACGACCGGATGAGGGTGCCAGAAGCCGTGCTCGAACCAGCGCTCTGCTTCTTCAAGTCGGCATCTGGGGAACCAACAGTCTCTGGGATCCCTGCGAGAAACGGGACCCACCCAGTCCGAGACCATGATTGACTAGCGCTCTCCTGCGGCCTCCCGGCACCTGAGGTGTCGACGGACCCTTTTCCGCGCTAGGTGTTCCACTCAGTAGGGTGGGGTAGGCCCATCCATCTATGTACCTACCATTCATGGTTCGCTTCGGGGTCCAGCCCGGGTGGACCCCACTTGCCACCATGCGACTTGAATGGTTCTCCGTTGACTCAGGGAACGCGGTTGGAAATCGTTGGGCCCGAGCTCCTATGGCCTGGTTTTGGAGTGGAATACCCAGTCGCTGCTCGAGCTAGAGTGCGGCTGCTCAGGACTATCGACTTGTGGCGATCCTACGGAAGCCCTTCTGCCGGGGGATTTGTCAAAGCCCTATCTGCTTCATGAGGCCGACGAGGTCGTAAAACAGCCGCTCTTCAACGATCTCACCGCGTTCGTTCCAAGTGGCGAGTGTGCAAAACTCGACCTTGAAGCTCCGATTGGTCGGTGGGACAGTCTTGCCACCCATCTTCATCGATCCTTTCATCGTTCCAGTGAACTCTGCGACGGAGCACGTGTGATTGCCTGCGGCGAAGAAAATCTTGTAAGGCCGATTCACGAGGTGATTGTCCGGGAACGTCTTGAAGAACTCAACCGCCTCCAAATCATGATTGTGCCTCCCCTTGGTTGGTTCGGGCTGACCGGGCCAGTAGACTGCCACAGCCTCAGTGTGACGCCTCCGAAAGGTTTCCCAGAGATCGCTATTGGGACCGGCGTTCCAAGCGTCATCCAAGGTTTGCATCAATTGGGCAAGCTCTTCGGGCTTCATCCTATCCCCTAGGGTGGCATCGGATTCCGGGGCATAATCGTTCCGTTTCGAGCCCATTCTAGCAAGTGTTTCTCTCTTGAGGGTAGGGCAGGCCCATTCGACATTGGACGGGCCCCCAAACCGGACCTGGATTGGGGCCGATTCGTCGCTCAACCACAGCCCGAGGCGGTTGGGCTCGAGTCCTAGAGGGGCCGATCGATATTGCGGTCCATCTTGCGCACGGGGGCGGTTAAGTGAGAAGCTGGGTATGGGTCAGACCGCAAGGCATGAGGGCTGTCCTCTTCGTCGCGGGCCTCTGCTTCCTCGTGTTTGGCATTTTCGTATTATTCATCGGAGCCGGCGCTGACAACGGATGCGGTCAAGCTGGCGCTCCTGCCTGCACTGGTCCAAGTCAAGTCTTAGACATTGGTGTGGCTCTTTCTCTCATCGGAGCCACTTCGACCGTGTCGGGTGCGACGGCCCCCAGCGCTACGGAGGAGGAAGACATCGCCGAAGAAACCATACGGGTCCTCGGACCTCGTCAATAGGACTCGCTTCCACAAGTGTGAGTAGACGGCCAACGGGCAGTCTATCGATGAAGAGCGGGGGCCCTGAATCGCGTCAATGGGTCTTGGACAGAGTGGCCTCTAGTTCCCGCGCGAATAGTGAACGGTGCGCTCATCAGGTCCAAATCGTAACGGACCCGCAGCCGCGACTAAGTAAGACGTGAATCACAGATGTGTTTAGGGGAATCCGGAGGTTATCTGATCGCGGCTCAGGTGCTCAATCGGGCGGGCCGGCCTATAGTTTCGGCCGACTTCTTGAAATACGAATCGGTTGAATGCCGCTCATCGGCAGGCGGGATCGCGAGACCCCCGGGGCGATTGGCCCCTCTCCGGGTGGTCAGACCTATAATATCAGACGTCTGGATTCAATCCAGATGGCCGGACAGGGAATACTAGTTAGCATGAATGGCGAAGGCCCGATTTAGTCCGAATCCGGAAAACCAATTGGGAGAATCGAACGGAGCCTTGAACGGGCGGAACCGTGTCAGTGGAGTCAATGCGGTTCCTGTATCCTGGCCCAACCGCACGATCAGCTAGAATGGCTAAAAATGGCTGACCTCGGATTCGAAGCAAAGCCTATTCCCCGCGGCAGGCAGACTCTGCCAGACGTTCATGTTGTCATCCTGGATTGCGTGTCGGCATCTGCCTTCGCCCAAGCCGGAGCGAGCGGGGGCATAACGACCGACCGACTAGAGTTGGACGGGCGCCTAGTCTACTTCCCTGGGGCGGTCAGCCCAGGCACTTGGACTATTCCCGCTCATGCAAGTATCTTGACAGGGCTCTATCCTTGGAATCACGATTGTCACCGACTTGGGGGTCTCCATCTTGATCCGAACCTCCCGACAATTCAAGACCTTCTAAGAAGGATCGGTTATCGGACGGCCCTCATATCAAGCAATCCGCTCCTCTCTCCGGAGTACGGCATTGCCACCAACTTTGACATTGCCGAAGTGGCCTCACCTTGGAGCGCCCTATTCGACTTGGACGGCAAACAAGCAGATCCCTACGCCAAGGGTCGCGGGGCATCTAGATTCTCGGAGTTCTCTGAATCAGCGTCGGGACGCGCGCGGAAGCTGTTCGTTGCCTCCCCGCTAGCTGTTGATATTGCTCGGAGTGTTGGAAAGTTCTCGCGCGCATTGGGGGGGGACGTTGGGCCACGGCAAGGCTGGGTCGAACATGTTTTCGACCGCTTGTGTCGGAGCGAAGTCAGTCCCATGTTCACGGTAGTAAATCTGATGGACGCCCACGAGCCTTTTATGCCCGAAGGGAGCCTCCGACACCAATTCGTGAAACGGCTCGCCTACGACATGATTCCCCAATACGGTCCGTTTCTGTCCACCGCGAACCCACGACGAATCGGCGGTTATGTAAATCGCCTCCGTGAATCCTATACCTTCGCAGTAGGTCGCTTGATCAAGCGAGTAGCTGGCCTAGTGCGGATTCTCAAAGCAAATGGGAGATGGCAGAACTCGGTCCTGATCATTACGAGTGACCATGGTCAGTGCTTTGGCGAACATCGTCAATTCTTCCATGCTGTCGGAGTTACCCAACAGGCCGTCCTCGTGCCCCTCATTGTCCGAACACCTAACCCCAGTCTTCAATCGGAGACCGCGATAGGAAGGGCTTCGCTGGTCGATCTGATGCCCACCATTCTATCCCTAGTAGGTTGGGGGTCGGTTCGTCCGACTCTGGATGGGGTCGACCTCTTCTCCTTATTGACCCAACCCCGACCTGATTACGTCTATACTTTCTCAGATTCGCCAGGTGCCCGCGGGAGCAAGGTTCAAAATGGGGGACACTCAGCCAATACGGCTTACATGGAACTTGCATGGTTTCCCGGGGTAACCACGCCTATTTCAGCTGATACCGGTCAATCTTCGACGTCTAGCGTATTGCTCACGGTTCATCGCTCTGATTCCATAATGGACTCGCCTGCCAAGTCCGTCGGCCACCGGAGCCAGGGTGCACGTGCCGCGGTGAATCGCTTTCTTCGCGACAAGGCGACCATTGGCCCAGTCGAGATTCCATCTGCAACCACCCTACCTGTGGCAGCGGTCGAGAATCGACTCCCGCCAGTTTGGCCCGACAACTCTGAGGCTATGTATCGAATTGTTCGACGAAACACGTCGTTCATTGAGAGGGTCTTATTGTCTCGCCTGGTACGGGGATTTCAGGACACCAAGATAGCATGGTTGATGTTCATTTCATTCAAGAACCCTATTTGGGTCTTGTACAAAGTCGCGAAGGGTGACTTTCCCATCAGAGCAACGATGAGGGACTCGAACGAGACGATCACACTATCCTCACTTCACGATGCATTCAACCACCTGTATCTAGCTACCTGGCGGAGAACCCAGAACCAGGTCTGGTCGGGATACACAGCGAAATTAGATTCTTCTGGCAGCCTCGTTCTAGAGGTACCTGGTGGGGACGGATCTCAAACACTCCGAATCTATGGTTTCCAAACCAAGGGCGATCCCGAAGTTGCCTTCTTTGATCCATATTCGTCCCTTAATGTTGTCAGTCGGACAGTCGTTGACGTGGGCTGCGGGACGCTGGAGTCCTCCATTCGCTTTCTACTTCAGGGAGCTAACCGGGTGATTGCAATAGATAGCGACCAAGATGCGATGCAGTTCGCGCGATTGACCCAGTCTTCAGATCTCAAACTAGGGGCGATCCACCTCATCGACTCTGCGTTGGTTGTTTCAGCCCCCTGCTCAGAGGTGACGGGAAAGGCGCGAAGCTCCGACGCGGGGATTACCCTTCGACGGATCGCGAAGGATTTCGATCTCCACCACGCTGTCCTGAAGTTGGATTGTGAGGGTTGCGAATATGGCGTGTTCGAATTCGACGGAGAGGTGATGGCTTCTGCCTTTGACCAGATCGTTGTGGAGTACCATTATGGCGGTCGCGGCATTTCCGAGCAGCTTCGCAAGCTCGGGTTCAAGACTCGTACTACTGCTTCAGCACGCAGAATGGACGGAACAAGGAAGTCCTCGTCCATGTTCTCCGGATACCTATATGCGAGAAAGTGAGGCCTTTATGAATTCGAGACCGGTTTGGCGAGCGCAACTCGGCTGATGAGCGATGACCAAGCACTCGCGCAATTGTCCCAAGCAAAGTTCGATGCCCAACCGCGGGTACGTATTCGCCAACCATCGGGATTCTTCAAGACTTCGGCGGCCGCATTAATCAACGCACGGAGAGAATTATCCTGTACGAGCAATCCTGAAACTTGCTCCATTACCGAGTCTTCAAGTCCGGGTACCGAGTAGGCGACCGTAGGGACACCGCAGGCTGCTGCTTCCAACGCTGAGAGGCCCCAACCCTCTGACCTAGAAGTATGAATATTTAGGGCGGCCGAAGCGATTATCTTAGGAAGCTCTCCACGACTCATCCTACCGCTGAACGTGACGAAGGAAGCTACCCCCAAGCTCCGGGTGAGGGCGCGCATTCGGTCTAGTTCAGGGCCCTCCCCTACCACAGTAAGTCTTGCAGGGATGCCCAAGGCGTGCAGTCCCGCTAACAGGTAGATGACATGTCCAGGCCGTTTGTATCGCTTCAACCCGCCGAAGTAAATCAAACTGCGTCCGTCGTAATCAGCCCTCGGAGCGAACAAGTCTAGGTCAACACCCGGCGGGATGCGATTGATGAACTGGTCATCGATGCCCATCGAGACCAGATCGGCGGAAGCGGCTCTCGATTCGGTAACGATTGTAGCCCGCGGGTAAGTGAACGGATAACTACGTTCGATGAGGCATAGGATACCGGCTGAGACGGGCCCCACTTGGCCAAAGACTGTACGCCGATGCAAATGCCTGAAGTAGGCAATACAAGGGTATTTCCTTAGCAAGCCGAGGCCGAATGGTACGACGTGAGCGAGATCTTCGACGACCAGATTGTATTTCTCCGCCGAGAAGCGTCGACTGAAAGGCTGCGAGTGCAAGACAGCCGGGTTGGGGTATCGGTGAATGCGAATGCTACCTAACGCGTCATTTGCAGGGAGTTCTGGCGAACCAAGGGAGTACCACACAACCTCGTGGCCGGCTAGCAAAAGCCTCGAAGCGACCTCGAACGTAGTCTGTTCTGCCCCACCGGCGAGCCTATTTCTTATGTCCCTATGCGACAGCCAGGCTATCTTCAAGGCAGGCCCCGACGCTCACTTGGAGTTAGGCATTTCGGACGCCTGGGCCGACCGACGACAAACGACCCACCAAGTACCCCGAGAGGAAGCTTATGCTCCTAGCGAAATAGAGGGGTTGTACCCGAATATAGGAACCCTTGGGAATGTTTCTCAGCTTTCGCCTCCGCTCTGGGAGGGAGGCAAGCGCCAATCCTGGAACCGTAGTCGCTACCCTCCCGGCGCTGCGCCCGTAACGAAAGTACTTGCGTACCGTGACCGAAATGGTGGAGTCCTCGAAGTGTGCAATCAGCATTTCCTTCAGGATGACTATTCGACTGCCTTCCGCAAGTGCGTAGCGGGTGATCAATTGGTGGTCGCCGTGAACAATCTTGTCGATAGTCCCGGGAGGAATCACGTTGATGATTTTTCGTGCTGCCTCCCGGATAAGCGACCCCCGAAACACGCGTGGCATGACCACTCCGGTTTGTTTGGTGAACGCTTGCTCTGTGTTCGCGGGGGACGAGGTGATGAGTTTGTCGATCCCACCCAGTCGGGCCCATCGCGAATCGCCAATCGCCTGCTCCGGGACAACTATCAGATCGGCGTCCCCAGCAACTGCGTGAATAGACTCTGCCAAGCCCTCCGCGATGGGCCTCGTCCCATCAAGGAGCATGACAAACTCTCCGTGACACTCACTCAAGCCAAGGAGCCTTGCTCTCAGGAGTTCAGTATTTGTTACTATGACCTTCACACGACAACACCGAGAGCCGACTCCCTCGAGGATTGATTGCTCGATGTCGGGGGCGTTTGTTACCACTATCAGTTCGAGGTTCAGTTCTCCTCCCTGGGACTGAACCGACCGCAGGACCGCAGGTAGGGTTGGATCCCGCTGGCAAACCAGCTCGATCGATAGGAAAGGGGGTACATTGCGATTGGAATTCTCCCTTCCGACCAGAGACAAATTGGCTCGGCTCGACATCCCGGCCTCAACCATGCCCGGCCGAAAGGGAAGCAGAGTTCAAAGGAGCAAGGAGCCCCGAGGAAAGTCCCCGAATACCGTTTACGCCTCGGGCCAGCCTGTTGTCCCCAACTGCAAGGAACCAAAACAGGACCAAGCCCGCCGCCATTAGCCCTACGTCAATGATTCCTGCTTGACCGAGCTGCCGAAGTTTTCGAGTGAATACTGCCTGGTCCCTGGACAGGAAATATGCGGATCGAGTGCTTCCAGTCGGATTCACCAAGTGTGTGACTCCACAATCTGGAACCGCATACATAGGTAGCTTGAGGAGCCCCATGCGGGCGAAGAGGAGACCATCAATATGCGAAAACCACAGATCCTCATCAAAAAATCCAACAATTTTCAGCGCACTCTTTCTGATAACGAGATTGGTTATAGACAAGCCGGACACTTTAACAGGAGAAGATGGCGGGGTCATCCCAAGGCTATAACCCCCCACGCGATTCAATGAGAAATAGTCAGTTACATGTCCTCTTGCTACGAATAAATCGTATAGGCGATAAAGCAAGCGACTTCTGCTGAGCGTAGATGCGAGAATTCGTTGCTTGACGTCACGGACGGGGCCTCCGATAGCGACAGCGTCGGATAGGTGGGAGAACCACGACGAGTATTGCTGAATCCACTTTTCGTCAGGGACGGCATCGTCGTTCAAGAATCCGACAAGTTCGTTTGAGGCAAGGCAAGTACCAGCGTTGAAAAGATGGGCGAGGTTCCTTGTGGGGTCGCGTACTACCTGGATGCTCGGCCAGCTAGCGAGGAGTGTTGCGGTCCGGTCGGTGGAGCCATTATCGACGACAATCAACTCATCCCCCTCCCTGAGCTGTGGGTGTAGCGCCTCGATACAACGAGACAGGTCAGTCGCTCGGTTCTTTGTGGGAATCACAACAGAGATTCCGCTAGTGTTGGATCTGTCGAGCAAGGTAACGCGCCTACCTACTTCCTTCGGGGACGGACGCCTTGAGTGCCTTTCGGGTTGACAAGTCCTCGGTAGGAGACCAAGGATCCAAGGCGACTGGTGATTTCCCGCAGCCTGGGTAGGCCGACAGTAGCCAGTGCCAGAGCAAGCACAAACGAAATCGGACTCAGGATATTGAGAATCCCCTCGGTGAGCGATGGTGGACCGATTAGAGTTGGTCGGTGAGGTTGCACCGTGACGGCCCCCCCAGCTTCCTGATCAACCAAGAGACTCCCCAACCCGCAATCATAGATTGCATTCTCAGTGCCCGAGCTCATAACTAGTCCACCAAATATTGCAAACACCGCTGTAAGCGTCGCGTTACCCCTTATGCCGACCTTGGCCAGAAAAGGCAGGCCGGGGGTGTGGTTGACCATCACCAGGGAGTTTTCGGGGCCTATCGTGGCCTGGCCCATACTCTTACCGCTGTTAATGGTGGCTGTGGCTAGGCTCTCGGATCTCAATATCACTCCCACGTCGAGCAGCGTGTCAGGGCAAGTCATTGATTGAAACAGAGTAAAGGGAATCGAGAAACCCGGACTGTCGTTAGAATCGATGAGCGCTGCGGAACCCAACCAGAGAACAGTTCCGTTCGAGCCGAAGCAGCCTCCTGAAAATCGTGAGAGGGGTGACGCCACGAGGATCGACGATTTCGAAGGCCAAGCAGCGGAAGAAACCTCAGATCCTAGTTGATATTGCAGGTCCGTCGCCTCGTCCAGGTTTCGAGGTACGATGGTCTGCCAGACTCCGAGGTCTCCGACCCGCGCCGTAACCGACGTTCCGTTCAGGTTTGACAACGACAGAATCAGCCTTACCCTTTGGCCACCTTCCGGGACGAGAAAAGTTGAATTTAGGCGGCCCGCAGAGGGTCCTGTTCGGAGAAGACTCGTAACGTTAAATTGACCAAAGAAGTTTGTAGGTGAGGAAACGTTGTACCAGTAAAGGTACATCGCAAGCTCGGCGCCGGATCCGGATACTCCGTAAGCCAGCGAGACACTGTACCGGGCGGAAGTCAGGTTGGGATCGAGTCGAACCGCGCCCGTGCCAGGGGATTCCACAGTCGCGCCATTCGTCGCAGAGAAAACCAAGGGAACAAGAGTAGAGAAAAGCACGTAACCTATTTTGGAAGAACTGTTAACAGAGAGTTCGGCGCTGCCATTTCCGAGCGGCGTAACGCTTGAAGACAAATACGAGTCCCATCCGGAGAGGTTGTTCAGGCTTGGATTCGCAAGGAGCTGCAGTGCTGTGACCGCGGTCCCCCCTCTCGCACCGATAACCTGGGCTCCCGCCCCAAATTTCTCGCCTGGGCGGACGTAATCGCGGTTTGCGAAACCATAGAAGATCTTGTTTATGGAGAACTCCCGAAATGCGCCTGAGTTTTTGAGTCCCGACAGAAGGACGGACAGTTGCATGGTTACGGTGGCACCGAGGTATCCTGGAGTCAAGGTGACCTCACTCGCGCCTCCGTCGACTATCAAGTACTCAACGCCCTCGAGGCCGGATGTGCGGGCAAACGAAGTATAGGAACCGTTGACCAGAAGGTTCATCGTTGAGGAGTAGGTCGACGAATTGTATTCCGGATTGAAAGAAGTCCCAAGAAACGGAATGTACCACAACTCAGCCGGAGGGATGAACCCGGTGAATTTGTTGTATTCGGCGTACGTAAACGGGAGCGTGAGAATGTACCCAGTCAGATTCCTATCTACGGATTCATACCACGAGCCAACACCAAGGAAACTTTCATTTGCATATGGAGCCGGCCCCTGAGCTTGTTCCAAGTAGCTGGTCGCTGTCGAGAAATTCAAAACTCCCGCTGGGAGAACGAGTAGGCAAGCCGTTGCAGCCGCTATCCATGAAACCATTGGGCTCGGACCTCGTCGTCGATGGTAAACCACCGCGACGTAGCCTGTTCCACCTGCTGCCCGGGTGATTTCTCTCCTCTCGAATTTGATGCTTGAAGGCAGGCGCTCCATTGCCTTGGCTACGTCTTCAAAGGCCAAAGCGGCCAACGGGCCCAAGGAGATGGTTTGAATCCAAACGAAATAGAAGGGGGAGTCAAGTAGATCGATAGGGTGAATACGTGAGTAGAGCGGGATGAGAAACCCGCTGCTGAAGCCAACGATTAGTCCGGCAGTCACTAGGTATGCGGAGAGGAAAGCGAGAGTGTTGAACTGATTGAACGAACTGTAGCTACGGATACAAAAAACCGGAATACAGATAGCCGCGATCAGAACGAGTTCCCACACCCCCGCTAACGGTGCGAGGTAAGTTCCCGATCCGTAAAGGATGGCTTGGAACGGTCCGAACGGCCTAAAAGTAAAAGTGGCATTTGCTACCACATAATCAAGCGCAGATGAAAGAGTAGATTGGTGCGCGGTTACGGCGACGCCGGCAGAGAGTGCTGGTAAGATTGTCGAAGCAGCTATGCCTCCAGACGTCAAAATGAAGGTTCCCAGGTCCCTTATGCAAGCCTGCCACCCTGGGCCGAAAGGGCGGATTGCCCGGACCAAGAAAATGGCTACGAATGGCGCACCCATCAGGAGGCCCAGATACGCCTCTGGGGGAGTCATCGAGAGGCCGAAGGCGATCGCTGATCCGAGCAGTAGCTCAGTTTTTCTTGGCCCTTTGGCTAGTCTCACAAGAAGCCAGATCGAAATTGTCAGAAGAAACGCCCAAAGCCCGTATCCCTCGCCACCCCCTACGACTGACTGAAAAATGAACGGATTGAGGGGGGATCCGACTCCAAGCGCCACAGGCAGGGCGATGACCCGCCGAATCCCGAGTTCGAGTGCCAAAAGATAAAACCCGATGGGAAGTAGGAAATAGCTCGCCAAGAAGATGATATTCGGCCCGACCAAGACCCCTAGGGGTTGAGAAATACCCCACGACAAGACCCTCTCGAAGTAAAGCTGGTTTAGCCAACTTAGCTGAAGCGGTGGGTAATTGATACGACCAGGAAGATCTCCGTATACCAGGAGGCCCTGACGCGTCGGAAGTCGAAGGAACAAAGAGGCTGCGGCAACTATCGAGAGGACGAAAGAAAGCACGAAATCAAGAGATCTCAATCGTCTCGGAGCTGCTGGTTCCATTTGGCGAATTCACTCCGGCCAGTAGAGTCAGTTCGGTGGGAAGTTAAGTCTCTACCTAGAGGGACTACTCATCCCCATACCATCGAATCAGTGGCCGAACCGAGGTTTGGCCAGCGATCACACCCGTCGAAGTCAGTCGATTCCAATCGTCAGATCAAGTCCTATTCTTCGCAAGATAGATTCCCCGCATGATCTAAGCCTGAGCTGGAAGCTTCCCATATTGTTGATAGAACATGAGTTGGCGGAGCTGCCTAGCAGAAATCTTGGCTCCATCGACGCGCTCTAGCATCCTTCGGACGGACTTGAGACGTGCGTCGCGCTCTTCGGTTGAACTGAGTAGGTGGGAAGATACCCTCGCAAACTGTGTTACGTCCCCAGCGGGTACCCTCGCTGCCTCCTTCCCCAAGTAGGCATATGCAGGAAGGTTCCAGGTGACGGGTAAGCAATCATGGACTGCAGCCTCCATCACCGCCCGAGACCAACTCTCCTCGTAACTTGGGTAAAGAAACAGTCTAGTTCTATTGAGAAGTTTCTGCTTGTTCGATTCGCTTAGGTATCCGACCATCTTGAAATTGCGCTCGGTCCCCGAATCCCGGATCAGTTTCTCGATTCGGCGAAGCACTTTGCGTGAGTATGAATGACCACCGATTACGAGGCAGGCGTCTGGATGTTCCTTGACAACTTGAATCCAGGATTCGACCAAGTCATAAATCCCCTTTCTTTGATCGAGTGCGCCGACATACGCCGCATCGATATCCCGGACTTGGTTCTCCGCCGGGGGAACGAGCACTTCCGGAAGGAAGGCCCAATCCTCGAGCACCCCTTGAGGAAATCTCCAGGGGCTCCCATTCAGAAGTTCTAGTTGATCAACCGAAGGAAGCATTTCCCCGAGTTTGATAAGAAGGAATGCGAATTGGGTTAGGCCCCAGTTCACGAGGTGACGTAGGATTGGTCCCCGGCGGAAAGTACACCACCAAGGTGGGGGCGGGACCACGTGGAGATAGACGACAATCCTGGCTCCAAGCTTTCTGTGAAGGTAGAAGCCGGCGAGGACGTCAGCTGGAAACGATGAGAACGGGAGGACAAGGGCAGGCCCCTCAGCTGGTGTATTCTTGCGGACGAATTCAAGGAGCAATCTCCGTTGAATCCAAAAATTCTCGAAATACTCTCTGAACGTGCCTATCGGATCCCCTTGACTGATAAGACCCGCTGACGGCAGTATCTCAACATGCTGAATGTCCTTGTAGATAGCCCCCCCGTGGTCGTAGGCATTGGTGAGAAGCCAGACCTGCGCTCCTGCTTCAGACCAATACTTGGCCAACTCCGCAAAGTGGTATGTCCCGCCGCCGGTTACACCCGAGGCGGAGACCCCCCACACGGACTGTAGTAGGAATATTCTCACGTTGGCCCCTTCAGGGCGTACTCAGTTCGAGCATGAAATGTGTTCTCCCGATTGGAGGCGGCTTAAAGCTGCTGCAAATCATGGCATCTTTAGCGATTTCAAGAACGATGTAGCAGCGCCGCCCGGATGGTCCGAGAAAAACGATTCGAATAGTTGCCACGAAGTAAGTTTCAAGCTCTAGGGCACGTCAGATTTCTTGGACAAGGCTCTCGAGCCAGCTGAGGGCCCGCCCGTTTTCAAAGTGCCCTCAGCATAGGTCCAAGAACGGTTGGACCTCAGGAAGAGCTTCATGCCGCCAACGGAAGAGCTCCACCCACCTTCACTTGCGGGCAAGGGGACCTGGTCGCCTCCCATCGATCGACCCTTTCGGGAACCCCAGGGGCCCGACCGCAAAGGACGGAACCCGCCGACCCTTTCCTGATCGGACTCGCTCGTGGGGTCGAGGAGATGGAGCCGAAGCCGTGGACCCCGAAGTTCGAGGACCCGGACGAGCAGACGGCGGGGGAGGTGGCGGAGAGCTTGGAAGGTGGCGTCCTTATTCATCGCTGATGCGGGCTCCTCGAAGCGTAGGATTATCGTGTGCGCGCGGCCCTGCCCCCCATATGGGAGCAGCCCGGATTCTGCACCGGCTAGGATTGGCGCGTTGCTGTGTGGGAATGGGCGTTCCCAATCTTGCGACGCCAACGTACTTCCCTGCGGTTTCATCGACGTGCTCTCTTGGTCCTCCAGAGGAGTTCATCCGTCTCCTGACCGAGGCGGCTTATCCCAGGGCCCTCGTGTCCGCCTACGACTGCAAGCATCGAATCGACGGCGGCCTCTCCAAGGCGGCGGCGCTCCTTGCAGGCCTCAAGGGCGCCGGATGCACCGTCCTCCTAGACAGCGGCCTCTTCGAATGCCAAGTCCTCGGAATCGAGGACTGGTCCGCCGATGACCATGCGGAGGTCGCCAGGGCACTCCATCCCGATCTCCTTCTATCGTACGATGGTCCCCTCCCGGCGTCCAGCGCGCGACGGGAGCCCTCAGATGGGAAGGGACAGGGCGATCCAGGTTCGAGCCGCCTACTGCGAATTATCCACGGAAGGGACAGGCAAGCGATTGTCAGTGGGGCGCGCCAGGCGGCGAGCGAAGGCGCCTCTGTCGGCATTGCGATTCCAGACCGCGAGTGCGGCCCCACCCTGCTCGAACGCACGCGGACAGTCTGTGCGATTCGGCGCGCACTAGATCACTCTGACGAACTTCTGATGCTCCACATTCTCGGCTGCGGAAACCCGGTGGTCATGTCAGTCTACGCTCTCGCCGGTGCCGACTCATTCGATAGCTTGGACTGGGTCCAGGGAGCAGTTGATATCCGGACCCTGACAGTAACCGACCCTGTTCTCCTCCCCAGCACGCGGTGCAAGTGCCGGATCTGCGTCGACCTTCCCGGACCTGACCGACAGCGAGCTGTTCTGCACAACCTTCTGTTCTACCAGGACTTTGGAACGCGACTTCGGGGAATGATCCGCGACCGGACAGTCTCCGACTTCCTCCAGGAGCTTGTGGGAAAGGAACGAACCGCCCAGCTCGTGGAAACGGCCAACGAAGGAGACGCCAGGGAGCGAGGCGCCCGTGCAGGATAACGCGCGGTACTCATGCTCTACCCGCACCTTCCTGCCCCTGGGGGTTCTTTCGCGTTACCGTAGAGCTGCCCATACTGTCGAGAGGGCAAGTCGGCACGGGAAGCTATCCGAGAGGCGCGCATGGCGGGAATTGTGTTTCTGCTTGATATCGCCGATGACCCGCTTCGAGGCGGTAGGCGCTTGCCTCGAACGACTCTCGAGGCGCGGAATCCTCGACCGCCTCTCATCGACTCCCGCAAGCGTGGGAGTCGATGAAATTCGCGCAGTCCTGTCGATTGGGCCAGGCTCGTGCCGATTCGCGAACCAAAAGGCTCTTCGACTTTCGGGGGCAGGTCTTTTCTTTTACGACGGTTCCCGTCGCGGAGGGATCCTTGGTTTCTTGGATCGATACTCGAACCCGAAAGAGGCCCGAGCAGCCTTGGCCATGAGCGTTCCCGGTCTTGGCATCAAGGAGGCGTCACACTTCCTCCGGAACGTTGGCAGGGGAAGCGATATCGCGGTGCTCGACGTTCACCTACGCCGGTTCCTGGCCGAAAGTGGCATGGTTGGACCGAGAATCGCCTTTTCCGGGTCCCCTTCCAGCTACGCTTCGATTGAGGGTGCGTACACCTCGCTCGCGTTCCATTCGGGGCTGGACACCGCAGCGCTTGACCTCGCGATCTGGGAATACATGAGAGAGCGGTGAAACTTGAAGACCGTTGTCCTCGCTTCAGGTGGTCTCGACTCTTCGATCTTGCTGTTTCTGCTCAAGCGAGAGCATGTTGACGTCCTACCGGTGCACGTCGACTACGGGCAGCTGGCGGAGAAACAGGAGTGGTCCTCACTGCGACGATTCTGCCGTAAGGCAAAGCTCCCAAACCCGATAAGGGTGAACGCGACGGGGTTGAGGAAGGTCCCCAGCGGTCTCACTCGAAAGGGCAACCGATGGGCAAGAGACCCCTTTTTCCCGGCACGGAATATGGTCTTAGTGTCGATAGGGGGTGCTATTGGCCATCCCGTTGGCGCTCGTGCGGTCGCTCTCGGCCTTGTCGCAAACGCACTCTACCCGGACCAGACAAAGGACTTTGTCCGCCGTGCTCAGGGCGCCCTTTCTGAGAGCCTTGGAGGCAAGATGCTGGTCCTCGCCCCCTTGCTGACCTTGTCTAAGTCGGAGGTTGCTGCTCTCGGCCTGAGCATGGGGGCGCCTATTGGACTTACGTATTCGTGCCAGCGAGGGGAGCATCGACCATGCAACCACTGTTCGAGTTGCGCTGACCGAGCGCGCGCTGTCAGCGAGGCCACACGCCTTCGTGGAGGATCAAGCCGAGTTCGGCACGCGACCAGGAGGATGAAGGCATAGTGGGCGGAAGTGGAGGAGGCGGGGGATACGGCGGGGGAGGACCGCTAGTTCCATCGGAAAGCCTGAGGGTCTTCAAGACTGGCTTAGAAGAGACCCGGGCAACTGAGGGCGGCCCCCCAAGAACTCGAAATGTCTTCATCAGTTTCCACGTGGCAGACGAAGCGCAAGTCAATCTGCTTCGATCTCAGGCAAGAGACTCTGATTTCGGAATGGAGTTTCGAGACTACTCGGTTAATGAGCCCTTTGACGAAGCTTGGAAGGCAAATTGTCGAGAGCGAATTAGCTTGACCTCGATGACCATCTGTATGATAGGACCTGAGACTGCGACGCGAGAAGCGGTCATCTGGGAGTTGGAAGAGAGCTTCCGACAAGGCAAGAAGGTCATTGGCGTCAGAATCTTCCGCGACCGAAACGACCCGATCCCAGCACCGCTTTCGGAACATGGCGCCCCAATCTTGTACTGGAATCGGGATGAGATTCGAAGGCACTTGGACTCGGGATAAGCAATGACGGCAAGCGGACCCTCAGACGGACGAGACCAGCTCTTCCACGTCACACCGGCTGAGTACGGGTCCGATTACCGGGAGCACCTGCTGAAACAGTACCGTCTTGCGGTCGAACGGGCGGACGCGGTGAGCGACCGACGGGCCACCATGAACGAGTACTACCTCGTGCTTACCTCGGTAATCCTCTCGGTAGCCGGCATCGGGGTCGGAGGGGCATTTGTTGGTTCGCCCGTCATTCCTCCGAGGCTCGCTCCTTGGGTGAGCCTAGTAGGGGTGATTGTTACCTCATCGTGGCTTGCCGCGATCTACGCCTCCAACCAGTTGAATCGGGCGAAGTTCCACGTGATAAACCGGCTGGAGGAGCGACTACCGGCAGCAGTATTCTCGGTCGAATGGAACTTCCGCACATCAGGTTCCGAAATCGCGCAGGCAGGCGGGGGGCGCATATACACTTCGAGTACGGTTGTCGAGTCAATCGTGCCGGCAGCCCTTCTGCTCTTGTTCGTCGGCCTCACTCTATACCTCATTTGAATGGGGGCGCACGGGAGCCGCGGATGCTTCTGGTCCGGGAAATGCCAGACTCACGACAGCCGGGGTCGAAAGGAATCGAGAATCGAGCGGAAGTCCTGACGACCTTCATGATCGAGCTTCGGGAGCAGTGCGCCCAAGCCCTTACAGCATTTGCTGAACTACGTGGCCTAATCGGGCAGGACCCACCGCTCGATGACGAGGGCCGGCGCTTCTGGAACCGGAGAGTATGGCTCCGCATCCACGGAGTACTTGCCGCGGGTACCGCCGTTTCGAACATCCTGTGGCCGAACCCGGCAAATTCGCAAGGGGGGAAGGTAGCCAATCGGGCACTGGGCCGGGCGACAGCGCTCAGAGTGGCACTTTCAATAGAGGGGTCGCCTCCCCGTGCTGCGATACGGGCGAGGAACGCGTTTGCACACGTTGACGAACGACTCGACGAGTGGCTCGAAGGCTCTCCCCGTGAGCTGCCCATGGGGTGGGTGATCTCGAGCCTTGACGAATTTGATGAACCCTCCTGGGGACGAAACGCCTTTCGCTACTACCACGCGAATCGGAGAGAACTGCGAATCGGCCGCGAAAGCTGTTCACTGACCGAGCTGGTTTCGTGGATCGAGTCGATAGACGACCACCTACCCCATGAAGCCACGATGGTTTTCAAGAGATACGACGGCGGCGGCCCCCCGGAACTCTGAAACGGGCCCTTTCGTGGGTTCGGAGAGGGGAGAGGGGTCACGAGGTCGGTGCCCCTTGGGATCCCAACCTTCGCGGGCAAGGAGTGGGGCACCCCCTCTCGGACGGGCGAGGTTCGGAGAAGGGGATGCCCCCCTCCAAATCGTGCGGCGGGAAGAATTTGAACAGAAGTGAGTCCAAGAAGGTGTAGACCTACTCTCCGATCGGATCCAATGAGCAGGGTTCGATAACCTTCCTAGGCCAGTGACTCCGCGGACGGGCCAATCCAACAGTACACCGAAGTTAGCCCGCCGGATGGCGGAATCGAACCTGACAACGGACTCGATCCTCGAGCTACTTGAGAACCGGGAGTCTGACGACCCGATTCGTCTTGAAGACCCCGGCTCTAGGCCGGCACTTGTTCTCTACTTCCACGCCCATTGGACGATCGGGGATTCGGCTCAGAGGATCCGGCTCCCGGAGCCCGGTTCATCCCCAGGTCATCACGGAATGGCCTCAGAAACTACACCCGAAAATGGGCCCACTCCAATCAGCACGAACGAGTATCCGTCCCCGGAAAGGGAGGGCGTTGACGAAAGCACAGGTACGAAGATGAACTGGTCTCCGACGGAAAGTGGCGAAGAGAGGGCGGAATTGTTGCAGCGTCCGGACATTGGGGGTGGCTTCCAGTAGCCGGACGATGTCCCCTCAAAGCTCCAAACCGAAATAGTACAACCGCTCGGAGCTTCTATCGACACGTTGGCCAAGAGACCGGCGAGCAAGGCCCCACTCGAATTCACCAACCCGGTATTGATGTCCTGAGGAGAAACCCCGCTATCCGCGGCCAGGGTCTCAACCCGATATTGGCACCCCCGGGCCACGTTAGCCCCCCCGCTACATTGGTGGGTCACGTTTCCGACCGCCAAGGCGCTCCCCAGAGGCGTATTTCCAGGGCAATGGGAGCACGGGTAGCCTCCCCCGAGCGGAAGGATCCCCCAGACGAATAGGAGGGGTGCTACTACCCCGAGAACGATAACCGCGGCGAGGATCGCATCCCTCACCGGCTGTGGGGTCGGGGGTGGGGGAAACGAGAATTGGTATGGATACGGGCCGGGTGGAGGAGGAGGCGGTGGGGCGGCGAGGGGCTGTGTGGGCACAGGTTCGAGGAGACCTGCGAAAACTCCCATGGTTGAATGATATCTGGCCTCCCTCTCAAGCACTTGGGTGGACCTCTCGTTCGACCTTCAGTTAGGGAATCAGCAGTACTTTGGCTCCATGCATTCGTTGAACTTCCGAACGAAGCTAGCGCCTCGTGAGCCGCCGAAAGCTGAGTCTGTCCAAGAGTGGATGGACAGAGCTCAGTTCGCCATTATCCCCGGTCCCAGTCAGTGGCTGGCCTCCCCCTTCGGGAACTTCGCTCGCTTGAGCGTTGAGACAACGCGAGGCAGGTCATCTCGGATGAATTGCCAAAGGTCCTCCGGATCCACAGCCTCGTACTCATGAATCACAATTGTCCGGAACGCCCGAACCAGTTGCCACAGCGAACGGTAGCGAGACTTGAACCCCGGACTAAGCTTGTCTGCCGATTCCGCGAAGAATATCGACCTGAGGTGAACTCGCTCAACGGCAATCGGGTCGGACCGGAACTTGCCTTGCTGGGCAAGATCGGCGAGTTCTCGGGCCAGCCCAATCATCCGTTCGGTCAATTCACGGTCTCGATTCAAAGAGGCACCGCCTCTCTAAGCACGGCAGGGGCGACCGACCAGCGCAGTCGGCTGGGGGAGACCACATCGACGTCTCTATTCAAGAGTACCGAGAGCGCAACCTGCAGGTGCAGCCGGTTTGAAGGGCCAATCCAATCCACAAGAAGATCGACGTCGGATTTGGCGTGGGCCTCTCGCCTGCGGACCGATCCGAAAACCCGGACGTTCCGGGCGCCATAACGTTGCGCGATCCGAAGTATCTCCCCCCGGTGCGGCGCCAAAACTTCGTCGATTCCGTGCCCGTGACCGAGCTCGAGGGGTCGATCCCTCGGCACTGAATAGAGTCTTGACTTGCAGCGCGGGCACATTCCCGGCCGACGTCGGCGCGCTTGCCATGTGTAGATGCATCGGTAACAATGAATCAGGCGTACTCGACGCTTCGTCATTCCAGCTGTACGGTCTGGTGCCCTGGAACTTACTTATCGCTATCGGCGGAACTCGGCGCGGCGGGTGATGGCCAATAGTGGGTCTGAGAGCGTTTGGATCGAGGTCCTCAGGTCATTCTCTTGGTCGCCTACCGTGAGCGCTGAGGCGAATCTGGAGTCTGGAGCTCATTGAGGAGCTCCTCAGAGGAGAATTCTCGAGGCGGCTCCAAGAGTGCCTCGCTCCATGTCCTTCTTGGGTCGGCCCGCTTGCTGGACCAAGCAATCACCAAGACTCCCCCGACCCCGGTCGCAATCGTGAGCACCGCAAACAGGGTAACGTCGGACGATAGTACGAGGAAGAGGATTGGCCATAGGCCGATCAGGCCCAAGACAAAAAACGAGACGCGATCGGCGGCCACGTGGGCGAGACGGACCGCAAACGGTTGAACCTTGCTCCAGCGAGGCGATGGGATTCGAGGACAGTTCTTTCAATCCTTAGGAGAAAGGTCCCCGAAGGCTGATGCTGGGCTCGGCTATGCTTCAGGGTCGGAATGTGGCGGGAACGAATATGTCCAAGAACAGCACGCCAAACCGCGTTTACAGGGCCATAGGGCGAAAAAGCACGACTGACGCGGCTCGGTTGGGGTGGGGGTCGCAATCAAGGGCCTACTCGTCCGGAGGCCCATCGGGCTTCCGAGGTATTTGCAAGAAGGAGTAGTGCAAGGGAGGGTCCCCGGTCTCAAGCGTTGGGGCCATTTGTGTTGGCTCTTGGTTCGGCCAAAATGGGAGTTAGCGGGCTGGTTCAAAGAGGCGGTCGTACCGATGGGCGACCGGGACCCGAGTTCCAGCCCATGGCCACCGAACCACCGCGATGCCCTTCAGGTAACGCTGTATCGTCAACGCCACGTCGGCCGCGGGGCGTACCCGATGAGCTCCGGGCCCGGCCGACAATGTCGCAAGAAGGACCTCCTGGTCGTCGGTGACGAATAGGAACGGGCCGACCCCGCACTCTCCGACCATGGCCCGGAACAATTCCTGCGGGCGGTGTGGTGGAATCAGGCTCCCGTGGACCACGGCTGCCCAGCCGGGGAAACCCTGCACTGAAGCCGCGAGTGCGGTCGGGTCGAGGAACGACCGAAATGTCATCCACCCTCGTCGAAAGTATCGATCCTCGGTGCGTAGCCACGGGAACCCCCGCTCCCTCGACGGCGGCCCAGAACGTTCCGTCCGATCGACGGCGGAGCAGACGATGCGTTCGATAGTTTTCCGATGGGATAGCGAGGGCCCCCGTGCCCCCGCCGGGTCGGAGTGCGGAAGTCCTCCCCCGAAGGGGTGAGGGTAGCCGAGCAGCCCCGAGAGTCCGGCGAATCGGACCCACGCCGCCTCAAAGTCGAAGAACGCCGGGACCGAACGAGCTTCACTGGCTACTTGGAGCTGGTAACTGACTCGGCTCATGTCGTCCGCGTTGAGGACGTTGGCGAGTTCCCGGGAATGCGATCTCCGGGATGCAAAGAACCCCAGCACCGCTTCTTCGGAGGCGTAGAGGTGAAGACACTCCGGTCGGGCGGCCCATGCGTCGACCAGCTCCTGGGCTCGGTCGACGAGCGGCGAGGCGACCGCGATCGTCCACCGGTCGTAACCGAAGAAGGCGGGCTCGGGAAGGAAGCGATCTTGGACCCATCCGCGGTCGAACGCCCGGCGGCGAATGCTTTGCAGAGTGCGGCGAGGGATTGAAGCTTCGCCGGCCGGCCAGCTAGCGGGCGGACGGTCCCGAGCGATGAGAACTCGGACCACCCTCGCTTCGGACGGACTCAGCACTCTCACGATTTGGGTGGAGGACCCGGACGGCCTTGGAGGTTCTCTCTTTCGGTAATTACCTCCATTTCCACCGCCTCGGCCGGCTTAGGCGAGGTCATCGAGCGGATCTTCGGCCGGCGAGGCGGCGGAAGGAACACCGGGGGCGGGCAGACCCACCTCCTCGGACGGGGAGGCGCCGAAGGCCAGATCGGTCACGCGGTACGGGTTTTCCTCGTCCGATCCCGTCGAGGCTGCCTCGCGCCCCCGACGGATCCACATCACAATGGCCGCCGCAAGCCCGAGAATCACTACGAGTCCGATGCCGATGGCAGAGCCGTAGGTCGTGGAGAACGCGGGGCCATTGGGGGTCCCAGAATGGACCACGAGAGTCACCTCGGCCGAACTGGCGGCCCCGGAGGCGTCGCGAACCTGCACCACCAGCCTCGAGGTGCCGACGGAGACTGGGATACAGCTCCATGACGCCCGATCCGCCGCCGTGCAGCCCGCCGGTACGCCCGAGTAGATGTATGTCAGCGGTCCCGTCCCTCCGGAGGTCGTCACCGAAAACGTGGCCCGTTGGCCAAGCGTAATGTCAGCCGGGCTTACCTGGAACAGGAGAATCCTCAGCGAGCTTGCGTTCGCCGTGTTGTTGTTCGAGAAGGCGATCTTGACCAGGACACTCCCGCCGGCCACCGTGACTTTTCCTCCGGAAGGCGTTGCGTTGTAAACGGTAGATGAGGAGGTCACCGCCGGGATCGAGAACTTGTAGGTACCGTTCGGCTCGCCGACAATCAGGTCCGACTCGGTCGTCGCGGTGGCCGTGCCGTTCACGGTCACCGTCCAGTTTGCGGATGGTGGGAGTCCAGTCTCGTTGAACACGACGGCGTACTGCCAGGGATTGGTATGTCGGAATGAGATCATCGTGTTGACCGACGCTCCGGCGATGGTGACGGAGCCGGTGGCCGGGGTCTCGGTGAACCCGATCATGGGCTCGATCGTAAACCCGTAGGTTCCATTCGGAACCCAGGTTACAATTGGCGGGGAGCCCCCCAACAGGGTGCATGGGTTCCCTGGCGTCAAGTTGGTCACGCATGCGGAAAAGCTGGAACCAGCCGGTAATCCCGTCTCGTTGAAGGTAAGCATGTACTCCTGGCCCGAGAAGGTGAGCGACACGTTCGCCCCGGTTCCGTTGATCACGACGGTCCCGTTCGATGGGGTCGCTCGGTACATGGAAGATCCGTTGCGGCCATACCCTGGCCCGAGATAGAACGCATATGTACCGTTGGAAACAAGATAGGTCTGGTTCGAGGAATTGGAGGCGGTCGATATCCCCAACATGGTGACGTACCAGAAATCTCCAGCGGGCAGCCCCGACTCCTGAAATCTCAACGGATACACCGGTGCCGGTTGGAAGACGATCTGGACGGTCTGGTTGGCCCCTGCGACGGTGACCGTGCCCGAGGCGGGGCTCGGCAGATACCCCGACACCGGGATGATCTCGAACGAATAGGTTCCATTGGACATAGAGAAGGCAATCGCGGACCCGAATCCCCGGGTGTAATCGCCTCCGAACTGGACCGCCCAGCTCGAGAATCCCTTCCCGCCGGGACGGGTGGTCTCATTGAAAAAAACGAGGTAGGACGACCCGGCGGGGGATACGGCATCCGGGAGGGCATGCTTGGCGCCGAGATATAGCGCCAGCGCTGTCGACGAGGGGTGGATACCCCGGAATGGGAGCTTCGCGAAGGAGGGACCTCCGGACGCGCCTGAAACGGGAAGCGACAGGACGCCCACGCCGAGGATTGCTATCGCCATGAGGAACGCCCCCGCCGCGGTGAGAAACGCCGCCCTCCCAGCTCGATACGAGGAGCCCGCTACCGGGACGGATCGAGGAGCCCGCGACCCAGTCCTCGGCAAGTCGAGTCCAAATTTGGAACCCGGTTCGACCTTCATGGCCCTTCTCAAGGAGGGAGTCTACATAATTGACCGGCGCAAGAATCGGCTGGACTTCCTGCGTGAGTGCCGTAGCTAGAGCGACGTCCCCCAGGATTCGACTGATCTGCGCGAGGATCCCAGCGATTGCTTCGACGTCGCGGATCGACCCAGACCGTGGCTCAATCCGCGGGGCCGGTGGCCCGTCGCTTGAGTGGGGGGTGCGGCATGTGAACCCGATGGATGCACTCCGGGGCACCCCTCGAAATCGTTGGCCCGATCTCCACCTTTGTCGCCCCCACGAGCGAACCGGCGAGGACAGTGTGGAATACGTCACAAATCAGCTCAGGATATCTTTCCGCCACCTGGAGTACCGGGCAGTTGCGGCTGACCAGGATCTTGGTGCCGTTTTCACTTCGGAGCTCGGGTTGGAACCCAAGGTCCTCCAGAAGAGGAAGAGTGGCGTTGATCGACTTGGGTCCGCCGGCGTCCCGAGCCAGAAGTCGGGCCCCTTCGGCGAACGCCTCGCGTCCGCCGTCCTCCGAACTCTTCGCACTCAGAACTCGGGTGATCGTTTCGAGGACGAGATCGTACTTGGCGTAGAGAGTTTCTCGTCCTTCCCGAGTCGGAGAGTACAATAGGCGCGGGCGCCCCCGGCCCGTGCGTTCCGATCTTGTCTGGACGAGTCCCGCCGCGACGAGCTGCTCCATGTGACGTCGAACCACCGTCAGGTGGAACCCGGTGGCTTCGGTCAAGTCCGCCGCGGAGAGCGGAGCATTCAATATCCGACGAAGGAAGTCGAGCTTGGTCTTAGGGAGTAGGGGGGAGACTCGACTCATGGACTCTCCTCGGAGCGCACGAACCCCCTCTTATTGATGCCGAGGGGAGGACTTCGATTCACCCGAGTCTGCACGTTCGGTCGGTGGAACCTCTCAGCGCTCTCCACGCACCGGGCGACGTTCACTCCGACCCGACCGGCAAATGACCCTCTCCCAATCGACGGCGTGTGGATACGTTTCAAGCGCTTCAATTAACATCATTTACAGCAATAATAGACATTTTAATACCATGGCGCACTGCCCGTATCATGGACTCCCCGAGCGTCTCCCTAAAATCTGGGATGAGGAAACTGTGGGCCGACCACGTCATCTGGACCCGCCAATACATCGTGGCGGCGGTCGCCGGCTCCGCCGATGCGGACGCGGCCGCCACTCGATTGCTGAAGAACCAGGATGACATCGGTCACGCGATCGTGCCGTTCTATGGCGATGGGGCGGGCAAGGCTCTGACCGCGCTTCTCAAGCAGCACATCATGATCGCGGTCGACCTCGTCGCCGCGGCCAAATTGGGGGATACCCCGAAGTTCAAGGACGCCGACGCCCGCTGGAGTGCCAATGTTGTCGAGATCGCCGGCCTTCTCAGTGGGGCGAACCCGGCGTGGCCCAAGAAGGACGTGCTCGACCTGCTCAACCTTCACCTGAAGCTGACCAAGGACGAAGCCGTCGCGAGGCTCGGGAAGCAATGGGCCGCGGACGTGCAGGCGTTCGACGACATCTTCGTGGAGATCAACACGGTCGCGGACACTCTGACGGCCGGGATCATCGCCCAGTTCCCGGCCAAGTTCCCGATGTAGGTCGATTGCCCGGGAAGAGGGAGAGTCGGGGGTCGAAGGGCCGATGACCGAGGGTACCACCGCTGGGGCGGCCGTCCGGGTCGATTCCCAGCCCCTCTCGGTCCTTTCGAGGTCCCCCCCGCCGACCTCCCTCGCGCTGGGCGATCGCGCCGTCGAATTCTCCGCGCTTGAGGGTGTCGACGGTGTTCGGTACTCTCTCGAACAGTTCCGTGATGCGGCGGTCGTCGTCCTGATGTTCACGGGCAATGCATGTCCCGCGGCCAAGGGATGCATGGCGCAGGTAGTCGCATTCCAGGAGGCCTTCGGGACCCGCGGGGTGAAAGTCGTCGGGATCGACTCGAACAACCCGTACCTCTCGCCCGAGGATACGATGGAGGGGATGGTTCGGACGGCGGCGACGTATCGATTGAACTTCCCCTTCCTGAAGGATCCGGAAGGCAGGGTGGCGCGCCAGTTTGGGGCGGTGAACACCCCACATTTCCTTGTCCTGGACCAGGAGCGTCGCCTCCGGTACCGGGGACGAATGTTCGATTCTCGTGAGCCCGAGCGGGCAACCACCCATGACCTCCACGACGCGGTGGTCAGCCTCCTTGAAGGACGGCCGGTCGCCTTGCCGGAAACGAAGCCTTTGGGCTGCAGCATCGTCTGGTAACGATTCCGCGAAGGAGACCCATCGTGTGGTCCCTGTACCTCTTCGCGGGCCTCACCGGCGCGTCCGCCTACGTCGGAATCCGGTTGGCGAGCGCGCAGTGGTTGTCGGCCCGAGGGCGGGCTTGGCTCGCATCGGCGGCGCTCGGCATCCTGTTGTTCGTCATCTACGACATTTTCAGGGACGCTCAGGGGCTGATCTCGGGGAGTGCGGCGCAGGAGTACGGCGCTCTGCTCGGTGAGGCCATCTTCGGTGGGGGATTGTCGGCGGCGCTCGGGGCGTTGTTCTGGGCGGAGCGAGTCGTCACGGTCCCAAGGCGGCGGATGCAGTCACCTCTGCGCCCGGTCCGGTCCGCCCTCGGACTTTCATCGGGGACCAGTTCGGTCCAACTCCCCGTTGTGGTCGCCGCGGGAATCGGGGCCCACGGCCTATTCGAGGGGTTCGCCGTCGGGACCGCCTTCGAGACGGGCGTCCTTTCGCTCGCCATGGTCCTCGTGGTCGGAATCTGCCTGCACAAGGTCGGGGAGGGAGCGTGTATCTGCGGATGCTCGATGGCCTCCTCCGGCCGCTACTCCTCCGTTCAACTCGCCGGCCTGGGAGTGCTCGCGGGCGCACCGATCACCTTGGGGATCCTGACGGGAAACTTGGTCGCGTCTACGACGTGGATCTCCATCATGTCATTCGGCGCGGCGATCGGGGTAATGGCGTTCGTTGGGATCCAACTCGCCCGCAGGGCACTGTTGGAGCGCCAGCCTATGGTCCCGAGATTGGGCGGGGTTGCCATCGGACTCCTTGTCGCGGTGGCAACGAGCTTGCTCATTGGATTGGGCCTGGGCTGACCCGCCGACGATACGGTCGGGCACGGCGTAGGCGGGTCGCAGACGGCGGCGAAATCAAGATCCTCCGACTGACCAGAGGCGGGGGCCTCCCTGGTCGGAGGAGGAAGCGAGCCATGCGAACGGCGTCCGCCCCTTGGGCCGAGTGCGCCGAATGAATCGCGGAAGCCGGTGGTCAGCGCTCGTCCGGCCGGGACAGTAGGCGGATCTCCACCGGTTCGGGTACGGCCTGGAGTTCAATCGCCTAGCACGTTCCGCTCAGCTTGGTCGTCCCATCATCTTGAGCCCTCCCCTTCATGGTCGGTCCAATAACCGATGGGCGCACGCGTCCGAGAATCGCGATCCGGCCTTTCAGATGGGACCCCCCCTCGAGATCCCTTGCTACCGACTTCGCAAGGCCCCGCAAATGCCCAAACCTAGCGCGCCTTTTCGCCCGGTCGAATTCATAAATACATGATTCATGAATCCTGATAATGACCGTCATCCAGACTCGTCTCCGCGAGCTTGAGTACGACTTGCTTCGCAGGAGAGCGCGGGCGGAGCACCGCCCGATACAGGACATCGTGAGGGAGGCCATTCGAGCCCATGTTCTGAACGATTCGGTGGTCCGGGGCGACCCGATCTTCCGTGAATTGGCGCCTCGAGGAACTCGTCGTGGGCGAGATCGCAGCTCCGAACAGGTCGACGCCCTCCTTTACCCATCCAGCCGATTATCTTCGTAGACACCTCGGCCTGGTTCGTCCTGCTCGCGGAAGGGGACGCCCATCGACCTGAGGCCGAGGTATTCTTCTCGGAGATCGGGAAGGGTCCCTTCGGTGCCCCACTCACGACCGACTTCGTACTGGAAGAGGCATTCACTCTCTTGCGATTGCGATGGGGGATCGATCCAGTTCGCCGTCTTGCGGGCCTACTTCGACGGAGTCCTACGGTCCGCAGGGTTTCGATCAACGACTCGAAGGTCGAGGCGGCCCTTGAGCTCATGCTTTCGCACGCGGACAAGCGTTGGAGTTTCACCGATTGTTCAAGCTTCGTCACCATGCGGGAGGTGGGCTTGAATCGTGCATTCACGCTCGATCACAACTTCGCCGAAGCCGGTTTCGAAGTGCTCCCGAAAACCTGGGCGTGATCCAGGTATTCTTCGGTTGCCTGCCGGCTTGGGTCACTCGACCCATTCCCAGGGCATGACCACCCCTTGACCCGATTCATCAACAATGCGCCCAAGAACGCTTCGACCTACTTTTTCGATCTCGGCGGGGGTGCGTACCGGCGGCTCCACTCGTCGGAGAGCTCATCGCGCCGAGGTCGGTAGACCTCCTCGTAGAACCTCCGTTGGGACTCGAGCGTCACCCGATCGAATTCCGCGACGATCCCCACCGCCTCCTCCCACGCGGCCCGGAAGTTCTCCTTTGGCCCGAACCTAGCTCCAACGGCTCGTTCGAACTCCTGCGCGGTCTGGATCTTGTCGCCGATGGTGAACGTGGTTTCGTGTGTGTCGGGGGCCCGGATCGCCTCTTCGTCGCCGAGTCGGAATAAGTTGGGGACCAGCTCTCGCTCCGGTGAGAGGGACGGTTCGCCGGTCTTCGGAGCGCGACGTTGGAATCCCCGTTTGGCCGCCGCATAGAAGATGGCGCGATTCAGACCCCAGGAGTACGCAGAATCCGTGGAGAGACCGAGCGAATGGGCGCGGGCCGCCTGGAGAACGGCCATGACCACGAATCGCGTCACCCGCCCTTGGTTACGCACCATGGATGGCTCCGGCTCTTCTGGGGACGATGAAGGATGGATCGTGGGCGAGAATAGGTTTCCCGCCTCGAACACCTCGACTGCGGGCCAGGGGTCCTCGTGCCGAACGCTGGGGTCTCCAACGGGGCCGCGCGCTGCCCGCGCGCGTCACCGGGCCGGCGGAACCTTATAGAGCCCGTCGGTCCCTGTGCGGGAGCCTTGCTGGGCCCGTCGTTCCGCCTGAACCGGACCTCATCACTACCTGCGCGCTTCTCTCGCGGGAACCCGATCAACACTGAGAGACCACCAGCGATTCCATCGGGCGGGCCACACCGACGTCGCCCTTTCGGAGGGATGGGGGTCCTTGCCGTTGCGGCGGTCCTTCTCCTCATGATGGCGGGGGTACCCACATCGGCAACTACCCCCGCTTCCGGAGGGAGCCCGCCGGGACCTTCCCTGTCGAAGGCGATCACCGCACCTCCGATCCACTCGGTCTCACAGATCGTCAGAACCCCCACCTCGGGCCCGGGGTACCAGTCGCTCTGCCTGTTGGGCATGCTGCGGGGGTGTTCGCCCGACGGCGGCGCCGCCCCGGTCGTTCCGACGCCTCTCGCCTCGCGACCCTCGTCCTGGGCGAACATCACGCCCATGAGCCCAGGGCCGAACCCTTCTGAGCGTTTGCTTACCTCGATGACCTACTACCCGACTGGTCACGACGTGCTACTGTTCGGAGGGTACGGATGCACCCTTGTCTGCAACGACACATGGTCGTTCGCCCATGGGAACTGGACCGACCTAGTTCCGAGCTCGACCTGCACTAGCACCACATGCCCCTCGCCTCGGGCCGACGCGATGATGGCCTACTATGCCCCGCTCGGAGGCGTTCTCCTATTCGGCGGTGGCCTCTCGTTCTTCGGCGTGACCCACGCGTTCGGCGACACGTGGCTCTTCCAGGGCGGAGCTTGGCGCAACATCAGCGGCACAGTCGGCACAGCGCCATCCCCCCGATTCGACGGGGCGATGACCTGGGATTCCCTCGACAACTACGTCCTGTTGTTCGGGGGCTCGCTCGCGACCGGAGCGACGCTCGGGGACACTTGGATCTTCAACGGAACATGGCACAACATCTCGGCTTCGGTCGGGACGTCGCCCCCGTCGCCGCGAGCCGGGATGGCCATCGCGAATTCTCCGTCGGGGTACATCCTCATGTACGGAGGGGAAGCGTGGAACGGGACTGCCTCGGTCATCCTCAACGACTTTCCGACGTCCGGTTGCTTCCCCTTGCCCCATGTCGCATACTGGTTCTACGGTGGCGTCTGGAGCCCGATCAAGTACCCTGCGTGTCCCAACCTGCCTTTCCGACCGGCTGTCACGACCCCCGGAGATCCCCCACCTTGTGGCCGCACGGGGGCCGCTCTCGGATGGAGCCCGAAGAACGCACACTTCGTCCTCTACGGCGGCTACGGAACGACGTTCACCACGACCTGCAGCGGCCCGATCCGAGAGCTCAACGACACGTGGACGTACACGGCGCCGCCGGGTACTTCGATCAACGGCTTTGCCTGGGCTCCCTCCGGGGATTCCGGCGACCCGTCGAACCGATCCACCATGGGTTACGCGGCCGACCTGACGGACGGTTACTTCGTCCTCTTCGGTGGGACGGACGGAACGAATGCGTTCAACTCGACGTGGCGCTACTACGCCCTGGTCCATGCCCGCCTGACCGGACCCTCCGACATCGAGACCAATGCGAGCAAATTGGGCTTCACCGTCCCGTTCACCGTCTTCGGAGAGGGCGGGACCGGCACGCTTGAGTACGCCTTCTCGGTCCCATGGAAGCTGAACTCGAACCTCCTCACGGATAGCGGCAGCACGGGTTGCGCCGAGCTCTCGAACCAGACCGGGCTTGTTTACGGGCCCCTGCCGGGAATCGGGACCGCGCAGATCACCTGCACGCCGACCCCGCAGAGCTACAACCAGTACCGAGTGACGGTCCATGTTTGGGACGTCAACAACGTTTCCGACTCCGCCACCTCGGACTGGTCGTTCAGAGTGCATCCTCCGGAGACGATCGCGATCCACTCCCAATTCTCGGGGTACTTCTATTCCGGGGTCACCTTTCCGAACAAGTTCGCGGTATACACGACCACGGCGGGGGCGAACGCCGTCTCCGTCCGGGCCTCCCTCGGTGGCGTCGGCGTTCCATTCGTCCAACGCTCGGGCGCCGGACAATGGTGGGACGCCTCGGTAGACATCGGCACGATCCCCTACGGGCCGCAGATCCTCCACGTCATCGCCACGTTCGCCAGCAATTGGACGCTCGACGCGAACTACACGGTGAACGTGATCGAGACTCCCGATTGGCTCCTCAGCGTGATCAAGTTCCCGCAGGTCACCCAGACGATCGCGACCAAGGGGGCGGGGCCGTTCAACGAGAGCTACTCGATCACGGAAGCGTTCCAGTGGTCGCTCGACAAGGCGCTCGGCTTCAACATCGAACTGCCGTTCGTGAAAGGGAATGTCTCCCTGATCCCGGCCATCACGGTCTCCCTCAAGGTGAACTCCGCCGGGAACCTGACCCTCGGGGGCAGCCTCTCGCTCAAGCCTCCCTCGATCGACCTCGGACCCGCCTCGGTCGGGATCACCCTCACCTTCGCCCTGAAAGCCACGTTCAAGATCGCCTCGGTCGGCGGCGAGATCCAAGGGATCACCTGGCAGACCGCGGTCGCGTCGTTCACTCTCGCGGGGAAGTTCAGCGCGTCGGTCCCGATCTACGGATTCAACATCCTCGGGGTCAAGGTCGGATTCACCCTCGAGGTCGAGGTCGATCCTTCGATCACGCTCGGGCTCGTCCTCGCCCCGACGACGCCGGGCTTCGACGAGTTCATTTCCGGCATCCAGGTGAAGATCCAACAGTTCATCGGAAGCTTCACCCTCCCCCTCTCGCTCGCGGTCAACTTCGGGATCGGGATCGCCTCGATCGGGATCGGCGGCCAGATATCGATCGCGGTCAATTTCGCGACGACGACGGGGCTCTACATCCCCGCCGGATGGATCAACGGGTCGATCTTCGTCGAGGCGAGCTTCCTCTGGTGGTCCGACCAGTGGGATCTCGCGAGCGGCACGATCTACTCCTGGACCAGCCCGCCCCCGCCGGTCGCCGTGGGCCTCGGTCCACCGCCACCGCCCCTGATCGCCCTCCCGGGCGCGGCGTACAACAACGGCACCAACACCACCTGGTCGATCCAGTCCCGCTACTACCTCTCTCCCTCCTACGACCGGAATGTGTGGTCGGCCGCGGGCAGCGCCGGCCCCGCGATCTCGGACATCTATCCGCACACGGAAGTGAGCACGGCCGCGGCGGCCGACGGAAGTTTCCTATTCTACACGAACGACAACGCCAACCTCTCGGCGTCGCAGGGCCTCGGCGTCTCCGCCCTTCGTCTCGATCCCACGACGAACGCCCTCTCCCGGCTTCCCGCGCCGAACGATCCGAACTTCATTCTCAGCTCCCCCCGTGCGACGACGCTTCCGGACGGCAGCATCTACCTCCTCTGGGATGCACTTCCGATCGGCGAGACCGGCGTCGCGAGCCCGGCCTCCCTCACCACGCTCGAGCTTCATGGCGCGCGATTCGACCCGGTGAGCCACACGTGGGGTCCGACCCGAACGTGGACCTCTTGGGGCCTCGCCCAATCGTATCGGGTGGATGCGACCGGGGGGGAGGACACCGTGGCCGCGCTGGTGAGTTCGGGGTACCTCCTCGGATCCACGTCCCCGGAGCATCTCGTCGTCTTCAACCTCGACACGGGCGCCGAGGTCGGGAACTCAAGCGTCCACGGACTTTCGACCGTGGTCTCCGTCCGCGGCGCCCTCGGGGAGGCGCTCGTCCAGGACGTCGGGGGGAACTACTCCACGGTCACCCTCGGCACCGGAACCTCGGCTCCGATCGGCTTCGCATCCCCGATCGGGGGCAGCCTCGTCTCGGCCGAGCTGGCGTCCGGCTCTCCGTCCACCGCCGTGCTTCTCTACCGGGCCTCGAACCGCTCGGTGCTCGCCCTCTACGATCTCTCGACCGGTCAGACCGTAGCGAACCTCCCGCTCGGCGAGGATGCCTTCGAGGCGGAGGCGGTGGCGAGCGGCTCGAACTACGATGTGTTCGTCCGGACTCCTGCGGGGATTCAGGGCTGGCTCGAAGCTGGAGGGGCCTTCACGAACCTCACGGACTCACCCGGCAGCGGGGTCGTGAGTTACAGCCTCGTCCAGGACGGGAGCGGCCTCGTGATCGACTCCCTGGTGGCGTCGGGCCCTTCGTCGACTCCGACCCTGACGTTGTACTTCTCGGAGGTCGGGGCCAGTCTGCCACCGATCACCCGGACTCCGTCGCCCCCCGTCGCGGGCTCGCACTCCACCTCCCCCAACTATCCCCTCTATCTCGGGATCGTCGCGGCGGCCGACGTCCTCCTCCTCGCGGTCGTGGCCGTGTGGGCGAACCGCCGTTCCCGCCCCCCCGCCTCGCCTCCGAGCCCACCGACCGCACCCGTGACGCCTCCCCCGCCTGGATCGGAGCCCGGATGAGGGTGCTCTTCGGAAGGATGGGGGGCAGCCGGTCTCGTCGCTCCAGGACCCTGGGGCCGGTTCTCGTCGTCGCCGTGTGCCTGATCTTGGTCCTTCCGTTGGGCGGTTCCGAAGGACGCTCCCTCGTGTTCCCCCCCGCGGTTCGAGGGCCAACTCTCTCTGCCTTCGGGGCGATCCATACCCAACTATCCTCCCCCCCGAAAGCGACGGAGACGCACCGTGGAATCGGCCCTGGGAATGCCATTCCCCTGGAATGGGTCAATGTTACCCAGACCGCGCCTGGTTCCGCACCACCCAGTGCGTCCGCGGGTTCGATGGCCTACGACCCCTTGGATCACGAGACGGTCTATTTCGGCGGCTGCCTGAGGTTGGTCTGCGCGACCAACCAGACCTGGGTCTTCTCGGGGGGCACGTGGCTCAACCTCACCGATCCCCACGATGCACCGCCCGCACGGTACGGGGCCACCATGGACTACGATGGGAACATGGGCGGCCTCCTGCTGTTCGGGGGGTACGGCTCCAGCTCGTACCTCGATGACACCTGGTTCTTTCACGCGGGGGTCTGGACCAACCTCTCCCCTACCCTCGCGACGAATCCTCCCGCGCGAGTTGACGCCAGCATGGCGTTCGTTCCCGATCCCGAGGAGAACGGGTCGGTCCTCTTCGGCGGGTACGAACCCGGACTCGGCGGCTGGGCCAACGACACCTGGATCTGGCACGGCGCTGCGGGTTGGGTCCTTCTCCAGCCGAGCGGTCCGGTCCCGCCGCCCTCCGGACACACCCAGATGGCCTACGATCCCGTCGAAGGCGCCCTCGTCCTTTTCGGCTGCGGCTACGGGGGCTGCGCGGTGCCCAATCAGACGTGGGAGCTCTACTCCGGGCAATGGTGGCATGTCGTCCCCCCAAGTCCCGTCCCTCCGTACCGTTCCGATGCGTCGATGACCTACGACGCCGGCCTCTCGGCGATCGTCCTGTTCGGAGGGCTGGGCGCTTCGGGCTACCTCAGCGATACCTGGAAGTTCGCCGGCGGCGTTTGGGCGAAGCTTTCGGTCGGGATCGCGCCGCCCGCTCGCTCCTCCGCCATGATGGCCTCCGATTCGGGGGGATCTCCCCCGGTGCTCTTCGGCGGCGCTAACGGTCGCCTCTCCAGTCTCAACGATACGTGGGTGCTCGAGGCCCCCCCTACCGTCGGGATCTCGGCGACCCCGACGATGGCCGAGACCTCCACCCCCGTGACCCTCAACGCGAGCGCGTCGGGCGGAACCTACCCGTATCGGGTGGTCTTTGCGTTCGGGGATGGTGCGAGCGCCGTGGCCGCGGTCTCGGCGATTCTCCCCACGGGGTTCGTGTTCACGGCCGCCCACAGCTACCTGAAAGCCGGCGCCTACTCGCCCTCGGTGAACCTGACCGATGCCTTGGGGGCCCTCGTGACGAGCCGGGTCGTCCCTGCGGTCCTGGTCACCCGGGGACCGACCGTAGGTCCCCCCTCCGAACCCGGATCGGGCGATGTCGGACTCGCGCTCTCCTTCCAAGGGGGGCCGGTCACGAACGGCACCCCGCCCTTCCGATTCGACTGGTCGTTCGGGGACGGAGGCACGGCTACGGGACAGAATGCGAGTCACACGTTCACGGCGCCGGGAATCTTCAGCGGGAACCTGACCGTGACCGACGCGCTGGGCGGAAGTTCGGTGGCGAGCTTCACCGAGATCATCCACCCCATCCCGGCCGCCACCATCGCGGTCACGCCCCACGCGCCGGTCACGGGAACTGTGACGACGTTCTTCGAGAACGTCACGGGAGGGAGTGCGCCGTTCCGATACACCTGGAGGTTCGGCGACGGCGGGACGAGCACGGTCCCCTCTCCCCAGCACGTCTTCACCACCGCGGGCAGCTTCACGGTCGAGCTCTGGGTGAACGACTCGCTCGGCGCCTCCGCCCACCAGAGCCTCATCGTGCCGTTGGCGCCGGGCCCGTCGACGCCTCCGGCCACGAACTCCAGTGGGGGCTCCACGGGCGCTCCCGGGTGGTTCTGGCCCGGTATCGGCGCGCTCGTGGTCGTAGGTGCGCTCGGGGGTTTCCTCTTGCTTCGCCGGGGTCGATCGACGAAGCGGGTTTGAACCGGCCCGCGCCTCCGTGAGGTCCTCCGAGACACCCGATGAGGTCGATCGGACCCCGCCGTTGGCTGGCATAGGACGTTCGCCTCCCCAACAATCCGCCCGGCGACGGCCAACGCGGTGGATAGGCATCCGCCGGGCGGCGCGAGTTCGGTGAGTTCCCGAGCCAGCCCGATTATCCGCTCCGGGATCTCCGGGTCTCGGTTCAAAAAGGCACCCCGACTTTCCGTCGACGAGACGTTCCCAATTCTGACGTCGCGCACGGCCCGAACTCCGAGGTCGAATCGAGCCCAGATTGGAAAGCTCCAACCAGGAAAAGTCCCCCCCCAATTCATCTCCTGCGCGTCTTGGCTACCCCGGCGCGTCGAGTACTGAATCGGTGGCGATGGCAATTTATTCCCCATAAAGGGTAATAAGTCAGCGATTCCTCAGGAATCCATGCGGATCGACCCCCGCCTCACCGTGCTATTCGGCAGTGAGACGCGAGTCCGAACTCTCGCCGTGCTCGCGGGGGCCCATCGTCCCATGACTCCCTATAGGGTCGGAAAGGTGGGATCGATCCCGATGGCGAAGGTTTACCGTGAGATCGCGCGGCTCGGCCGGGCCGGCCTACTTCGACAGGAGGGGGGCGGTTGGATTCTAGTCAACGATGACCTTCGCCGGTTCCTCTTGAGGCGGATTCGGGTTGCCTGGGGCAAGGATTGGTTCCAAGAACGGAGCCAACGGGCCTCGAGGGAGACCATTATTTTGGAACGGCTACGTCGGATCCCCCACCCCCGGCCCCCAGAAGGCTGGAAGCCGAGAACCCCGAAACGATTCGACCGGTCTCCGATCAAGGACCAGATCCTGCAAGAGATGGGTCTACGGGCCTCCCTCCATGCTGACTAGGTTGGAATTCGACGCGTTACTACGACCGGTTTCCGATCCGGGTAAGCGGATCGCCCTATTCGGGGCGCTTCTGGCCCGCGAGTCGGGGCTTAACGCCAAGCTCGAGGTCACGGGCGGTTCCGCGATGACCGTCTATTCTCAGAGCCGGATCTCGTCGGCCGACGTGGATATTGTTGGCGATCGACGAAGGATCGTCCCGGTCCTCAGGCGCTGGGGATTCATCGCTCAGGAGGATCCGGAAGACGGCCGCGTGTATTGGCGCCGCGAGGATCATTCGCTCGCCGTCGACATCGTCCGCCGCGGGCGTCGGGCCGGATCTGGGAGGTCGGGCACATCTCGCGTAATCGCGACCGAGGCGGGCGACGTCTACCTGACCGCCATCGAGGATCTGATCGTACGGCGCCTCGTGTTTTGGAGCCGGGATGGGACGCCGGCCCTCCTTGATCATGCCGTGCTGCTGTTCCTGGAACACAGCGACGAAATCGACCTCGACTACCTCGAATTCGAGGTTCGCTACGAGAAGATCGATGTCGCCTACCGCGAACTTCGACGACTCGCCGAAGCCGCGGGCCGCAAGTGATTCTCCCCCCCTAGTAGCTCCCGAGAACGTTGGCCCTTCTCGCCCCCTAATGGGGCCTAGCCCAGAGGCGACGTCCCGACTGGGTCCTCCGGCCCGATCTCGGGAAACCGATCCGGGTCGACTCGGCCGGGGGATGAACCCGGAAAGAGTGGGGCCAAGAACCAAAGGGCAAACACGCGAATGCGCTCGTCAGAACGTGCGCCAGAGTTTCGGATGTCGGCTCTACGTCTTCGCGAACCGAACGCGTCGGAGCGATTTCGCGATCTTCGGGAGGTCGTCTCGGACGAAGCGCCATAGCTTCTCGGGATCGTACGAGCGCTCGTACCGGTGCGAAATCTCATTTCGGATCTCGAAAATGGGGCGCCAAGGGATCTGAGGGTTCGCGTTTCGAAACGAAACTCCCAGCGCGTTCGCGGCTTCTTCGAACCGTTCGAACTGCCGCTCTATCGTGGCTTGGGCCCCGCTTTCGGGGTCCACAAAGGCCTCGTGGCCCTTCGAGACCCAGTGCGCTACGGTTTGACAGTACTGGACCATGTCGTCGACGAGAATCCGGGGCGTGGCGGCCGTGCGCCTCACAGATCCACTGCCTCGGCCAGAATCTGGGGGCGGATCGCCCAGTGAAGGTTCCTCTCCTCCACCGTGTCCACCCTCCGTCCAAGCAGGTCCTGGAGCGCGAGGCGGAACTCAGCGACGTCGAGGAGGGAAGTGTCGTTCCCCCAATCTATGAGGAAGTCGAGATCGCTGTCGGCATCGGCCTCCCGGCGTCGGACCGATCCGAAGACGCGTATTCTGCGAGCGCCGAACTTTTTCGCCAACAGACGAATTTCCTTCCGGCGTGGGGCCAATAGCTCCTCAAGCCCGAGCCCTTCGCCGAGGCGTACCTCGCCGATCCTCGGGGAGGCCCAGTTGGTCGATTTGCAGCGAGGGCAGACCCTTGGCCGCCGGTAGCGCATCCGCCACGTGTAGATGCATCGATAGCAGTGGCCGAAACGGACCAGCCGTCGAGTCATTCCCGCCACCCACCCTTCCATCATTGGCCATACAGCCTACTTAGGGCTATCGGCGGAAGTAAGACTCACCGCCTGCAGACCGGCTGATGTCGTCGTCGGAAACCCGAGCCCTGTTGTGGCCGAATACCACAACCGTCGGTCGATCGACGAGCACGGCCGAGCCTGGCGGGACGTCGGTCGACACTCGATGGCCGTCGACGCTTTCCGGTTTCTGCTAGCGGGTAGCCTTGGCGTGGTAGCGCCGACTTCGTGGCCACCGCTCACGAGCGGGCGGTCTCGTCGCCTCGGAAACATACACTCGGACCATCGGATCCACGAGCTCGTACCGTCCTTCGGTCCGGCGTAGCAGCGCCCCCGCCTCGAGCGCTTGTAGGACCCGTTGAACCGCCCCGTCATTCACCGGCCCGCCCGTCGCTCGGTCCATGGATTCCCGGATGGTGACCCAAGAGGCCCCGAGCGCGGCGGACTTCAGGGCGGCCCAATACAGCGGAACGTCGTGCGACCCGAAGAAATGGGCCAACTCCGATTCCGCCACCTTCTTTCCTTCCCGGATGGTCTCCTTCAACGCCGACTCCGGGGACAGCCGTCGAACGGCCAGATGATTCCCGTAGAGAGTCAACCAGCCCGGAGTTCCGTCGAGCGGGCCGTCGAGTGCGCGGGCGAGGTCGGCGGGGTTCAGCGGGACGCTCGACTCCTTGGCCCCCCGCAGGAGGAACCGCTCGCTCGTCGACCGGTCGAACGGTCCGAGGGGAAAGGCGACCGGGGCGCGGCCGAAGAGCGGCGAGCTCGTGGTCGGTTCCAAGAGGGTCCGAACGAGGCCGATCCGCGAGCCGGTGAAAATGAACCCCAATTTGGGCCGCGAGTTGAACAGGTTCCCGAGGAGCTTCAGCAGCGCCCCGGCATTGGCGGAGAGCTCCTGGACCTCATCCAGGACGACCAGGCAAGAGCCCGGCTCGGTACCGAGGAGATTGAGCAGATCCCACGCGGACTTCAATGGCCGGCGGGAAGCGGTCAGCGAGAATCCCCCGGGGCCCACCGCGAACCCTTCGACCCGTTGGGCCGCGCGGGCGAGCCGGGAGCGAAGAGAGGCGGACTCATTGAGCCCGGCGATCAACCCTTCGACCAGTCCGGAAACGGTCCGGACCCCCCAGAGGTTTACGTACGCCCCCGGCAGTCCCAACCGATTCCGGACGGCTTTGACGAGGCTAGTCTTCCCGACCATTCGTGGACCCAGGACCACCACCCATCGATGGGCCTCCACCAATCGGCGGAGCTCGGCCAGTTCCCGCTCTCGGCCGAAGAGCTCACCGGCCGTCTCCTTCGGGGCCAGGTCAAAGAGCGCCATCGCTTATGGTCCACAAGTTATTGTGACCCATAAGTAGTTTGCCGCCGCGAAGGGCGATGCGCCCGCCTCGGAGCGCCGGTCGCCGATGCGGGTCCAAGAAACCGCGCCCGTTGTTGCGGAGTATCCGGGACGCCCGCTTGGCGTAGCCATTTGAAGCGAGGAATAATCTTCGATCCGCTAGACTCACCGCTTCGTTCCCGGCGAACCCCGGCCAGAGGGATTCATTGACTGGGCCGTAGGCCGGCCCGTTCAGCTTCTTGCTGAAGGAATTCCAATCGATCCATGATTCGGGTCTGGACCCCGAATCGTCGGGCGATCCGATGAACGTCCTTCGTCAGGGCCCATGGGGCGCCCGCCCGCAAATCCCGTAGGATCTTCTGAACTTGGACCAGCCAGGCATCACTCTCGATGACCAAGCGCGTATACCAGACGACCCCGACCTTGGCGACGCGGCCATCGGCGGTTCCCCTCGAGCCGAAGCGAGCCACGTAATCGAAGAAGGTGTCCCCTGGCCGTCGGCCGCTGAAGGCGCTCGGGTCTAGGACGTCGAAGCGGACCACCTCGTGGCCGACTACGAAGTGGCCGCCCGCCATTTCCGAGTCGTCTCGGGACATTGAAACGATGGAGGGGTCGTGGTCGAGTGCGTCCACGCCCCGGGCGTATTCCCGCGTCATGAGCAGGACGTCGACATCGCGGGACTCCGATGGATACACCTCAGCGACGGCCGCCCCGCCCACGATCACGTAGTGGATCCCGTGCTTGTTCAGAATCGTTGCGAACTTGCGGACGTGGTTTCGGTTCAAAGTCGGCCGCCCACCCAAACGTTCCGGTCCTGGCGAACCAGAGCCTCTTCACTAAGGGGAATCCCCGATCTGGGGAGCTCCGGAAGGAGCGCCTGCAAACCGACTCTCATTGCGACCTCCTCGACGTTCTCTTGAAAGATGCGCTTGAGGAATCGGGGCCTATCGAGAAAGTCTTGATGACGTAGCGCGAAGGCGCGGGCCAACAGCGGATCGTTCTTCAGCAGGACGATCACGAGATCTTCCAACCGAGGGGACCGCGCTGCCTCGGCGGATTCCAAGCTGGTCAGCGGAATATCGGTGTCGATCAGCGTGGCCAACTCCCGCCAGGCTACGAGAATCTCGTCCGTCGCGCGCGGGAACCCCCATGCTGCCGTCACCTCGGGCGAAATGAGGTGAATCGGGAGGCCAGCCTTGCGAGCCATCATTACGTCCGATTCTCGCTCGATTCGTACTCGATATGTGCCGCGCGGGCGATGCGATAACCGCGGGTCCGGTACGAAGAGTCCCGGATGTGCGAAGCGGTCCCTCGAGTCGTGAGTGAGAGTGAAGGTGACGTGCATTACCTTCGATTCATTGCCTTAAGTATATATACTTACCATCTAAGAATGTTCCGCTTTACCAGCTCGAGAACCGGCCCGGAGTCGACCCCTATGCGGCTGGGTGCGACGGGGACCCGCGTAGGTCCAGGAGCCATAGCCCCTATCGAACGGGAGCGGGTTCCGGGAATGCCTAGCGGAGGGGGGGTGGCGGCAACTTGTTCGCAAAGCTGGGACCCTTCGGCGCCGGTCGCGCAACTAGAACCGTACGAGTCATGAACCCGCCCAGTCCGCCCATCGCCAATCCCACGGCAGCGGCCAGGATACACAGCGGGTAACCTGTTGCGAACTGAACCCCTATCGCGATCACGAGGATCCCGAAGTCCGGCACGATGAACCGAAGGAGGCCCTTCAACACCGCCTGGGTGTGGACCACATCCGATGGCTTGATGATGATCTCACGAGGCGCGAGCCACCATCCGATCGGGAAGCCGGCGACAACAGTGACCCCCGCTGGACTTCGCGCAATGTAGCATACCGCGCCCACGACAACGAAGGAAGCAATGGCGAGCTCTCCCGCGGCGATCTTCCGACCCAGCGGCGTCGAGATGGTCACCCTGGCCCGGTCCGTCGGTCTGGTGGCGGTCGGCTTGGATGTACGTCCGCGCTCGGTCACGGTGCCCGAAGATGCCCGGCTTGATCTTGGGTAACGTTCCAGACGGTCTTGAAAGCTCTCCAGATAGTGTAGGAGGACCGCCGACGCTAGCTCAGATGCCTTGCCCCGGAGGACGACCGGTCAAGATCACGCGTCGAGCCCCGAGGTCGGATCGGAACGAATCCGGAAGCGACCACTTTCTACGGCGCGACCGCGCTTCGGATCAGCCGATCGATCACCGCAGCATAGTAGGAAATCTCCTCAAACGGCTCTCGCAAGGCGGCCGGATCGCTCACGAATCCGTGGTAGAAATTTGCGTGCATCCGCTCGGCGGCGTTGACCGCGCGCAACAGGCGATCGTCGCCCCGAGTCGTTCCTACTTCCCTGGCATAGGAGACCGTCTCCTTGTGCCGAGAAAGAATCCTACCGGTGCTGACCAGAGATAGGGCGTGGGTGTAGTCCGTGAACAGCCCCCAGAGCGTTTCCGACGCTTTGTCGAGTGCCCCCTCGGCAAGCATTCGGTCGAAGTTTCTGCGGTTTCGCACGGCCCGTGCGATGTAATCCGATGCCCTCTCCAGCAGCTCGCGATCCGCGGCCAAGACTCACCGGTTCTTGCGCCACTCTTTGATCGCTCCCGAATCGTCGCTGATGACCGCCTTAAAATTAGAGGAGCCGGATCGGACCGTGACCCACCAATCTCCATTCCGTCTCTTTTCGACGTCGGTCACGATCGTGGCAATGTCTGGGAGGCCCGCCCGATGCGCCTGTTCCATGGCCTTCTCGGTCACGGCTCCAACGTCGAGAGGCGCCATGTCGATGCATCAGGCGGCCTTGCTTAAGACGCTCACCTCTGCGCTGGAAGGTGCACCGCGGTAGGATCGCTCCCCATCGGGGAACTATGAATAGGTCCAACAGGATTTGAACACCTAGTTCGCTGACGAGGTCCTACGGGGACCCGGCCAAATTGCGTTGTCGGCCAACGACTCCGAAAGGGAGAGGCGGATCGAAGTACAGTCGACACGACTTCGGATGCCCGCTCGAGGGAGAGCGCAAGGCTATCATCCGTTGGGCCTATCGTCCCTACCCGCCGCCGAGAGACTCATGAGGACCCGGTTCACAGACGTGATTGGGTGCACCGTTCCGGTCCAGCTCGCCGGAATGGGATCCTTGGGACGTCCTGCGCTCGCCGCAGCCGTCGCCTCGGCCGGAGGACTCGGTATGCTGGGCTGGAACGGGGCCCCGCCCGAACACCTCGTCTGGATGCTGGAAGAAACGAGACGAAGAACCCAGGGCGTTTTCGGGGTCAACTACATCGTGGATGGTTGGCGTGAGACGGCATCCGGCGCGATCGAACCCGAGTGCGTCGAGGCCGTGAAGGTCGCGGCCTCGCGCGCTCGGGTGGTCGAATTCTTCTACGGTCCCCCGGATCCGGCCTTGGTCGATATCGCCCACAAGGGCGGCGCGCTGGCTTCCTGGCAAGTCGGAACGTTAGAGGAAGCTCGGCAGGCGGAGTCGGCCGGATGCGACGTGGTGGTCGCCCAAGGGGTCGAAGCAGGTGGTCACGTCCGGGGGAAGACGGAGCTCTTCACGCTCCTTCCCAAAGTCATTGGAGCGGTCACGGTCCCTGTGGTCGCGGCCGGAGGGATAGGGACCGGGGAGATCATGGGCCGGGCGCTCTCCGCCGGTGCCGAGGCGGTCCGGATCGGGACTCGGTTCGTGGCGGCGACGGAGTCGGAGGCGCACCCGGACTATGTCCGACGCCTCGTGGACGCCTCGGGCCGCGACACGGTAGTGACGGAAACGTTCTCGAGGAACTGGCCCCACGCGCCCCATCGGGTTCTGGCGAGCTGCATCGGGGAGTACGAACGGACGACCGAGGACGTGATCGGGGATTCCGAGTGACCGTGGGCTCCCGGGGTCCGCGTGCCGGTCCACCGAGGGGATTCCGTGGTTCCGCTCGAGGTAATGCGGGGCCGGATCGAGGCGATGCCCCATTGGGCGGGCACGTCGGTCGACGCCGTGCACGAGCCACGCCCTGCCGCCGACATCATCGCGGAGCTGGTCCGCGACGCTGAAAGCCATCTTCTCGGTTCTTTGCGACCGCCCTCGGGGGCCACCCCATGATACCCATCCCGCTCGGCATTGTGAACCACCGGCTGGAAGGGTCGGACGTCTGATCCGACTTCAGAATGGTCCCCTGAAGCGAGGCGGGACCGGTGCTTTGGATCCGCCCATCGGGGGCGGTCGCCCACTGACCCCTCTGGAGTGCCTTGCCCGTTTCGCTGACCTACATCGCGTGGAATCTGTCGACCCGCCGATATGAAAGAGGGGCGAAGACGGGATTATTGAGCGGGAGTTGCGCGGGACGATGACAGTAGCGAAGACCGCCGAATCCCCCCACGGTCAACCCACGATCACGACGTTTCTGATGTTCTCTGGGACACAATACGGTAAGGCTGAGGAGGCGATCCGGTTCTACGTTTCTCTATTTCCGAACTCTCGGTTGGAGTCTCTCGTACGCCACGGCCCCGGGGAGCAGGTCCCGGAAGGGGAACTTCAGAGGGCGGCGTTCACCCTCTCCGGGCAGCGGTTCATGGCGACCGAGAGCCAGGGGGGTGATCAGTTCGCGTTCACACCCGCCTTCTCGCTGTACGTGAAGTGCCACTCCGCCCAAGAGCTGCGCGCTCTCTATTCCGGCCTTTCGAAGGGCGGGAAGGTCCACATGCCGCTAGGCTCCCACCCATCCAGCCGGCTGTTCGTCTGGTTCGACGATCGTTACGGCGTTTCCTGGCAACTGGAACTCCCGAGATCGCCGGGAAAGTAGGTTTCACTGTCGGACAAGCTGGCGGGCTCCTTGTGTCAATCCCCCTCCAGTGAACTCGTCCCCTCCGAACCGGGCCCGAACGGGCGCGACCGAGAGGGACGAGCTCCGGCATTCTTGCCCAGCTCGGCCGGGAAGAAGGACGGGCCGCGGTCCCATGTCTCCGACGGGAGCCTTGAAGACGACGGACACTGGGGAGACCGCGTGGGCGCGGCGCAACCGACAAACGTCCGGCGAGCGTATGGATTCCGGTGTCGATTCGAACCCGTCTCGAGAAGGAGCTCCGAGGCCTCCCTTCCTTGTCCCATCGGGCGTCTCGGTTCGGGGACTCGAAGTCCTACTTTGTGGCCGACCGTGAGGTCGCGCATTTCCACGGCGACCAGAGGATGGACGTCCGGTTGACGAAGGAACGGATTCGGCTGCTCAAGGAGGAGGGATCGCTCGACGTTCGCGTCCGGACGAGAGGACGCTACGCGGAATGGGCCTCCCTCCCACTCCTTGACGAGCGGGACCTCGCCCTTGCGGTGGAGATGGTCCTCGAGGCGATCCGCGCCAATTCGTGAGGCGCGGGAGGCGCCCGTCGTACGAAGGGCAGCCTAAGTATCCTCGAGAGGTGCGATCGACGAGGAGCCCGGATCCACCGAGGTGACCCCACGTTAGCCGCCCAAGGTACCGCCCGCCGGGACGGCGCACCTCGCCGGGTGGGAGTTTTCCGGCCGGACCGGCGGGGTAGGACGCGTTGGGCGGGAGCGCCGATGCGGGCCTTGGCCCTCGGCGCGATCGCCGTCCTCCTAGCCCTGCCCGGATTGGCCACGTCGGGGAACCTCGCGGCGACGGGCGAGATTCCCACCCCATCCCGTGGGCTGCCCGTCAACGTCCCGTCTTCCGGAGCTCGGCCCAGCGAAGCTTCCACCGCTCCTCGGAACTACTCCGTCACGTTCGGAGAGACCGGGTTGCCCACCGGCGTCAGTTGGTCCATCGGGCTTCAACTATCGAACACGTCCGGCACCGGATCCGGGGTCCAGGCGCCCACCAACATCTCTTTCTCCCTCCCCAATGGAACCGGCCTCGAATTTCAGGCCTGGGCGAACGGCTACACCCCGATGCCCTGGTCCGGCAAATTCAATGTCTCGGGTAGCCCGCTCCATTTTTCGATCGCCTTCCGTAAGACGCGCTATTTCCCGGTCTGGATCAACGAATCCGGGCTTCCGACGGGGACCAATTGGTCGGCGTCGTTGTTCGGGAGTGGAGAATGGTTCCAGTACTTCCTCATCAACTCGTCCCTGACGGATTCGATCCTTTTCGTCGTTCCCGCCGGCTTCAACGGTTCCTACACGGCGAGCCCGCCGAAACCATACCTTTGGGTTTCGGGGAGCCTGACGACCCCGGTGTCGGGCCAGCCGGTCGCGATCTCCGTCAGACTTGGGGTCGCGCCGATCCTGTACCCCGTGATCTTCCGAGAGACGGGCCTGGCCGGCGGAACCGGCTGGGCCGTGGTCCTCGACGGGATCACGAACGATTCGAACACTGGCGAGATTGGATTCCTCGAACCCAACGGTACCGGCAACCAATTCCTGGTCGAGGGAGTACGCGGCTTCGTCGCGACGCCGGCCCGTGGTAGCCTTGCGGTCGCCGGCGCGCCGGTCTCGACCTTGGTCGCGTTCGCGCCGGTGGGAGAAACCCTCGAGGTCCGCGGCTGGGCCAATGTGACCTCCTCCGGGGGAGGAGACAGCTATTGCCTGGACGGGACGGGAGAGGTCCGGACCCACCCCGCTTGGGAGAACGTCAGCTTCGCCGCCGTGGCATGGAACGGCTCTCCGCCCTACTTCTTCACGTGGAACCCTGGTGACGGAGCGCCGGACCTATCGGGACCTCAAGGCTCGCACACGTACTCGGAGTTCGGGAGCTGGAACGCCAATGTATCGGCCTTCGACGGCTACGGCTCAACGGGTTCGGCCGAATTGGTGGTCAAGAACGCGCCACCCCCCGGGCCGGTTCCGACATGCCAGAAGGGCCTCTCTAACCACCCAACTTTCCTCGGGCTCCCCACGTTGGAGGGCTACACCCTGGCCGCGGGGATGGCCATAGCCGCCGCCGGGGCCGCGGTCTTGACTTTGCGGAAGCGGGCCGCCCGGCCCCCCCTGCAGTAATGGGCGACTCGTGACCCGTCGTGTACCGCCTCAAAGGGCGCCGATGGACCCCGCTTCGGATGGCACTCGCCGAACGAGAAGGTCCAACGATGACTTTGATGGGGATTCCCTTCGCGCCAAGCTTCGCCCCTCGAATCAGTTCTTGACGGGCCGATGGCCAGCTTGCACAACGGGCCCTCCGAGAGGATCTCCGGGCTCGACCAGAGAAAATGTGGTAGAACCGAGGGCCTGAGAAACTCCCGCGACTCGCCGCGCAATGCGACGAAAGTAGAACGGGCATGGAAGACACGTTGACCAGCGCAAACTCATGGTCCAGGCCATCGGTTCGATCGACGCGCTTGGACGGTGTGGGCCGAAGGAGTTCAGCGTCGACGGGGAAGGCCACCGCCGGTCAGGCTCTCCGAGGGCTGGGATTCGTCGTCCCGCGAATTTCGAAGGGCCCCTTCGTTACGGGGCTGGAATCGAATCCTATTTGTCCACCCTTGGCTTTCACTCGATCCTATGGCAGGCGACGCAGCCCCACCTACCCCGGCACCCACGTCCACGCCAACCCCACCCACTCCGAGCTCTCCCCGCCCGAAGTCCCGTGCGATGCTCGTCGGCGTCGTGATCGTGATCGTTGTGATCGTAGTGGTGGCGGGGCTGTACATCGGCTATCCTTCCCTCTTCGGGAAGAAGAGCGCGTCCTCCCCCGAAGCGGGGGGTTTCGCCGGCGGCCAAGTGGTCCACTTCACGTATACCGGTCAATCCGAGTGCAAGCCGGACCTCTCGACGCTCGTTGCCAGCGCGCCGGCCTCCGCGTCGACGTACACCCAATGCGGGGTCATCGCCGCGAATGTCAATAGTGTCGAGTCCACCCAGCTTCCCGAGTGGGTTCTCGTGCCCGCGTTCGCGGGACTTTCGATCTTCGGCGTCACGGCCCTGGGCGGAAGCTCGGCGGGGTTCCCGCAGTTCCAGGGCGCGGCGATCGCCACCGATTGCGGCGCTGGCGGGAGCCCGACGGGTTGCGCCGACCACCCGAAGTACATCTACTCCCCTCTGTTCGCGGCGGTCGAGACGTATCTGAACCTCACCAACGGGTACAATGGCTTGCCCCTCGGAGTACTCCCCACCCCCGCCCACGACCATCTCATCAACACCACGTCGACCTGGCCGAACATCCCGTGGGGGACGATCGTCGTTCTCGTGCTCGACCCGGACATCTGGCCGGACCGAGCCACCGCGCAATGCACCGCTTCCGTGGCGTCCAATCTCTCGAGCCCGACCGCGAACTGCCTGACCAGCCTGACCGCGCTGGATCGGGCGCTCTCTACCTCGAGCCATTCCGTGGTTACCGCCGGCGCAAGCTCGGACAACAAGATCTGGAAGGCCCTCGGGGGACCCTCCGCCCAGGTCATCGTACCGGGCGACATGACCATCCCCCAGGTCAACAACAATCTCAATTCGAACCTCTACATCTGGTTCCCGGTCGCCCCCGGAGCGCCCGATGTGGGATTCCCGAGTCTCACGGCGACTTCCGCCAGTTCGGGGTACGGGGGTTAACGGGGTTACCGGCCGATCCGACCCCCGATCGGCTCTGGGTCTGGGAGGGTCAACCCCCTCCTGCGGGGGCCCTTGCCGGGCGTGGATCGGTACTCCTATCCGAGGTCGCAACTCCACGAAGCTTGCGTAACCTGACGGATAGTCTCGTCCCGAACGCCCTTGAAGATCGGTCGTTCCCCCCCTCTTCCCGAGCGGCGGGGAGGGCGGGCAGCGGCGAGGTGAACTCCCGAGTCGAGGAAATCGATCCGGGTCGGGCCCTTCGGTGGATGCGGCTCGGGCGGCCAGGGCCCGACCGACGGTCGCGGCCTCGAAGGCGGCGTGGCCTTCGTCCGTGCCCAGCGCGCGCCCCCCCACGACGAGGCGAAATTTCGAGCCGCCCCGTCGCCGGACGAGCCGGAGCGACGAAACACTTTTAGTCCCGGGTGAGGCTGGAGCACGCTGAGCATTTGATCACCTTCATCGACCTTACATTCTCGCCGGCCGGCCTCCCCGCGAGTGCGGTGGTCGCGAAACTCCAGACTCTCCCCGGCGTATCCTCCGTCGTTGGGGAACACGACCTCATGTTCACCTGGGATACTCCCTCGGAATTCGACGAGCAGATCCGGAAGATCCATTCGGTCCTGGCCGGGACCGGTGCGACGTACCGGGTCTTCACGGTCGCCGATAGTTACCAGGCCCGGGATTTCTCCGCCTGGATCCCCTCCGATCCCCCCCGACCGACCTCCCACCCGGCCTACCGCGACGACGTGAACCCGTCGGAGGATCCCCCCTCGGACGAAGGGAACCGGCGGCCCCGACGCAATCGATCGGCCTAGCCCGCGGGGCCCATCGGATTCCCAATCCTAGCCGAGACGCGGCGTCTGCGGCCTCTAGGGACCGGGCGGGCGTTCCAAGCGATTCTGCCGACCTTGTGTCCGCGCTGACCCAGTCAGCTCGGCGATACTGAAAGTTCGAACCGGAGCCGCCGGGGCCCGACCCCAATCGCAACTCTCGCCGAGGGGAACCCGCCGGGAACGCCGTCCATTCAATCCGTCGGTCGACCTTGGCGCGGTCCACCGCCCCGCTTCGTTTCAGATCGGCCGGCATGATCAGCCCCCGGAGGCTCTCCATCCGCCATGGCCCCTATGTCGCACTCCCAAGGATGCGTTCCGATAGGTTCTTGTGCGAGGACCGAGACACCCCCTCTCATGCGCCGTTCGACTGCGATCTTGGGAGCGGGCCTCATCGCCGCGCTGATGTTGCTTTCGCCATCGGGACTTTCGCACGTGGGTGGTTCCCCGAGGGCCACCAGTTCGCTGGTCGCGGACCTCGCGAAACCCTCGGTCTTCACGGGCGTGGTCATCATTCTTCCGAACGGCACCGTGACCCCAGGGGGTGCGCCGATCTCGCAGGTCGGAAACACCTACGCCCTGACGGCGGGATTCGCGGGCCGGATCATCGACCAGCGCAATGGAAGCACGCTGAACGGCGCCGGATTGACTCTGACGACGACCCCGGGAGGGTCGATCGCGGTGACCGTCCAAGGGGCCACGTCGGTCACCGTTACTGGGTTAACGATCGCGAACGATTCCTCCATCGGCGTTTACGTCACGGCCTCCAACTCGGTGGCCATCACTTCCGACTCGGCGACGGGTAAGGGCTTCGCCGTATACGCCGACAGCGTGGCCGGCCTGAATGTCAGCAACGACCTGTTCGGTAGCACCGGGGGGATCTATGTCGAGTATGGGACCGACCTGCTGGTCGCGTCGAACGCCCTGGCCCATTCCATCGAGGGGGTCTACGTCTCGGAGGTCGTCGGAGTGGTGATCCGGAACAACAACATCTCGTTCGTCACCGGGGCCGCCCTCGACGTCGAGTATTCCACCAACATTCAGATCTCGCAGAATTCCATGTACAACCTGGTGACCTACAACAAGGACCAGATGTACCTCGAAGATGACAAGGATTTGACGGTCACCTGGAACAACGGGAGCGCCGGGGAGTACCTCGTCTACGGAGAGTACCTATCCGCGACCTACATCGCGAACAATCACTTTCCCGGGGTCCTGTACTCCGGCTTCTACGTCGAGTACTCGACGAACCTGACCATCGACCGGAACTACATCCCGCACACCGGGACCTATGCCTTCTACGGATACGGCCTCACCGGATTCGCGTTCACGAACAACCAAGCCGACCATGCGGGCTCCGATGCGGTCTACGTGGAGTATGCGACGAACGGGGTGATCTCGCACAACAACCTGTCGTACTTCCGGGACGGCGGGGTCAATCCCGAGTACTCTTCGAACCTATCGATCACGTCGAACCAGATGTCGTACGCGGTGTCCACTGCCGGCGACGGAATCTATACGTACGAGGACGGCCAGCTCCTCATCGCCTCGAACAACGCGTCGCACGACGAGTACGGATGGTTCGATGATGAGTCGTTCGGCGTCGTCGTCACCGGCAACGACTTTTCGCATGCGAACGGCTCGGGCGACGCGATCTACGCCGAGTACGACGGGGGCCTTACGATCTCCAATGTCCAAGGATCGTACTGCTACTACGGCCTGTATCTGTACTACGCGAGCGGGGTCACCGTCCGGAACTCCAACTTCGACCATACCGCCTCGGAGGCGGTCTACGCCTACGAGAGCACGAGCATCGCCCTGACCAACATCGGGGCGAACGCTTCGGCCGACTACGCGGTCGACTTGGAATACTCTACCGACCTCGCGCTCTCGAACGTCTGGGCGGCGGTCGCAACGTCGTACACGGTGTATCTGTACGAGGACCAAGGAGTGACGATCGCCGGCGTCGATGCGGCCCAAGGGAACTACGGACTCTACGCGTGGTATGTCACCTCCCTCACGGTCGTCTCGAGCAACTTCTCCCAGGACCACTACGGGATGTACCTGTACTACTCCTCGGGGCTCACGATCTCCGACAACAGCTTCTGGCTCGACAACTACTCCTTCGATTACGAGTCCAACAACGCGGGTGTCGTCTACCATAACAACTTCATCAACGACCGGGCTTGGATCGTCAGTTCTCCCCCCACGACCTCGTTCGCCTGGGCGAACGGCTACCCGCAGGGCGGGAATTATTGGAGCAACTACACCGGCCTCGACACCAAGAGCGGCCCCGGCCAGAACCTTCCCGGCGCCGACCGCATCGGGGACACGCCCTACGCCCTCAACCCGGTGACCGCCGACCCGTACCCGCTGATGGGGGCGTGGGTCTCGCACACCCTCACGTTCACCGAAACGGGGCTGGCCAGCGGCGTCGGCTGGTCGGTCTCGGTCGATGGCCGGTCGGCGTCGACAAATACGAACGCCCTCGTGTTCCTCCAGGCCGACGGGGCGATCGCTCCGTTCCAGTACGCGGTCGCGACCGTCCCCGGCTACCACGTCTCGCCCGCCTCGGGCAGCGGGACGGAATCCGGCGCGAACCTTGCGATCGGGCTCGTGTTCACCCCGGTGAACTACACGGTCACGTTCACGGCGGCCGGCGTCGCGCCGACCTCGGTCTGGTCCGTGACGATCAACGGCCATACGACGACCGCGACGGGCCCGTCGTTGACCGTCAACGAGCCGAATGGGACGTTCACCTACACGGTCGTCAAGGGGTCGGATTATTCGATCACCCCGTCCCCGGGCTCCTTCACCGTCGTGGGCGCTCCGATGACCATCGCGCTCACAGCCAAGGAGATCCTGTACAACCTGACGTTCTCCGAAAGCGGGCTGAGCTCCGGGACGAGCTGGTCGGTGACCGTGAACGGCGTGACGAAGAGCTCCACGAGCGCCACGATCGTCTTCCAAGAGCCGAACGGGTCGTACTCGTATTCGGTCGGGTCCGTGAACGGCTACTCGGTAACGCCGGCGCACGGGACGGCGAGCGTGGCGGGCGGGGCCGCGGTCTTCGCCGCCGCCTACGCGAATTCGGGCCTTACCGGCACGGCGCTCGCGCTGCTCGTCGGGTTGGTCCTGGTCCTGATCGCGGCGATCGCCGGTTGGGTGATGTACATGCGGGCCCGCAAGCCCAAGCCCCCGACCCCGATGACGGGGGCGGTCCCGGCTTGGTCCGAAGGCCCGCCCAGCGCTCCGGCCCCGTCGGGCCCCACCCCGCCTCCCTCGCCCTGAACGAGCGTCGGAATCTGGCGAGGGGCCCTCGGGGGGGGAGCGGGTCGCACCGACCGGAGCGTTCGGCTACCTCGCCCATCGGATCCTCGGGGCGGAGGACGTACGGCGGATGGGGGCCCCGGGTCAGATCCGAGCCCCTACGATGTCCTCGATCCCCTTGCGAAGGAAGCCGAGGGCCGAGTATCCCGACGTCGTAAGGGCCACGTAGGTCTTGCCATCGTCGGCGGGCACGAACGTCACCAGGCCGCGGCCCTGGAGGAGCGCGAGGTAGCGTTCCAGTTGGGTGTAATTGATCCCCGCCGCCATCTGAAGCTGGGTGCGCTTTAAGGGTCGATCGCCCGGGGCGAGCACCTCCAGGATCCGGGCGACGACGAGAAGATCGGGATGGGCGGGCGGGTCGACCATCGATCAGTACCGTCGCCAGAACTCCTGCTCGAGCGTGAGCAGTCGCCAGTTCAGGCTCGCGAGCCGGGCCGCGAGCGGATCCGTCTCGATCTTGCGGCCTTCCCGGACCACCCAACGGTACCCGAGGATCGCGGCGGCGAGGGCGATCGCCATGACGCCGACCCAAGCCAGGATCGCCGGGCTCCCCGGAAAGATGCGGAGGAGCGACCACCCGGCGATCGCGCCGACCAGGACCACCATGATTGCATAGAACACCCCGACGACACTCGAAGTGCCACGGATCTTGGAGACCTGAGAATACGCTTCCCGTCCGCGCATGAGCTCTCGGAGCGCGCCCGAGACCTGGAGGGGCAGCTTTCGGTCCGGATTCTCGATCCATCGAACCCAGGGCCACCGGCGCTGGAACGCCCGCAGGCGCTGCGGGAGGAAGATGTAGACGCCCGCGATCGCCACGAAGGCGAGCCCCAAGGGGGCCTCGAACCCCGGGAGATTCGATTCGGGGGTCGTCAGCGCGAGGAGGACATCTTCCACCCCGAGCAGGAGGAAGATCAGGCCGAGGAGTCGGAGGCTGACTAGGCGGGCCTTCTCGAGGGTAAGTAGGATCGAATCCGAGAGCGCCTTCGCCTCCGCGAGGAGAGAGGCGGACGCGGCGACGGGCGGAGGGGGCGGGGGGGGCACCCATCCTGGATGGAGCGGGGGAGGCGGCGGAAACGGGACTGGGGTATCCGTCGGCCCCCCACCCGGAGCTTCGGAATCCCCTCGCATGGTCGAACGAGGGAACCCCGATATTCAGTCCTTCCTCCGCGTAGTTGAGTAATCTCGCGTCGGGAAGCCGTCGGCCGTGGGCGAGAGGGGGGATCGGGAGGAACCCCATACCCGCCGCCGTCCGGGCCGGGGATCGATACCATCGTGGGCGAATTGGGAATGGCGCGCCGGAGGCGCGCCCGACCCAGCGACCGGTTCGTCGCGCGGTTAGGTGCCCACGGGCCTCGACGGCCCCGGAGGGTCCTCGGGGGCCATCCACCTCATGGGGGAGGTCCAAACGGTCGGGCCGAAGCCCCCCCCGAGCAGGGCGATCCCGAGTACCGTGACGGGAAGGAACGCCAATGCGATCAGATACGGGCTGACGGGGAACACCGCGGGCAGCTCGAAACCCAGGAGGAGACCGACGAACGGGTTCCAAGGGAGCAGGATCGCACCGATCTGGGTTCGCCGGACCGAGGCGCGCACCGCGAGGGTCTCCGGCGAGCCCGTCCACCCTGAGGGCGGGGGCCGGCCGACGGCGGAGGCCATCGCGAGGTGGTAGAGGACCCGGAGCACGGCGAAGACGACCGTGGCGACCCCGAGCAGGATCCATTCGGGAGGAAGCGGCGGCGGGATCGAGCCCGCTTCCGATGCGGTCCCGTACGTAGGTGGGGTCCCGCTGACCAGGTCCCCGAACAAGACCAGGAGGAGGAACCCACCGGCCACCCAACTGCCGAAGGCCCACCACGCCGCGCGTTGTGCCGGCCCGACGTCGGATCCGCCCCCGTCGGGCGGGGACTCGCCGTACGACCTATCCAGCGAGACACCGTGCCGCCGGAGAAGGCGGGACCGGGCCGCGCCTAGGAACGGGATGGTGAGCACGACCCCCAGGAAGACCCCGCCCACTGACGCCCATCCGAACAGCGATGGATCGACGCCGGGGCTGGGGAGAATCGAGAGCAGCGCCAGCGGGCTCCAGACGATGAGCCAGAGTCCGAGTCCACGGCGATAGGCGACCTGGATTCGGGCGCGCTCTTCTTCGTCCGAATCGGCCGGTGGGAAGCCCTTGGGCTCCGTGGGCAACCCCCTCGGTTCGTGGGGTCGGAGGCGACGGCGCGCGAGGGCCCATCCCGCCATCCAAAGCACCCCGACCCCCAGCATCAGGCCAGAGAACCCGCCGATCCATCCGTGCGCGGCCGACGCGGAGGGGCTGTACGAATAGGCGGCCAGCCCCTGGGCCGAGGAACAGCCCGTGATGCAGACCGAGGTTCCTACCGCCGCCGGGCCCGCCGAGGGCGGTGGGGTGAAGTTGCCGCCCACCGGGTACCCCCCGTTCGGGTAACCACCGACCGGGCAGTTGTATCCGCACTGATCGCCCGACGCCCCGATCGCCACCCACCAACCGCCGCCGTCGATGAGCGCCACGATCGGCAGGGTGGCGCTGGGGGGCGTCCACGGGGAGCCGAGCTGGACGTGGCAACTGTGCGAGACCCCCAGTCGGGTCGTGTCGTAGCTCCAGCAGTCGACCCCCAGGCTGCCGGGGGTCGTCGCCGCGACCTCGACCGTCCCGCCGCCGAGCGGGACCAGAGAGACCACATTGGGGAGCGCGCCGACCGCGTTCCCGTCGGCTTGGAGCTGGTTGAACGGTAGCGCCGTGTAGGGTGGGGTGGTCAGCGGGATCAGATACGTCGGCGTAAGGATGTACGCGAGCGAATCCGAACTCCCCTGCAGGGTCCAGCTGGTCGGGGCCGGCAGGATCGTCGTCAATGTGAATCCGGGAGGGCCTCCGGTGGGCAACGTCCAAAGCCATAGCTGCGAACTGCCGTTGGCGATCGATTCCAATCCGAACGCTAGGACGAGCCCTTGGTCGCCCGGTGCGATCTCCAATCCCTCCGGCAGGGGGATCGAATCCCCGGCGGCGAGGATCGGTTGGGCGGCGGTCCACGTGCGGCCTGCATCGCCACTCGTCACCGCCTCGACCGTCCCCACGCGTTCCCCGCAGCTCGTCGACGCGCCGAGCCATGCGATGGCGGCGCTCGACCCGACGATACCGGCCTGCAGGGAGGTCACGCTCAGGTTGGCGGTCACGAACGTCGAGGTCGACCACGTGGCGCCGCCGTCCGGGCTCGAAGCCAGGAGAACGGTCGAGTTCTGGGCGCACGACGCCAAGAAGGGCGTGGCCGGGGGCTGGAGGAGGCCTCCCCCGAAGGCGGCGCCTCCGCTCGAGGCCGCCAGGACGAGATTCGACCCGTCGACGGCGACGGCGGCGTGGGTCCACGGAGCCCCGCTCGCCACGATCGAATAGGGCACCGGGTTCGCCCTCCAGTCGACCCCGCGATCCGTGCTCCGCTCCAGGAGCACCGACCCGGAGTTCTCGCTGGCCGCGTACAAGGTGTCGCCCGATTCCGCCAGCGCGAAGAAGGAGCCGGAGGTCGCCAGCGTCGCCACCCTCGTCGCGGGGGATCCGGCGTTGACGACCGCGACGGTCAACCCCCCGAGGACCAGGACCACGGCGATCGTCAGGTGAACGGCGAGCCCGGGGGGGCCGTCCGGACTCAGCCGTCGCATCCATCCTCGGGTCGCACCGGACATCCTGAGTGGGGTCCCCCCGTCCCTCCTCTACAGCATGTGACGCAACGGGTCGGCCGGATCGGAGGTCGGCGCGGGTGGACTCGGCCCGACGCTCGCGCTAGGGTCGGAAGGGGGCATGTTCGGACCCTGAGGGATAGGGGGCAACGGGCCCCGGGGTCGCTTCGCGATCGCCACCCCGGCGGCGAGAATGGTCACTACCAACGCGACCACGATCAGGATCGAGAGGAATGGGATCGGAACGGCCGAGGTGGCCGCCGCCCCCCCGCCCGAGCTGCCCGCCGAGGGAGGCTGAGCCTGGGGGTTCCAGATCAAGTGGACTGCTACCGGGGACCCCGAGACGGTGAAGGAGCCGTTCACGTAGCCGCCCGGGACGCCGTTCGCCCCGCGACCCGTGGGAGCGTATGCCGAGTAGGAGTACGAGCCGTTCGCCTCGAGCAGGGTTAGGGAGCGGTTGGTGGTCGTCCACACTCCCCCCTGGACGGTAAGATTCCAGACGGCGCCGGTCGAGAGTCCATCCGCGGTAAAGGTCACCCCGTATCTGGCCGAGGTAGCGACCGACCCTCCCGACGCGGCCGGCGCACCCTCGCTGGTAGCCACCAGCGTGGGCCCTAGGGCCACCGCCACCAGGGCCAACGTGAAGGCGAGTCGAAGGGCGAATCCCACGGATCGACGAGACCCCGCCCATCCGTTCCCGACGAGGGGCGGATCACCCATGAACGTCAGAAAGGCGGCGGCGGCCATCAACCCGTCGACAAGTTATCGTGGCAGAGTTGTACACCTCGGGGTCCGGTCGGGTCGGTCCACGCTGTGCGAGAGCTCACGATCGCCGAGTACCGGACCATGCTCGCCATCCTGACGAATCCGAGGGCGACCGAACGGGAACGGATCCGCCGCTCCGGCCTTCCCAGCTCCACGTACAACGTGGCCCGCCGGAGGGTCTACGCCCAGGGTTGGCTGCGCGACCTCCTGGTCCCGAACCCCGGACCGTGCGGCTTCGCGGGGGTCGAGCTCCGGCTGGCCCGCCCCTCCCGTTCGGTCCGGGAGGAGTTCCTGCGGACCTGGGCGGACGACCCGGAGTGCGTTCTATTGTGGGCCGGCCTCCACGCGGCCCTCGGGATCTTCATGCGTTCGGGCCCGGTCGGCGTGGCCCAACGAGCGGACCCCGACGGGGTTCCGGGGGGAACGGTCCAGGTCGGCGCCGGCCACGGTTCGTTGCCAGTCTACTTTGACTACTCCGGCCTTTGGGCGCGCTTTGGCGGCACACCGGCGCCCGCCGGATATCCCGCGGGCCTCGATGCCGAATCCCGGCCGGCGACCCGTCGAGCGCTGGCCTCGGCCACTGGCCTGTTGCAAGCCGGTCCGGCCGACTCGACGGACCGACCGCGATGGACGAACCTCCTCCGACTCCCGCGATCTCCGCGCCGTGCCCTCGAGGAAGGGACCGTGCAGTCGCGAACGGTCCTCGACGTCCTTCACCTTCCGGCGTTCCGGGATCGGCGCCTCGGGGAGGTCGTCCTCATCGAGGGCCGGCTCCGCCCGGCCGCGACCGCTCCACGCTTGCTGAACTCGTTGACCCATGACTGCGGCGTTTTCCCGTTCCTGTTGGCGGCCTCGGAGGACCGATTAATCATGGCCGGGGTCGGACAGACGAGCGCTACGGGCCCCGGCCGCATCCCGGTCCCCTCGGCGCGACGCTCGGTAATGGGCACGCTCACCGCCGCGATGGACCCGGCGGAGGTCCTCATCGAACCGGTCGAGGCGATCGAGGAGATTGTGCCCCACCGGTATCCGATGCGCCTTCCGGCGCTCGGTGGTTGAATCCCCGGGCGATCTCGATCAACGGAACTGCGCCCGCGAGGATCAAACGGGACCGTGCGGGCGACGGGGGCTCGGCGATCGCCCGTCCTCCGACGCTCGGCGCGGCGGCAGGCGGGACTCCTCGAACCTCGCGCCTTGGCCGGGCCATCGGACCGATTCCGCGAACTGGACGAGGGCCCGGGCCTGCCGAGCGGGATTCGATTCGAGATACTTCATCGTGGTCGCCAGGTTCTCGTGCCGCAGGAAACCCTGCAAGACCCGGTAGATCCCATCGGGCGCGGAACCCGGTGCGGCCAGCAACGCCTCCTCGAGCAGGGTCGCCCCGCTCCGACGGAACATGTGCGACGATAGTTTCGCCGGGCTCCCGGCCCGCTCCAATCGACGCTCGATCCGGTGTACGAGCAGGTCCAGTCCCGCGAGCGAGTAGGACGAGAGGCCGTTCGCCGATCGATGGATGAGGACTTCGTTCGGGAGGACGGCCCCGGGGTGGCGCTTTCGCGCGGCCTCCACGAGCCGGGCGCGGCGCGCGGCGTACCGCTCGAACGTGGCGAGGAACGAGGGGTGGAGGGCGACCCACTGCAGCTTGGGCCGGCTGCGTCCCTTGCCGCGGACGAGCAGCCGGCGGCCGTCGAGGTCGATGTCGTCCATCTGCATCCGTTGCCACTCGACGCGTCGTAGGCCCTGGCCGAGGCCGAGGAAGGCGATGAAAGCCAGGAGCGGATCGTCCCGGGTCTCCCGAACGATCGCCTCAACCTGCGATCGGGACAGCCAGCGAACGTGGGTCGGAGCGGGCGTCGGTGGGATCCCGGCCTCCCGAAGCATCTGATTGCCGGAGGCCCGGCCGAAATCGGAGAGGACGCTCAGGTCCCAATGCCGGTCATGGACCAACTGGCGGATGCGTTGGGCGTCGCGCAACGACCATCGGGCCGGGTTGGTCGGGCGCCGTTCCGATCGCAGCGCCTCCAGGACCGACCCCACGATAGCGCGGTAGCGGTGGAGGGTGCGGGGGACTAGATTGCGCGCGACCTTCGATCGCATCCAGCGTTCGAGCGCGGGGAATCGGTGGGCGGGCACCCGGTGAAGTCGTTCGCGGGGCTCATGGGGGCTTGGGTCCCGATGGAGGATGAACGCTGGGGCCGCGGCGGCGGCCCTTTCGGCGCCCGGACGGAGCCGTTCAGTTCGCGGGCTCGGATTCGGCCACGAACTCGGAGAACCAGGTGACCCACCGTCGCGGGACCCAGCGGGCGATCGGGAGGTTCATGACCCGCACCCCGACGAGCGAGAGGAACATCACCGGGACCGCGCGGGCGATCGGCATGCGAGTGTCCGGATCGTGGGTCCACGTCACGGCCACCTCGGAGACCCGGAAGCCGCGCTTGCGGATGTGGTAGAGCAGATCGACGTCGAACGATCGGTTCGTCAGGGCGACGGCGCGCAGGACCGGCAGGACCACGGATCGCCGGAAGAACTTCGCGCCGAACTGCGTGTCGCGCAGCGGGATGAAGAGCAGGGAGCGCGTCAGGAAGTTCCACGAGCGCCCGGCGATGCGGTTGGCGAGCGGCTCCTGCCGGATCGCGTGGCTTCCGCGGACCCAGCGCGACGCCACCGCGCAGTCGAACTCGCCGAGGACGTCGACCAGCCGCCCGAGCTCCACCGGAGAGATCGGACCGTCGGCATCGAGGTACCCCACGTAGTCGTACTTCACCTCGAGCAGGCCCTTCTGGATCGCCCCGCCTTTGCCGAGCTTGCTCGGGAATTCGAGGACGCGGACCCCGCGATCCGCGAACGAGCGCGCGACCTCCGCGGTGCGATCGCCGTGCCCATCGACGACGACGATGACCTCGAACGGCGTCCCCCGCGCCTCCAACGCCGGGATGTGTTTGTTCAGCGTGCGCGCGAGGCGGTCCTCCTCGTTCCACGCGGGGATGACGATGCTGATGCCCGTGTTCCCCTGGGTCTCCACCGACCGATCCCCCCTCGACTACCGTCTCGGGGTCTTAAGTCGAGCCGTGGGCGCGGGGCCCCGTCGCGCTCTCCGCGACACGCGCCCCGAGAGATTCGGTGGTCGGCGGGGACGGGGAGAGCGATCGCCAGTGATCGAGAATGTCCTTCAAGGTCTGGCGGAACTCGATCCTTGGGGTGAAGCCGAGCTCGCGCAGCTTGGAAACGTCCCCGAGATGGACCGGTTCGTCCACGGGGCGGACCAGCATTTCATCCCGGACGACGCGCAACGGGCGGGCGGCCATGCCGATCAGGTCCTCGAGGATGCCGCGCACCTCCCGCGGCTTTCCGCCCCCGATATTGTACGCCTCGCCGGGCGTCCCGCGCTCCACCACGAGGAGCATCGCGCGGACGGCGTCCCGGACGTCGCAGATGTCCCGCTTCTTGTCGAGGTTGCCCACGCGGATCTCCGGCAGGCCCTCGCCGTGCTCGGCCCGCGCGATCTGGCGGGCGAAATCGTTGCAGGCGTCGCCGGTCTTGCCCGCGCCCGTGGTCCCGAAGATGCGGTATCGAAAGACCGGGAGCCCGGTCCCGAGAAAGTACTGGAGGCAGAGAAGGTCCGCGGCCGTCTTGCTGGAAGCGTACGGGGTGCCCGGGGAGAGGGCGGCGGTTTCGGGGGTGGGGACCAGGTCGGGCCGACCATACTCGGTCCCGCTGCCGGCGAAAGCGAGCGCGGCCCGCGGGGCCACTTGGCGGAGCGCCTCCAAAAGGTGGAGCGTGCCGAGGACGTTGACCTGGTAGGTGTGGGCCGGATCGGCCCAGGATTGGTCGATGTACGACTGGCCGGCGAAATGGAACACCACATCGGGGCGGACCTCTTCGACCAAGCCCGCGACCGCCGCCCGATCGGTGACATCGACGGTCCGCCGGCGGAACTCCCGACACCCCGACCATGACGGGCGACCCTCCGGCCGACGGTCAGCCGAGGTGACCTCGACGCCCTGCCCGACCAGCAGGTCGGCCATGTACGAGCCGAGGAAGCCGGCCCCTCCCGTTACGAGCGCCCTCTCCAAACCGTTGGTCCCTCCCCTATCTTCCGTGCGAGCTCGGATACTATCCGTCCAACCCGTGTATAAAGCCTGCCTTCGTTGACGTGTTACATCGACTCAGACGAGGCCGGGCCGATGTCGCAAGACCGCTCCGCGTCCAAGTTGACGAGAACGCCGTACGCGGGCCGGTCCGGGATCGAACTTCGGGACCACCCTCACCAAGTAGCTTCGATCTTCGCGCCGCTAGGAGTAGACGAGGTTCATCGGGCCGTTGAACGGATTCCCGGGCAGGGCGATCGTCAGGTTGAGGGTCCCGTTGTGCGCGCCGGCCACGATCACTGGGGTTTGGACATTCGACAGGGAGAACCCGCTAGAGTTCGTGGTGACCGCATGGAGCGTGCAGGGGGTCGAGTTGAAATTCGGCAGCTGGAGCGCGAACGCGTCGACGCCGCCGGGCGTGTCATCGAATCCGGCGTAGGAGACGGGCGTCTTTCCGAGCCCGCAGACGTTGTCGGGGGCCCATACGTCGATCTCGCTGACGTGGACCTTGGGCGGGGGCGACGTGAACACGAAGATGGCGAGCACCACGATAATGACGACGATCACCGCGACCCCCGCGTAGAGAACCCTCGGACGGATGTGGTGGGAATGCGCTGAGGTGGCTCCGGCCGGAGCCGTATCCTCCGCCGCGGCCTGGCGGGGATTCGCCTGGATGGCGTCCTCGGCCCGGCGCGCGCCGTGTCGGAAGGCGACGAAAGTGATCAGGAAGGCGATCCCGACCGCGATCGCAGCGATCGCGTAGACATTGACGCGTTCCCGGTCGTTGGTCACCATCCCCGCGGCGTCGTGGAATCCCTCGGCGTAGATGCTGATGTCCCAGATCTCCGAAAAGACGTTCCAGGCGGCGATGGCGATCGACCCGAAGTTCCGTTCCCGGTAGGCGATGGAGATCGACTGCGCCGTGACGACCAGGCCGAAGCCGATGATCATGGCGCCGAACACCAGGAAATCGAAACTGACGAGGTAGAGGAACTCCCCGATGGCGAGGTCGCCGAGGCGCAGGGCGAAGAACGAGATGACGATGATCAGGACGTAGGAGATCCCCGCGAAGGCGAGAGCGACCCCCGCGACGACCGAGGCCTTCTCGAAGCGATGGCCGGAGAGATTGCGGACCAGCCCCCAGGTCGAACCCGAGGCGTACGCATTCCAGAGCGAAAAGACGAAGTCGAGTATCAGTATGGCGACGAGGATCAAGTAGGTCAGGTCCGCCAACGCGACTCCTCGACCCGGGCAGCGACGGGGTAGGCGCTTTATCAATCTTAGGTCGCCGCGTGCAAGCCCGACCTACGCGGGCCGCGGGGGGCTCCCTTGGAGGTGAGAACCTCGCGCTCCCGGGCCGGAATGAATGAGGTGCCGCGCTCGGTCGGGCGGAGGGGGGTGAGCTTCATGAGCGGTAGGGGTGTCGCCCTTAGGCTCCATGATCGCGGTGCACTTCGATAGCTGGCTCCGAGAATTCGGCCCCCAGGGGGATGAGACAGCCCAGGCCGGCACGGTCGCCGAGCTGTTGGACGTGCTCGAAGAGCGGCATCCGAGGCTTCGCTTCAAGCTCCGCGACGAGACGGGAGCCCTTCGGAAGTACGTGCGCGTCTTCGTCGATGGCAAGGACGTGAGCGGTTCGACAGGCGTCGAAGCGCCCCTCACGGGCGCCCGAACGGTAGATATCCTCCACTCGATTGCGGGTGGGTGAGGTCGGACAGACCATGGCGGCAGACAAGAAGGTAAGGATCCTGCTCGGGACCCGCAAGGGCAGCTACATCGTCGAAAGCGATACGAAGCGCAAGTCGTGGAAGGTCGGGCCCGCGAACCACGCCGGGAGCGATGTCTACCACGTCGTCGCCGATCCCCGCTATCCGGGGACCCTGTACGCCGCCGTGAACAATGATTTCTGGGGACCGATGCTCCATCGGTCCAAGAACTGGGGGAAGACCTGGGCGGAGATCGCCACCCCCATGACCCCCCTGAAGAAGGACCGAAAGCCGGCGTTCAACGACGCCGACCCGACCACACCGGTCCCTCGACCGCTCAATCGGCTCTGGCATATCGAGCCGGGGCCGTCGAGCGAGCCGAAAACGGTCTACCTGGGGGCGGACCCTCACCTCCTCTTCCGGTCCCGCGACCTCGGGACCAGCTGGGATCCGATCGACGCGATCAACGAGCACCCGGCTCGGAAGGGCTGGTCGCCCGGCGCCGGAGGCGCCTGCCTGCATACGATCATCGTCGACCCCCGGGACCCGCGGCAGCTCTACATCGGCATGTCCTCCGTCGGAACGTTCCGATCGGACGATGCCGGGGCGAGCTGGATCCCCACCAATCGGGGCGTGGAGACCCCCTTCCTGCCGGAGAAGTTCCCGGAGACCGGCCAATGCGTCCATCACGTCGCGCAGGACGCGGCGAACCCCGACACGTTCTACCGGCAGGACCACGCGGGCGTGTACATCTCCCGAAACCGCATGGACAGCTGGGTCCGTGTCGGGAAACCCCTCGGCGACGATTTCGGGTTCGGAGTGGCCGCTCCCTCGAGCCGGCCCGGCACCGCCTATTTCGTCCGCCTCGACGGCCAGGCCCGGGTCACCGGGGAGGGCCACCTTCAGGTCTGGGAGTGGAACGAAGGTTCCAAGCGTTGGCGTAAGCTGCTGGGGCCGAAGGCGTTCCCCGGGCATTTCGGGGTCCAACGCGAGGGGATCGCCGCCGACAGCCTGGACCCTCCCGGCATCTACGTGGGCACGACCACGGGACAACTCATCGTCAGTCCGGACTCGGGAAAGTCGTGGCACGAGGTCCCTTTCACGTTCCCCAGCATACATTCCGTCTCGGTGAGCTCCCCGAGGGCGAAGTAGTCCGGACGCCTCCGCGTCGGGGGCGACCCGTTCGTCCCTCGCTCGAGGGTTCGATCGCCCTCGGGGACCCCCACCCTGCGGAGATCGGCGAGGCCCCCGACCCCGTGGGACGAGCGATCGGCTCGTGGAATTCGGCCCGCGGGTCGGGTGAGGCACCCAGGATTCAGCCGGTCCCGCCCCGACGGTCGCGCCCTCTCGCCCAGAGAAGGAGGCCGAGGGCGGCCGCCGCGAGGGCCGCGCCCCCGGCGAGCCCCAGCTCCTGACCGAAGGTCACCGCTGGGGCGGGTGAGACCGGTCCCCCGCCCCCGGAGGGCCTCGGCGCCGTGAACGTGATGAGCACCGGAGAGGTCGGCCCGGCCACGGACGCGGTCCCCGAGCTCGTCGAAGCGACGAGTCCGGCGGGGCCTTGGATCCAGAAGCTGTAGGTTCCGTTCGGCTCGTCAAAGACAAGAGTGCCAGCCGTCGAGCTCTTCGTTACGCCCCCGACCGTTACCTCCCACGAGGCCCCGGCGGTGAGGCCCGCCGCCTCGAAGGTCAGGCCGTAGGTGACCGAGGCGAAGTCGATGCCCACGCCCGTCCCGGCCCCCGCCACCACAACGGCGCCTTGCCAGCCGGTGGTGAACCCCGGGATCGGTCGGACCGACCAGGCATGGGTCCCGTTGGGCTCCGTGAAGTCGATCGCGGTGTGCGTACTGCTGAGGGCGGCGCCGTCGACCGAGACGGTCCAGAGCGACCCATTCGGCAAACCCTTCTCGTTGAACGCCACGGCGTAGTTGGTCTGGAAGAAGGCTAGGCGGATCGTGACGTTCGCGCCGTCGACCGTCAGGCTCCCCGAACCCTGCCCCTGGTAGCCGACCACCCCGCCCACCGACCAGGAATAGCTACCGTTCGGCACCTCGAATCCGATCGTCGAGGTCGTCGACCGGTTCTGGTTCGACTGAAGGCTGGCGGCCCAGGTGGTCCCGGCCCGTAGGCCGGTCTCGACGAAGGCCACCCGGTAGACGGCCGTCGTGAAGAGGACCGATACGCTCGCCGGGGAACCCCGGATCGAGACGGTCCCGGAGGTGACGTTGGGGTACGCTCCTCCGGCGGGTTGCACGCTGAAGGTGTACGTCCCATTGCTCTCCCGGAACCCGATCGTCGTTAGGGTCGAAGAATTCTGAGTCCCCCCGGTCACGTTACGCACGGTGACCAGCCAGAGGGTCCCCGGAGGCAGGCCGGTTTCCGAGAAGGTTACGGGGAAGCGCTCGGGGGGGGGAGACGTCACGGTCACATTCACGCACTGCGTCAGGCTGGAGCCGTTGAACCGGGCCTGCGCGCACAGCAGACCGCTTTCATCGACATCGCCGGCCTTCAGGGAGATCGGGCTCCCGGTTCCCGAACTCAACGCGCCGAGCGAGCTGGGGGAGAGCTGCCAGAGTACGGTCGCGTTCGGCAGAACGTTGCCGGCTTGGGCTCGCACGACGGCGTTGAACGTCTGGGTTCCGTGGGGTGGAAGCACTATCGAACCCGGCGAAATGGTCAAACTGCCGATCCGTCCGGCACTCGGAACGACATGGACAGCGGAGCAACCGGTGCGGGTCAGCGTGCCGATCACCACGTTCAGGCAGAGGGTGGTGTTCGCCCAACGCTCCGCACCGATCGTAAGGGTCACGAGAAGGCCGAAGCTCGTATTCAACGACCCGACCGAGGCATTGGCCAGCGACCACGTATAGCCCACGACGGGGACGGTGGTGGCATTCGCGGGGGTGGCCGACCCTCGAAAGGCGATCTGCTCGTCCGCTGAGGTTTTCTCAGTCGTGGGGGTAGTGTTCAATCCAGCGATCGAGGGCAACCCGGGAGAATTGAGGACCGACACTGATCCCGCGCTCGGGTCGAGGACCATCAGGGTTCCGTTGGCCGCGGCCACCACATCCCCCGGATGGACGGCCACGGTAGCGTCCCCCGCCTGCCGCCCCGTCCAGCTCGACACGTACGACAGGCTACCGTTCCCCGGCTCGGTGGTCACGATGGCCTGGTTTGCGGGATCGTAGCTGACCCCGGAAGGGTCCGCGCCGAGGGGCGTGGAGCCCGGGCTCCGATAGGTCGACCCGTCCAGGATGGTGAGATTCGCCGAACCGGAGTTGCTCACATAGAGAAGGTCGTTCGCCGGATCGTACGCCACGTCGGTAGGCAGGTCGCCTACGGGAAGGGTTCCCACCAGTACCCCGGAACCCGGAAACACGATGGCGACCGCCCGAGCTCCCTCGAGCGCCACGAGCAGATCACCGGTCGTCGGGTCGAAGGCCATGCCCTCGGGCCGGGGTCCCACGTTGATGATTTGAACGATCTGATCCGAGGATTCGTTCACCACGGCCACCGACGACGCGCGGGGCAGCGCGACGAACAGCTCACCCATCGAGGGGTCCACCCACAACGGGCCCGAGACGGCGGGCAGGGACGTGTTCCCCAGCGGAGCCAGCGTGGACAGATTGTACTTCGAAAGGCCCCCGGCGTTCGCGACCCAAGCGAAGCCCCGTCCCGGGTCGATCCCCACGGAGATCGGGCGGGTCCCAGCAGGCACGGAAGCGAGGATCGAGGTGGCGGACGGGGCCAGCTTGTCGAGACGATCGCGCGATGCGTCCGTCACGAGAAGGTCGCCGGACGCGGGGACGATCGCGGCGTCGGAGGGAGCGTGCCCGACAGGGAGTCGATCGGTCACGATCGAGGACGGCAGCTGGAATTCGGTGAGGTTCAATCCCGCGGTGCTGGAGCTGTCAGAATCGGAGGTGAAGAGTTCCTGGTTGAAGGGGTCGAGGGCGATCCCGAGGTTCCCGAAGGTCAACGACAAGGAGCCCCCGGGGACGCTCGTGAGGTTCTCGAGGATCGTATTGGACGTCGTGTTGATGACGACGACCTTCGTCAGATAATTGCACAGCACGAGCACGTGGTTCGAGGTCGCGTCATACATCGCCTCCAACGGCGCGCCACAGGTGCGGATCGTAGCGAGGTGGTTCCCGTTCGCGCCGTCCAGAACGGAGATGTTCCCGGACCTGCTATTCGGCACATAGATCTCCCCGTTGGCGGGATCGTAGGCGGGGACGCCCGGGGTCGACCCGACGTTGATGTTCGCCACGACGCTGTTCGACACGGTATTGATCACCGTGACCCGGGCGGCGTTCATCTCACTGACGAACAAGCGGTTGGTGGCCGGATCGAACGCCTCGAACCCCGTGGACCACTCGGCGGTAAGGATCCCGATGATCCCGATGGTGGTCGATAGGGTGAACCCGGTCGACGTGGAGTTCAGGACGTAGACATCGTTGGTGATATCGTCGCTGACGTAGGCATTGTGATTGTTGGGGTCGTAGGCCGCCCCCATGGGCCAAGTGTACGATCCGGTCGAGACATTCCCCACGTCGGTGTTGGTGGTGGCGTTGATGATGGTGACCTGAGCGTCGTCCTGCCCTGGGACGATGATCAGGTTGGCTTTCGGGTCAAGGGCGATGCCGGTCGGCGTGCCGCCGGTCTTCAGGACCTTGTCGACGTGATTTCCGGTCGGGTTCAGGACCGCGACCTCGGCCCGGTCCCATATCGCGGCGTAGAGTCGGGCGTTCGCGGGGTCGAAGGTGAGCCACCCCGCCCCCCAGTAGAACTCCCCGCCCCCGAACCGGTCCAGCATCCGCAACGGCGAAAGCTGCACCAGGTCGACCACGTCCGCCGAGGTATCGGCGACGAAGGTCTGCGCGTTCGTCCCCGTGGCCAGGAAAGCCGTGGCTCCCGGGGGGGCGGCGAGCGGTGCCCCGATCGCCATCGTCGTCGCATTGACCATCACGAACGCGCCGGCATCCCGTTCCAGGACCACCACCGACGCGATGCTGGGATCGTACTGCACCTCCGTGGGGGAGTTCCCGAGCGCGATCGCGACCGGCCGAGCTGGGGTGGTCGAGCCCGCGGCGAGCGCGATCTCGCTCAGGTTCGCCGAACCGAGGTTCGCTACCAGGGCCGCACCGACGGCCGGATCCCAAGTGACCGAGGCCGGCTGGCTGCCCACATTGATCACTGAGAAGATCCGATAGGTCGTCGCATTGATCAGGTCGACCACATGGCTCCCGGCGCACGTCACCCAGACGGTGGAGCCTTCCACCATGATGTCCGACGCCCCGGATGCGACAGGGATGGTCCGGAGAAGTTTCCCCGTGGCGCTCGCGAGGACGGACAGGTTGGAGGACCCTGAATTCGCCACCCAAAGTGCCGCCCGGCTCGGATCGTAAACGATCGCGGCAGGTCGGCTCCCCACCGTAAAGTTCCGGGAGATCCCGGAGGAAAGATTCACGAAGGTCACCGACCCGGAGCCCTGGTTGGCCACGAACGCCTGTTCTGAGACCGGGTCCGTCGCCACGGCGCTAGGCGATCGACCGACCGAGTAGTTGGCGATCGGCGATCCGTTACGGAAGACCGAAATCGAGGATGAGTTAGCGTCCGCGACGACGAGAAGCCGGTGCACCGGATCAAACGCCAGCGCCGCGGGCGCCGATGGGTTTCTTGCATGGAAGTCCCCACGAAGGCTGGAGCCATTGGCGAGCACGAGCGTGTGCGAGACCTGGCCGGTCGGCGCGGCGGAGGGGGGACCGCTCCCAAGGGGAGTTGCGATGGCGGCCGTGGGACGGTACGGAGCCTGAGCCATCCACCCGACGGAAAATGGCGAATCCGGCGATCCGGTCCGGACTGGGAAGCCGCCCGACGACCCCGGCGGACTCGCCCTGGACGAAACGTGGCTGATCGGAATCCAGACGAGCAGAATCAAGACGGCGAGAGCCATCCATCCGACCGACGACCACCGACGCGGGTCGAAGGAGGGTCGGCCGCCCCTCATAGTGGAATGCGCACCCACGATGACTATTCAGCTTTCCCAACCTTCGGGGGGGGGGCGATATCAAGGGGGCCGCCCGGACCGTGAACGTTTCTCGAGAGTATCTCGAGGGACCCGGTCGTGGATGACCGCCCGCCGGCGCCGAGATCGTGACACTCTATCAGCCGTCACCTGACTTCGAGCCGAGGGCCTTCGGAACGGATTGAAAGGGGATTTTTCACGATTTCCGGCATCGTCATATAATCCGCCGCGCTGGACCGTCGACTTCTGCGATCCTTACATGTACGGGCTCGTTTCGAGAGCTGCAGGAATCGGCCAATTCTCGGTGCCCGTCGCGTTGGCCCTCCTGATGATCGGCGGGTCTCCGCTCGGGCTCGGTCCGACGGAGGCTCCCTTGCCCAGGGCCCACGCGTACCTGCCGCCTAGCCCCGGCGGGGTCCTCGGGTCGGTCCCATCAACGGGGGCGTACGAGAGGCCCACGACCTACCTTCGCGGGATAGCACCTCCGGGCCCTTCAGGAAACGTCGCGCCCTCTCGCTCCGCCCGACCCCTAGGACCCGCGATATCACCGGCCATCTCGGTCCAGTCGCCGGTCAATATCTCACCGCTCTACCCCCAGGAGTCCGACGCGGGGCTCACGTACGATTCGGCGGACCACTACGCGCTTCTCTACACCGCCATCTGCTGTGGCCCGGACCCCGGCCACGCCCAATTCACCTGGGCCATCAACGGGAGCTCCGCTCGACTGGTGCCGACCCCGACCTCGCCGCCGATCCTGAGCTACTATGGAGAAACGCTCCTCACCGATGACCCGCATGACGGCTACGTGGTGCTCGTCGGCGGCGTCAACGATTCCGGGAATGTGACCAATCAGACTTGGGCCTATCACGCCGGAAAATGGACCCAGCTGCATCCCAAGTCGAGCCCTCCGTCCAACGTCTCCGGCGTGAGCGCCTACGATCCAGCCATCGGGGCGATCGTGCATCTCGATTGGACCTACCACTACAACTCGACGTCGGGGAACACGACGTACTCGAATCAGACCTGGACGTTCGCCGGTGGAAATTGGACCGAGGTGTTGAACCGCACGCCGGCGGGGTTTCCCGCTTCGCAGATGAGCCTGGCCTACGACGCCGCGGATGGATACCTGATGGGCTATGGCGGGTACGCCGGGAATGCGACTTGGAAGTACCAGAACTCGTCGTGGACCCGGATCGCCGCGACGGGGTCGCCGCCCGCGTACAACATTTCGAAGATCGCCTACGATAGTTCGTTGGGCAAGGTGCTGCTGTTCGGTGGCGCGTTCCCGGTCAAAGGCGTCTGGAACAACGCGACGTGGGGGTATTCGGCCGGGCATTGGGCCGCGCTGACCGGATACTATCTGAACGCTCCGGTTTTCATCACGCCCACCGCCCCGAACGGCACCCTGGTCGCTTACATCCCGCCGGGACGGTCCGTCTCGCCGAACAGCTCGACGCTCTCCACGATATGGATCCTCCAGAACTCCACCTGGGTCTCACCGGCGGGGATGCCCCGGTCCCCCGGTCCGAGATGCTGTGGCCAATCCACCTACGACGCCGCCGACGGCTACTTCCTGACCTTCGGCGGTGTGATCTACAACGGCCTGTACAGCTACATCACGCTCAACGACACCTGGGCGTTTCGCAACGGGACTTGGACCCAGATCCATCCTACCGTTTCCCCGCCCGGCATGTACTATGGCTCCATGGCCTACGACCCGGTCGATCGGTACACCGTCTTTCTCGGCGGGGCCTTCGGGAGCCCCTACTACAGCGTTCGGGACCAGACGTGGACCTATGCCGCCGGCAAATGGAACCAGCTGAGCCCCTCGAGAGCCCCGGATGCGCCGATCAAGGGCTGCATGGCCTGGGACACTGCCGATGGCTACCTCGTCTACTGGGGCGGGATCAATAGTACCGGCGACGTCAATCAGACCTGGAAGTTCCTGCACGGCAACTGGAGCCGGCTGAACACGACCGGGACGCCGCCGGCGTCCGATGGGTGCGAACTCGCCTACGACGACCACGACGGGTATCTGTTGCTCTGGACCGCCAGCTACAGTTGGGAGTACTCGTCCGGCAGCTGGACCAATGTCTCCTCGGCCACCGGCCCACAATTTCGCAAGCAACCGTTCTTCGCGTTTGACCCACTGCTGGGCGGCGTAATTCTCTACGGGGGCACGAGCGGCGGCATCCCCGCGCGCGAGGACCTTTGGCTGTTCTCGGGGGGCAGCTGGAGCCAGTTGCGGTTGGGGCTGAATCCGAGCTGGGCGGGCTATGGTGGATGCGCCTATGATCCGCAGATCGACGCGCTCGTACTGTTCGTCGGGGAGGCCAACTTCGGATGGACGAGCCAGGTCTGGACGCTGAATCTGACCGAGCCTCTCAGCGCCGGCTCCATCACCGTCACCCCGGGCCTCCTCGACCTCGGCGGTGCCGCTCGGATCCGGGCCGATCCCACCGGCGGAACAGGATCCTATACGATGAACTGGTCGAGCCTTCCCCCGGGCTGCACGGGCGGAAATTCGACTATTTTCGTCTGCTTCCCGACCCAGGCGGGGAACTGGTCGATCAACCTGACCGTCCGCGACTCGTCCGGGAGATCCGTCAAAGCTGCGACGGTGAACCTTTTCGTGGCCCCCGACCCATCTATCCCCTCGATCTCCGCCAGCCCGGCGCTCATCGACGTCGGCATGACGACCACCCTCTCCGCGACCGAGTCGGGCGGAACGGCCCCACTGACCTACAGCTGGTCAGGGCTTCCGGCCGGCTGCAGCTCGTCCAACACGAGGTCCCTGTCCTGTACGCCGACCGCGGCCGGAAACTTCTCCGTCACGATCGGCGTGGTGGACCAGATCGGCTACGCGGCGTACAACTCAACCCTGCTGACGGTTGACGCTCAGCTGGCGATCACCGCCCTGCGGTCCTCCTCGTCGACCCTCGACCTTGGGCAAACGGTCTTCTTGTCCACCGGTGCGGCCGGCGGGACCGGGGCCCACTCGTTCACCTGGACCGGCCTGCCCTCCGGCTGCTCCGGTTCGAACTCCACTTCGATTGTCTGCACCCCGACCGCGACCGGGAACTACTCGGTCGGGATCCGCGTCTCCGATCGGCTAGGGGAGGTGGCGATCGGTGGGCCGATAGGGTTGGTGGTGAATCCCCCAGCGACCACGCCTGCCATCTCGTTGAACCGGACGATTGCGGACGCGAACCAGCAGATCCTCGCGATCGCCACGCCGTCGGGCGGCACCGCCCCGTATCGGTACCTCTGGTCGACCAACCTGAGTGGCTGCTCGCCCCTGACCGCCGCCAAAGTCGCCTGCGCCCCGAGCGGACCGGGGGTCTACCTGCTCCAGGTCACCGTCATTGACGCCGTGAACGTGACCACCGCCAGCGCTGCGGCCAATGTATCCGTCCTCCCCGATCCGATCGTTTCGACGGTGATGGCCAACCGGTCGAGCGTCGACGTCGGCCAATCGGTGAACTTCAGCGTCAGTGCGGCGTCCGGCGCCGGGGGATTCTCCTACGCATGGAGCGGGCTTCCCACGGGATGCACGGGGGCGGCGGTGGCGCCGTACCTCGACTGTCGTCCTACGGCCGCCGACTCGTCGGCCCAGATCTCGGTCAACGTGACTGACGCGAACGGGTTCTCGGTGTCGACCGGCGCCCTTGCCTACACCGTGTTCGCCGATCCGAGTGTGGCGCCGCCGATCGCCTCGCGGACCTCTTCCGATGTCGGACAATGGGTGACGTTCATCGGGAGCGCCTCCCCCGGCTCCGGCGCGGACCTGTACGCATGGTCCGGGGCTTGCCCGGGCGCCGCGCCGGTGACGCAGTGCCGGCCCAATGTCGCGGGCGCTTTGGGAGAGCAGATCGTCGTGACCGACTCGAACGGGGTCTCCGCGACGGCGAGCATCGCCTACACCGTCTACCCCACGCCGAGCGTCAGCGCCCCGACCCCCACCCGGACCTCCCTGGACGTCGGGCAGTCGGTCGTGTTGACCACGTCTTTCGTGGCCTTGGGTTCGGGCCGGCCGGCCATCTTCTGGTCCTCGGCCGGTAGCCTTCTCAATTGCGCGCAACAGTCGCCGACCTCGACTTCCTGTACGGGAACGACGGCCGGTACGGCCACGGTGCAAGCCACGGTGATCGATTCCAATGGGGGCAGCGCGAACGTCAGCTCGGTCAATATCACGGTCCTCGCCGACCCCGTGGCGGGGCTTCCGCAGTTGGGCCCCACCCTGATCGAGGTGGGCCAGTCGACGGAGATGCGCGTTCCAGTGACCGGTGGGAGCGGCGGCTACCAGTTCAACTGGTCGGGTCTGCCCCCGGGGTGCGTTCCGGGACTGCAGAACCTTACCTGCGCACCCACCCGGGCGGGGGACTACACGATCCTGATCATCGTCTCGGACAGCAACGGATTCGCCGTCCGAACCCCTTTGGAGACCTTCCACGTCGATCCGGCCCTGGGGGGCACCGGGGATATCGGGGGAAACCAGACCCTCCCCGTGGGCGGGACCCTGAACGGCACCGCTCACGGACTCGGTGGTTCGGGCACCTATCACTACGATTGGTCGTTCGGCGACGGCTTCGCCGGCTCGGGGGTTTCCGTTCGACACACGTACACACTGGCCGGTACGTTCGAGGTCACGTTGTGGATCAACGACTCGATTGGAGGGGTCCACTCCATGAGCTGGACCGTGCGCGTATCGGCGAATGCAGCTCCCGGGTCGGCGCGTATCCTCGGCATGCCACCGTGGGCCGCCGCGTTGCTCTTCCTCGAACTCGCGGTGGCGGCCGCGGCCGCCATCGGATTCGTCCTGTATCGCGGCCGCCGGGGCCGCGTCGAACCTTCGGAAGAACCGTCGACGGTTCCGGACGATCCACCGGCCTATTCTGATCCCCCGGAAACAGTCGAGGATGCAGCCCCAGCCGAACCGGAAGACGGGACCGGTTAGCCCCGGAGAACACTCCCCGGGATGACCCGCCATCGAGGGCCGGTTTCGGTGAGGAGGCTTGGTCCCCTCGCGGTCGACGCCCGCCCCTTGGGGGTTCCTCTCAGTCCAACCGCGGGGGAATCATCTTGTAGGGGGGGAACTCAGGGACCGTCGCTGCCATGATTTCATACCGAGACGAAGGGATCCTGCCGGCGCCTCCCGCCACGGTTTGGAAGCTGATCAACGCTCACCTGGACGACACCGCCATCTCCTCGATCCACCGCCTGATCCTGGAGCAGAAGACCGAGAGCCGCGGGACTCCGGAGACCGTGGTCTCACGAGTCATCGATGCCCGAGGGCGGCGACTCCGCTCCCGCTGGAAGCTTACGCTGCGCCCCCCCGAACTCTACCGTTGGGAGATCCTGGACGGGGAGGGCCCCTGGTCCGCCGGGACCTACATGGAGAACACGTTCTCCGAGGTGCCGGGGGGAACGAAGGCCGTGAGCCAGGGCCAACTGCACATCAGCGTCCTTCCCTTCTTCCTGCCGCAGGGATTCATGGTCCGCCGCATCCTCAACGAGATCGATGGCGAGGACATGGCGCGCCTTCGAGCCCTCGGGACGGGGTAGTCCGGCCACCGCTTCGCCCGCCGCCCACGCCGGGCGGCTTGGGGGGATAGGTCCAAGGGTTGTTGCGCGTGCCGATCACCCGCTCGGTCCAGCTCAAGCACGGCGGAGGGCCGCGGCCGGTCCGGATCGGGGTCGTGGCGTGGTCCCGACGGCGACCGCCCACGCCGAGACGTCTAACGCGATTTCCCGAACGCCTTGAGGCCCTCGGTATCCTCGTGAAAGACCTTCTCGAGGTTCGCCCAGACCGCCTTTTCGAGCTGGGCCGGCGGGATCGTCTTGGAGGTCCAATCCCCGACGACGACGACTTCCGTTTGCTTGCCCTTGGGGATATACAGGTTGAAGAACTTCGACCCGGCCATCGGTCCCTCCAGGGGCTCGACCATGAACCCGAGCGGCGGGTGGAAGGTGAGCTTGTTCGACATGTGGATCCACTTGCCGTCGACTTCCTGCTCCCAGGAGAGCATGGCGGAGTTGTCGGTCAGCAGCTCCCGTTCGAAGTTCCGTCGACCTTTGTGGCTCGGACTGTGCGCGTCGTCGGCCTGTAGGTATCTCCAGATCGTCTGCACCGGCGCATCGAAGAGGCTCCCCTCATCTCGAACGAAGACCATGAACGAGCCATCCCGCGCCGGTAGAAATACCCCCCCCGGGAGCCGGCGAACCCAATCCCGAGCGCTCGGCACGGGACGCCGCCGAGGTCGGCCCAACCCTTGAAGTGCTGGACCCGCTTCGGACCGCCATGGGCGCCGTTCCCGTCCCGTCCGATATCGAGGAGATCTGCCGTACCGTTCTCGTGAAGTCGCTGCGCCTGCGCCGTGGGGAGAGCCTGATCGTCGAGAGCTGGACCCACATGCTCCCCTGGGCGGAGGCGTTCGTCCTCCAAGCGCGCCGGGCGGGGATCCGGACCATGCTGCTCTACGAGGATGAGGCCACCTACTGGCGGTCGGTGGAATCCTCCAAAGCCGACGATCTCGGACGAATGCCGGACCCGGAGCTCGCGGCCATCAGCAAGGCCGATGGGTACGTGTTCCTCTGGGGCCCCGAGGACCGTCCCCGGCGGAACGCTCTCCCCAAAGCCCAGCGCGAGGCCCTGACGGGGTACAACTCGAAGTGGTACCAGGCGGCGGGTCGAGCCCACCTGCGGGGGGTCCGGATCGAGCTCGGACGAGCCACGGCGCCGAGCGCAGAGTTCTACGGCGTCGAGCTCGGAGGCTGGCAGCAGATGCTCATCGATGCCGGTCGGGCCGACCTCGGGAAGATGGTCCGGGAAGCGACGCACCTGGCCGACCGACTTCGACGCGGAAAGCAGATCCGGATCCACCACGCGAATGGTACGGACCTTTCCCTCCGATTGGCGGGCCGAGCGCCGACGTCCGACGACGGGGTCGTCGATCCGAAGGACGTGCGAATCGGCCAGAACATGGCCTCCTTTCCGGGCGGAGCCGTGTACGTATCGGTCGACGAAAAGTTCGTGGAGGGCCGTCTCGTGGCGAACCGGTCGACCTATCCATTGCAAGGGACCTTGACGGGGGGTCGATGGACCTTCCAAGACCACCACCTCGCTTCCTACACCTACCGGTCCGGGGGAGAACTGTTCAAGACGGGGTACGACGCGGCCGGCCCCGGCCGGGACCGACCGGGCTTTCTCTCCATCGGTCTCAATCCGCGGATCCGTGATGCCCCGGGTCTGGAAGATTTCGAACGCGGTGGCCTGTTGTTCGGGATCGGCGGCAACGTCGGGTATGGGGGAAAGACGAAGTCGCCGTTCACCTCATGGCTCGCGCTCGGCGGCGCCCACCTCGAGGTCGACGGCCGGCCACTCGTGGCCGATGGCGAGATCCTCTAGCGAGCGCGTCACCGGACGCGTCCCCCCGCGGCTCGGGGGATCAGTAAGGAGGGGGGTACCGGGGGGGCGTCCGTTGGCTGAGGACCACGGCCACTACGACGGCCACCACGATCAATAGGCCCCCCATTAGGACCAGCGCGATTACTAGGAAGGCACCGCCCCCATCGAAGAATGGGGCGGGAATGCTCGGGCAGGCGGTCGCCAGCGGCGGGGCGACCCACCCGGCCGTGTGGGCGGCCGCGTCCGTGACCGTAAGTATGGCGAGGGGCGCGCCGCCGAGCGCCGACGAATAGTACGTGTGTACGGGGGCCGATTGGTTCGATAGCGAGGATCCATCCTCGAAGTTCCACGAATACTGGTACGGGGGGGCTCCGCCGGAAACGATAGCATTGAATGAAACGGTGATGGGTCCTGGGTTCGAACCGCAGGGGCTCCCACCAAGCACCGAATACGACGCATTCACTTCCAGGGGCGTCGTGGGAGTGAACGTGAGGACGATGGAGACATTGCCCGTCGACAGATCCAGGGCCCCCTGGGGGGGAGAGACGGAATACCCGACGGGCGGGGTGACCCTGAAGGCGGGCTGAAGCCACGTCAGGCAGGAAAAAGTCAGCGAGAGGAGGCGGGACCAGCCGGTCAAGCTGTCGCTCCCGTCGGTTAGGTTGACCGACCAGTTCGCACCGGCCGGCAGACCGAGGGCCTCGAACGTCGCACTGAAGCAGGGAGTCGAAGTGCAGGATCCCTGGACGAATGGGACCGTAATGTTGACCCACGTCCCAAAGACATCAAAGCTTCCCGATATCGGAGGATAGCAGGACGAGCCGAGCACCCATGCGGTATAGCGATACGCGGTTCCGTTGGGTTCCGTGAATAGGATCGGGGCGCCGGAGGATCCCCGCCAGTTCCCGGAAAGATTCACGACCCACGAATGGTAACCCGTTAGACCGCTCGCCCGGAAGGTGACAGGATAGCTCGGTGGACCCGCGAACCGAATGTCGATCGTGCTGGGCGCTCCGAGGACCGTGACGGTCCCACTGCCCGGTGAGGCACTGAAGGCTCCCTCGGACGGAATCTGATAGAAATAAGAACCGTTCGGGACCGAGAAGGCCACCTGATCGCTTGTCGAAGACGCCGCGGCACTTCCGAGATCGACCAACCACGACGTTCCGCCGGGCAGACCGGACTCCAGGAAAGTGACCGGGTACGTCGTGAGCGTGAACGTAATCGAAGTGGTCCGGGCGGCTCCCTGTACGGCCAGATTCCCCGAGCTCGGGGTCGCCGAGTACCCCGATGGCCCCACGATCGAGTAGGGAAGGGTCCCGTTCGGTTCCGCGAATCGAACGGGCAGGCCCCCGGTACCTGAGATCCGATCCCCCCCGAGAGTGACCGACCAGGGAGAGCCTTGCGGTAGCCCGGATTCCGCGAAGGTGACCAGGTAGCTCCCCGACGTGGTGAAGGCGATGCTCACCGAGGTCGGTAACGAGGAGGTGCCCGAAACGTTCCCGACGGTAGGATTGGCGCTGTAGCCGCCCGCCGCCGACACGCCGTAGGAGTAACGGTAGCTGCCGAATCCGTACGAGGTCACCTGCGTGTCCACGCCGAATCGAATGGACGTCGTATTGGAGAGCTGATTGACGACGACCAGCCCCGCGAGGGAGACGTTCCACCGCGCCCCCGCGGGGAGCCCGTTCTCCGTGAACGTTACGTTGGCATCATTCGTGAACCGGGGGCCGTAATAGAAGCACCCGAACGTGACGTTCGCACTATTCGTAACGCACATTTCGCCGTTCTCCGGGTCGAAGGCGGCTCCGGACGGGTCGAAGGTGGCCTCCCCGACCGCGGTGTTGTTGGAGGGGTCGATGACCACGACGGTCAGCCCGGCCGTAACCCAGATCTTGTGCAGGGCGTTGTCGTACGCGACATCCTCCAAGCGGGGGTAGTAACTGTCGGCCGCTATCGGAACGGTGCCGGTCACCGTTTCGCTCCGGGCCGATATGATGCTCACATTGTAGGTCCCGGTGTTCGCCACGTAGAGCTCGCCCGTTGTGTTGTCGTCTGCAATGCCAAACGGTCGGTTTCCTACGGGGATCTGGCCCAGCACCCGGTTGGTCGCCGCGTTGATCGCGGTGACCTCGGAACTTCCTCGATCGGTGACGAACACCCGATCGGTGGCATTGTCCCAGGCCACCCCGGCCGGAATCGATCCCACCGAGATCGTCGCGATGACCGAAAGGCTCCGGATCGAGATCACGCTCACGTTATTCGTCCCATTGTCGGCGACGAACACGGTGCGGTTCGACGCGTCGAGCGCGATCCCTTCCGGATTCTTCTGGACGGGGATGTTCGTGAGGACCGCTTGGGTCGAGCCATCGATGACCGACACGTTCGCCGACCCCGAGTTGGTCACGAATACATCCTCGGTGAATGGATCGACCGCCACGGCAAATGGGTTGGATCCGGCCGGTATGATACTGGTCGCCGAAACGCCGCCGGCCGGAATGAAATCCACGCTCGATGGGGGAGCCGCGACGTAGAACCCCCCGTTCCAAGAGGCGAAGGCGAGCCAAGCCACATTGTTGGAGAATCCGGCCGGCCCGGTCGGCAACCCGCGGGCGAGCGAGATCGGCGGGGTCTCGTGCACATGGGAAAGATACTGCTCCAGTGACGCATCGGAAGCCTTCCGCACCACGCCCCCGCCTTCGTGGGCAAGTGTGCCCGGAGTCCCGATATCCGGTACTGCTCGGATTGTCCCCATCGGATCCGCGCCGCCGGTGACACTTGGAGCGCCCTCGGCCATTGCGATAGCTCGCTGGGCCCGCTCGGAGTCCGAGGTCGCGAAGGGCGCGAGCACGCCGGTTCGGTCCAGAGAGGCGGATAATGGGGGAAGGGCCATCATGAGAACCGAAAGGAAGACCAAGAAGAGGGCCGAAGGCGACGTCCTGACCGCCCAACCTCGAAGCACGCCTCGCGGGGATGGGCCCAGCAGGCCCGCGTAAGCGGTCACGATCATCGGAAAGGAGCGAGCGTACTTCAGACCTCCCCGGCGCCGTCGGGGCTCCTGCCCATGGCTTGCGTGCGGCCCGCCGATTCTATGACCCCCTTATCATTCACTCCTTGTACCGTAGCGGGTTCTAGCGAGGCGGCTGACTACCGGCTCCAAGGGCAATCAAGATGACCGGTGAGTCTCATTTCGGCGCAGGACGAGTCCATCGGTGGATTCCTCAGGACGCACGTTAACGGGGGAGTTTCTTTTGGGAATGTCGCGATATGGCGCTGCGGACCGAGGGAACCCGATCGGCGAGCGTTGGGGACTGCCTATCGTCCGTGCGTTTGGAGTCGCGCTGATCGTCCTGGTCGGAGGTCTATCGCTCGGTCTCGGGCCCACGCTACCCACCCCGGTTCCGGCCGCCGGGGTCCATCCATCGAGCCTCGCCCCGGCGCCCCCCCGCGGCATGGCAACGCCCTCTCACCCCGCCCCCGGTGGCCTTGCGTCGGATTCCATGCTTCGTTCAAATCCGGCGACCGCCCCGTCCCAAACCCTCCCCGCGGTGCTCACGGCCCGGCCGGGGCCGTTCCGATTCCCTGAACCGCACCCTTCGGTATGGGGCGCCTCCGGACGGCCCCCCGGTGAACGCGTCCCGTACGGCCGTCCGTTGGGTTCGCCTCTCGATTCGGGCTCGGACAGCGCCTCCGAGAACAGCACGGTCTTTTCCAGCGGGCATTGTGCAGGCCTCTATCCGGAAAGTGGTCCCTCGACGTATTACGACAATTGCGTCGGCCACGACGAACCGGGGATTCAGTTCTACTCCAGCGTGCCCGGGAGCGGTGGCAACGTCACCTGGAACGTCACGCTACCGGTCGACACCGGACCGAGCCGCAATCAGTCGAACTTGTACGTCGCCGTATGGTTCGGCATGACCCTCACCGACCCGCTCGCCTGGCTCGACCAATGCTTCCTCGAGCTACAGTTCTATCCCGACTCGCTCTGGTCGGGGCCGGCCAGCGGACGGTGGATCGCCGCGGCGGTCGCGTGGCAGATCGAGGCGAGCACGGGGTACGAGGACCCGTGTTACTATGCCCCGCTCGGCCTTCAGGGGGGCACCACCGGCAGCTACCTCAACATGACCGGGGGGGACCGGCTCACGGTCACGATGACCGGGTGGGCCGGCAATCCCTTCGGGGAGGCGATCTCCGTGGTCGACCGAACCACGGGGAACTCGTCGAACCTCAATCTTTACGACCCGTATGGGAATTTCCCCCTGGACCCGGCCTACTCGACCAACACTTGGGAGAACGGCCTCCAGTGGACTCCGGGGGGAGAGTTCCCCGTGGTCTTCGCCTTTGAGACCGGTCACGGGCGCAATCCGAACTATCCCTCCAACTCCTCCTCCAACTATTGCGTCCCCGGTCGACCGCCCGCCACCGCGGCCAACCCCTACGTCCCGTGCCCGAGCTACGATCCGTCGAGCTGGGTCAACGACTCCCTTCAGCCATGGCGGATCGGAGTTCCCGAGTTCCGGTCCTCGCAGGGGCCGGTGGCCTCCGTGCAGGTCGGATTCGGCCAGGATTTCGGAGGGATCAACCTGGATGCCGCCTACACGAGCTGCGCGGGAAATGAAGGCAGCACCTACTGCAGCTACCCCTGGTACAGCTACTCGTGTTCGACCCATACTTTCCAGTTCGGGGCGACCGACTACCTCGGGGTGACGAGCGACTTCGGCAAGTACCATCAGTACGCGGCCACCTCCGAGACCGACGACCTGGGGTTCGGATATTACGCGCCGACGAACTTCAGCCTCCCGGCCTGTGGGGCCCCGACCGCGACGCTGCAGATCTCCTCCACCGGTGGCCCCGGCACCGGCGTCTACTTCCTTTCGAGGCTGTTCCCATCGAGCGGCCTAATCTCCAACCTCTCCCTCGGAGCGTACTCCGTCCATGCGATCGGCGCGCCCGGAGCGCGGTTCACGGGCTGGACGGCCTCCGGCAACGTCTCGGTCGACCTTACGAGCAGTGCCTGGACCACCGTCTGGGTGAACGGGAGCGGCGTTCTGACCGCCGCGTTCGGGTCGGCGCCCCCGGCCACGAGGGTCACTTTCGATGATTCGATCGCGGCCGGATCGGTCGCGGTCCTGCCGGATTTCCTTGAGGGCCCGAGCGGAGGCGCCCTTGCGACCCTCCCGAACGGAGGCAGCCTCTCGCTCGCCTCTCAGATCTACTCGATCCTCGCGTACCCTCCGCCCGGCTACAACTTCACCGACTGGACCGTGAGCGGGCCGGGTGCGGTCGTCGCCGCGGCGGGATTGCCGGACTCCTGGTTCCTGGTGACGGGAGTGAGCGCGTCGGTCACCGTCACGGCCTGGTACTCGACCTCCTCCACCCGATCCCACCTCTCCGTATCGACCTACGGGAACGGGACCGTCACGGTCGCCGGCACCACGGCCGCGAGCTTCACGAAGAACCTGAGCGTAGGTACGTATCGGATCGGGTCGACGCCCCAGTCCGGCTGGACCTTCAGCTACTGGTACGCCGGCGGGATCGATGCGCTCGCCGACCACTCCCCGTCGAGCAACCTTAGCTTGGAGAACGGCACTTCCTACCTCGAGGCCGTGTTCGTCGAATTGCCGGCCACGGTCCACGTGCTGACGGTCCCGGCCTCCGGTGGGCGGGTGTCGTTCGGCCCGCCGACCGGCTACGGCAACAACTCGAAGATCCAGCTATCGCTCGGATATTGGACCATGTATGCCGTCTCCTCCCCGGGGTATCGCTTTACCGGCTGGTCGGTGAATCGCTCGCTGTCCGGGTGGGCCGAATCGCCGGGGGATCCGGTCTCCACGCTCGACCTCAACGCGTCCGTGGACCTCCGGGCGACGTTCGCGGTCGGTTCGGCGGCCGGGGTGGGGTTCCGGGTGACGCCTTCGTCGGGGGGATCGATCGACTTCAACTTCGTGTCCTATACCAACGGAGGGAAGAACACGAGCGCGGCGAGCGGCGGAGCCTACCCGCTCGAATTCGTCGCCGCCCCCGGCTACCATCTGGCTTCGTACAGTCTCTCCGGCCCGATCACCTTCGACGGCGTCGAACTGGCCATCACGGGCCCGAACGGCCTCCTCTCCGCCACCTTCGCACCGGACACGCCCATCCCCTACGCGGTCACCTTCGTGACGGACGTCCCCGCGGGCCTTTCCGCGCAGCTGAACGGGACGCCGGTCACCCAGGGCGACACCGTTTGGCTGGTCCCCGGGGTCTACGATCTGTCGATCGTGGCCGCCGGGTTGGTCACCTTCACCGGCTGGACCTCGGCGGGCTCGATCACCCCGACCCAGGCGGACCGGGCCAACACGAGCGTGTCGGTGACCGGCGGAGGCTCGGTGTACGCCCTGGGCGTCCCCTTCCTCGTCGGCAACGTTTCGGTCACCCCAGCGGTCGCCGATGTGGGCACTCGGGTCGTGCTGCACGCGATCGCCGCCGGACCGGGGGGCGTCAACGTGACGTGGTCGGGGGTGCCGTCCGGTTGCCCGAACCGGTCGTCGTCCGGGGTCGACCTGGGATGCTCCCCCGGGACGGCGGGCCTCTACTCGATCGAGGCCGACCTGTCCGATCCCGCGGGGGCGGATCTCGCCGTGGGCCCGTTCCCGTTGGTCGTCGAGCTCCGACCGGCGATCGCCTCCTTCTCGTCCTCGCGAACCAACCTCACGGTGGGGGCCTCCACCACCCTCAGCATCGCGGTTCCCGCCGGCGCCGGAGTGCCCCCGCTGCGATTCCTGTACACTGGGCTCCCGACAGGGTGTGTCTCCCGAAATGCCAGCTCGCTCGTCTGCTCACCCAACGCGAGCGGGGCTTCGACCGTGTCCGCGTTCGTTTACGATGCGCTCGGCCTCTGGGCGCAGGCGAGCCTCCCTCTACTGGTGAATCCGGCTCCCCGGCTCGTCGGGGCGCAGGCCGATCCCTCCCCGATCACGCTGGGCCTCCCGGAGAACTTCTCGGCCCGTGTGGTCGGCGGGACGGCGCCCATCACGATATCGTACCGCGGGCTCCCTCCCGGTTGTCCCCCCTCGGCGCTCCTCCCCATGGCGTGCAAGGTCACCTCGGCCGGTGCCTACACCGTGACGATGGTGGCCACGGACTCCGACGGGATCGTCGCCCAAGCCTCGGTCTCGGTCGACGTCAACCCCGTCCCAGCGATCACGTCGTTTGGCGTGGCCCCACCGTCGTTCGTCCTGGGAAACTCGACCACGCTCTCGGTCTCCGCCCACGGCGGGACCGGGGCCCTCCGGTACGCGTACGCGGGCCTGCCTCCGGGGTGCGCCTCGCGAAACACTTCCGCCCTGACCTGCGTTCCCACGACCGCCGGCAACTACACCGTCACGGTGACGGCCGCCGATTCCCTCGGCGTGACCGTGACGAAGGCCGTGACGCTCCACGTCCTGCCGGTCCCAACCGGCGCGCCGCCCTCGGCGCGCAGCGGGTCCGGGTTGGGATCCTCGATTCTGTGGGCAGCCGTGGCCGTGATCATCGCCCTCGCGATCCTGACGGCCGTCCTCCTGGTTCGACGGCGCCGACGGTCCCCGGCGGCCGCCGACGGTCCCGCGCCAGATCCCTAGCCGGACCGGCCGCTTCCGCCCTGGGCGCCGGCCCGGTCCCGCGGAGGAACCATAGCCACTCCGGCAGCCGAACCCATTTATTCCCCGAGTTCCATCGTGGACCCGGATGGCCGATAGTCCCTCCCGGTGGGTGCGCGCGCTCCGACCCGTCTCGATGGTGACGATGGCGGGGCTGACCGTGCAATACGTCGCGGGCCTGCTGGCCAACGCCTATGCCCCGTCGAACGGATTCACGGAGAACACCGACTATTGGCAACTCAACCTCCACTGGGATTTCGGCTACGTGCTCGGGGCCTTGGCCTTGATCCTGCTGATCGTCGCGGCCCTCACCCGGAAGCGGACGTTCATCGGGCTTTCCACGGTCACCTTCGCCGGGGTGCTGTCCGCCGCCATTTTTGGCATGCTCTACGTGCGCTCGACCCCGAACGATCCATTGTTTACGGTCGCGATGGGCTTCAGCTTCCTCGTGGCATTCACTTCCAACTTCATACTGACGCGATTCGCCCTCCCGCCCTCACCCGCCGCCACCTCGCCCATCCCTACGTCCCCGACGCCATCGGCCCCCTCCTAGCCACTAGGGGGGTGGGCACGCCCCACCGCCGGCTCCCCGGGGGTCGGAGGCTGTATTTAGGGTCGGAGGCCCTTGGGAGAGCGTGACGCCCCGGGAGCGAGAGCTTCTGACGGGCATGGGGAACTGTTTCGAGGCGTGCGGGGCGGATTTTGAAGGGACGATCGAGATGGTGGCTGGGGCGCGCCGCCTCACCAAGGACGACGTGAAGCGGATGCTCGATCGGGTGCGGGCGACCGACGGGGCGACCCCGGAGTATCGGGATCTCCGCGCCCGCCTGCCCCCCGCGTTCCCTCTATGAGCGGGCCCCCACGGGAACGATGATGAAGTGTCCCGCCTGCCTGCTGGGCCTACCCCCCTCCGACCTGGCGACGCTCGCCGAGCACCTCCATGAACGGGCGCGGGGGAGCGATTCCGATCACGTCCGGTGGCTGAACCAGAACCTCTCGCGCGCCCAGCTCGAGCGTCCCGAGCTCGAGGACCGATTGCGGGCGTTCTTCGATCTCGCCGGCGGGAACGTCGCCCAGTGGATCGAGGCGCGGTTCGTCGCCCGCTTCTTCGGGCCGCGGCCGCACCCGTTCGTCGTCGCCTTGCAGCACCCCAGCCGCTCGACCCTGCTCGGCTACGTCATCGAGCACCAGCACTTCCTCCGTCAGTGGGTCCGATCCTGCGCGTACATCATGGCGAGGACGGACTCCGCCGAGGTCGTACGGTACGAGCTCGACAATCTCTCCACCGAATTCGGGGGACTCGTCCCCGGGACCGTGAGTCATTACGAGCTCCTGCTCCGGATGGGGGAGAGCCTGGGAATGGACCGCGACACGATCCTTGCCTTCGAGCCCCTGCCCGCGACCCAGGCGGGGATCCGGGGTTGGAACGCGATCGCCAGCACGGCACCCTGGGTCGAAGCGCTGGCGGCGATGCACAGCCTCGAGCTCATCGCCCACCGCGACCTCGTCCGCCGGGGGGCCTCCCTCCATTATTTCGACCCGACGATCCTCGAAGGGGGATCGATCCCCGAGGCGGCGAAGGCGTTCCTGCGCGAAGGGTACGAGGCGGACGTGGGGCATTCGGAGGAGGCCCTGGCGCTGGTGAACTCCGCCGCTCGCGATCCGGAGGCGATCCAGGGGGTCCAGGCCGCTTTCCTACGCTCGATCGACCTGTTCGACGATTATCTGAGGGCGCGCCTTGAGCGGGGGATCCGCCTTGAAGGTTAACTACCGAGGGTGCGCGATCTGCGACTCCTCGTGGGGGGATCACTGGGAGGAGGTCGACGGGGAGCGGCGGTTCTTCTGCTGCGCGCTGTGCGCGACCCAGTTCCGGAATCTGGTCGAACGGGTTCATCGGACGACCGGCTGGGACCGGATCGACGCGATCGAGATCCAAGGCGACCGAACGGGCCGCCGAGTGGAAGTTCAATCCGGGGCCGGACGTCGAACCTTCACCGTCATGTTCACGACCCAGGGGGAGATCCTGCAGTTCCGCGAGCCGCCGGTCCCAGCCTGATCGGCCGTCCGACTCGGCATCGCACCCCCCTACTCGAACTTCGGCCGGTCGGAGGACCCATAGGTCCGTTCGGCGGCGGCAGGTCCTGGCGGCGGTGGCTACGCATCCATCCGTGGCCATACGGACACCGGTCCGAGTGTTTCGATTGGCCAATCCGGCCGTGCGTATCCACCACAAACTTACGGGTCTTAATACCGAAACCCCTAGCCTCCGCCCGTGCGAAGGGGCCTCCGGGTGGCCGTCTCCGCGCACGAGAGGGACCAGCTCGAATCGTGGGCGCGCGGGAGGAACAGCACCTCGCGCCTCGCGATCCGGTCGGCCATCGTGCTCGAGGTGGCGAAGGGGAGATCGGTCGCCCAGGTCGCCCGCTCGCTCCGGGTCCATCCGGCGACCGTTGAGCGGTGGTGCACCCGCTTCCTGGTGAATCGGTTGGACGGGATCCGCCGGCAAGCCCCCCGCTCCCGCGCGCGCGCGGAGGTCCCGTGGCGCACCGTCGAGCGGATCCTCGAGCTTTCCCGGCAGGCCCCGCCGGCCGACTCCGGCCGCTGGACGACCCGGTCGATGGCCAGGGCCGTATCGGTCAGCCACATGTTCGTCCATCGGGTCTGGGAACGTCACCGGATCCGCCCGACCGATCCCCCGACCGCCCAACTGGTTCGACTCCCCCCACCCCCTGCGCGGACGTTCGTCGATATCGTCGGAGTCTTCGATGGGAATGGGGGTCGGCTCGCCGCGTTCGAACTGACCTCCGCCCCCACCTTGATCTCGGGGTTCCTGGCGAACCCCATCGACGTCGGGTCCACGGGGGTCTCCGGAGGGATCTCGCTCGACCAGCGCGAGAGCTTCTCTCGATACCTCGTCCCCCTGCTCGGCGCCTTGGGCGACGAGGATCCCTCGACGGCCCCGGCGCCGACCCCCTCTCCGGATCTCCTCATCTTCCTGCGGTCGCTCGATTACCAGGTCCCGGCGACCTCGAACCTATGGCTCGTTTCGAAGGGGATCCGGTGGGACCGGGCCTCCGGCCTCGCGGCGTGGCTTCGCCAGCACCCCCGTTTCCAACTCCACGAAGGTTCCGGCCCGACCCGTTGGGAGGCCGAACTCCGACGGTGGGCGGCGACTCGGCTGCCCGGCCGGATCCATCCCGCGAGCTTTCCGAACGTCAGCAGTTGCCATGCGTCGATCGCTCGCCGGCTCTCGGAGGGGCGCGACCGGATCCTGCCGTTCGCCTGGACCCCCACCTTTGATTCGTTGCGCGGTTGGGGACCGGTGCACCCCGACGGAGGAACCCCCCCGTCGGCCGAGGTCGTCCTACGGTCTCCGAGCGACTTCCCCGAACTCTCCTTCTCGTCGAAGACCCGGGTCACGGGCGGCGTGTAACATCCAAACCGGCCGGTCGCTCGTCGAGACCGGTCGTCGGCATGTTACGGGTCTCCGGCCATTAAGAACCGGTTCCCGGTAGGACGATGGCCCTTGAGTGGGCGATCGGGAAACCGGGAACAAGGAGGAAACGAGAGAAGAATGGTAGCGAAAACGATGTGGGCGACCCTGTTGGCTGTCGGGTTCATGGCCGTGTCGGGCCTTGGATTCGCCGCCTTTACGGTCGGACCCCTGGTGGCGACGAACACGGCGAGCTCCGGCAGCGCGTCCTGGACCATCGATAGCCAGGTCCTGACCTCGAGCGAAGCTTCGGCGAACTGCGCGATGACTCCCGCCTCGGGGGCCACCGCGACGCTCGCGGTCTCCGGCTCGAACTTCGCACCGGGCGACTGGTGCACCGCGACCGCCAACGTCCACAACACGGGGACCCTCGACCTGACCGTGACCTGGGCGGTGTCCGGCGCGACGAACCCAAGCTGCTTCAGCTACCAGACCGGTAACCCGGTCGGGACGAACGTCCCGGTCGCGCCGGGCTCGAGCTTCTCACTGCCGGCCGGCAGCACCCACCCGTTCTTCATCGCGGTGGAACTGACGGAGGGCGTCGGGAGCAGCTGCTCCAGCGAGTCGTCCGGAACCTACACGCTGACCTTTACCGCGGTCCTGAGCGCGAACCCGTCGGAGTCGACGGAGCCGGGCGGCGGAGCGGCGGCGAACCTCTAGGTTCCCAGCGAATCCGGCCGAGACAACCTTTTCCCAACCTCTTTCTGGACTCTCGAGAGGGCGGACCACCTTCCATCGGAAGCGCGCCGCGACCTAAGGGGGCCGGATTGATTTCGGATCGGGGTCCCGCGGGGCGGCCATGACCATCGACCTGGCGCTCTCCGTCGGCTTGCTGGTGGCCCTGGCCGGGTTCGCGAGCCTACCTTGGCTGTTCGGCCGGCGGATGCTCCCTTGGTCCCTCGCGCTGCTCACCCTCTGGACGACGACCGCCTACGTGGTGTGGGGATCGCTCGCACCGGGAAGCTGGGGGTACTTGGCCTACGGGCTCTACGCGTGCGCGCCGCTCGCGCTTTTCGGGCTGTTCGTCGCGGTTTGGGAGGAACGGCGGATCACGGGCTTCGGTTTCCCCGAACTCGATCGTCGATGGCTTTCGACCGTCGCGATGTCGGCCGGCCTCGTCGGAGTGTACCTCCTGCTGACCCTGGAGCCGGGACTCGCCCTGGGCTTCTACACGCCCCCGACGCCCGCCGCCATCTCCCTGGGGGTGTTCGTCCTGACCACCCCGGTACTGGTCCTTGGACAGGAGGCGGTCTTCCGAGGCTACTTCTTGACCCAGCTATCGGACCGGATCCCGTTCGGTCTCGCCCTGACGGTCTCGGCCGGGCTGTTCGCCCTCTACGGGTTCAGTCCGATCCTCTTCGGCCAACTGTCGATCTCCGCGCTCGCCCCGCAGCTGTTCGTCGAGGTCCTCGGGGGATTCGCCATGGGGGTCGTCGTGGGGCTATACTATTATAGGACGGGCTGGAGCCTCCTCGGGCCTTGGGGCTTCCGAACAGGGGTGGTCTGGGCCGCCCTGGTGGTGCCCTGGTCCGTCGCCCGCCTGACCTGGGAGTTCCAGTTCCTCTTCCTGCTGATCGGGCTGGCCGGGGTGTTGGTCGTCAGCACCCTGCTCCTCGCCGAGCCACGGTTCCGGGCGCGGCATTACCTCGGCGAGGCGATCCAGCCCCGGCGCCGGACCTTGATCGCGCGGCAGCGTTCCCGCCGCCAGCTCCTCGAGGCGGGGGTCCTCGTGATCGTCGTCGGCGCCCTGGTCGCCGGGAGCGCTCCCGTGCTCGAATCCCTGAACGGGGCGCCCGTACGATTCCTGGCGATCGCGAGCGGGAGCATGGTCCCCGCCCTGCGCGTGGGCGATCTGGTGGTCGTCGAACACATCGGCTCGGCGGACCAGATCCATCTGCGGGACCTGGTGGCGTATGAGGCTCCCTACCTCAGCCCCTCCGGGCCCGTCGTGCATCGCGTCGTCGCGATCCAGCCGAACGGTTCGGCCGTCCAATTCACCTTCCAGGGGGACGCGAACCGGGCCCCGGACCCCCGGCCCGTCCAGTTCGGCCAGATCGTTGGACGCGTCGTGCTCGTCGTCCCGATCGCCGGGAACCTGGTCTTGTTCCCCCCGTTCCCCATTGCGATCGTGGCGTTCCTCGCCCTCTTCACCGCCTACCGGACGCTCCAGGTCGGCCGGCGGCGCACCGGCCATCCCCGCCCGATCCTCGATGTTCGAACGGGAGGGCGATGAAGCTTAGGGTGCTCTTCCTCGTGGCGCTGGTCCTGACCTCCATCGTGGCCGGGTATTTCGTCGCGGTGACGAACGCGCTGCCCTCCAAACACACCACGACCGCCACGGAGTCGGCGTTCCACGGGGCCACGACCTTCAGCTATCGGGCCGCTCTCGCCCCGAATCCGATCTTTCGGACGCCGACCATCGGACCCGGGCAGGGGACCCTCTTCCTCGCCCTCGTGCGCACGCTGAACCTGTCGTTCACCTACCAGATCGGGCTGACCGCCCCGGTGGACAGCCGCTTCGGGATCGGCGAGCGGGTCTCGCTCGTCGCCCCCGTGCTGAACCTGACGCTGAACTCGTCGGTTCGTCCGTTCGTCGAGTACCCGTCGGCGACCTCGGCGACCCTGCAGGACAACCTGACGTTCAACCTCACCTCGGCCGTGCGCCTCCTGCGCAATATCACGAACGCGACCGGTTACTCCTTCACGACCTTCACGGTCCGCTTCACCGCGGTGATCTTCACGACCTTCGCCACCCGCTCGCAGATCGCCGTCCGCGCCGATGCGCCGTCGCTCAACCTCACCCTCGTCAACTCGAACTATCTCGTCCCAGGCAATCTTTCGGTCCCGTTCTCCGGCGCCCTCACCACGAGTTCGACAGGGGCCGACCCGGCGGTCGCCGAGGACCGGGCGATCGCCGACGGCGGCGCTATCGTCGTCTTCGTGGCGACCGGGATCGTGGGCGTCCTCGTCGTCCGGCCATCGACGTTCCCGCCCCGGGCGCCCGACGAAGAGGCGGAGATCCGAGCCCTGATCGGACCGTACCAGGATGCGGTCGCCGAGACGCTCTCCCTCCCGCACAAGGAGAACATCGTCGTGATGCGCGAGTGGATCGATGTGGTGCGGGCGGCCGACATGCTCGGAAAGCCGATCCTCCACCTCAAGAGCGACTCCGAAGGGAACACCCGGCACATCTTCTACGTCGTGGACGGGGCGATCCAGTACGTCTACCTCCACAACGTAGCGCCGCCCGCTTGACGGACCGGCCTCGCCCGCCGGCTCGGCGGACGGGCGCCGGGACCCGGGGTTCCGCTCCCCTCCGAAGGGCCGGTCGGACGGCCCATCCGCCGTGCCTCGCGCCGCCTGGATCGAGGGCCCGGCGATACCCGGCGAGTTCGAATGGGGGGATCGACCGGAGGGGCGCTCAGGTCCCGCCGACGTAGCGGGCATGCGTGGCGCCGCAGGCCGTGCAGTGCAAAACCTGCCAGACCCCGCGGTCCGACCGCCCCGGCTCGGAGATGAGCCGGGTCGTCGTCCCGCCGCACCAGCGGCACGGGTAGACCGACCCCGGCGCGGCCCGGGCCGGGATGTCGAGCAAGCTCTCGGGGGCCGCTCCGCAGTTCCAGCAGGTCCAACCGGTGCGCTCCCCCGGGTGCAGCGTCGCCATGCCGCAGGACGGGCACTCCGGATAGAGCTTCTCGGCGCGATCCAGGGTGGTCCGGACCAGCTTCCCCATCTTCGCTCCTCCCCCGGAGGTCGGTCGCCCCAGCCGCCCTCGCCGGGGCGTCGGGACGAGCGTTCCCCATTTAGTCTCTCCGCTGTGGAGTGGATCCGATTCGGACGGTGATCGGTGGGGTGGCTCGGGTCCGGACGGCATCGACCGGGGATCTCGGACGTCGAACCGAGGTAGGGCCGTACCGCATCGGAACCCGCACGTCCTTTCCGCCCGTCCGCGGGACCCGACCGGCCCGCGAGCCGGACCGTCCTCGGACCGTTCAATCGGTCCGATCGAGGTCCGAGAGCAGTTGGCTCAGTTGGTCCCGGGTGATCTCCCCCTGGGCGTATCGGAGCCGCGCGGCTTCCCGCGCCCCGCCCCAGTCGCCGGCACGGTCGCAGCCGCCGCGCCCCCAACCCCCGCGCGTCCATCGGAACGCGACGAAGGCGAGGACAATGAGGAGGAGCCACGCGATCGGGAATACCGGCCAGAACGCGAACCCGGCGCCGTTCTCGAACGGGGGGTGAGCCGCGCCGGTCACGAAGATCAGCAGGACCCCCGCGAGGACGATGGAAAAGACCACCAGGCCGATGGCGGGGATGATCCACCAACCGGGAAGGGCCGGGCGTCCCGGAAGGGGGGTCGGTACGCCCGTCAAGGGGGGCAACGGAGGCGCGCTCATGGCGGGCTCCCCGACGAGGCCGCGCCGGGCTCGGAGGGTCGCCGGGGGGGGTCGGATTCGGAACTCCATCCGATGGCCAGGAGGCCGACCGCCGTGAACAAGACCCCCACGAAGCCGATCGACATGAGGTAGCTGGCCGCGGGCGCCTGCCCGCCAAATGCGAAGGCGAGGCCGGCGAGCGTCGCGACGACCCCCGACCCGAGACCGAGGACGGACGTGCCTATCGCCCGAGGATGCCCCAGCCGGATCGATAGCGCGGTCGCTCTCGAAAGGACCCCGAGGATCAGGAAGGCCACCACGAAGTGCCCGATCAGGACGGGACTGGCCGAGAGGATCGCGATGGGGCCGCCGGCGCTCGGGAGGGCGGTGAAGAGGTTCAGGGCCATCCCCAGCAGGAACTCGATCGAGATCAGGACCGCGATTGGCCAGCCGAGCACGGCGATGTCCCGGAGCCGCCGGGCGACCGGGGGCGCCCTTTCGCGCCTCCGATCGGGAGCGCTCATGCGAACCCCGCCATCCGGCCACCATCGAGCAACAGGGTGGCGCCCGTCACGAATCGGGAGCTTCCCCCGCTCAACCACACGACCGCCTCGGCGACCTCGCTGGGGGCACCGAGCCGGCGCATCGGAACGGCCTCCCGCGCGCGCTGTCGATACTCCTCCGGGGCGCTTTGGAGACGATGCGTCTCGATCGGCCCGGGCGCCACCGCGTTGACGCGGACCCCGCGCTGGGCGTAGTCGAGTGCGGCCGCCTTCGTCAGGCCCAGGATGGCATGCTTCGCCGCGACGTAGGGGCCCCCCCCGGCAAAGGCGCTCACGCCGGCGGTGGAGGCGATGTTCACGATAGCCCCCCCGCCGCTCCGCTCGATCCTCGGGATCTCCTGCTTCAAGGCGAGGAAGGTGCCGGTCACGCTCACCCGGAAGACCTGCTCGAACGCCTGGTCCGGCACCTCGGCGAGCGGCGTGGGCGGGAATCCCTCACCGGCGTTGTTGATGGCCACGTCGAGCCGCCCAAAACGGGCGTCGATCGAGGCGCCGAGCCGTTGGACACTCGCCGGGTCCGCGAGGTCGAACGGGACGATCTCCGCCGCGCCGCCCTCCGAACGGATCGACGCCGCCACGGCGTCGAGGGCCGACCGGTCCCGCGCGGCCAGGACGACCTGGGCGCCGCGCTGGGCGAAGGCGGTCGCCGTCGCCGCCCCGATACCTCGCCTCGCCCCGGTGACAAGCACGACCTTGCCGTCGAACTCCCGCCGCCCCGCGGCCACATTCCCCATCGTCATCGTTTCCGCTCTAATTTGTATAGACTGTAAGACTAATTAACTATTGCGGCATCTCATCATATCCAGGGAGGCCTACCGTTCGACGATGGCCCCGCGGAAGTACGACCTCGGCCGGCGACGGGCCGCGGCGGAGCAGACCCAGCAGCGGATCCTCCACGCGGTCCGCGCCCTCGTGGCGGCCCGGGAGACCCCCGAGACCGTCACGATGGAGTCGGTGGCCCGCAAGGCCGGGGTGGCGCGGATGACGGTCTACTATCAGTTCGAGTCGAGGTCGGGCCTTCTCGAAGCCCTTGCCGACGATCTCGCCGCCAAGGGCGGCATGGCGAACCTGGCTGGTGCGTTCAGGGAACCCGATCCGGCCAAGGCGGTCCGGCGGTTCGTCCGCACCTTCGTGGAGTTCTGGGCGTCCGATCGGATCGTCCTGCGCCGCCTGCGGGCCCTCGGGATCCTCTTCCCGGCCCTCTCGCAGCGGATCCGAGGGCGGGATGCTTGGCGTCGGGAAGGCGCCCGGAATCTTCTCGGAAAGCTCGGGATCCCCGAGCGCGCCTCGGGGGGGCTGTCGCCCGACGAGGCGGCCGATCTCCTGAGCGCCTTGTCGAGCTTCGAGACGTTCGATGCGCTCTGCGAGGGCCGCCGCACCCCTGACGTGGTCGCCGAGCTCCTCGGGGCCGCGGCCCTCACCCTGCTCGGGATCCCCGCAAACTAGGCCCGAGGGCCCCGGCTACGTGAACCTCCGGGCGAAACCCGTCCGCCCTCGGCGCGAGCCAGCCCGTTATCGACGGAGGATGTCGCCCGTCGGCGCGCTCGATCCCCGACCCGTCGGGGGAAAGGGTTGTGCGATCGGCTCGGGTTCCTACGGTTCCTGCGGCGGGAGCTCCGGCTCGGCCCACTCGGCCTCTTCGCCGTTCGTGGCCATCGGCTCCTCGGTGTAGGCCGGCGCAGCCGGCGCGGGCTCCGGCTCGCCGCCCGCCGCCGGTCCCTCATACGCTTCCGGCTCCGTGTGCCGCGTCGAGCTCATCGAGCCACGCCGTCGCGACAGCACGAAGGCCATCGCCAGGCCCGCCACCAGCAACAGCGCCAGCAGCCCGAAGGCGATCGGAGCGCCCTCCAGCACCAGCGTCGTCGACTTGTGCGGGTAGTTCGGCACGAACGTCGCCGTCAACACCACCGGGCCGTTCATGGTGAGGCCC
>DASZAJ010000003.1:0-3340 GCA_035945215.1 Thermoplasmata archaeon
GGCGACTAACCGCGCAGAATCCGGCGCCAACCAACGCCGGTCTGGAGTACACTACCCAAAGCCGGGCAGGCTAGACGGAAATTCCGGTTCAAGTTCAATAACCAGAAAACTCGATGGCCAACTGGATGAACTCGTGGGGAACGAAGGAGTCCCCGCCGCGCGGGGCAATTCAGCGTTGATGGAAACGCCGACGACAACGCTCTGTTCAAACCCGTAGCAGGTTAGGTAATAAGGAGTCAAGGGCAACGCGCAGATGAAAGCAGCGGATCTCGTCGATCGACTGGCGGAGCACAATACCCTGGGCGCGGCGCCTCGCGAGGAACTGGCGTGGCTGGCCTCGCACGGGTCCCTTCGGCAGCTGGACGCCGGCGAGGTGCTGAGCGCGAAGGGCGCGAGGGTGGAGGGCCTGTTTGTGGTGCTGTCGGGGCGCATCGCCATCTCCGTCGATCGCGGCGCGGGACCGCACAAGATCATGGAATGGCGGGGAGGCGACGTCACGGGTCTGCTTCCATACTCCCGCCTGGTCAGCCCGCCGGGCGATACGGTCGCCCAGGAGCCTTCGGAGATCCTGGCCGTGCCTAGCGACTGTCTCCGCGCGATGACCCGCGAGTGTTATGAGATCACGGCAATCCTCGTCCACAGCATGCTCGATCGGGCCCGCGTCTTCAACTCGAGCGACCTGCAAGACGAGAAAATGGTCTCGCTTGGAAAATTGTCGGCGGGGCTGGCCCACGAGCTGAACAACCCCGCGTCCGCCATCGAGCGCAGCGCTGTGCTGCTTGAGGACCGGCTGGAGGACTCCGAACGGGCCGCGCGCGCGCTCGGCGCCGCAAGGCTGACCGACTCTCAACTGGCGGTTGCCGATGGGGTTCGCGAGTCCTGTGCGGCCACAAGCGAGCGGGGCGTGCGGTCGCCCATCGAACAAGCCGAGCGAGAGGAAGCCATGGCCGACTGGCTCGCCGATCACGGCCTCGATGCCGCGATGGCGGAAGCGCTGGCGGACACGGCCGCGACGATCGAGGAGCTCGACCGGCTGGCCGGAGCCGTCGACGGACCGGCGTTGAACGCCGTGCTGCGATGGGCCGCAGCCGGATGCACGGTTCGGGGTCTCGCCTCGGAGATTCAGGACGCCGCCACGCGCATCTCGGCGCTGGTCATGGCCATCAAGGGGTTCACGCACATGGATCAGGCAACGGTCGCCGAACCGGTGGACCTGGCCCTGGGTCTGAACAACACGGTTGCCGTCCTCAAGTCGAAGGCGCGGGCGAAATCTGTCGCCGTGGCGGTTCGGGTCGAACCCGGCCTCCCGCGCGTCCGCGGCTTCGCCGCCGAGCTCAACCAGATCTGGGCGAACCTGATCGATAACGCCCTCGACGCCGTCCCCGACTCAGGCCGCGTCGAGGTGCTGGCCAAACGCGAAGACCGGCGCGTGACGGTGCGCGTGGTCGACAACGGCATCGGTATTCCTGCAGCGACCCGCGACCGCATCTTCGACCCGTTCTTCACCACCAAACCGGTCGGCCAGGGGACCGGTCTGGGCCTCGACATCGTTCGCCGCCTGGTCCGTCACAACGATGGCGAAGTCTCTGTCGAGTCGCAGCCGGGCCGGACGGAGTTCCGGGTCGTCCTGCCGCTCGCCGAGACGGACAGCGCCCCAGGAACCTCATGAACAAGCCCGTCCTCCTGATCGTGGACGACGATCCACAAGTACTCGCCGCGGTGCGTCGCGATCTCCGCTCCCGGTACCGGGAGCACTACACGGTGATGAGCGCGGCATCGGGAGAGGAGGCGCTGGCGACCGCCCGTGAACTGAAAACCCGCGGGGATTCCCTCGCCCTCGTCATCAGCGATCAACGCATGCCGGGCATGCTGGGGAGCGAAGTGCTCGCCCGATCACGCGAGGTCTATCCGCTGGCGCGGCGGGTCCTGCTCACCGCCTACTCGGACATCGAAGCAGCCGTGAAGGCCATCAACGAAGCGCATCTCGATCACTATCTATCAAAGCCGTGGGCTCCGCCCGAAGAACGGCTCTTCCCGGTGATCGACGATCTCCTCGACGCGTGGGAGGCCGAGTATCTGCCGGAGGCGAAGGGGTTGAGGTTGGTCGGAGACCAGTGGTCGCCCGGGTCGCACGCTATCAAGGACTTCCTGGCCAGCAATCTCATTCCCTACCGCTGGCTCGACGTGGCGCGGGAGCCGGAAGCGCGTGCGCTGCTGGAAGCGGCCGGGGTTGGCTCCGACGAGCTTCCAGCGCTGTTCTTCGATGACGGATCCGGCGTGCTGCGCAACCCGGAACCCCGCCAGGTGGCCGAGCGCCTCGGGCGATCGCTCTCGGCGGCCTTCGAAGTCTACGACCTGGTGATCGTCGGCGCCGGTCCGGCGGGCCTCGCGGCGGCCGTCTACGGCGCATCGGAAGGGCTGCGTACCCTACTGCTCGACCGGCGCGCGCCGGGCGGGCAGGCAGGCAGTAGTTCCCGGATTGAGAACTATCTCGGGTTTCCGGCCGGTGTCAGCGGAAGCGATCTGACACGCCGCGCCCTGATGCAGGCGCAGCGGCTCGGCGCGGAGTTTCTGGCGCCACTCGAAGCCACCGGAATCTCGATCGATGCGGGATACAAGCGTCTCATGCTGGCCGACGGCCGCGAGCTGGTGACGCGAGCGTTGCTGGCCGCCACCGGCATGCTGTATCGAGAGCATCCCGCGCTCGGCGTGGCGGAGTTGACGGGCGCGGGGGTGTACTACGGGGCCGCGATCACGGAAGCGCCGGCGATCAGCGGCCGACGCGTGCTGGTGGTCGGCGCGGGGAACTCGGCGGGCCAAGGCGCCATGTATCTCGCGCGCCATGCGAAAGAGGTCGGGATCGTGGTCCGCCGCGATGGCTTGCGCGGCACCATGTCGCAGTACCTGATCGATCAGATTGCGAAGACGCCGAACATCCGACTGCGGCCGCGGACCCAAATCGAACGCGTCGAGGGCGAGGGTCGCGTAGAACGGGTCGCCCTCACTTCGCTCGACGATGGATCGTGCCGGGTGGAGGAAGCCGACGCGCTGTTCGTGTTTATCGGCACCCGTCCGCGAAGCGACTGGCTCCCTCCCGAGGTGCTGCGCGACGCCAAGGGATTCGTGCTCACCGGCCGGGACATGATGGCGGCCGACGGGTACGCGCGTATCTGGAAGGAACGCCGCGAACCGCTGCCCCTCGAGACCAGCGTGCCCGGGGTGTTCGCCGCCGGCGACCTCCGCGCCGGCGCGATGAACCGTGTGGCGTCAGCGGTGGGCGAGGGATCAATGGTGGTACGACTCGCGCACGACTACCTGGCGCTGACCTGAATCCAAGATG
>DASZAJ010000004.1:0-12651 GCA_035945215.1 Thermoplasmata archaeon
GGGGCGGAGGGATGGCAGGGGGCGTAGTACCGGGAGGCCTGGGTGTAGTTCTTGGCGAGGCCCATCTCGTAGGGGCCGCCGCTCTGGACGGTGGAGAGTTCCGTGTTCTCTAGGTAGACGACGAAGACGTGCCGGATCGCCGTCGGATAGGTCCCTTCCGAAGTAGGAGCCAGCGGTACGGATCCTCGGGGCGCTCCCCCTGGATGCGGGCCGCTCGCGAGAACCGAGGTCGGCGCGAGAACGATCACGGGGATCAGGAGCGCGACTGCCAGGAGCAGAAACACGCCCAGCCGCATCGCACCCCGCGAATCCTCCCTCGGCTGGCAGCGCCGTCCCTTCCCGGACGCGACCTCGCGGTTCATGCCGCGAACTCCCGGACCCGGGGGGGAGGCCCGCCCTCAACCCACACGGACGGTCCCCGGCTCGGGCGCAATAGCTGGATATGTCATATCCACATCCCCACAGAACAGTCCTATTTATAGTTATAAATCTTGCTGAATTCGTCTCATTTCTCTCGACATCTCGGAGTATGTGACCACCTGTATACGACATACGTAATGGCAGCGAGGAAGAGGCCCTCGAACCACGGATTACGACGAGAGGCTTAGCGGAACGAGCTGCGAGGGAAGTCCCAGGTTGCGTGACCGAGGATCTCGGCGCGACGAGAGGTAGAAATAGAAGACTATCTCACACATTGGATAGGAAGTATCTCGTGATAGGACTTCCCGTCCGTCCCGAAGGCTCTGCCGCGTCCGGCTCTCCGACCGAGGCTCCGAGAGTTCATTTGGGTACCGCCATGCTTCCCGTCCGCCCAATCCGGCGCCATCCCACGCTGGGAACGTCAGGGAGGAGAAGGGCGGAGGACGGACCGATCCGGGGGCCCCGGTCGGTCGACCGCCGTAACCCGGAGGCCTGGAAGGCGTCCGTAGGGGTTTACTTCCTGATCGGGACGGTTCTCCTGGGCTCCCTGCTCGCGGGGTGGGCGCATCTAGGCCCGGCTGGGGGCCAAGCGCCGATCGTACTGGGTGTTTCTACCTCATCGCACATCATCTCCTTTCCAGGACCCCAGCCCGGGGTCCCTCGGTCTGGGGTTCCCATATCCCCCTCGGCAACGGTCAGCTGGTATGGCAACCAGGTCATCTCGAGCAGCGTGGTGTACCGAAACACGTCCATCTCGCTCACCAACGGGAACTTGGTAATCGGCGCCGGCGGGTCCCTCGTACTGGACAATGCGACACTCTTGATCTCAGAAGCCGTCGCGGGCGCGCCCGCCGCGCTGAGCCACGGAATCTCGGTACAGGCCGGCGGCAGTGTGTCAATCAAGTACTCGGGGGTCGCGAGTGCGAACGGGGTCCAATATCCGACGTACCTCGACGTGAATGGTGCGGGACACTTCCTCCACGTCGGGTTCAACGCCTTCGGAGGGGTCGGGTCGACGCCGACGACCGGGAAAGAGGGGATCACCGTCAGTTCCCCCCACGTCGCCTTTGAAGGCGTCCAGTTCGATCACACGTATCAAGTGCTGTTTACCGGCGTCGGAGCGGTCGGGGACCGGATCGACGCTTCGTCGTGGGTCGATCCCACGATTACGGGGGGCGAAGTTGGGTGGGTCCAGGTCTCCGGCGGTGCCTCCTGGACCAATCTCACGCACGATGCATTCTCCGGTGGTCTAGACGGCGGGATGCTCGCCCTCGTGAGCGGGCCGCACGTGACCATTTCGAACTCGTACTTCCTCGGGGACCAGGCGGGCACCCAGCCATACCAGATCTACCTGACCTACAACGGATGGACCGACAAGGGAACGGACGCTTCGTACGCCACCTTCACGGACAACCGGCTCCAGACGGCCAACCTCGGGATTTCCGACGGGGCCTACTACACGATCAGCCGGAATGCCTTCAATGACTCCGGCCACTGGAGCGGGGCGGGCGGACAAGCGGCTTTGATCGTCGCGACTTGGCTCGGGAGCGGAATCGGCCAGTGGACCCGCCACCTCACCATCGAGGGGAACACGATCTCGAACTTCACGCACTACGCGCTGCGCGTCTCCCAGAATGTCTCCGACTTCAACATCTCCAACAACCGCATTTACGCCACCGAGTCGACGTACTCCCCTTCGATCTCCGAAGCTGACGGGATCTACCTGATCCGGGGGGTCAACAACGGTACCGTCTGGAACAACACGCTCGACATGACCGACCGAACCCAGGGGACCGAGCCGACGAACGGGATCGTCCTTGAAGCGCAGGTCAACGATGTGAATGTCACGGGGAACCGGATCTACAACTGTTCCGAGGTCGGGATCACAGTACAAGGGGACTCGGGCGCTCTGGCGGCGCCGAGATTCTACCTCGGCCCGTCCCTTCGGAACACCCTGTACGCGAACCGTATCATCAACTTCCACAACGTCTCCGCCCAAACGATGTACAGCATCGAAGCCATCGAGACGTGGATGTGGGCGAATTCGACCCGAATCGTGGACAACTACATCCAAGGCTGGAGCGAGGTCAGTACCGGGAACTATTGGAACGGGGCGGGCTTCCTCACCTCGAGCTCGGACCAGACGATCTCCGGAAACACGATCACGGACGTGCGATTTGGCTTCCTCTTCGAGAAGTTCGACGGTCAGCAGGAACTCCGCAGCCTGGGCTCGTTCAATCGGTCGAACAACACGCTCGTCTCGAACTCGGTTTCGAAAGTAAGCCTCTACACGCTCGTCGAGAACGCGCGCGACGACATGGGACCGATCGGGAATGTGCTCGTAGGGGCCGTGGACGCCAACTGGACGTTCTGGTTCTCCGGCTCGAACGCTACCCTCCGGGTCGTCGGAGGGCAACTCACCGCCCTCGCGGCAAACTCGCCATATCGCCTCTCGAACATCCGGTTCGTCGGGCCGGTCGAACTCCTCCGTACGAACACGACGTATGCGCTCCAGCTGTCCCAGTGGATTGGGTCGAACGCGTCGATCACCTACCGGGGATTCCAGGTCACCGTCCCAGTGGCCGGCGCAGAGTACGACGTCAAGGTCGTCTCCTATGGCCGTTCAAACGACACCATTTCGTGGACCGCGGCCCAGAGCCACTCCGCCACCGATACGATACGGTTCTCGAACCTCGTGGCCGGCGTCGCCTACGTTTTCCTGGTCGACGGCAAGGGCGTTTCCGTTTTCACGCCCATTTCGACGGTATACTCGCTCGCCTGGAGCGGGAGTGGAAGTCATTCTTTCGTGTTGATCGTCTGATTCCGGACCAAGCACGCGGACCTGCCTCCGAAGGGTGGGCCCCCGGGTTGCTCGTGGGGTCGGAACGGGACCCGGTCGGGCCGATGTCCGGGCGCTAGAGAGGGAATGGTCGGGTTGGCCGGGCTGGAACTCTGGTGGCTCGAGCACGCCGTCGCGGCCGCCAAGGGTCCGAAACGAAACCCCGGGTCCCGATCTAACCGCAGGTGAACGTGGCGGTCGCGGTGTTCTGCGGGCCGGCGAAGTCCAGCGCGTAGCGGCCGCCGCACGAGGTGATGGTAACCTTGACGGTCACCGAGCCCCCCGGATGCAACGTCCCGTTCTTGGGAGCAAAGCTCGCATGGGCGGTGCTCGAAGCGGTCCAGGCGGCCGCTCGATTCGACGAAGAGCTCTCCGACACGGTGAGTGAACAGGTCCACCCCCGGGCGGCCGACGGACATGTCGCGCTTGCGTTCGGGACATCCCCAGGGGGTCCGACCGTGCTCGGGGACGCGAGAAGGTGTTCGTACGCAACCGACCCGGGGACGCTGACCGTGGCCCCCACGCCCAAGGCGATCACTGCGATCGCGAACGTCATCGAGACCCACGACATGGAGAGGAACTTCACCTGCACTGCCGATGGGTCGACGGGGGGGAAATGGCCTCGCCATAGCGCGTATCGCGTCGATTAGGCCGTCGCTCCCAAGTGGGGAGGTCCGGCGAGAGAACTTCGGAATACCCCTCGCCGCTCCGCCCGGGCGGATGCACCGTCCCCCACACCGGTCGGGCGTTCCCCAGCCTCTGCAAAATGAAAGGCCCGGGGGCCCCCTGGTAACGAGCTACCCATCGGAATACGGTGGGATTAAAGGCGATTTTTCGAAGACATTACTACCGGTGGTTTCGATGTCGCAGCGCCCGATCTGGGGGGCCGCTGCGCTCACGATCCTCGTGCTCGCGGCCGCCCTCGCGCTTGGTAGCTTTTCGCTGCCGTTGGCGCCGGCGCAATCGGGCACCTCCCCTCGACCGAATTCGTCCGGGTTCACAGCGAGCCCGAATCCCGATGATGTCGGCGTCACGGCGACCTTTGACGCATCCGGCCTGTGCAAGGTCGGGCTGACCGGGTGCAGTTACTCCTACAGCGGCCTCCCTGCTGGGTGCAGCACCGCAAACTCTCCGACGTTGGGTTGTACGCCTTCGGCGTCCGGCCAGACGACCGTGAACGTCACGGCCATCTGGGGATGCCCGGTCTGCCTCAGCAGTAGTTCGACCCTTTCCTTCACCGTCAACCCGGATCCGGTCGTCGCCTCGATCTCGGCGACCCCCACGACGGTCGATGCGGGGGAGCTCCTGGCGATCTCGGTGAGTGTGACCGGAGGGACGGCGCCGTTCGGCTATGCGTGGTCGGGCCTTCCGGCCGGATGCAGCTCCCTCAACGCGAGCGTTCTCTCCTGTCGACCGAGTGCGAGCGGGACCAGCACCGTGGGAGTCAGCGTTCGGGATGCGGCCGGGGGCCAGACGAGCGGTTCCCTCCCGTTGACGGTGAATCCCCGGCTCGGTGCGGTCCTGGCGGTCACCCCCTCGGTGCGAGACCTTGGAGGTTCGGTCATGTTCGCCACCACCATCTCCGGTGGACAGCCTCCCTACTCGATGTCGTACTCGGGTCTCCCGTCCGGGTGTGCCAGCTCGGACGCTTCGACCCTGCCCTGCACACCGGGGGCCCTGGGGTCCTACCAGGTGACCGTCACGGTCGGCGACGCTGTGGGGGGAATCGCCAACGCTACCGCGGCTCTTCAGGTGGTCCCGTCACCGACGGTTACGGTCACCGTCTCCCCCACGACCGTGGATCTCGGTCAGAGCGCGACGTTCCAGGTGACGGTCAACGGCGGGAGCGGTTCGTACGGCTACAGGTATTCGAACCTTCCCAGTGGATGCGCCTCCTCGAACACCTCCGCCCTGAGATGCACCCCGACCGCCCCCGGGACCTTCGCCGTCGCCGTCGCCGCCACGGATTCCGAAGGCAACGGTGCCACCGGGACCGCCTCGCTGACCGTGAATCCCGCGCTTGCCGCCGCCATCTCGGCCAACGTGAGCAGCGGGTTCACCCCCCTTGCGGTCGCGTTCTCCTCCGTCGTCTCGGGGGGGACCGCGCCCTTCGTCTATGCCTGGCAGTTCGCTCCGAACGCGAGATCGAACCTGAGCGATCCGCAGCACGTCTTTGTCAGCGGGGGGAACTTCTCCGTGAGCCTCACGGTCACCGACGCGGCCGGCGCATCGATCACCGTCTTCTACCCTGTCTCCGTGCGGAGCAGCGCGACCTACGTCACATACCCGATCGGATTCTTCGTGAACCCGCCCGGGTGCGGGCCGATCACCCTCAATTCCGTGCTCCAGGCGGACGGCAGCACCGCCCCGCTGCCAAAGGCGACGTTCAATGCCCTCGCACCGAGCTGCCCCGGGTTCGCCTTTACCCAGTGGGTCCCGAGCGGGGGGATCCTGATCGGCAACGCCGCCGCGCGGTCCACCAACGTAACGGTGACCTCCTCCGGTTCGCTCACCGCCGTTTTTGGGGTGGTCGTAACGCACGGTCACGGCCCCCCCGGAGGATCGAGCCTCAAGTCGTTCTCCAGCTGGGCCCCGTATCTCCCGCTGCTCGTCGGTGGGGGCGTCGCACTCTTCCTCATCAAGGGGTTCTTCGACCGCCGAAGCCCGAACCGCCGGCCGCCCTCTCGAACCGACCGAACGGGCGCACTGGGGCCTTCCTCGATCGGCGGGAGTCGACCCCCTCCCCCACCCGCACCGGCCGCCGGTCGCGCGACGACCTCGCGCCTCGAACGCCTGTCCTCTCAGGTCCCCGAACGGCTTCGCCAGGCGCTCGGACGGTTGCCCCGGACCGAGCCCGCGGGCGCGGCGAATGGGCGTCCGTCAGAGTCGAGCGGGGTGTCCGATCCCCTCGGATTCACCCCGTCCTTCGTGTCCGCTCCGACCGAGCCCCTGAAAGTGGCGCCGGGCGGTTCGCCGGTACCCGTCCGCGCGTCCCCCACACCGGTGGCCGGGAACGGAGAGTCCGCGAGCGCCCGGTTCTCGGTCGCGTCCTGGATTCCCCCACCGCCGACCCGGGTCCCGACCCGACTGGGACCGGTCGCGCCCTCCCCGAGCGGCACGCCCCAGGTCGACCCACCGGACCTCAGCGTGGACCGGCGAAGTTGGCCGCCGTCCGGGATCTGGGAGATGGCTCCGACCCCGAACACTCCCAAGAAGCGCATTCGCGATGCAGGGGCGGACGAACCATGACGGTCATGCGGTCGACCCGGGCGTCCATCGGACCAGGGAGGGCGTCGGTCGAAGGGGCCCGGTGGCAACCCCGTCCAACGCCTTCCCGGCCGAGCGTCGCCGAAGGGAGCTCCGGGGTGTGAGGAGATCGACCCGAACCCCGAGCGGTTTGCGCGTCGGCGTGGTCGGTCTCGGCTACATGGGCCTCCCGACGGCGTTGAGCCTCGCCGCACGGGGCCACCGCGTCGTCGGCTACGACCTCGACCCGAGCATCCGCCGAGAGCTGCAACGATCGCACAGTCCGTACCGGGAACCTCGCCTCGAGGAACTCCTGGGCCGCATGCGGCATGGGGGCCGCTTTCGCCTCGTCGACGACATCCCCGCGCTGATCACCGAGGTCGAGGGGGTGTTCGTTTGCCTGCCGACCCCCCCCGGTCCGTCCGGGAGGATCGACCTCCGACCCCTGACGAGCGGTCTCCGATCGCTCGGGGCGGCGTTGCGTCCGGTTACCGAGTTCCGGGTCGCGGTCATCAAGAGTACCGTCGTGCCGGGGACGACGGAAGGGGTGCTGGAGCCGCTCTTACGCCGCACCAGCGGCCGTACGATCCACCAGCTGGGGGTCGCCTCCAACCCGGAGTTCTTGGCGGAGGGATCGATGGTGCGCGATGCGCTGCGCCCGGAGCGGATCGTACTTGGCTCGCGCGATCGGAGGACTCGGGACTGGCTGCGCCGGCTCTACCACCCCTTCCACGCACCTCTGTACGAGATGTCGCCCACCGGAGCCGAACTCGTCAAGTACGCCTCGAATGCCTTTCTCGCGCTCAAGGTCTCGTTCGCGAACGAGATCTCTCGGATGGCCGAGGGGCTCGGGGTGCACGTCGACGAGGTCCTCGCTGCGGTCGGCGCCGACTCCCGCATCGGTCCGAAGTTCCTGAAAGCCGGCCCCGGCTTTGGCGGGAGCTGCTTCTCGAAGGACCTTCGGGCGATCGTGAGCACCGCCCGCGATCTCGGATTGCGCTTCCGCCTTGGAGAAACGACGCTGCTCGTGAACGACGAGCAGACGGGTCATGCGCTCGCTCTGATCCGAAACGCTGTGGGCCCGGTACGCGACCGCAACATCGCGGTGCTCGGTCTTTCCTTTAAGGCCGGAACGGACGACGTCCGCGAGTCACGAGCGTTCCCGCTGGTCGAGGCGCTGGTCAACGGGGGCGCCCGGACCCGCGTGCACGATCCGGTCGCGCTCCCCCGGTTCCGGGCCGCTTGGGAAAATGGGGATGGCGCGCGCCGACCGGGCGGCGGCCGACTGGAATACAGCCGCACGGTGCGCGCCGCCCTCGAGGGGGCGGACGCCGCGGTCCTCCTGACCGATTGGCCGGTCTACCACGGGTGGACCAAGGCATGGACCGAACGAATGGCCGGCGGGGTCCTCGTGGACCTGCGTCGCGCCCTCTCCCCTGCCGCGGCGCGTCGCGCGAACCTCCGGCTCGTCGCCCTCGGGGTCGGCGAACCCACCCCCGTTTCGGCGCCGGTGGGCCAGGGCGGCCTCGTCCCTCCAGGGGGTGGGCAGCGATGAAGGTCGTCATTCCGGCTGCAGGGCTCGGGACGCGCTTCCTGCCCGCGACCAAGAGCCAGCCGAAGGAGATGCTGCCGGTCATCGACCGGCCGATCATCCAGTACGTCGTCGAGGAGGCGATCGCTGCGGGCTCGGACGATCTGCTGATCGTCACGGGGCGGGGCAAACGGGCGATCGAGGACCACTTCGACCACTCCCCCGAGCTCGACGGGGTGGGGGATCGTCCGGAGATCCAGCACATCGCCGAACTCGGCCGGCGCGCCCAACTCCACTACCTGCGCCAGCGCTTCCCGAAAGGACTCGGCGACGCCATCGGGCTCGCCCGACACCACACGGGCAGCGAGCCGTTCGGCGTGCTGCTCGGCGATACCATCCACGTCTGCGACCCGCCCTTGCTTCGGCAGCTGTGGAACCAATTCGAGCGCGTCCGAGGACCCGTGATCGCAGTCGAGACCGTCCCGGAGGAGCGGGTGAGCCACTACGGGATCATGGAAGGCACGGAGGTCGCGCCGGGCCTGTTCCGATGCGACCGACTGCTCGAGAAGCCCTCGCCCCGCGAGACCTCCAGCCGGCTCGGCATCACCGGCGCCTACGTGCTGACCTCCGACATCTATGCCGCGATCGACGAGACCCCCCCCGGATACCACGGCGAGATCCAGATCACCGACGCGCTGCAGATCCTCTCCGAACGGCGGCCGGTCTTCGCCTCAACGTTCTCGGGGACCCGCTACGACATCGGGGACCGGTGCCTGTGGGTCACCACGAACCTCGAATTCGCGCTGCGAGATCCCGCCCTGCGACCCCAGCTCGTTCCGCTGCTCCTGGAGGTCCTTCGCCAGACCGAACCCGAAGGCGGCTCCCTCGCGGAGCTTCTGCGGGCGTGGGCTCCGGCGCACGCCGCCCCCGCCCGTCGGCCGCCCGAGCGTATCGAGGCCCATGCAGGGGCCGCTTAGGCCGAGCGCTCGGGCCGCGCGTGTCGTGGGATAGGGCCGTTCGATTCCCGAATGTTGGGCGGTGGGGCGGGCGGGAGCCACGCCCCGAGACCGCGTTCCAGCCGGGCCGTGGTTTTCGGGAGGAAACGACGGAGCCGCGCCGCGATAGACCGTGCCACGACGGTGTCCCCGGGGAGAAGGCTACGGGTCGCGACCAGCCCGAGGAGGAAACCCGCGACGCCGACGAGGTAGAGCGGGAAGATCGACCACCAGGGGGCGCCATGCAACCCGACGACCGCTTCGAGCGGTCCGATGAGGACCATAGTGAACGCTACCGGCTTGAGGAGCGGGCCCCGAAGCGACGAGACCCGGTAGGCCCGGTGCAGCCGGATCGCCGACACCGTCGGGTAGACGAGCCGGGCGACGCTCCAGGCCGCCGCCGCGCCGAACAATCCGTAGGTCGGGATCATCGCGAGGCTGAGACCGAGGTTCGCTCCACCGGAAAGGACGGTCGAAAGGAGCAGCCAGCGGGTCTCTCCAAGGCCGGCGAGGCTCGCGTTGGCGGGACCCAGTAGGATCGAAAGGAACGCGGCGGCCGAGAGTAGCGCCAGCGCCGGCGCGCCACTGCCGAACCCGGGTCCGTAGATCGCTTCGAGCGTCGGGCCGGGCAATAGGCAGAAGACGAGGGCGGCCGGCAAGGTGAGCAGCGCGATCCAACGGGTGCCCACCAGGTAGGTCGATCGGACCGTCTCGATCTCGCGGTTCCGTGCGAGGCGTGCAGCGACCGGGAGGTAGATGAACGTCAGTGCGTTGTTGCCGATGAGGAGCACGCGCGACAGGTTGATGCCGGCCGCGTAGACGCCGACGACCGTGACGGGGCGAAAGACCCCGAGGATGAGGGTGTCGACGAACGCCGTGACATAGTACAGGGTCCCCACCCCCCAGAGGGCGGCCGCGAACGTCCACAGCTGGGGGATCTTCGGTAGGGCGCCGGCCATCGCCGGGACTCGCGAGGGAAGACGTTGAAGGGCATAGACAGCGAACGCGAGGAACGCGAGCGCGCTCGCGATCACATAGCCGAGGATGACCCATCGGAACCCGAGGTGGAGGAATACCGCGAGGGCGACGAACAACACGAACAGCCCCGGGTTGAGGATCTGGTTGAAGGCGGCGTTGGGCACCGCGTCCTCGAGGCCTTGGAACAGGGCCGCCAGCATCAGGGACATTACCGTGAAGCCGAGGGTGACCGCGAGCAGCTGGAGTAGCCAGACGTCGCCGGGCGCCCGGAACAGGCCGGCGAGCACTGGGGCGAGCAGGAACACGGCCGCGGAAGCGATCGTTCCGGTGGCTGCGGAGAGAAGGAGACCCTTGACGACGATCGCTCGACGGGCGGCCGGATCCCGCTCGTACGAGAGCATGCGGGCCGTGGCCTGATCGAGGCCCAGCAAAGCGACGATCGAGACGAGCCCGATCACAGCGACTCCGAGCGAGAACTCCCCCCACTCGACCGCCGAGACCGAGCGGGCGAGGAGAACCCGCGAAAGCAGCGTGAACACGAACAGGAGGCCCGTTCCGAGTACCATGACCGAAGTTCCTCGGCCTACAGAGCCGATCGACCGGTGCTCCGTCCGCGGATCCGGGATCGACTCCGGAACCGGGGAGCTCATGGACGTCGATAACCGCGGTGCGGGATCGTAGTCAGGCTGTGGACTCCCCACGGGACCGGGACCTACACGCAAGCGGACCGACGGCCCCCTTCCCCTTGGGGGTCGACCCATGGACGGGTCGAAAGGGTGGGGTCCGGTCGCTCACCCATGGTCGTTCCTGGTGAGCCCGTGGCTCAAAGTCCGTCCGTATGGGGTTGCGTAGGGCAGGCGTACGTGGTAACTGCCCCATCCGGGGAACGGAGACCCCGCTCCGGGGGGGAAGGCCCGGGGTACGGCCGGTTCCGGGCCCGCTGAAGCCCTAGCTCGAGTTCCCTCGGGGACTAGGGCCGACCCCGTCGGAGGCGCCGGGCACGCAGTCCGGCCGCGGTCATCGCTGCGCCCACCCCGGCCCCGACGAGGGCCCACAGGAGGACTGCGGTGTTGGCCAGGCTATGGGCGCCCGACGATCCCTTCGCCGGGGGTGGCGGGATGAACGCGGGAGAGACATTGAGGTCGACGACGACCGGAGCTCCCGACACGGTCAGGGTGACGTTCTGCCATTGGAGCCCGTTCCCAGAAACGCCGAGGACGAAGGTTCCGTTCGGAAGGGCGAGGGCGTACGACCCGTCCGGCCCGGAAGAGGTCGCCGCGCCGGAAGGACGGACCGTTACGGAGACATTCGGCGTCGGGGCGCCACCTGCCAGCCGGATCACACCGGAAACCGTGTAAGTATTCTGAACGAGGAGGAGGTCCGCGGAGCCTGGACCGCCGGAGATCGAGACCGGGAGGGGGGCCGCCCGCCAGCCCGGGTCGTGGGCGGAGACCGTGTAGGTCCCGTCCGGGACCAGCACCGAGAACCCGCCGGTCGCGTTCGTGACCGCTGCGGCTATGGGGGCGATCTCGATCTCGACCCCCACGGCCCCGGTCCGGTTGGTAGCATAGGTCACCGTACCCGATAGGGCAAACCGCCCGATCGAACCCGTCGGGGTCAGGGTGAGGTCGAGGGACATCGGAAAACCTGCGACCCGCGCGGTCGTGTTCCCGCTCAGGTAGCCCGGTGCGGCGACTGAGAGGGTGAACGTCCCATTCGGAAGGGACAAGGCGTACCCTCCGGTGGCGTTGGATGTCGACGAGATCGCCCCCTGGAGAGCGCCGTTCGCCACCGAAACGATCGCCCCCAGGATCCGCTGTCCCGTCGCGGCGTCTGCCACTTCGCCGTGGACCTCCCAAGTGAAGGCAGGAAGGTACACGGTGAGGTTCAAACCCCGCCCGACGACCGTCGCCGTCTGATTGCCTCGATCGCACCCCGGGGCCCACGCCTTCACGGTGTAGGTCCCGTTAGGTTCGCTGAACCAGAACGTCCCGTTCGCCGAGGTCCGCATGCCCGGTCCTGCGGACAGGTTCACCGTGGCGCCCCCGACCGGCGTGGAGTTGGTCAGGTATTCGACCTGGCCACGCACCGGGTAAGTTGGTGAGGGCGTCGAGGTGGGGGCGAGGCTGAAGTCCTGCGTTACCCCAGTGCCCGAGAGAACGACGGAAGCGGTCTGAGGATCGAACCCCTGGGCACTCGCCGTTACCGAGTATGTCCCGTTGGGCAGGGTCACCTCGTACGCGCCGGTCCCGTTGCTGGTCGTCGATGGCCCCCCGTACACGCTAACGGTCGCGCCGGAGATCGGACGTCCGCTTCCTGTGGCGGTGACCGACCCGCCCAGGGCGTACGAGGACGTGGTGTTGTTGGCAACGTGGAACAGGGCCTTCATGGGGGGGAACTGGGTGGTGCTGTCGTTGTTGCCGGTGCCGCCGAGGCCGAGGAGCCACTCGACGGTGGAGAGGAGGTTGTAGTGGGTGGTCTGGTTGGTGAAGTTGTGGCCCCCGGTGGTGAAGGGGGAGACGGCGGCGAAGAACAGGTGGCCGCCGTAGAAGCTGGAGTAGCCGGTGTTGGAGGACCCCTCGTCGTAGGTGATGAACCAGACGGAGGAGTTGAACCAGGCCGCCTTGAGGTAGGTGGGAAGC
>DASZAJ010000005.1:0-3215 GCA_035945215.1 Thermoplasmata archaeon
AGTGCGTCACCCCGTCGATCGTCACCGAGTAGTTCTGCGTCGATGGCAGCCCTCCGGTGCCCTGCACGTCGAGCGTCCACGTCGGCTTCAGGTCCTGCCGGAACACCGCGAACTCGCTCACCGGCCCCGTCGGCTTCACCAGCACCGTGAACGCCTTCGTCGTCGACGCGCCGCTGCCCGTCCCGACCCAGCCGATGAACGTGTAGCCGGATTGCGCCGTCGCCGTCAGGCTCAGGCTCGTTCCGTTCGCCACGTATCGGCTCGACCCGGAGACCGTACCGCCGGCCGTCGCTTCGACCGTCACGTAGTAAGCCGGCGAGTAGGTCAGGTTCACCGTCGCCGGACCGGTCGCCGTGAGCGTCTGCTTCCACGGCGGCAGCGACGTCTGCGAGGCGTTGATCGAGTCGACCGTCACGTTCACGCTCGAGACGAAGTACTTCACGCCCGTCGACGTTGGGATATCCGATCCGTTCAGGGCGTACGTAGTCCCTCCCTGGAGGGATAGCCCGATCGGCATGTCCGCGAGCGGCCCCGGCGGCTGAGTGATGGTAGCCGTCGACGAAGTGGCCTGGTTGGTCAGCAACAGCGACCAGCCGATATTCTGCGGCAAACCGTACTCGGTGACCGTGGCCGGGAACGTGTAGCCGGCGAGGCTCTGCTTCGTGAACTTCACCGTGATCCCGGCGAAGTCGGGCATCGTCACCGTCGCGTTCGTCGTTCCGACCCAGTACTGACCCGTCGTCCCGATCGGCACCGTCAGCACGTTGACGCTGTACGTCGAGCCGCTCAAGAGCGAGAACGACGTCAGCGAATTCTTCGTCGTCTTGCTGACGATCGAGCTACCGCTCGTGAGCTGGACGCCCCAGCTCGTGCCCTTCGGAAGGCCGGTTTCGTTCACCGTGAGCGGCACCGGGACCCCGCCCGCCGACTTGCCGCCGCCGAGGAAGGGGTTCCCCGACTGGCAGACCGTCGCGTTGTACGAGCCCGAGTAGGTGATGGTCGAGTACGAGCCCTCCTCGTACCCCTCCGCGTAGGTGCCCGAGCACCAGCCGCTGATGTTCCAGTCGATCGTCTCGTTGACCGCCCCCGAGGGCGTCACCTTGATCGTCGTCGACTGGCTTGTCACGCTGCCCGTCCCGTTGCCGAGCCACGCCTGCGGCGTCAGCTCGACGAAGTAGTTGTAATCGCAGTACTGCTCGAAGAACCAGAACGAGTAGCTGAACAGCTGCGAGGGGACCGGGGAGGTGAGCCCGACGTTGCACATCGTGGTCAGCGGGCTCCAGTAGGCCGGGCTCAGCGTGTACGAGCTTCCGACGGGCACCCAGGTCTGCAGACCGTAGGTGATGTTCGTCACGACGCCGGAGGAGCTCGTCCCCTGGACGAACCCGTTGATGCAGCCGTTCCCGAGGAACTCATCGAAGATGTCCGAACCGTAGTTGCTCGAGTAAATGTAGCTCGAGCAGCCCAGGTTGTTCGCCGAGTTCGACGTCGCGCCCGCCGGCGGGTTGTAGCAGTACGTTCCCTGGCAGCCGTACGGGTTCAGGGAGGCCGCATCCGGTCCGGGCGGCGGCGTGTACAGCGGACAGCCGAAGTAGCTCGCGTAGCAGTTGTGGCCCGCGAGCCAGGTCGGGGTCAGGCTGACGATCAGCGGCACGAGCTCCTGGAAGGTGAACGTCACCAGCGGAGCGCTCGGGGCCGTGAAGGCGTAGGGGGTCTTGACGTTCGAGGCGCCGCCCTTGTAGAACGCTGAGCCCATCCACAACCCGGGCGCCGACCCGTTGAACAGGATCGGGGCGCTCATCGGGATGTTCGTGATGGTGATGTTCGCCGACCCGTTCGCCTTGAAGAAGCCGCCCATCAGCTCGAGGCCCCAGGTGGAGTTCGCGGGCACCGTCTGGATCGCCGAGAACGTCTCCGAGACCCCGGCCGCGGCCGACACGGTCGACAGCTCGAGGTTCGTGGTGCCCCAGAGGGTCCATACGGGGGTTCCGCTCGTCCCGACGAAGCTTCCGCACTGCGCGAGCGCGACCGGCTTCGAGGCGTTCCACGACGGGCAGCTCGGCGAGTCCCAAGCGTACAGGGTGGTCGACCCGACCGTGATCGCGCTCTCGTACTCCCCCGTAAGGAACGTCCGCCAGCCGCCGGAGGTGCCGTTCGTGGCGATCCCGCCGTTGATCACCCACGGGGCCGACCAGCTCGTCCCGTTGTTCGAGGAGTTCAGGGCCACGGTCTCCTCGGCCCCGCAGTAGCCCTGCACGCAGGCGCTGCCGTTGAAGACCGTCGCCTCGACCTGGACGTTCGAGGTGAACTTCGCCACCATGCCGATGTCGATGATCTGCGTGGAGTTCGCGAGACCGCCCCAAAGGTTCGAGGTGTGGAAGATCGCCTGCTGGCTCGTGAACGTCTGGGACAGGAACGATACGCCGAGGTTCGACGAGCTATAGAAGTAGAAGTCCGGCGTGACCGACCGCGAGGGATACGGGACCCCGTTCACGACGCCCGTCGTGTAGACCCCCGCCACGAAGGCGAGGTCGAGGCGGCCCGAGGTGCTCCCCCAGGAGAGCAGCGGGGCCGGGTTGAAGAACGGCCCGAACGTCTCGTTCAATCGGACCCCGAACGCGACGCTGGTCGTCGAGAAGCTCGTGCCGTTATAGGTCGAGCTCGCCACCACCACCGTCCCGCTGTACGGAGTTCCCGCGGATCCGATCGCCGAGCAGAACGCATTGTAGCCGCAGTACGAGATCGACGTCACGTAGCTGACGAACAGCTCCCCGTTCGCCGGATCCACGAGGACGTTCGGGTTCGCCGAGTACGAGCTCGCGCTCCCCAGCGTGATCGTCGGACTCCAGGACTTCCCGCCCGTCGTCGACACCACCATCGCCACGTGGCTGACCACCGTCGGCACCACGATCGAACCGAGGTTCATCCACGTCAGATACACCGTCTTCCCATACGCCGTGATCGACGGCCGCACCGGCGCGAACGATACCGTCAGCGACGGGTCCGGCCTAGAGACGTTCACGACCTTCGGCAGCGTCCACGTCGACCCGCCCGTGTAGCTCTCCGAGACCACTAGCCGTGATAGCGGCGGGGCGGTGCTGTTGAGCAGGGGCGGGATGAACGGCGCGCTCGCGTTATACTGGATGTACGCGAGCACCAGCGTCCCGTTCCCCAGGCTCGTGATCGCCGGGTCCCACGCGCTCGGATACTTCGTT
>DASZAJ010000006.1:0-3218 GCA_035945215.1 Thermoplasmata archaeon
AGTGCGTCACCCCGTCGATCGTCACCGAGTAGTTCTGCGTCGATGGCAGCCCTCCGGTGCCCTGCACGTCGAGCGTCCACGTCGGCTTCAGGTCCTGCCGGAACACCGCGAACTCGCTCACCGGCCCCGTCGGCTTCACCAACACGGTGAACGCCTTCGTCGTCGACGAACCACTGCCCGTCCCGACCCAGCCGATGAACGTGTAGCCGGATTGCGCCGTCGCCGTCAGGCTCAGGCTCGATCCGTTCGCCACGTATCGGCTCGACCCGGAGACCGTACCGCCGGCCGTGGCCTCCACGGTCACGTAGTACGCCGGCGAGTAGGTCAGGTTCACCGTCGCCGGACCGGTCGCCGTCAGCGTCTGCTTCCACGGCGGCAGCGACGTCTGCGAGGCGTTGATCGAGTCGACCGTCACGTTCACGCTCGAGACGAAGTACTTCACGCCGCCCGAGGTCGAGATATCCGAGCCGTTGAGCGCGTACGTCGACCCACCCTTGAGCGATAGCCCGATCGGCAGGCCCGAAAGCGGTCCGGGGGGCTGCGTGATCGTCGTCGTGGTCGACGTCCCCTGGTTCGTCAGCCAGAGCGACCAGCCGGTGCCCTGCGGAAGGCCGTATTCGGTGACCGTGGCCGGGAACGAATAGCCAGCGAGGCTCTGCTTCGTGAACTTCACGGTGATCCCGGCGAAGTCGGGCATCGTCACCGTCGCGTTCGTCGTTCCGACCCAGTACTGGCCCGTCGAGCCGATCGGCACCGTCAGCACGTTGACGCTGTACGTCGACCCGCTCGACAGCGAGAAGGTCATGACCGGCGCCTTCGATGTCTTGCTAACGGGGGTGCTTCCACCGGTAGTCAGCTGGACGCCCCAGCTCGTGCCCTTCGGAAGCCCCGTCTCGTTCACCGAGAGGGGCACGGGGACGCCGCCCGAGGATGCAGGGCTCCCGATGGGGTTCCCGGGGTGGCAGACGGTGTTGTTGTAGCTATAGTAGTAGCTGACCGAGGTGTACGAGCCGTAGGCGAAGCCGTACGCGTAGCTCCCCGAGCACCAGCCGCTGATGTTCCAATCGATCGACTCGTTGACCGCGCCCGTCGGCGTCACCTTGATCGTCGTCGACAGGCTCGTCACGCTGCCCGTCCCGTTGCCGAGCCAGGCCTGCGGCGTCAGCTCGACGAAGTAGTTCTGGTAGCAGTACTGCTCGAAGTCCCAGTAGGAATACGCCATCAGGTACGAGGGGATCGGCACGCTCGCCGTCGCATCGCACATCGTGGTGAGCGGGCTCCAGTAGGCGGGGCTCAAGGAGTACGAGGCCCCGACGGGGATCCACGTCTGCAATCCGTAGGTGATGTTCGTCACCGTGCCCGTGGAACTCGTTCCCTGGACGAACCCGTTGATGCAGCCGTTCCCCTCGAACTCGTAGAACAGATAGTTCTGCGAGAACGTGTCGGGGTAGATCGAGCTGGAGCAGCCAAGGTCCCCCGCCGTGTTCGAGCTCGCCCCGGCGGGCGGGTTACTGCAGTAGGTGAAGTAACAGTTGTACGGATTGAGCGAGTTCGCGTCCGGACCGGGCGGCGGCGTGTAGAGCGGGCAGCCGGAATAGGCGGCATAGCAGTTGTGCCCGGCGAGCCAGGTCGGGGTCAGGCTCACGACCAGGGGGACGAGCTCCTCGAAGGTGAACGTCACGAGCGGCGCGTTCGACGCCGTGAACGTGTACGGCGTCGCCACGTTCGCCTTCCCGCCCGTATAGTACGCCGACCCCATCCAGAGGCCGGGGGCCGTGGAGTTGAACAGCATCGGGGCGTTCAAGGGGACGTTCGTGATCGTGATGTTCGCCGATCCGTTCGCCTCGAAGAAACCGCCCATGATGTCGAGACCCCAGGTCGCGTTCGCCGGCACCGTCTGGATCGCCGAGAACGTCTCGGGCGCTCCCGCGCCCGCCGAAAGGCTCGATAGCTCAATGTTGGTCGATCCCCAGAGCGTCCAGACGGGGGTTCCGCCGGCGCCGGTGAAGTGGCCGCACTGCGCAAGCGCCACCGGCTTCGCGGCGCTCCACGACGGACAGCTCGGAGCGTCCCAGGCGTAGATCGTCGTCGGTCCGACGGCGATCGCACTCTCGTACTCCCCGCTCAGATACGCCGACCAGCCGCCCGAGGTCCCGTTGGTCGAGATCGCGCCCGTGATCGCCCACGGCGCGGACCAGGTGTTCCCGTCGTCGGAAGTGTTGACCACCACGGTCTCCTCAGCGCCGCAGTAGCTCGACACGCAAGCGCTCCCGTTGAACACCGTCGCCTCGATGTGGACGTTGGAGGTGAACTTCGCCTCCATCCCGATGTCGATGATCTGCGTCGAGTTCGCGAGCCCGCCCCATAGGTTGTTCGGATTGAAGATCGCGAAGTTGTCCCCGAACGACTCCGAGTAGAAGGAGAACGGGCTCGTTGCCGAGAAGAAGAACAGGTCGGGCGTCAACGCCCCGTATGGGAGCGGGTGGCCGGTGATCGATCCGCCGGTCGTCGTCACGCCGCCGACGAACGCGAGGTCAACCACCGCGTCCTGGCTGCCCCAGGATAGCAAGGGTGCCGGATTGAAGAACGGTCCGAACGTCTCGTTGAGGTAGACGTACGTGTCGACGTACGAGGTCGAGAAGCTCGTGCCGTTGTACGTCGAGCTCGCCACCACCACCTCACCGGTGTACGGTGTTCCCGCCGCGGTGGACCACTGGCAGTAGGCATTGTATCCGCAATAGGTGACCCCGGTGACGTAGGCGACGAACAACTCCCCGGTCTTCGGGTTCACCAGGACGTTCGGGTTCGCCGAGTACGAGCTCGCGCTCCCCAGCGTGATCGTCGGACTCCAGGACTTCCCGCCCGTCGTCGACACCACCATCGCCACGTGGCTGACCACCGTCGGCACCACGATCGATCCCAGGTTCATCCACGTCAGATACACCGTCTTCCCATACGCCGTGATCGACGGCCGCACCGGCGCGAACGATACCGTCAGCGACGGGTCCGGCCGAGAGACGTTCACGACCTTCGGCAGCGTCCACGTCGACCCGCCCGTGTAGCTCTCCGAGACCACCAGCCGTGATAGCGGCGGGGCGGTGCTGTTGAGCAGGGGCGGGATGAACGGCGCGCTCGCGTTATACTGGATGTACGCGAGCACCAGCGTCCCGTTCCCCAGGCTCGTGATCGCCGGGTCCCACGCGCTCGGATACTTCGTT
>DASZAJ010000007.1:0-294291 GCA_035945215.1 Thermoplasmata archaeon
CGACGCCCTGGTGGATAACGCAGTCAGGAACCGTCAGGTCGAGAACGTCAGACGCCGGATTTTGGGGGTGACCGAAGCCATCGAATCCTTCGCGCGGGCGGTGACTTCGACGGAGAGACGTATAATTCGAGATTCGAAGCAGAGAGACGCCGCGTCCGGCCGCGTCGAGCCGCGTCACCTCGTGCGGTGATCGGCCGTGTCGCCTCTTGCGTCGTCGACTAGCTTCTTGCCCCTTCCTCGGCCGCTTCCCATTCCGGAGCGGCCTTGAGCGACGGTTACGGCCGTCAGCCCGCTCCGTTCTCCGAGCCTCTTGCGATGTACTGGTTCGGCTTCCTCACGGGGGCAGCGCTCGCCCTCGCCGTCGGGTTCCTAGTCGCCGGAGTGGGATCGTGAACGGCGCTCCCCTGGCGGCTCTCCCAGCCTTTGTACCGCCCAATGAGCGATGCGTCATCTGCGGGGATCCCATTGCCCTCAGTCCCGTCGACGACTGCTGGGTTCACCTTCGCTCGTACGGAGGTATCGGGGACCCCCACGCAGCGCGGCCCGATCGGCGGAGTGCCCCATGAGCGGATACCCCGACGATGTCCCGCAGGTCATCCCCCGTACCGTACGCGACCGCGCTCGCTTCCTGACCAGCCGGTTCACCGAGTGGAAGCACGCACTCTACGAGGCGATCCCTCCGTCCATGCCCCGGGAGCTCCGAGTCGAAACCGAATCACGCTTCCGTCGACTCGCCAACGAATACGCGACGGGAGACCTTCTCTCCCTTCTGGGTCGACTCGGCGACCGGGCTTTCCGGATCCAGCTCGATGCCGAGGAGTTGCAAGCTAGGGACGCGGAACTGGCGGAGCCGAGTCGGAACTCGGAAGGACGGACGGCGTGAGCGCGGACCAGATCGGCGAAGGCACCTGGACGTCCATCTCGATCCGTTACTCGACCGCCGAGAGACTCCGAGCTTTCGCCCCGGGTGGGGGGTACGACGCCGCTATCTCGGATCTCTTCCGACAGCGGGCCGGCGGGCCGCCCAGGGTCGTGACCCACCTCGGAAGCTGGAAGTGGCTCGCCGCATGCGGCGGTTGCGGTTGGTACCGCATCCTCCGAGGAAGGCGGTCGTCGATCGATCGGGTTCTTTCGGCGCACGCGCGAGACTGCCGCGAATGATGGGCCACCCTACGACAGTACGCGTCATCGCACGTGGAATGAACGGCCAGTTGATCGTCGAGGGCCGGTTCGAGGTCCTGCACAAGGAGCTCCTCCCAAATTCCTCTATCTCCCTGACCCTCGGCGACAGCACACGACGAGTCAACGTCGAGATCCCGTTCGACGTCCTCCAGGAGATCGAGTCGGCCCCTCCCTCAGATTCCATGCGGCGAACCGCCGAAATCGCCGAGAATCGCGTCATAGAGCGCCTTCGGCTCTAAGGATCCATGCCAGAGGCACCGACTCCCGTCGAACGTTGGGCACGCCCGTTGACCAAGACGAATCTACCCGCCAAGGACCGCAGCTCGATCGCTCGAGCGGCGACGGTTTGTCAACTTCCCGAGGATGCGATCTACGAGGTCTTCCTCGACGCCGCGAATTCCCCGATCGCCATTGAGGAAGCCCGTCGACTGCCGGGGTCGGCTTCGAAGTGGGAGGAGAAGACCCGGACCGACTACCAGGTGGGCCGTCGCACGTCCGCGGCTTGGCGGGCGGTTTGGGAAAGGTGGCCGGAGCAGCACGACCGTTACACCCGCGACTGGGCCGACGACAACTCGGCCCGGAGGGCCGCGGGGTTCAACGGAAAGGGGGGGCTGAACCCCTGGGCCGGTCGGGACGGATGGGAGGTCGAGCCGGAGATCCCGATCCACCACAAGGACTCGAAGGGTCACGACGGAAAGTACCACCGTCAGCCGGTCGAGCCGGGGTACGTAACCTACAATCGCCTGGTGACGGAGCTCGGGTTCCGACCGTTCCGGACTGCCTCGAACGAGGCCCGAGTCGCCGTCCCCTCGAGTCACGGCCTGGAGATCCACAATCCCGCCGATCAAGACTTCCCGAAGCGCGTCGGCTACGCCCTCTACACGCTCCACGGTGAACCGATCCCGTTTCGGGACCTCACCGTCGCCGGCACGACCCTCGCGAGCCGAGCCCTGTCCCGTTCCCTGCCCTCCTCTCGGGTCATTGAACTTTGGCTACGCGTCGCTCCGTACGAGGACAACTCCTCGAGAATCGACATGCGCGACGCCGCCCAACGGTGCATCGTGGTCGGGCCCGACGGATGGCGGGTGGAGCCTGTCGGGGACCCCACTTTCGACCCACGCGCCCATATGCTCCCGCTTCCGAACCCAGAACCCCAGCTCGAGGCGGGCGGATGGGTCCGTGTCGACGGCCTTTGGGACTTTGTCCGACTCCCCGAAGCCGACGGCGCGAGCGATCACCGCCTCCTCGCCCTGGCGTGCCTAGTGCAGTTCGTCCTAGCCCCGGCGACCCCGAAGCCGGTCGTCGTGTTCTGTGGGGAGGAGGGTATCGGCAAGTCGACTATGGCGGCCTTCCTCCAGTCGCTCGTCGATCCCTCCCGAGTCCCGCTGATCAAGCTCCCCGAGAAGGAAGAGGAGCTAGTGAACATCGCGATGAACCACGCGGTGATCAACTTCGACAACCTCAGCTACATCAGTCCGGACGCGAGCGACACGATTTCTCGACTGTGCACGGGGATCGGGCTCGTCAAGCGGGAGCTCTACAGTAACTCCGGCGAGATCTCGCTGAACGTCCGACGATGGGTGATCGTCAATGGGATCACGGCCTCGCCCCGCGCGCCCGACCTCCTCCGTCGCGTACTGTTCCTGGACGTGCAGCCCCCATCCCGCCAGCTCGGCGCCGGGGTGCTTGACGGCATGTGGGCGCGGCGACACCCGACGATCCTCGCGGGTCTCCTGGACCTCGCCTGCGCGACGGCCCGAATCCTCCGGGACGCTCCGCCCGACCCGTATCCCGACAGCATGGCGGACTACCTGCTCGTGGGCCGAGCGATGACTGTCGCGATGGGTCGGCCGGTAGAGGACTTCGTTCGAGCGTGGGAACGCAACGCCGCGGCTCGGGACGAGGCGGTCTCGGAGGACCCGTGGATCTCGGTCCTCGGCGAGTACTTCGGCCGGCTGAAGCCCGGGACCGGCGATGCGCGTCCGGACGAGGTTGCCTCGTGGATCAACCACGAGAGGAAGGGGGCCTTCGGGAAAGAAGTCTCCGGTCAACAGGTCGGCAATGCCGTCGCCCGATCGGCGAAGACGCTCCGGCGCCGAGGAATTGCGATCGTAAAGCGGCGCGGGCATGGGGGTGGGGCGGTCTACTACCGCGGAGAGGCTCCTCCGCCACTCTTGGAAGTGGGGCTCACCGCCCTCACCGCCCTCACCGTCCGGAATCCGGACAACAATTCCCCTAACGGCGGCTTCGAAGTCGTGTCGCCCGTGAGACCACAAGATTTTGGGGGCTCACCCTCCCAGGGGGGGCTCACCCAAACGGTGAGCCCCGAAAACGGGGGCTCACCCAGGTCTCACCCTGGGGCTCACCCTTCCCGGCCGTCGGAGGACCCCCCCAGGGTGAGCCCCGAGAGACCTCAAAGCAGGAAAACCGGGGTTGAAGGGGGAAGAGCGGCAGAGATGGGGGCTGTCGGGCCGCTTCCCGAGGAGTCGAATCTAGGGTCCTCCAGGGCAGACCTCGGGCGAGCCTCTCGCGTCCTACCGACACTAGGGGCCGAGTGGGCCAACGAGGCCTGCTCACGCTGCGCCTCCTGTCACCACGACGCGGGCGACCCAGACTGTGCGTGCGGATCCTGCTCTCCGTGGGGTCACTCCAACACGGCGGTCGGTTCCAGGACCCACTACTGCGGGGTGCTACCGTGATCACGTTCCACGCAGCCCGAGAGGGCGATTCGTGGAGGTTGGATAGATGGCGACCGAAGCGGCCAAGGCGACAGAGCAGCCCATGACCCGAACGGAGCCCGAGTATACGAACGCCCCGATATCCGAGCTCGAGAAGACCGACGGCAAGAACATCCGGGAGGTCGACACGTCTACGCTCACCGATCTGGCGGCCTCGATCAAGGAGCGTGGGATCCTCGAACCGGTTCTTGTGACGAGATCGGAGAAGGGGCTGCGCCTGGTCGCGGGATTCCGACGCGTCGCCGCGGCGAAGATGATCGGGTCGAAGTCAGTTCCCGCTCGGGTACTGCCCCTGACCGAACTCGAGGTCCTCGAATCCCAACTCGTCGAGAATCTCCAGCGCCAGGACCTCAGCCCGATTGAGGAGGCGAAGGCGCTGAAGTCCCTCCTCGAGGCGAGCGGCCTGACCCAGGAGCAGGTCGGCAAGAAGATCGGGAAGTCCCAGTCCTATGTGGCGAGTCGAGTCCGTCTGCTCTCGCTGCCGGAGAACGGAGCGAAGCTGCTCGCGTCCGGGAAGATCACCGCGTCCGCCGCCGAGCGCCTGGTGTCGCTCCCCGACGCCGCGGCGCCGGAGATGAAGCGGGCATTCTCCGAGCTCGAACGCCGAGCAGCCTACCGTGGGAGCGTGTCGGTCATCGAGGCCCGAGATGCCGCCGACGGTGCCCGTCGGTCATACCAGGAAAGGCTTCAGAGGGAGAAAACCGTAGCTGCCGCCAAGTTCCCGAGTTGCCCGGGTTGCGGGAAGGCCGGTCGACCGGATCGCTGGAATCTTACGGGCCCTTTCTCCTGCGCGAACGGGCACGAATGGATACCTTCGACGGGGAAGGTGGTCGCTCGCCGGTCTCAGTCTGCCTCGTCTACCGCGGCGCCACCGAAGCCGACCCTTCCGCTCGTGGACCAAAAGGTGTCGGTGAACATCCCGGTTCAGCAGATCACGAATCGGATACTCGGCGCGGTGAAGGGCGTTCACAGCGTCCAGATCTCCTGGAGGCAGGGAACTCGAGCGAGCCTCTGGCTCGACGTCGAAATGCCTGCACTGAAGGGCGCTAAGGTACCCGACATCGAAGTCGACGAGGGCCGCAAGTTCGTATGGCTCTCGCGCTTCGAGAAGTGGGCTCAGCGCGATGATCTAGGACGGAAGACCGCCGCGGAGCGCCGGTCGAACCTCGAGGGCTGGCTGGCAACGATCGGCAAGCACAAGAAGGACGACTGATGGCTGACGGCGTCGTCCTCTACCTGCGCGTCTCTACCGAGGACCAGGACCTCGAGGGGCAGGAGCGCGAGCTCCGAGCGTACGCGTCGACGAGGAACTGGACAGTGATCGGTACGTATCGCGAGAAGACTACGGCGAGCGGTCGAGTCGAGCGCGAGCAGTTCGAGCAGCTGCTGCGAGACGCCGCTCAGCCGGAACGTGGATGGCGACGCGTCCTGGTATGGGCTCTGGACCGCTGGAGTCGAGACTCGAGTTTCGTGAGGGCAGTCGGCTTGATCAAGCAGCTCGAGGCCGGAGGGATCCTCTTCCACAGCTTCAAGGAGCCTGGGCTAGATTCGACCGCCGAAGGGGAATTGCGCTTGGCCCGCGACCTGCTCCGGGCGTTCCTCCCAACGATCGCCTCTTTCGAGTCTAGGCGCCGGGCCGAGAGGACCCAACTCGCGATGGACGAGATCCGTTCAGGACGCCGACGTACTCGCACAGGACGTCCCCCCGGTCGACCGCGACGACTTACTCCGGAGGTCGTGGCCGCAATCGTCCAGGCCAGGGATCAGCTGGTCCAAGTTCACGGTCAGCTCCGACACCCGCTATGGAAGGATATCGCGATTCGGCTCCGAATCCCCGCCGGGACTTGCAGGAAGGCCTACAGCACCCTCCGGAGAGGAACACCTAGCGCGATAAACGGTCCGGGCGGGTTTGTGGCCGAGACGACGGTATCTTCGGACGGAGGCCCTCGTGCCCGCTGAACGAAAGGGTCCCGTTTGGAGCGCCGCCTTTGTCGACTCGGATGGTTGCATGTTCACTATCGGCGACGCGCGCTATGGGTCGGACTCAGCTTTCGTGCCGGTTCACCCGAGGATCTGGAACCGCGACTGCCAAATGCTCAAGACGCTCGAAGACGCGATCCCCCCTGGGACCGGCCTGGGCGCAATCAGGATCCTGAACATGCTCGTCCCGGATTTCGAGAGTTGGCTGATGTTCGAGGTCCCGTGAGCAGGACAGAGCGGGTGCTCCGGCGCTACCGCCAGGAACATCCCGTACGAGAGTGCTTCGCAACGGGCTGCGCCTTGAAACTCTCCGAGCACTGGTTCGAGCACGGATCCTGGCACCCGCACGCGGTCGTTTCGAACGGCAGCAGCTCGCAATGAAGATCCTCGACGCCACGGCCGGCAACCGCGGAATCTGGATCAACAAGGCGTACCCCGGGGCAACGTTCATCGATATTCGCCCTGGGACCCACCCTCAGAATCTCCTAGTCGACTGCAGACACACTTCGTTCGCAGACGGGGAGTTCGACTTGGTCGTCTTCGATCCCCCGCACATGTCGATCGGGCCCCGTGCGCAGATGGCTCAACGATACGGCTCATTCAGCACGGGCTACATCCGTGAGCTGGTCGCGGAGGCCTTCCGGGAATTCCGTCGAGTGCTCCGCCCTGACGGACTGGTCGCGTTCAAATGGAACGACCACGACACCCCCCTTCAGAAGGTGCTCGACCTGGCGACCGGTTTCGAACCACTCGTTGGGGTTCGAGTTGCCCAGAGGATCCACCACGAGTCAGAGACCTCTTGGGTCCTGCTTCGAAGGGCCGACCGCGACGGGCAGACGCGACTCGACGTCCCTGCCTATTGAGCGAAACGGAACCGTTCCGAACTATATCTCCTTCCAAAATCTCCGGGCACGATCAAGAAGAATCCATGCCCTGGCTACGTTGCCGCTCGCCAGTGCCGCCTCTCCTTCGGAGAGCATCAGTCGGACGACCGATTCCCCGGCGGGACTCAGCATTCCGGAGTCGTCGAACTGGGCTTTGAGTACTGCTGCCTCTAGCAAGTCCATCCGCTCCTGCAGAATCTCCCTGGGTCCTTTGTCGCTCATTTCTTCGCCCCTCCCGGAGATGCCTCTAGCTGGCTTAACGCTCGCCACCGGAGAGGGCCACCGGAGCCCCGACCTTGCAGCGGACCTCGTGTCGGTCGCGTCCCCATAGGCTTCCCCAGGATGAGCCGCACCTTCGGCAAGGGTACGAGTCAGGTGTGTGTGCTGCATCGGGTGGCGACTCCGGGCGATTCGGAACGTTTGCGGGAGTGGCATCAGGCTTGCCTCTTGGCCCTCCGCCGAGGAGCCGAGCTCTCTTCGCGATCGAGATCTCCTGCTGCTCGCGGAAGTAGACCCGATTCTTTTCCACAGCGAGTTCCTTGTACCGTTCGAAGAACGGCTCCCGATCCAGGTTCCTCCAACCCAGCGGTGAAACCTCCGGCCAGAGGTCGTACGGGATCTTCGGTTGAGACTTCCTGTACTTCGCCCCCTTGTGAGCCCGGTGGACGCGGCCCCTTCCGCGGGCCTCGATGAAAATGTAGTGAGGGGCCAGTCCGTTGACGACGATCGAGTCGAGCATGGCTATCTTCGGCACGCAGAGTAGGGTCGCGATGCCGTTCTTCCGCACGATCGAGAGGGCGCCGATCAGGCCGCTGAGCTCGTCGTCGCGCGCGCCCCTTCTCGAGAGCAGACCGAGAACCGATTCGTCGTACAGGGCTGCAGCACCAGGAGGTTTCGTCTCATAGACTCGGTAGAGCTCGGGAGCCGAGAAAATCACATTGTCAAGACCGAACTGAGGGTCGAGGCGACGAGCGATGTTGATCGCGAGTGAGGATTTCCCGACCCCGGTCTCTCTTCCATCGATGATGATGGTTATGGGCTGGGCGCGACGGCGCCGAGCCTCCAGGTGGGCCACGAACCTCTCAAAGTTCGCCTTGAGGTCCGGCACCCGTTCCGGCGCTACCCCATAAAACCCAAGAGCGTGAGGCTCAGTCTTCATCACTAACCCGAAGGATTCGGCGTGGAATAACTACCATCCATCCCAGCTGGGCTCTGCGTCTACAGGTGCGGGGTTGACGCAACGAACTTGTGCTCTGCCCAGATCGGCTTGAATGAATTCGCCTCCAATCCCCATGGTCTCGAGCAAGACTGCCCGCCACGAACTAGCGTCCGACCATGAACCATCGTCGGGAGGAGGCTCGCCGCCCAGCCAATGAAGCTCCCAACACTGGTCGACCGCGAAATGCCGCTCACACTCGGGGCACCACTGGCCCTCCGGTTGCTTCCAGAAGCGCAAGAGGGGCTGGTTGTAGCCGAATGTCCCGAACCAAGTCAGTACCTCGGTCGAGCGTAGGTCGGCAGAAGGCGAGATACCCCCTACGGACCCCATATCGATCAGCCGATCCTGGACTCGGTGCTTAGGAGTCAGTCTCGTTGCGTGCGAGAGACAATAGGCCAAAGTGGCGCACAAGGAGCGCCGAAGACCTAAGTTTCGGATTATCCAGTTAGAGCGCTTCCATCTCGCGGGCGGAACGATCCATCCGTCCCCTAGGAGATGGAAATGGGGTCCCTCTACGCACAAACCCTCCCCATGCCAGTTGACTCGCAGCCCGTGGTAGATCGCGCAACCGCCTCTGAATCCCCACTCCTTGGAGATCTTGTAGGCGCGGCGACGCAGCTGATTGTAACCGCCTCGGGTTTCTGGGAGGTCCCAGAGCTCTGGCGGAGGAGCGACTACGACGTGAATCAGCCCGACGGGATACGCGGCCCCGTCGAAAATTGGCGCGGAGTCGAACAGTTCCCAGAGCCGCCCCCAGCGTTTTTGCTTCCCTAGGATCTCGGCGCCTGCCTGTAGCCGTTCTGCCGCGTCAGCTACTGCCCGCGAGAGCCATCCTACCCGCCAGTGAGTCGCACAGTCAAACCGGTGACAATCGAGACGGGTCAGTTTGTAATGGATCTCTCTGAACACTCGGTTGCGAGCGTCGTGGGCGATCCGCCGATAAGCGGTCGTGCGGCCGCACGACGTTCCGTGGCCTGGAAGCTCAGCCGGGCCAAGCTGGCCGGAATCATCGAACGAGACACCAGAACGTGGACCCGAGGGATCCGCTTGAGAAAACGGCCGGACTGCCTCGAGCGCAGCGGCGCTCACTGGCCGACACGGACCCAGCCGGCAGGCGGAGGGACGAGGCGGGCGATTGCCTCGAGGACGCGAAGGTGGTGAGCGACCTCGATGTGACGAACCAGGCGATCAATTTGCCCGCAGGCAACGAGGAACCTGCACAGAGGGCATCGGATCTTATGGTCCTCATCCTCGAGGATGTGGATAGTCCTGCCCGAAAGTAGCGATGCGGCGGGATCCCGCCCGTCTGTCACGGGCGCCACCCCGAGCTGAGGCTCTGCCCGCTGGTGGGGCGCGGGGAAGCCCCCGGTCGCCCGGGGGCCGAATGGGTTGGATCCTTATCGGTGGAGGACCGAGAAGGAGGGCGTTCCGCGAGACGTAGCGCTAGGTCGAGGAACGGCGGGTCGACTACCGGGTCGAATGGCTCCGGCCCGGATTCGGTCGATTTCGGGCATTCCGGCTGACGAACCGGGCGTGGGGGGATTTGAACCCCCGACCGCCGGGTTAGGAACCCGGTGCCCTATCCAGACTAGGCTACACGCCCCGCGGGGACCCGGTGCTGCGATGTAATCTGGTTTGCGCCGAAGTGGGCGCGGGTCCCCCGTCGGACCGCAACGTTGGCGCCAATGCAGGCCGCGCCGAGGGCGGGGGTGGACCCATCAACTGGGTCCGGCCCGTCGAGGGAGGAGGCGATCGTACCGATGGTCCACCCGGATCGGAAGCGAAGGTGCCGGCTCTTGGATGAGCTCAATGCCCGAGATCGCGTCTTGGAGTATCGGCATGACCGCGCGACGCGGCCCCCCTTCAGGCAGCTCGGGGGGACGCGGCCGGCCGGAAGCCCCCATCGCGCCGATGAGGACTCGCTCCGGGCTGACGGTGTACAGAAACGGGAACACTCCGGAATCGCGGACCAAGGTCTGAAACAGCTCTTCGGGTCGGAACCCGGCCTTCGGGGTGCCGGATATGAAGACGTACTGGTCGGCGGCATTCCCCCGGTACGACGACAGCCGGGATGGATCTAGGAAGACCCGGTGGGTGATCCAGCCCCGCGCCACCAAGCGCTGCTGGGAGAACGGCAGGCCGAGGGGCCCGACCAACCGGCCCCCATCGCCGGTCGTGACGAACGGTCGGCCCAACAGCTCGCCGGCCGCCCACCGAACGTGTTCCGTGAGAGGGACGGGTGGCGCGGGGACCGCGCCGGCGGCCCCGCCGCCCCCCAGGCCGCGAGGGTACGCCACGGTGCCCAGGGTGCCGGAAAGGTGGGCCCAGACGCCTTCGAAATCGAAGTAGACGGGCACGCTCGCCCTTCGGAGATCGGCGACCACGGCCCCGGCGGAGCCCGCCAGATCCCGCCACCCGTCCCCCGACGCCAGGGTCTTCGCCGCCTCCTCGGTCCGGTGGAGGAACGTCCCGAGGACCGCCGGCGCGCCGCCGAGGAGCATCACGTTTCCCGGGTGGGCCGTCCAGCGACGCAGGAGCTCGTCGACCCGTTCGGCGAACGGACGGGCGATCAGGAACGTGGCGAACGAAAATCCGAGGCAATCCGGCTCGGGAACGTAGCGGTCCCGCAACCAGCCTTCGTCGTAGGCCCGACGTCGCGCCGCATGGTACGTGGAGCGGGGAAGACCGCTTCGGGCCAGCCGCTCCCGCTCCGGGGCGGCCGCCGAACCCAGCAGGACCGCGATGGTCTTGGCCTCGGCATCGGTGAGGGCCCTCATCTCGCGTTGGAACTCCCGGGACGGTGTAGCATGAGGTCCAGTGTCGGATTGCGAGCGATGAACATGGCCTTATAGAACATGGTGAGCCTCCTGTGGGACGGAGGCAACACCAGGCTTCAGCGATGTTCGGGCGGGGACGGTCCCTCCTCGGAGGGCTGGTCGTAGGAATGTTCCTAGCGTACCTTCTCATCGCTCCGGGCGCGGTGGCAAGCGCCGCGCCGAACGCCGCCGCGAATGCCGGGCCCGCGGCGGGGACGACCCAATGGGCGTACGGCGGCGGGAGGTCCATCTCCGCGTCCGGGATCGCCGCGGGGGGAAACGCCACCTACAGTCTCTCCGCGACCTACGGTTGGAACACCGTCCTCTCCCAACAGAACGGATCCCATGGCTCGATCGAGGTCGAGGTCAATCGGACGGTGGGCGCGACCTTGACCGCCGAATACTGTCGGCCCAACTGCACCGCGGCCACCCGTTCGCTGAACATCAGCGAGCGAGTGTGGGAGACCGTCGTAGCGTTCGCCAATTTCACTTCCAGCGCGACGGTCTACACCGCCGGCACCGCGGTCCCTGCGATCGGTCTCGAGAACTCGAGCATTCAGGAGAAGGCGAACCTCACGGAATCGGGGAATGCCGTGGTGAACACCCTCCACGGCAAAGTCACTGCCTCGGAGCAGTTGACCGTCGCATCGTCCGGCTCGGCGTCGGTCAGTTTCCAGCCGGCCCTCGGGTTGTTTCCCCTCGATCTGAGCCGGTCCCCGTGGAACTCGTCGGCCGCCTATTCGGCCACCGGTTCCTGGCTGGTGTCGACGTGGTTCGACTCGACCTCCTTCTTGGGGGTCCATCAGGCGGCGGCCCACCAATATCCGGGGGGTTTCGCGGGGATCGGGGGCATCGTCACGCTGACCGGGTCCTCGTATGGCGCCGAGGAGTTGAACGGCGGGCTTCCCACGACCCAGGTCGGGATTGCGGTCACCGGACCGTTCACCACGTGGGAAGGCTTCCTGCTGGTCCCGAACACCTCCGACCTGCTCGCGTCCAGCCAGGCACCCTGGTCCTCGAACTCGTGCGGGAGCCAGTTGGCGAGCACCCAGCTGATCGACCTCGACCACGGGCCCTCGTCCGGCCACTTCCCGGTCCGCGCCTCGGCCGCCCTCTACCAGCCCGGCGTTTCGGACACTGGGCCGGTCTCGCTGAACTCGAGGTTGACCACCGCGCTCGGAAGTTCCCCTCCGATCGGCAACGGCAGCGCGACCCCGACGGACGGCCCGGCCGCCTCGACGATCCAGGCCCAGCCCGAATCGGTGGCCACGGCCCAACAGAGTTCGCACTGCCTGATCGCGATCTGCGGGTCCGGTGCAGGCTCCTCGGTCCTCGGACGCGGCGTCTGGATCTTGGCCGGGGCCGCTGTCGCCGCCGTCTTGGTGGCGGCGCTCGTGATCGCCAAGCGACAGCCCCCCCGTCGGGATCCTCCATCCCGTAACGCCGCACTGTATCCGCCGGTCGGTCTTCGACCGCCCGCCCCGCTGCCGAAGGAAAATGGCAACGGCAAACCCATCGTCGGGCCAGACCCCACCGACCCGCTCGGCAACCTCTGGTAGTCGCCGCCCGATCGGGACGGTTCCGGGCATCCCCGACCCGGATTCAGAGGTAGATCATATCCGGATAACAGAACCAGCGGGCGTACTGCGGTATCCAAGTCGTCGGGCGGCCGCAGCGGGGGCAGGCCGGAGTGCCCGGTGCCCCCGACGACCCCACGGGCGCGACGCCGGACCGAGCGACCGCGCTCCCGGACGGCCCCGCCGACAAGGGTGCGGTCGGGTTTCGTGAGGAATCGGGGCGGAACGGGACGGTCGGAGCGGCCATCTTCGCCTGGACTTGAAGAAGTCCGGCATATCGCCGGTACGCCAGGAACAACAGGACGCCGATGATTAGCCAGGAGAAGATGAACCCGAGGACCATCCAAGACCGGGTCCGCGCCTGGGCCGCGACGTACTGCCGCGCATCGACGAAGTCCTGGATCGGTCCGATCTCGATGAACAGGAGTAGATTGACGATCGACCCGACCAGGAGGAATCCCCCGAACCAGGAGAATCCGAATCCCAGCAGCGCGAACACGACTGCGGCCAGGAATCCGACCAGCTCGAGGATCCCGATGACCAACGCGACGATCTTCGCCGCCGTGAGATACTCGCTAGCCGACAGGGACTCGGAAGGATCGGGCGGCCCCGTGGGAACGGGGGATCCCATCATACCGCTGCCGGGGGGATCGGAAGTTCGGGTCGCCCGTCCCACAGCCGGTCCACCTGGGCCGGGAAGCGCGCGGACCGAATATAACCGAATTCGCCATTGGGGGGTGGTTGGGGGCCCGCCGCCGATGGGTGGACTCACCCCCTTCGACTGAGCGGGTAGCGAAGTATCGCCGCCACGCCGCCGAACGCCTTGGCGAGCATCTCCCCTTCTTCGCTCTCCGCCGAGACCATGCGGACCGCGGCGCCCGACCCGGTCGCCTGCCCATAGAGCTTCTCGACGTAGTCTTCGTTCGATGCCGTGCTCAGCGCGACCGCGTGGCAATTCGGACAGGGCTGTTCTCGCAGCGCATCGACCGCGTCATCGGTGACGATCCGGGTGAACCCCTGTCCGCAGTTCCCGCACGTCAGGCCCACGATGCGCCGCCGCAGCCCTTCCGACAAAAGGAGGGTCGCGACCGCCCCGGCTTCGAGCGATCGGGTCACGTCCCGCTCGCCATACGCCGCGAGGCCGCTCTCGGCCTTGCGGATCTCGACGAGGAGCCGCTGGACGAGCTGTTTTTCCTCCGTCAGTTCGAGGCCGTGCAGCGTCTGGGTCGCCTTCTCGACGAGCTCCTTGAGCCCGTAATCGTCGGTGTACCCGACGTCGAAGAGGGGCTGGACCACCTTCTGCTGGAGTTCGTAATGCATGTAGGCCTCCTTGTAGAAGTACTCCTTCGTCGCCCCAGGCCCGCCGATCAGGATCCCCTTCAGTTCCTCCTTCTTCGGGAGAAACAGCTCGTTGGCCATCTCCCCGCACTTGACGAAGAACTCGTGCGCCGCGTGCTCGATCATCCGCTCGAAGCGGTGGGCGGATTGCCCGCCGCGCCCGTGCTTGCTCGGCACCAGCGACTGGCGATTCCGAAGGACATCGATCCGCTTGCCCCGGAGGAAGCCGATCGTGACCTCGGCGCGGTCCATGACGATAAGGCCCCAGATCTCGGGCTCGTGGACCATGGCGAGCAGCGGGTCGAGGAAGAAGGTCGAATCGCACCGGTACAGGTACGTGTTGAGCGGTTCCGGCGGTTCCACGATGAAGGTGACCGACTCGGATTTGTCGGCGCCGACGGCTTTGCTCCCGACGAAGAACGCGACGCCGGTCGGGGGAGGTTCCTTGAACGCGCGTACCCGCCCCATCAGCGATTCGATCGCCCACATCACGTTCTTGCGGGTCGTCCGGCTCTTGATGTTCGAGCTCTGCGCGTATTCGTTCCGAAGGTACGACATCGCGTCGGAGATCTGCTTGCCCGGCGGGACGTACAGGGAGATGAGCTCGGTCGCCCGACCCTTCGCGGCGGCGATCTCCTCGAGCTTACGGCGGAACGAGTACCGTGCGAGCTGCGGGTCGGAGGGGGCGGCGCTCACAACGAGTCTCGCCGATCGCCCTGGTCAGGACGGGGGGGTCGGGGCGAGGGTCTCCCGAGGCGAGACCCGTTCCCCGGGCGATACAGTCAGAGCAGCTTGCGAACGTGCTCGTCGATGACCTCTTCCGGATAGGCCCCGACGATGCGATCGACGAGCTTTCCTTCTTTGTAAAAGAGCAAGGTGGGGATGCTCATGATCCCCAATTGTCCGGCCTTTTCCCCGTGGTCGTCACTGTTGAGCTTGCCGAAGCTCACCTTGCCATGGTACCGTTCGGAGAGCCGCTCGACGATCGGAGAGACCATGCGGCAGGGGCCGCACCAAGGGGCCCAAACGTCGACCACCGCTGCGGGGCTCTTGGAGAGTCGGTCGAACCCGGCCCCGTCCAACTCCTCTACACCCATTTTGCGCCCTCGGTACGCTTCGAAGTTTTCGCCGGTATTAAACGGTCGCGGGCGACGGAGCCGTCGATTCTCCGGATCGCACGGTTCCGGGCCGCGCGCGCGAGAGTCGGGTATTTCTAATCCGACGCCCTACCCCGGACGTGGCGCGTTCTTCTGATTTGATGGTCCCACCTGACACCGCCCCGCTTACCCTGCCCGCCGGATCCTCGGTGCCCTCGGCCTCCCGTCCGGGCCGGACCCCGAACTTGGTCACCCCGGCCGTACGACGGGCGATCCTGCACCGGATGCTGATGTTCCGGCAAGCCTCCCTCGACCGGGTCGCGGCGATGACGGGAGCCTCGCCAGAGGCGCTGCGAGGCTTCCGTCAGGAGCTCTCGCATAGCGACCTTCCGGAGCGGCTCCTGCAACGGGGCGCGGGTCTCGCGTTCACGCGAGAGCTCCCGCAGGCGGGACTACTATACCTGCTCCTCCGCACGTTGCGCCCCCGTCGGATCGTCGAGACCGGTGTCCGGCCCGGATACTCGACGGCTTGGATGCTGGCGGCGCTCGAGCAGAACCGTCAGGGCGAGCTCTTTTCGATCGGTCCGGGCACCGTGGCCGGTCGGGCGGCAGGCGTGCCCATGGGTAGCGTAGGGGAGCTGGTCCCACCGCCGCTGCGGGCGCGTTGGACCCTGGTCCTCGGGAACTCGCAAGACCGGCTCGAAGAGGTGCTCGCCAAGGCCGGTCCCATCGACCTGTTCTTCTCGGACAACGGACCCGACCTCGACCGCGCGCAGTGGGAGCTTCGTCGGGCTTGGAGTGCGATGGCCCCCGGCGGGGTCGTGGTGGCCCATCACGTGGACGCGAATCCGGCGTGGGCCGAGTTCTGCCGCTGGCAGGGGTTGCCCACCCAGGTCCTCGATCCCGGCCCGCCCCCGATGGGGGCGCTGTCGGTCCGGACCGACCCTCGATCGCGATCGATCTAACGTTCGAGCTCTTCGACGAGGTGCTGGACCGACGGAAGGATCAACCGTTCGACCGCCATCCGGACCGCCCGCTCGGAACCGGGCAGCGCGAAGACGGGCTTGAGCTTCACGACGTAGAGTCCGGCCCGACTCAGCGTGGCCAGTGGCCCGACCTCGGCATAGCTGAGCGCCCGATAGATCTCGCCAAAACCGGGGAGCAGGCGACCGCCCATCCCCTCGAGGGCGTTGATGGTGAGGTCGCGGGAGCTCGCGCCGGTCCCCCCGACCGTGATGGCGATCTCAGCTTCACGACCCTCGAGCAGGGGTTCGAGCGCCTCGCGCACGTCGGCGACGGAGTTGGCCACGAGATGGTATCGGACGAGGTGGTGTCCGCTCGCGACGAGCAGGTCGCGCGCCAAGTGCCCCGAAGGGTCGTCCTCCTCGGTGTGGGTATCGGAGACGGATAGGACCACGACGCCGAGCGAACGGGTACCCCCGAGGTGGTGGCGTCGGGGTGGGGAATCCGCTTCGGTCACGCCGGTCCCTCCGCCGCCTTGCGCTTCTCGGTGAGGCGGACGGGGCCCAATCGCACGTTGGGATACAATCCCCGTTCGTCCTTTTCGAGGTACTTCACCATGTCCCAAACCGTGAGGAGGGCGACGGTAGCTCCGACGAGGGCCTCCATCTCGACTCCCGTGCGGCCCATCGTCTCCGCTTCCGCCACCACCTCGACGGCGCGCGCGCCCGGCCGCACGTCGACCCGGCTCCCCGTAAGTGGGACGATATGGCAATGGGGGATCAACTCGGAGGTCCGCTTCATCGCCTGCAGGCCCGCGATCTCGGCCGCCGAGATCGGATCGCCCTTCCCGACCGTGCGGGCGCCGATCGCGGCCAAGGTCGGGTTCGAAACAGTGAGCTCGCCGACCGCCCGGGCCCTTCGGAACACCGGCGGCTTGGCGTCGACGGAACGCTGTCGGGCCATCGGCTACGGCCTCGCCGGCCGCAAGGAGCCAAGGTGCGCCAGGACCGTTTCCATTTGGAGCCGTTCGGAAGCGCCCATGGCCAATCGAAAGTCGACCTCGCCGAGGAGTTCGACGATCCGGATCTTCATGGCGTCGGGCACGCTGGACTCCGGAAGATCGGGCACGTAGGCGTGGATCGACCGGAGGATATCCTCCCCGCTGGCCCCCCGGTCAGTGAAAAGCCGATAGAGCCGGTCCCGCGCCGCGAGGAAATCGGGGCGTAGCGCCAGTTCGAGCATCTCCTTGATCTCATCGCGCATCGGGATCGTCGTGCATCGCCGGACGGTCTCGAGGGTTACGGGGTTCGCGAACGTCGCGGTCAGCTGCAGCGTATTCGTGGCCCGGCGGAGATCGCCCGCGGCGGCGACGAGGATCGCCTCGAGCGCATCCGCGTCCAGGCGCACCCCCTCACCCTTGGCGACGCGGTCGAGCTGACCTTTCACCTGCGCGGGCGTGAACGCGCGGAACCGGAACACCGCGCATCGGGATTGGATGGGGTCGATGATCCGGGAGGAGTAGTTGCAGGAGAGTACGAACCGACACGCTCCTGAGTATCGTTCCATCATCCGGCGCAGCGACGCCTGCGCCTCGGCGGTCAGATTGTCCGCCTCGTCCAGGAAGAGGAGCTTGAATCCCACCCCCCCGATCGGCGCGCTGCGCGCATACTCCTTGATCGTCGTCCGTACGGTCTCGATCCCCCGCTCGTCCGAGGCATTGAGCTCGAGGAAATTCTGCCGCCACTCCTCGCCGAACAGGTCCCGTGCCAAGGCCAGCGCCGCGGTGGTCTTTCCCGTGCCGGGGGGTCCGGCGAACAATAGGTGGGGGAGCGAGTGCTTCTGCGCGTAGGCCTGCAGGAGCGGGACGATCCCCTCCTGGCCCACCATCTCCGAGAGGGTCCGAGGGCGGTATTTCTCCACCCAAACAGCGGACGGTCGAGCCTCCCCCATGGCGCACCGACTCCGGGGACGATGCCCCGCAGAAAAGCGTATTGGAAGCTCGGGGGCAGCGTTTCGGTTTACGGACGCCCAAACCCCGAATCCAGCAGGTCCTCTTCCTCTGTGACATGGCGGGCCAGCGCCTCCCAAACCAACCGCCAGTACTGGCCCAGGGCCTGGCGATTGCCCCCATGGCCGTCCCGGCGTACGATCTCGCGGAGCGCTCGAAGCTCGAGGATCGATTCGCCGAATTGTTCGTGGTCGGCTAGCAGCCTTTCGGCTCGACGGCGGCTGGCCGGATGGGCGTCCATGGAGGTCGCCAGCCAAAGATCGAGCCGCATCCGGTGCCGTTCGAAGGCCGACGCCAGCTCCCGGGCGGCTCGGTCGAGCTCATCGGCCGGGATGGGCTCCAGGTGAACGAGGTCGTCCGGCAGCCGGCGCCAGGTGGCGAGGAGTCGGCGGATCCGCTCGATCTCCTCGGGCGCCTCGCGCCGGAGGACCTGAGCGCCGTGAGCTCCGGGTGGTGCCCGGTCGGGGCGCACCGTGGGGGTGGTCACGGATCGAATGCCGGCCGCGCCGGGGTCCGATGGGATCGCAGAGCGCCCCACCCTGCCGTCAGGGTCCCCAAGATCAGGTAGACAACAGCGAGCGTGGCGGACGCACCGGGAAGATAGAGCAGGGATCGGTTCGCGGCGAAGAGCACGAAACCCGCGAGGATCATTGAGGCGGGTACCAACCACATCCCGATCGCGAAGTAGGCGATGGCTCCCCCGACGATGAACGTCACGGCCAGCAAGAACGCGAGGTCCAACGCCTCGGATCGGTGGCCCTCGGCCAGGATCAGCAATCCCCCGGCGACGATCGCCGCCGCTCCGACGATCAGCGGGAGGGCGACCGACCGATCGTACAGCACGATCGCCGTCGCCCGATCATCCTCCCCACCCGGCGGTGGACCGATCGATTCGCTCATTCGGACCGGACCGCACCGTCGGACGATTCTTTATGCTACTCGGGGTTCGCCGCGACGGTAGGAAAGAGATGCGAGAGCTCCTGGCCCACGTCCAGTTCCGCGGCATCATACGGGAGCGGTCCGTGGAGCCGTTCCTCGCCCTTCTGCGGACCCTCCGGGAAAGGCGTCGGGTCCGGGGGGTTCTCCTCGACATCTCGAGCGGGGGCGGGGGCGACATTCCGTCGACCGACCTGCACCTGGCGATCAAGCGACTGGACGCGGTGAAGCCCGTCGTCGCGAGCATCGGCTCGATCGGGGCCTCCGGCGCCTATATGGCGGCCCTGGGCGCCCGGAAGCTGTTTGCCTATCCGGACTCGGCCGTCGGATCGATCGGTGTCGTGGTCCCACACGTCGCCGTCCAGAAGCTCCTCGACAAGCTCGGCATCCAAGTGGACCTGCTCCACGAGGGCCGCCACAAGGATGCCTATCAGGGGCTTCGACCGCTCTCCGAGGAGGAGCGGGCGAAACTGCAGGCGGTGGCCCACGATTCATACGAGTCGTTCGTGGCGATGGTCGCGCGGGAGCGACATCGGCCGTTGGACGAGATCCGCGCGCTGGCGACCGGGGAGTTTTGGAGTGGCACGCGGGCACTCGAGCTCGGCCTGATCGACGCCCTCGGCGATCGCGAAACCGCCCTCGAGGAACTCGCCCGTATGACCTCGGTCCCCGCTCGGAAGACCCTCCGAGTGGCTCCGCCGCGACCGTTCCTCGAGCGCTTCTTCCAAAGCGGCCTGTCGCTTGCGCCCGGGCTGGTCGTTGGGCTCCGGGACGCCATCGAGGATTCGATACTCGAGCTGAGCGGGCCGGGGCGCCTGTAGCGCCCGTCCGCATCGATAAATAGCCCGGCGGGGCTGCTGGATCGGCGATGCCCGACAGCAGCAAACGCGGATTCTCCTCCGCGGCCGGACTCATCCAGTATTACGACATGGAAGAGTCTCGGGCGCTCAAGATCGACCCGTACATCGTGATCATCCTCGGCCTCGGGGCTGCCGTGGTCGTAGAGATCCTCAGCTGGAAGGTCGTCTGATCCCTCACTCGCCGAGAACCTTCACGATCACCCGCTTCCGGCGCTGGCCGTCGAATTCGGCGTAGAAGACCTGCTCCCACGGCCCGAGGTCCAGCCGGCCCTGGGTCACCGGGAGGACGACTTGGTGGCCCAGCAGGAGGTTCTTCAGGTGGGCGTCGCCATTCGATTCGCCCGTGCGGTGGTGGGCGTAGTCCATTTCCGGGACCAAACGTGCGGCCCAGCGCTCGATGTCCTCGAGGAGACCCGCCTCGTTATCGTTCACGTAGACGGCCGCGGTGATGTGCATCGCCGAGACCAGGCAGAGACCCTCCCGGATGCCACTTCTTTCGACGATGTCGGCGACGGCATTCGTGAGGTTGACGAACCCCCGGTGGCCGGGGGTGTGCATCCACAGGTACTCGGTCGCCGCCTTCATCGCGGTCGGCGGTCAGGCGATCCCCTCGATCGGGGTGGGACCCAGGCCCGGCAGATACCGGTCCTCGTCCGGCCGGCCGAGGAGCAGCACTTTCGACTCGGGGGACTCATCGAGCACCGTGAGGCCGGTCTGGCGGGCGAGCGCCCGCGCGAATCCGGCGATCTCGGCATGCTCGGGCACGTGGGCCCGACCCAGCCGCTGGCGGGACTTACCCATGTACACGTATCCTTTCGGCTCGATGAAGTTCGGGCGGGCCCGCTCATCCAGCGCGGCATACTGGTCGACCCAACCAAGGTTCCAGCCCCGCACCAAGGTGTGGCGAACGACCCGACGCGTTCGCAACCCGCGAACGATCTCCAGGGATTCGAGCAGCCGCTCCCAAGCGTCCGGTTGGGCCGGCATGGTCAATCGCCGAAAGACCTCGGGATTCGGGGCAGTTACCGACACGTAGAGTTGGGTCGGCAGAGGGTCCATATGCCGGAGGGCGTCCGGATTCGTCCCGTTGGTCACCAGGAAGGTGGTGATCCCCCGCGCCTCGCAAAGGCTGAGGAATCGGTTCATCTTCGGGTACAACGTGGGTTCCCCCGTCAGGGAGATCGCCACGTGGCGGGGGGACTGGGACGCCTCCCACCGATCGCGCGGGATCGTCGGATCGCCTTTGAAGCCGGAGAGGATCCTCTGTTGCGCCTCGATCGACCGGTCCAGAAGGGTCTCCGGATCGTCGAATTCCGGCATCAATTCGTCGTTCTCCCAGCCCTGGTTCCGCCAGCAGAACCGGCAATGCAAATTGCACGAGTCGATCGCCGGCGACATCTGGAGGCACCGATGGCTTTCGATCCCGTAGAAGCGTCCCTTGTAGCAGTCCCGACCTTTCGTCAACGACTGTCGGGTCCAATAGCATAACTTGACGGCGCTGTGCCGACCGACCAGCTGATAGCCTTGGCCGACAAGTTCCCCGGCCAGGTCCTGGTCCCCCATGCCCAGCGGGACCTCTATCGACCGGCCCTTATCCTCCTTTGGACCCCGCCCAATCGGGACCCCGACCCGCCATCCCCTCGACGGCGACCGATGCGGGCCGGACTTCGACGGCGACGCGATAGCCGAGCGCGCGGGCCCGGCTCCGGGGGGCGGCCATCGTTATCCCCGTCCGTTCTAGTCGACCGATCCGGCATGGTCGAGCAACTGCGTCCGGAGGATGTCGCTCGTCGACTCTCCGAGCATCCCGAGGGGATCGTTCTGCTCGACGTGCGCGAGGATTGGGAGAGGACCACGGCGCGGATCGAACCCTCCCTGCACATTCCCATGCAACAGGTCCCCGATCGCTTGGGCGAACTGCCCAAGCGGGGGCTGATCGTGGTGTATTGCCATTCCGGCGTCCGTTCGGCGATGGTGGCGGCGTACCTCGCTGGCCACGGGTTCCGCTCCGTGGCCAACCTCTCGGGGGGAATCGACGCCTGGTCCACGGAGCTGGACGCGACCATCCCGCGATACTAGGGGCGGCCTCGTGTCCGACTCGCTCGAATCCCTCCGTCGAGAAGTGATCGGTTGTGGGCGATGCCCCCGACTCGTCGCATACCGTCAGCGTGTGGCGATCGAAAAGAAGCGCGAGTTCCGGGGGCAGGAGTACTGGGGGCGGCCGGTCCCCGGGTTCGGGGATCCGCAGGCCGCGCTCGTCCTGGTCGGCCTCGCCCCGGCCGCGCATGGCTCGAACCGGACCGGCCGCGTATTCACCGGGGACCGTTCGGCCGCCTTCCTCGTGCGCGCCCTGTACGAGGCGGGATTTTCCAATCAACCGACATCCGTGGGTCGGGGGGACGGGCTGCGCTACACGGGGGTGTACGTGACGGCGGCCGTGCGATGCGTCCCACCGGACAACCGGCCCTCGCCGGCGGAGCTCGACCACTGCCTGCCCTACCTCGAGCGCGAGCTGCGCCTGCTTCCGAACGCCCGCGCGGTGCTCGCGCTCGGGGGGTTCGCTTGGGAGGCCACCCTGAGGGCCCTGGCCGCCGTGTACGGGTCCCCCCTTCGCAAGGTGCCGTTCGCGCACGGGCTGGCCCTGCCCCTCGGGCCGGGGCGGCCGATCGCGTGGGCGTCCTATCATCCAAGTCCCCAGAACACGAACACCGGACGGTTGACCGCCCCGATGTTGATCGGACTCCTCCGTCAGATCCGCGGTTCTTGGACCGGGGGCCCCCGGCTCGGAGGTTCCCCGCCCGCATCCCTCGGTCCCGCGAGGGCGTCGGGCCGCCAAAGGTAATCCGAGGGCCGTCACCTCCGCGGCCCGGATGGCCGACTTCGAGCTCGTCGAGCGGGACGGCCTCGCGCGCATCGGTCGACTGCCCACCCCGCATGGGGTCGTCGAGACCCCGGCGCTGCTGCCGGTGGTCCACCCGGATCCGGCGCGCCAGCCGATCCCCCCAAAGGAGATCCGGACCCGGTTCGGGTTGGGTGCGGTGATCACCAGTGCGTACATCACCTGGCGGACGCCCCCGCTGCGGGAGGTCGCCGAATCTCGCGGCATTCACGGACTGCTCGATTTCGATGGGCCGGTGATGACCGACTCGGGGGCTTTCCAACAACACGCCTACGGGCACATCGAGGTGTCCGACGAGGCGATCTTTTCGTTCGAACGGCGGATCGGGGCGGACATCGCCACCGTCCTCGACATCTTCACCGAACCCGACGCGCGCGCCGACGAAGCGCTGCGGGCCCTGGAGGAAACGAGCGCCCGCGCCAAGCGGGCCCGGGAGCTCCACAAGGGGCTGCTGGCCGTCCCAGTCCAGGGGGGCCTCCACGCAACGCTCCGGTACCGCTCGGCTTGTGAGGCGTCGGAGATCGGGGACGTGCTGGCGGTCGGAGGGGTGGTGCCCCTCATGGAGCGCTACCGGTTCGCCGACCTGGCGAGGGTTCTGATCGCGGCGCGGCCCGGCTTGGCGCCGGGGGGCGTGGTGCACCTCTTCGGGAGCGGGCACCCGATGGCCTTTGCCTTCGCCGCTCTCTTCGGGGTCGATCTGTTCGACTCGTCCTCGTACCTAAAGTTCGCCCGGCGGGGGGCGCTCATGTTCCCGGACGGGACGGTCGCGCTCGAGGAAATCCGGGAACCGATCTGCCGATGCGCCCTGTGTGAGCGGCTCCCGCTCCACGAGGTCGCCCGCCTGGATCGCCCCGAACAACTGGTTCGGATCGCGGAACACAATCTGCTCCAGTGTGCCCAAGAGCTCAGCCAAGTACGCCAGGCGATCCGGGACGGCACGCTCTGGGAGCTCGCCGAGCGACGGGCCGCGGGCCACCCGGCGTTGCAAGCCGGCATGCGGACGGTGGTTCGGGGGGTACGGACGTTCCTCCCCACGGAACCCGAGAGTCGCCGCGCGTTCCGGGTGGTCGGGGCCACGAGCGGCCTTCGACCCTCCGTCATCCGATTCCTCGCCCAGGTCGCCCGTTGGAAGGCCGGCCGCGGCCCGTACCGGGACCATCCCAGGGTCCCGCTCACCCCGGCCGGGATCGGCCGGACACCCACCCAGACCCGTTCGGGGACGGTCCTCCACTGGGCGGTGAACACGCCGATCGGCGCGGTCCCCCTCGAGCTGACGGAGATCTATCCGATCGGCTGCTACCTGGGACTCGAGGAATTCGAAAGCGCGGCGGATCAAGCCGCCCCCGCCACGCCGGAGGAGGCGCCGGACGTCGATCCGGGCCGGGAGTACATCGCCGAGTGGACCCACCGGCAGATCCGGGGCCTCCTGGAGTGGGTCCACGGTTCCGAAGGGGCGGACGCCCTCCAGCCGGACGGGCTTGTCGGGGAGCGGTCGCGGCGGACCGGCCGGCTGCGCCGTGTGCTGCGCGACGGCGAGCGGCTCTTCACCCTAGGAAACGATGGGATCCCCCGGCCGACGTGGAAGGGGGCCGAGCTCGTCCATCGAACCCGCCCGTTTCCCGCGCAGCGGATCATCGCCGACGCCGACGCCGTGCCATTTGTCGAGGCGGGGCGCAGTCTGTTCTCCCGGTTCGTTCGCGGGGGCGACTCTTCCCTGGTTCCCGGCGCGAGCGCGCTCGTCGTCGACGGAGCCGACCGCCTCCTCGCGGTGGGGCGCCTCGTCCTGGCGCCGCCCGAGATGGGTCGGGTCCCCCGGGCCGTCGCGGTCCGGATCGTCGCGCATCGGCACCGTCCCGACGGAGAAGCGGACCCGGAACCCGCCAGGTCGGGCGACCCCGGCTCGTCGGAGGCCGGTGAGCTTTAATCGCCGTCCGCGACTAGCGGGTGGGTCCCGGCGGCCCACGACCGGGATCGGAAGCGATGCGGACCTATCTCCTACTGCACCTCGATAGTGAGGGCGGCACGTATTCGGAGATCGCGGAGACCTTGGTCGACCTAGGGTTCCGCCCCCACACAGACGGCGGATACGATTTCGTGTACGATTGGGGCCGCGAAGCGACGGTCCAGGAATCGCTCGCGTTCGCCGACCGGGTCCAGGCCGCGATGCAAGGCCAACGGACCTACTTCCGCATCGAATCGATCGAAGACTGAGCGCGCGGCGCGCGGGCGGGACCCGGTCTGCTCCGGCGATCTCGGTGGACCCCGCGGCCTTTTACCGAGGACGCGCAGTACGGCCCGATGGTCGTCCTCGGGGTCGAGTCGACCGCCCACACGGCCTCGGTCGGGATCGTCGGCGAACACGCCGAGGTGCTGGGCCTGAGCTCCGACATGTACCGTCCCCCGGCCGGCGGGATCCACCCCCGGGAGGCCGCCAACCACCACGTCGAATGGCTGCCCGGCCTGGTGGCGAAGGCGCTCGCCGAGGCGAACGTATCCCCCCGCGAGGTCGAGGCCGTCGCGTTCGCCCAAGGACCCGGACTCGGCCCATGCCTGCGCGCGGGCGCGACCGTCGCCCGGATGCTCGCCCTCGCCTGGGACCGACCGCTCGTCGCGGTGAACCACTGCGTCGCCCACGTTGAGATCGCCCGGGCCCTGAGCGGCCTCGACGAGGCGCTCTTGTTGTACGCGAGCGGCGGGAACACCCAGGTCATCGCCTACGGCGCCGGCCGATACCGCGTGCTCGGCGAGACGCTCGACGTGGGGATCGGCAACTTCCTCGACAAGCTTTGGATCGGCCTCGGCGGGACGTTCCCGGGAGGCCCGGCGATCGAGGCCGCGGCCCGGGGACGCTCGCACCTCCTTCGACTTCCATACAGCGTCCACGGGATGGACGTCGCGTTCTCGGGCATCCTCACGGCCGCCCTCGAGCTCGCCCGAAAGGGGGCCAACCGGGCCGACCTCGCCTACTCCGTGGAAGCCACCACGTACGCGATGCTGACCGAGGTCACCGAGCGGGCCCTCGCGCATCTCGGCCGCACCGACGTGGTGCTGGGCGGCGGGGTCGCCTGCAACGGGCGGCTCCAGGCGATGGTGCGCGCGATGGCCGAGGCCCGGGGGGGGACCAGCTTCGCCCCGCCGAAGCGCCTGTGCGTGGACAACGGGGCGATGATCGCGTGGACCGGCCTTCTCGCCCTGCGGGCCGGCCGGACCACCGAGATCGAGCGATCGACCGTGCGCCCGCGCCAGCGGACGGACCTGGTGGACGTCCCCTGGCGATCGCTACCCGAGCAGCCCTCGTAGCGCGAGCCAGGGGCTCGAGAAGTGAGCGACCTTGGCCGACTCCTGAAGGAACGGGGTCAGGAAACCATAGTGCGGGAGAGGCCCGAAGAACAGGAGGCCGTCGGCGTAGGGATTCGCCAGACCCGTGGCATCGAGGGATGGGATCGAGGCCGGGCCAAAGGAGGTGGTCGCCGTGCTCGAGAAGGTGATCGCGATGGTGTGGCCGGTCCCGTAGAGCTTCGCGAGGCAGGAGGGGTACGGCGGGACCGTGTTGTCGAGCGTGCTGATCTCGAGCAGGGGTCCCTTCGAGGAGAGCTGGTTGTCCACCCAGAGCCGGACAACGTCGGTGGCGTTCGTCCGAAAGCCGAGGATATCGTCCGGTTGGTAGATGATCGGTTGGCTGGGATGGGCCGCGGAGACGAACACATTCGAGTACGATCCGGACCAGACGTTGAAGAACGTCGAGAGGTTGTACTGGTAGTTCCAATCGGATAGGATATTGATCGTGTTCGGGGTGAACCCGAACGCCGCAGGCTCGGTACGGATGGGGAGATCGCATTCGTAGCCTCCGGGGAAGCTGTTGTTCCGGCCGATCGCGGGGGGGAGGTTGACGACGGTGCCGTTGATCGTGATCGTCAAAAGCGGCGCCGTCCCGTACACCTCGGTGGCGCTCGGGCACCAGGTCCCCCCGAAATTCGTTGTGCCCGCGGGCGGGTACGCGGGCACGCCGCTCGAGTTGGGGACTGGGACAAGCGTGATGCATGGAGTGGGCAGATTCGAAACCACGAGATAGATGGCGACCACGGCGATCACCCCCACGGGGACTCCGACCACGAGCCCGCGACGCCACGGATTCCGGCTCGAGCTTTCTCGGCCCGCCTTCCGGCGGACGCGGTCGCGCCGCCGCTTGAGCCGCCGGTCCTCGGGGGTGAGCTCCTCGGGCCGGGCCTCCTCGACCTCGCGCCCGCGGCGTTTCGACACGTCGCGTCGACAGTGCCCTTGCCCTTAAATTCGACCCTTGGACGGCAGCCGAACTGACTGAAAAGTCGCCCGGGAGGGCGCTCAGAAACTGGAGGGCCCGTTCTGTTCGATGAACGTCGCGAGTTCGGTCCAATTGCGCCGCCGCGCGTATCGGATGAGGTGCCCGGGATGGAAACACAACCCGGCGAGTTCGGGTCGATCGGCCGGGGGTACCAGATCGCTTTCAAACCGGACCCCCATCGGGTTCCCCTCGAACGACTGGTTGCAACCGAAGCAGATCGCGCCCTTGGGCGCGGTCACCGGTTTCTTTGTGAGCGTCAATCGGATCGTCCTAGTAGGCGCGCGACGGGAAATCCAACTCCTGGGGGCTAAAATTCGTATCGTTCGAGTCGGCGCCCAGGCCCCTTGGGGAACCCGGGCACGGCCCCCCCGAAAGGTCAGGGGACGACGTGCCGGCGAGCGTCCCCGCACGATGAGATCAATCGTACCTGGGATCGGCGTCCATCCGCGTCGCCGGGTGGCCGCACTTCGGGCACTCGACGACCCTCCAATCCGGCGGGACCGGGACCAGGGCACCGCAGGCCTCGCAGCGGACCTCGGAGGCCTCCGGCTCGGGCATCGTCTCCTCGGGGATGGACAGGCCCGGCTTCGTAAGACGTTGCCCGGGAGGGGTCTTCCCCACCGAAACGGGGGCGAACCTTCCGGGGCGGTACCGAGGCGTACGAGGCGAAGCGCCCGTCGGGGGCAAGTACCCGCAGGGTCGACCTTCCCGTCGGGCGCCGTCGGCCCACTCCTAATGAGGTGGTCACGCCGTCCCCACGCCGGTGCGAGAGGTCGAGGCGCTCATCGTCGGTGCGGGCCCGGCCGGCAGCACCGTGGCCCGCCGGCTCGCCGAACGGGCCCACCACGTCCTCGTCCTCGAGGAGCATGACCGGATCGGACAGCCGGTCCAGTGCGCAGGACTCGTATCCCAGCGCGTCCTCGACCTGGCCGGCCCGGACGGCTACCGGATCGGGCCGGTCCTCGGCGCCACGGTCTTCGGACCGGGGCGTCCCTCGGTCAAGTTCCGGGCCGAAGGGTCGCGGGCGTTCGTCATCGATCGCGCCGGCCTCGACCGACACCTCGCCGACCGGGCGGCTCGCGCCGGCGCCGAATTCGAGGTCGGTTCGAAGTTCGACCGTCTCGTGGGTTTCGAGGGGGACGCCCCGGTGGCGGAGATCGTGCGTTCGGACGGGGTCCGAAGCCGCGTCCGAGCGAAGGTGATCATCGGCGCCGATGGGGTCACCAGCGCCGTGGCCCGTGCCTTCCGATTGCGTCGGCCGGTCGAGATCCTCCCCGCCTTCGAGGCCGAATTCCCTTCCGAAGGAGGGGACCCGCAGGAGGTCGAGGTATACCTGGGACGCACGATCGCGCCGGGCCTGTTCGGCTGGTCGATCCCCGATCAGTCGGGCGGGGCGCGGGTCGGCGTGGCGGCGAACGCCGATGGGACGAGCGCCCGAATCTACTTTGAGCGGCTCGTGGAGCGGATCGGAAAGGTCCGAGGGCGCCGATTGCGTTCGCCGACTTCGTTCATCGTCTCCGGGATCCCCATCGGGAGGCTGCCTCGAACCTCCGCCCGGGGGGTCATGCTCGTCGGCGACGCGGCGGCGCAGGTCAAGCCACTCTCTGGGGGGGGCATCTACACGGGGATGCGCTGCGCCGAGATCGCGGCGGAGGTCGCCCACAGCGCCCTCGGCGCGCAGGACCTTGGCGCGTCCTCGCTCGCCCGGTACGATGTCCGATGGCGCGAAGAGCTCGGTGGCGAATTCGACCGGGCCATGTACCTGCGGCGCCTGTTCGTTCGTCTGACCGACCGCGAGCTCGACGCGATCGTCGGCTCCCTCGACCGGGCGGAGCTTCGGGGTACGATCGTGGCCTTCGGGGATATCGACTTCCCGAGCGGCGTCGCCCGGGCCCTGCTCGTTCAGTCCCCGTCCTTGATGCGGCTTTTCCCGAAGGCCTTGGGGGCGCTCGTCGGATCGCCGGGCGTCCACTTGCGCGACCTCGATCCCGGGCCCCGCCGATACGAAACGTAGCCGCCGGCCGCGGCCAGGGCCAGGCTCGCGCCTAGGACCCCGTATAACACCGTCGGGGTCCCGTTCGATCGGATCAGGATCGCGGTCTCCGGGAGTACTCCCGAGACCCCGAGCCGGCTCGCGTTGACGGTCGGCGTACCGTTGGCGAGTTCGGTCCCGTTCGCCCAGACGGCCGCGGAGAAGTAGCCCCGGGAGGCCAGGTGGAACGACTGGGCGCCTTCCTGGAAGGTGAGCTCGGCCCGGATGGCGAACGTCCCGGACGGCGCCGACGCGGGGATGGAGAAGGGAAGCGATAGGTTGCCCGGCGCCCCGAACGATCCCGACGCGGCGAGGCGAGCGATCGGTACCACGACCGCGGATCCGTTCGCCCCCAAACCCGAGAACACCGGCGAACCCCCGGCCGGAAGGCCCGAGGTCGAACCGCCGGGGTAGGCCGAGAAGGCGTACAACTCGAAGGTGAGTGAGATCGACGTGATCGAGCCGGCCAGGGTGTCGGTCAAGAGGAAGGATAACGCCCCGCTGCCTCCCGGGGCCAGCGCCGGCGCGGCGAGGCCGGAGAGCAATCCGTCCGAGATCCCGACGGGCAGGACCGGCGGGGCGGCCGCGCCCGCCGTGGCGGGCATGGCGAGGCCGACCAAGAGTCCGACCAGGAGCAGTACAATGAACGATATGCGGGGTCGCCTACCCACCCCACGCCTCCGGCTCCTGTCGAGCCTCGGCCATCGCAACGAGCCGCCGGATCCGGGCGATCGCCTGGGGGTGGCCGGCCGACCCCCGGGTCCCCAGGAACCCGACGGCCCAGAACCGACGGGGCACCGGCGCCCCGGCGATCGCCTTGTAGAGCGCCCGGGCCAGCGCGAGGGGGAGGCCGGTCGCCCGGACCGCGTCGTCGTCGGCTCGGAACTCCTCGCGGTCCGTCAACCGAGCGGCGATGAACGCCATGAGCGGGTCCCAGCGCATCATCCTCGACAGGGTCCGAAGGTAGGTCAGATACCGGCCGTCGAGGCCCCGCAGATGGCCTACCTCATGCGCCACCACCGCGGCGACCTCGGGTTCCGAAAGCAATTCGACCAATCCTCCGGAGAGGATGATCACCTCCAACCGGTGCGGATGCCATCGTCCCCCCGCGAAGGAGAGCAGGGTGAACGAGAACGCCTCCCGCTCCAGGGACCGGGATTGAAGGAGCTGGACCGGAAAGGCGGGCCAAGCGAGCCCCCGGGGCCACGGCATCTCCGAAGGGTTGAGCAGACGGAGCGTTCCCCGGCCGACCGCCTGGTTCAGCAGGAAGGCCACCAGCAGGATCGTGAACGCCCCGAGCGCTCCCTCGGCCCACATCGATGGATCCGAGAGGATCGTGGCCGCGAGCAGGCTTGGGGGGGTGTGGGAGATCCGAACGAGGCCCATCCATCCGCCGTTTTCGAGGACCCAAACGAGAAATGTCGTGGCGAGCAGCGACCATAGCGCGAGGAACGCGGACGCCAAGCGAAGGACCGTCGTGGGCGCGGATTTCCGGAACGCGTAGACGAGGCCGGCGCCCGAGGCGACCCAGACGACGACCGGGGCGTACAGTACGAGGGCGAGCAGGGCCAACACGACGGGTCCCCGCTACAACCGGAGCCGACGGCGGAGCTCGCGCTCCTCCGACGGGTCAAGCTTCGCGAGTTCCTCGTTCAGGTGCACCACGCCGGCCGGACCGAATAGCGACACCACGCCCTTGAGCAGATTCACCAGGTACTTATGCTCAAAGTCGACGGACTGGTAGACGTATCGTTCCCCGCCGCGGCACGGTTCCCGGTCGCGCCGAACCAGGCCCTTCTCGTGGAGCCGCCCGAGGACGGTGGCGATGGTGGTGTACGCCAAGTCTTCCCCGCCACGCGCGAGCGCATCGCGCACCCTCCGCGCCGGCGCCTTCTTCAACCGACGGAGGGCGAGCAGCACCTCCGCCTCGAGGGAACCGATCAACGGGCACCCATGCCAGCGATTCGATGGGGACGGGGGTTCTTGAACCTGCGGCCTGAACCGTTCGAACGAGACGGACCGATCGTCACCGGCCCTCGGCGGTTCCCCCCGGTCGCGAAGGGAAGCCCATTAAACGGCCCCCCGATTCCCTCGGCGTGTGGTAGAACGGGGCGGCCCTCCGCAATCGATCCTCGACCTCATCGGGCATACCCCGGCGATCCCGCTGCCCCGGGTGGGACGGGGGGTGCCGTACCGGATCTTGGCCAAGCTCGAGTTCCTCAACCCGGGGGGTTCCGTGAAGGACCGCATCGGCACCCGGATGATCGAGGAGGCGGAGGCGCGCGGTTGGCTCAAGCCGGGCGGCACGATCGTGGAAGCGACCAGTGGGAACACCGGGGTCGGGCTCGCCCTGGTGGGCGCGGTCCGCGGGTATCGGACGGTCTTTGTGATCCCCGACAAGATGAGCGCCGAGAAGATCCGGCTCCTGCGGGCGTACGGAGCTCGGGTGGTCGTCACCCCGAGCCAGCTCCCACCGGACCACCCGATGAGCCACTACTCCGTCGCCCGACGATTGGCCCGCGAGATCCCGAATGCCTACTACCCCAATCAGTACGAGAACCAGCAAAACCCCGAGGCGCACTATCGGACCACCGGGCCCGAGATCGAAGCGGACGGGGGTCCGGAGCTGGCCGCCGTGGTCGCGACCGTCGGGACCGGCGGGACCCTGAGCGGGGTGGGCCGGTACTTCAAGGAACACCGGCCCTCCGTCCGGATCGTGGCGGTCGATCCGCTCGGCTCCGTACTGGGACCCTACTTCCGGACCCGGCAGCCGGCGCAGGCGCACCCGTACCTCGTCGAAGGGATCGGGGAGGACATCGTTCCGCGATCGATCCATTTCGAATGGATCGACGAATTCGTCGAGGTCGGGGACCGGGAATCGTTCGACATGGCACGCCGACTCGCCCGCGAGGAGGGTCTGCTGGCGGGCGGCTCGTCCGGAGCGGCGGTGGCCGGCGCGCTGCGTTGGCTGGCCGGCCGCCCTATCCCGAGCGGCGGCACGGTCCTCGTCGTCCTTCCGGACTCGGGCGACCGATACCTATCGAAATTCTACTCCGACGAATGGATGCGGGAGAAGGGGCTTCTCGACGACGTCGGGTCGGCCCGGGGTCTACTGACCGCCAAATCCGGCGTGCCGGCGCTCGTCAGCGTCGACCCGACCTCCCGGGTCCGCGATGCGCTCGAGCTGCTCCACCGCTACGAGATCTCGAGCATCCCGGTGCTGGATGGGGTCGCCAATGTCGGTTGCGCTCAGGAGGACGAGATCCTGCGGCGCGCCCTGGAGGACGGGACCGTCCTCGATCGGACCGTTTCGGCGGTGCTGGGGCCGCCGTTCCCGGAGATCTCGGCGGACGACCCGGTCGGCGAGGTCATCCACCGCCTTCGGGAGGAGCGGGCGCTGCTCGTCCGCGAGCGCGAGGGAGGTCCGGCGGTGGGGGTCTTGACCCGGCACGACCTAATGGCCTTCCTGTCCTCCCAGGGGGAACCCCATGCGATTTAGCACCAAGGCGATCCACGCCGGGCAGCCCCCGGATCCGTCGACCGGCGCGGTGAACGTCCCGGTCTACCTTTCGAGCACCTTCGCCCAGTCCGCGCCGAACCGCTCTCGCGGCTACGTCTACAGTCGATCGGCGAACCCGACCCGGACGGTTCTCGAGCGGGCCCTCGCCCAGGTGGAGGAGGGACGGACGGGCCTCGCTTTCGCCTCCGGCCTGGGCGCCCTGACGACGCTGCTCGGACGGCTGCGATCCGGGAGCCGGATCGTGGCCATCGACGACCTGTACGGGGGGAGCTGGCGGCTGTTCGAGCATTGCCGTCGACAGTACGACATCACCACTTCCTATGTCGACATGACCCGTCTGGACCGGTTGCGCACGGCCCTCGAGGAGCCGACCGATCTCGTCTTCGTCGAATCCCCCACGAATCCGCTGATGCGCCTCGCGGACCTCTCCTCGATCGCCCGCATCGCGCACCGGGCCGGCGCGCTCGTGGCGGTCGACAACACCTTCGCGACCCCGGCGCTCCAGCGCCCTCTCGAACGGGGGGCCGACGTGGTCTTGCACTCGACCACCAAGTACCTGGGTGGGCATTCCGATGTGGTGGGGGGGGCGCTCGTGGTGAAGGATGCCCCCTTGGGCGAGGAGCTTCGGTGGCTGCAGAACGCGGTGGGGGCCGTCCCGAGCCCGTTCGATTCGTTCCTCGTACTTCGGGGACTCCATACGCTCGCCCTGCGGATGCGCGCCCACGAGGAGAGCGCGCGCGCCGTCGCGGAGGTCCTCGTCAAGAGTCCGGCCGTGCGATCCGTGCACTATCCGGGGCTTCGCTCCCACCCTCAGCATGCCCTCGCCCGCCGGCAGATGGATGGATTCGGCGGGATGCTCAGCGCCGAGCTGGAGGGGGGGCTGCCCGCGGCCCGGCGATTCCTCAAGCGACTGAGGATCTTCACGCTCGCCGAGAGCCTCGGCGGGGTCGAATCGCTCATCGACCACCCCGCGCTGATGACCCATTCGTCGGTTCCGCGGGCCGAGCGAGAGTCCCGCGGCATCACCGGCGGGTTGCTGCGGTTCTCCTGCGGGGTCGAGGATCCGACGGACCTGGCCGACGACGTCCGGTCGGCGCTCGCCGGGCGGTAAGAGGATGCGGCGGTTCACGGTCTACGATTCGTTGAGCCGGGAGACCCGGCTGTTCGTGCCGATCACGCCCCCCAAGGTGGGCCTGTTCGTCTGCGGCCTCACCCCGTACGACGATGCGCACATCGGCCACGGTCGGACGGCCGTCGTCTTCGACGTCGTCGCGCGGGCCCTCACCCGCTGGGGGTACCGGGTGTTCTACATCCAGAACGTGACCAACCTCGACGACCGCTTGATCGCCCGCGGCGCCGAGTCGGGGATCGACCCGATGCGGCTCGCCGACCGGCACTTCCTCGCCTGGCGGATCGCGATGGAGGCGCTGGCGGTGCGCTCGGTGAACTTCTACCCCCACGCGACCGACTACCTGCCCGAGATCATCGAACAGATCCGCGCCTTGGTCGACAAGGGGTTCGCCTACGCCTCCGCGGGCTCGGTGTACTACGAGGCGGCCCGGTTCCCCGAGTACGGGAAGCTGTCGGGCCAACGGCTCGATCAGACCAAGCCGGGGACCCGGGTCGAGGCCGAGCCGGGCAAACGCGCCCCCGAGGACTTCGTGCTCTGGAAGGCCGCTCGGCCGGGGGAGCCCACGTGGGACTCCCCGTGGGGTCCGGGCCGCCCGGGCTGGCACATCGAAGATACGGCGATCACGGGTCGCATCCTCGGCCCTCGCTACGACCTGCATGGGGGCGGGGTCGACCTGAAGTTCCCGCACCACGAGGCGGAGATCGCGCAGGCCGAGGCCGCGTCGGGGGAGGCCCCCCTCGTCCGGGCCTGGATGCACGCCGGGATGCTGCAGATGCGCGGCGAGAAGATGTCGAAATCCCTTGGGAACGTGATCCCGCTCCAGACGGCGCTCGAGCAGTTCGGCGCGATGGTGCTGAGATTCTACTACCTTAATGCCCAATACCGCAGCCCGCTGAACTTCGTGGACGGGGAGAGCCTACCGGAAGCTCGGGAGGCCTACGAGCGTCTCGTGGGCCCTTTCCTGCGGTTGAGCCGGGTGTTCGACCGAGTCGGCCCGGACGGTCCGGGTCGAGAGCTGCCGGCCGATATCCTCGCCGCATCGAGCACCCTGGTCGACCAGTTGGATACTACACTGGCCGAGGATTTCGCGACGCGCGAGGTGCTCGCGGCGCTGTTCGGATGGTCGCGAACGGTGCAGGAGTGGGCCCCCCATTTCGAGTCGCTCACCGGCAGCTCCCTCGCCGCTCTCGGCGCCCCGTACCGGTGGGGCCGCGAGGTGCTCGGCCTGTTCGAGACCCCGACCGATTCGAACGATGCGCAGACGTTGGGTCCGGTGGTCGCGGTCGCCTTGGAGGCGCGTCGGCGGGCGCGGGATCGAGGGGACTACGAGGAGGCCGATCGGATCCGCGACGCGCTCAAGTCGGCCGGGATCGTCGTGGAGGACGACGGGACCCGGACGCGCTGGGAACGGGCCCCGGGGGCGCTTCCCTGAACGGATTCGGCTTTCAGGAGCACGGAGGGCTCGAAGGGACGGGCTTCGTCTCCATCCCGGAGCCGGTCCCCGGGCCGGGCGAGATCCGCGTTCGGATCCGTGCGGCCGCGTTCAACCACCTCGATCAGTTCACCCTTCAAGGAATTCCCGGCGTGTCGATCGAACGGCCCCACGTTCTGGGGTCCGATGGGGCCGGGGTGATCGATCGCCTCGGGCCCGGGCTCGACGGCCCCCCCGTGGGGACCGCCGTCCTGCTGAACCCCGGGATCTGGGACGGGACGTGCGAGGCTTGCCGAAGGGGCCAGGAGTCGTACTGCCGCGCCTATCGGATCCTCGGGGAGCATACGCAAGGCACTGCCACTGAGCTCGTGGTCGTGCCCGCCCGCAACGTCCACCCCATCCCGGCGGGACTTTCCTTCGAACAGGCGGCCTCGGTGCCCTTGGTCTTCCAGACGGCTTGGCGGGCGCTTTGTACCGTGGGCCAGCTTTCGGCCGGTGAGACCTGCGCGATCATCGGGGCGGGGGGAGGGGTGGCGACCGCGGCGGTTCAGATCGCCCAGCGTTCCGGGGCCCGGGTGGTCGTGGCGGCCCGTTCGGATCGCCATGCCGAACGGGTTCGGGCCCTCGGCGCGGAAGAACTGCTCGTCTTCAGCCCCGAAGTTCCTCTCGACCGCCTCCTTTGGCAGTGGAGCGGCAAGCGAGGGGTCGACGTGATCTTCGACTCGGTCGGCCAGCCCACCGTCCCGCGATCGGTTCAAGCCCTTGCCCGGGGGGGCCGGCTGGTGGTCATCGGGGCAACCGCCGGCCCCAAGGTCGAGATCGATCTTCGCACCCTGTTCTGGCGCCAAGCCTCCATCCGGGGCAGCACGATGGCCGATCCCCGGGAGTTCGCTCAGGTGCTCGAGCAGATCGCCCTGGGCTCGCTCCATCCCGTCATCGATTCGACGTACCCGTTCGAGCGCGCCCGGGAGGCGTTCGAGCGGTCCTGCGCGCCGGGCCTGTTCGGAAAGGTCGTGGTCAGCGCCCCGGTCCCGTGAGGGGAACTCGGCGCACCCGGAACGGTACGAACTCTCGAGATTGGCGCGGCCATCATTTTTATACCGGGACCACACCATTTGCGAACGTGAACCGCTCTCATGGCAACCCTTGGGCCCCCCAAGGCGATGGGAACCGCCGCGAACGATCCCCCCATGTGTTTCTGCTCGGTCTGCTCCTCCTGATCACCGTACTCGGGGCCCTCACGGTCCTGGGGGCGGGCCGGACCATCGCGATCGCCCCCTCCCACCTGGCCGCGCCTTCGTCCCCCGCCCATCCGACGCCCATGGCGACGACCCAGTACGGGGGGGACCTCACCGTGCCCTCCGGGGTCAACCTGACCTTGGGACCGGCGACCGGTCGGCTGACGTACTACGAGGGGGGCAACCTCACCGTCGCCGCCGGCGGGACCCTGAATGTCCGCAATACCACGATCGTCTTCGTCGAATTCATCGGCAACGGAGGCTCCGTGGCGAGCCAGCTCTCCCACATCTACCACCTCCTCGACGCCGGCACGATGGTCCTGACCAACTCGTCGATCACCACCCTCGTGACCCAGATCGATCCCTATCCGATCCTCACCGTGACCATCACCGGATCGTTCCAGATGACCAACGGAGCGCTCGCCTTCCCCGGGTCGATCACCGTCAACGGGAGCTCGGCGAGCCTCTGGCTTTCCCATAGCACGGTCGGACGCAATCCCGCGACGAGCGCCCTCGTGGGCAACGCGAGTTCGAACTCGTCCACGCCCGCCTCGAAGGCGTTCGGGGCCGACGTCGCGTACGCGCCGGTCCTCAGCGTGATCGGGGGGGGCCAGGCCACCTTCCTCGCCTCGTTGCTGAACAACTCCTTCCGAGACCCGCTGAACGGGTCGACTCTGCCCGGGGTCCCCCCGAGCACCGCCAGTCCAACGCCCGGTAACGCTGTACTGGGGGGCACCGCGCCCGCCCCGCTCGTCCTGCCGCCCCCGGGTAACTCCTCGGACGCGCTCGCGCTCGCGGCGGCCTACCCTACGGTCGCCTCCGGTAGCCTGAGCATCTCGTACAACTCCACCGCGGCTTCCACCACGTCCAACTCCCGGATCGTGATCGGCCCGAACTCCTGGACTTTCAGCCCGATCCACTTCGCGGCCTCGACCGGCACCACCAGCGTGGATGCGCCGGTCCCGGCGGCGGCGATCGCGTCGATCGACCAGGGGGGGGTCCCCGCCTTCCTCGCCGCCCTGGGATCGGGCCAGGTCGCGATCGCCTTCGGAACCGCGTCGACCCCCACCACGATCCACTCCGTGACCCTGAGCTTCGTCGCCCCGTGGAGCTTCAACCTGACCGTCTCGGGTTCGGGGAGCACCCTGACCGCCGCGGACACCACGTTCGATGAGAACTGGAACGCGACCCCGGGGCTGCCCGGCACCCTCCCCTACGTACCCTGGCATTCGAACAAAATCGTGCTCACGGGCGGCGCCCGGGCGTTCCTCGCCAACGTTTCGGTACCCCCCGCCGCGCCCGTCAACTTCGCCCACCAGTCCTTCGTCGTCCCCGACGCCACGAGCTCGGCGGCGTTCTACCGGTGGCTCAACGTTCCGGTCCGCGGCGCCCAGGGGATCATCGTCCAGGGGGCGACGGTCCAGGCCCCCTACGCTTATTCGGGCGCCACGAGCGAGAATGCGACCGTCTCCGCGCTCAACGGGCTCTCCACGGCCGACCCGAGCCTCGCCGCCTACGTGGCGGCCTGGGACCGGGCCGCGGGCGTGGCGAACTACGGCGAGGTCGATGCCTCGGGGAACGCGAGCCTCCTGCTCGCCTCCGACCAGCTTACGAATGCCTCCTTGCCCGACGGGAACTTCCTGGGCAGCTACCACGTCGGCGTCACGGCCAACCCGGGGAGCCAGGGGATCACCCAATGGTTCTACGCGTCGCTCCCGGCGTACCCTTCCGAGATGCAGCCGACGGGGCCGAACGCCACGGGGCCAATTCCCACGTCCTACGTGATCTTCCCGCAGTACCGCGTGTCGGTAATCGCGGGTTCCCCGACGTTCGCCATCGGCGCCACGCCCGTCACGAACGGATCGACCGCCATCGGCGAGAACCTGAGCGTGATCGAGAACGTCCAGAGCACCGGCACCGGGACCGTGTCGAGCTTCACGGCGACGCTCTTGCTCTCGGCGGCGGGCAAGCCCCCCGTGCAGATCGGCCGCCCACAGGTCTACGGTCCCCTGGCGCCCGGGGCGAGCCACCCGGTCCGCTTCGACTGGATCGTCAACGGGAGCCTTGTTGGGTACGCGACCGGCGGGGTCCTGAGCACTTTCACCGTCGTCATCAATTGGAGCCCCGGGGCCGGCGCGGCGAGCGCCGCGCAGAGTCTGACGATCTATCCCCCGTACATCGCCTTCAGCACGACGGGCCCCTCGGGGACGCTTACGATCGGCAATAGCTACCTATTGCACGCCTTTGTGAGCTACGCCGGGAACGGCTCGGCGCAGCTCAACATCACGGCGCGTTCCTCGACGGGCGGATTCCTGCAGATCGCCAGCGGTCGGGTCATTTCGGGCGGGGAGACGAACGTCAGCGTCCTCATCGAGAGCTCCGCCGTGCCGGGGACGTATACCCTCTACGCGAGCGTCTTCCACGACGGTCGGACCGTTCACTACAACGTCACGAACGCCTTCATCATCCCGTCGACGGCGCCCCCGACCACGACGCCCTGGTACGACCAATCGTTCCTCGGCCTTGCGCTGTGGCTGTGGCTCGTGATCGCCGCCGCCATCGCCGCGGGGATCGTCTTGTTCCTGTTCGTGTCGGTCCAGAAGGCCAAGGGCAAGGTCGTCGAGTGCGGCGAGTGCGGGGCGATGATCCCGGAGACCGCCGTCGCCTGCCCCGAGTGCGGCGCCGAGTTCGAGTCGGACCGAGTCCGCTGCAGCCGATGCGGATCGACGATCCCGGGCAACTCGGCGGTCTGCCCGGAGTGCGCCGCAACGCTGTTGGGCCGCGCCGGCGAGGAGAAGGACGATCCGGAGCGGCAGGGCTACGCTGACTTCGTCGAGCGGTTCCGGGCCGAGGGCCGCAAGGCGCTGGGCGACAGCTATTCCGAGAGCGCCTTCTGGGACTGGTGGAAGCGCCAGTCGACGTACGTTCCGTTCGGCCAGTGGAAGATGCAGCAGGCCCAAGGCTCCCGGGCCGGCATGAGCGCGCCCCGGGAGACCGCTACGAAGGAGGAGACCCCGCCGCCGGGTCGGGGCACCCCGCCCCGTCGTCCTCCCGCGGCGCGCCCGCCGCCCGCCGCAGCCCCCGCGCGCCCGGCGACCCCGCCGCCCGCGGCCGTCGAGCCGGCGGCCCCGGCGGCGGCCCCCGCCGATAGCGGGATGATCACCTGTTCGAACTGTCACAAGGAGATCCCCGCGACCTATCTGGTCTGTCCGTTCTGCGGGGCGGTCACCCAATAGGCCGCGCCGGTCCGCCGGGCGCCCCAACCGATTTATCCCCGGCCGGGCCCTCGAGGGGCCGGGCGCAGGATGGTAGGGGACGGGACCGTCGGGCGACTCAAGGTCGATTGGGCCCGTGCCCACATGCCGGTCCTCGAAGGGATCCGGGCCCGGTTCCAGTCCGAACGGCCGTTCGCCGGCCTGACCTTATCGCTCGTCCTTCATGTCGAGGCGAAGACCGCGGCGCTCGCGCTGGCGCTCCAGGCCGGCGGGGGCGAGGTCCACGTGGCCGCCGGGAACCCGCTGTCCACCGATGACGACGCCGTCGCGGCCCTCATCGCCGAAGGCGTGGATGCCCACGCCCGCAAGGGCGAGACGGTCGCCGAGTACCGGACCGGGGTCCGCGCGATGCTCGAGGCGGACCCGGACGTGATCGTCGACGACGGCGCCGACCTCGTCGCGCTCGCCCATACGGAGCGGCCCGACCGCGGGTCGATCCGGGGTTCGACGGAGGAGACGACGACGGGGGTCACCCGGTTACGGGCCCTCGAGAAGGCCGGCCGTCTGAGATTCCCGGCGATCGATGTGAACGACGCGCGGATGAAACACCTGTTCGACAACCGCTACGGCTGCGGCCAGTCGGTCCTCGACGGGCTCTTCGGCGCAACGAACCTGCTCATCGCCGGTCGAGTGGCCGTGGTCGCCGGCTACGGCTGGTCGGGCCAGGGGATCGCGACCCGGCTCCGGGGCCTGGGGGCCGAGGTCATCGTGACCGAGGTCGATCCCGTCCGCGCCCTCGAGGCCCGCCTCGAAGGGTTCCAGGTCCGGTCGATGCTCGATGCGGCCCCGGTCGCCGACCTCATCGTCACGGCGACCGGGAACCGCGACGTGGTCCGGACCGAGCATTTGCGCGTGCTCAAGGACGGCTGCCTGCTCGCCAATGCCGGCCACTTCGACGTGGAGGTCTCCCGGCCCGATCTCGAGGGCCTCGCGGTGGAGCATCGACGGGTTCGGCCGCTGGTCGAGGAGTACCGGTTCGCCGATGGCCGCCGCGCCTACCTCATCGCCGAGGGGCGGCTCGTCAACCTGGCGGCCGGGCAAGGCCATCCCGTCGAGATCATGGACCTGAGCTTCGCGCTCCAGGCGCTGTGCGCCGAGCGGATCGCACAGCACGGGCTGCGCCTACCGGCCCAGGTCCTGCCCGTCCCGGAGGAGATCGATCTCGCGGTGGCCCGCGCCGCCCTCGCCCCGATGGGCGCCACGGTCGACGACCTCACCGAGGGGCAACGTAAGTACGCCGAGAGCTGGGAGGGGGGGACATGAGCGCGACGCCGACGGATCGACGGTACACCTCGAGCCACGAATGGGTCCGGGTCGACGGCCCGGATCTCGTCGTGGGGATCACCGACCATGCCCAGTCGGAGCTGACGGACATCGTGTTCGTCGACCTCCCGAAGCCCGGGCGAACGGTCCGCCGCGGGGAGTCGGTTTTGGTCCTCGAATCCGTGAAGACCGTGGCGGACGTCTACGCACCGGCCGACGGGACGATCGGGGCCGTGAACGAATCGCTCAAGACGACGCCGGGCCAGGTGAACCAGGACCCGTTCGGCGCCGGCTGGATCTACCGATTGACGCCGGCGGGCCCGTTCGACCCGCAGGCCCTGCTCTCGGCCGAGCAGTACGACGCCCTGGTCGCCGGCGGCCCGCCGCCGCACTAGCGGGCCCGCCCCGCCTAGCGCCCCTCGAACTTCGGGGGGCGTCGCTCTCGGAACGCTCGCATCCCCTCGGTGCGGTCCGCGGTCGCGAAGGTGTGGGCCGCCGACTCCCCCTCGAGCCGCAGCGCGGTCTCCAGGGGCGCGTCGGCGCCGCGGTTGATGACCGATTTCACCCAGGCGAGGGCGAGCGGCGCCCGAGCGGCGATCTGGGTGGCCAGGGCTTGCACTTCCTGCCGACCGGTCTCGGGGGCGACGGTCCGCGCGACCAGGCCGATCTCGAGGGCCTCGGTCGCCGGGATCGGCTCGGCGGAGAAGATCAGGAGCTTCGCGCGCCCCGCCCCGATGAGGCGCGTCAGGCGGCTCGCGCCCCCGAAGCCCGGATGAATGCCTACCGTGGCCTCGGGCAGGCCCAAGCGGGCGGAGTTCGCCGCGATGATGAAGTCGGCGGCGAGCGCGAGCTCCAGGCCGCCGCCGAGGGCATAGCCCTCGACGAAGGCGAGGACCGGCGCCTTGAACTCCTCGATGCGTCGGCACACCGCCTGGCCGGCGAACCCGAATCGGCGGCCCTCGGCGAGGTCCTTGCCCTCCATCTCGCCGATATCCGCCCCCGCGGCGAACACCGGGGAGGAACCGCTGAGGACCACGCACCGCACGGTCGGATCCGCCTCGAGCGTGCGGAACGACCGATCGAGATCGGACAGGAGGTCGGAGTTCAGCGAGTTCAGCACCTCGGGGCGATCGAGCAGGACCCAGTCGACCGGACCCCGACGCTCCACCCGGACGAAGGTGAGCGGCCACTTCGCCTCGCCGCGCGCGGCCCGTTCGATCAGGGTGGGGGCGATCGGGAAGGCGCCCGCCCATCGTCCGGCGTACGCTTCGACGAGACGGCGACCCTCGGCGAGTCCGATCTCGTTGAGGAGGGTGAACGGCCCCTTCGCCCAGCGCAGCCCGACGGTCGCGCCCCGGTCGGTCGCCTCAGCGGAGGCGACCCCCTCTTCCACGAGCTGGGTGGCGATCCCGAAGACCAAGCCGAGCAGACGCGCCCGCACGCTCTCCTCCTTGGCCGGCTCCACCGAGCTGTCCCGCCAGGGCCACGGTTGGCCGGAGCGGAACTGGGCTTCGAGGGATCCAGCGGGGGCATACGACGCCCCGAAGGCGCCCGCCAGGGACGTCTCGGAATGGAAGGCGATGGGGATCCCCGTGACGTTCATGAGCTCGAACGGACCCAGCGTCGCCCCAAAGGTCCGCCGACCGACCTCCTCGATCGTCGCGAGGCTGGCCACGTTCTCTTCCGAGAGCCGCGCCGCCTCGTTCAGGTAGGGCACGAAGAACCGATTGACGGCGAATCCCGCGGAATCCCGGACCCGGATGGGCACCTTCCTCAGCCGATAGCCGAACCGCTCGAGCTCCTCGAGGGTGGCCGCATCGGTCCGCGCCCCACCGATGACCTCGAGCAGCTTGTTGATCGCCGCCGGAAAGAAAAAATGCAGGCCGGCGAACCGCCCGGGGTCCGGGAACCCCTCGGCCAGTCGAGTGACCGAAAGGCTCGACGTATTCGTCGCCACGATCGCCTCGGGCGACGCCCGCTCGCCGACCTCGCGGAACAGGGGCCGCTTGACGGCCTCCTCCTCGAAGACGGCCTCAATGACGAGGGCGGCGTCGTGCACGGCCTCCCCGACGTCCCGGGTCCAGACGATGCGCGACAGGATATCGTCGCGCCGGGACTCCGTGAGTTTCTTGCGCTGGATCCCCCCGGCCAGCGTCTTCTCGACGAGACCCCGCCCGCGGGCGAGCATTGCATCATCGACGTCCCGAACCCGTACGGCGAAACCCGCTTGGGCGCAGGCTTGGGCGATCCCGCTGCCCATGTTGCCGGCCCCCAAGACCGCCACCGGACCGGCGGCCCCGATCGTTCGCGAAGGCACCGTTCGTCCCCGTCCGGCGGGCGCGAACCCGGACCGGGATAAAGTCATGTCGACAGGGTCAGGCCGGGGCGGACGGCGATCGCCGCGGGACCGCGCCACCCGGCTATCCGGTGGCCGAACGCGAGATAAGCCGCAGCGGGTCCTGCGCCGCGTGGACGCTTCCGCTCCCCTCGATCGCTCCGAGCGTGTGCTCTCGGCCGAGCGGGCGTTCATCCTCGCTCTTGGGGGCTTCTCGTTGGGGATCTCGGGGGCGGAGCTGGTCACCCACGAGCGGATTCCGGCGCCTCGGTTCAACTACGCGGTCGTCGGAACGGTCGGGCCCGAGCGGCAGGCCGCGTTCTTCGAGCGGACGCTCGACCACTACTTCCAAAGGGCGTTGCGGCCGGTGATCCTCACCCGCCGGCCGCCTCCGCCCCATATCGACGCGGGTCTGCGGCGGTTCGGCTTCACGCTCGCGCCCGATCCGGTCGTCCTTCTGGAGGCGGCCCGGCCCCCGGGGGGCATCGAGGATTCCGGGGCGTTCCAAGTCCAGGAAGTGCCGCCCGAGGAGCTCGACCGGATCGGCGCCTTCTGGGGCCGACCGGAGGAGCGCGCGGAGCTAGTGCGGTCCCTCGAGGTCCTCGCCCACCATCCGAATCCGGGGGAGTCGTTCGTCCCATTGGCCGCGCAGCGCGCGGGTCGGGACGTCGCCTCCGGGATCGTATACTCGGACGGGAAGACGGCCGGCGTGCACGCCGTCGGCACGGCGGCCACCGATCGAGGTCTCGGCGCGGCGAGCGCGATCGTGCGCCATGCCCTCCTCCACGCGTTCCCCGACCGGGTGGCGACCGTCGGGATGCTGGTCCGGGGCCCCCGGCCCGTTGTACGTCTAGCGAGCCTCGGGTTCGAGCCAGTCGGCGAGCGGGCCGAATTCGTACTGCCCCCCGAGGTGGACCTACGGCTTCCGGCCGCCGGACCCCCGGCGCCGCCCCGGTGGCGACCCCCCCGGCACCGGCCGCAGTGAGCCTTCGTTCAGGCGTCCGTGCGGCGCAGACCGTCGAGCTTCATCCGCTGCTCGAGGGCGGCGATCGAGCGGATCGTCGGGACGACGGTGTCCGCGTTGAGCGAGATCGAATCGATCCCCTTGCGGACCAGGAACTCGGCGAACTCGGGGTAGACGCTCGGTCCTTGACCGCAGATCCCGACGGTGCGGCCCGCCGAATGCGCCCCCTCGATCAGCATCTCGACCGCCCGCAGCACGGCGGGGTCCCGCTCGTCGAAGTAGCCCATGCGACCGAGGATCTCCGAGTCGCGGTCGGCGCCGAGGACCAACTGGGTGAGATCGTTCGAACCGATGGAAAACCCGTCGCAATGCCGGGAGAAGTCCCGCGCCAGCAGGACGGTGGACGGGACCTCGGCCATCAGGTACAGCTGGAAATCCCGGGAGCGTTTCAGGCCGGCCGCCCGCATCATCTCGGTGATCTCCTCGAGCTCCCAGGTGTTGCGGACGAACGGGAGCATCACCATCGCGTTCTTGAGCCCCCGATCGACGCGCACCTTCTGGATCGCCTCGAGCTCGGCCAGGAAGGCGGGCCGGTACACGGGCGAGACGTAGCGCGAGCACCCGCGCCATCCGATCATCGGGTTCTCCTCGCCGGGTTCGAACGGCTCCCCGCCGGGCATCCCGCGATATTCGTTCGTCTTGAAATCCGAGGTTCGGATGATCACGGGGCGCGGATGGAACGCCTGACAGACCATCGCGATCCCCTCTGACAGTCGGGCGACGAGCTCGTCCTTGCGGCCCTTCTGAAGGAGGGAGAGCGGGTGCTCCCGGACATGGGCCGTGAAGATGAACTCGATGCGCATCAACCCCACCCCCTGGACCGGGAGGCGGGCGTACTCGGCGGCCTTCTCGGGGACGCCCACGTTCACGTAGATCTTTGTCGCAGTGACCGGCACGTGGCCATGTGAGGGATCCGCCGAGCCTCCCTGGGCGGTCGGGCGAGCGGCCTTCGCCTGCTCGGCCCTCGCCAATCCCGCGTAGACCGCGCCGGCCTTCCCGTCGACGCTCACCGCCGCACCCTCGGCGATCATCTTCGTGGCCTGGCGGGTCCCGACGACACACGGCACGCCGAGTTCCCGCGACACGATCGCGGCGTGGCAGGTCATCCCGCCCTCATCGGTGACGATCGCCCCGGCCTGCGCCATCGCCGGTACCATATCCGGGGTCGTCATCGTCGTGACGAGGATCTCCCCGGCGCGCAACCGCCCCATCTCGGAGGCGGTCCGCAGGAGCCGGGCCGTGCCCCCCGCGATCCCCGGACTCGCCCCGAACCCGCGCACCAGCGCGCTGCCCGCTCCAGCTTCTTCCGGTTCGGGGGCGGTGCGCCCCTGGGGGCGATCGGCCACGAACGTGCCGGAGGGGATCGTCGTGATCGGCCGCGCCTGGACGATGTAGAGGGAGTGGGCGTCGGCGCACCATTCGACGTCCATCGGTCGGCGGTAATGCGATTCGATCACCCGCGCGAGGGATGCGAGCCGCTGGATCCGCTCATCGGACAGCTTCTGCCGATTGCGCTCGGCGGCCGGGACCTCTTCGCGTAGGTTCCCGCCATCGGGAGCCCGGACCAGCCGGAACGCCTGCTCGCTCACCTGCTTCTGGACGATGCGCTGCGACGCCCCATCCACCACATAGTGGTCGGGGGTCACCTCGCCGCCGACGATCGCCTCGCCCAGTCCCCAGCCGGCCTCGATGATCATGTGGTTCTCGCCGGTGTTCGGGTCCCGGGTGAAGAGGATCCCGCTCGTGGACGCATCGACCATCTTCTGGACCAGGACCGCCAACTCGACCTCCGAGTGGTCGAACCCCTTCTTCGCCCGGTAGACGAGCACGCGGGGCGTGAACAGGGAACCCCAGCAACGGCGGATGGCGGCGAGGATCGCGTCGGTGCCGATCACGTTCAGGTACGTCTCCTGGAGGCCGGCGAACGAGGCCCCTTCGAGGTCCTCCGCCGTGGCCGAGGAGCGGACGGCGCAGGCGTGCGCCTCGTGCTCCTGAACGAACGTGTCCACCGCGCCGACGAGCGCGCGGCGCAGTTCCGCGGGGAATTCGGTCTGTTCAAACAGGTCGCGGATCCTCCGGGACGCCGGTTCCACGCTCTCCGGCCGGGCCGGATCGATCTGCCCCAGCGCGGCGGTGATGGTGGGACCGATCCCCGTCCCCTCCACGAAGGCCACGAAGGCGCGGGTCGTGACGACCATCCCCGGCGGCACCGGGAGTCCCTGCCGAACGACCTCCCCGAGCTGGCTCGCTTTGCCCCCGACCAGCGCATGGTCCCCCCGGGAGACCTCGGCTAGGCCCACGGTCAAGGGGGTGGCGTTCACGGGGACCGCCGGAGGGCGTAGGCGATGAGTTCCTGGGAGGGCGAATAGGCGTGCACCCGTCGGCCCTGGGCCGGCTCCCAGGTACCACCGGAACCTTCCCGAAGCACGCGGGCCAACTCCTCCGGGCGACGGTCCTTCGCCACCGATTCCGTCACCTCGTAATAGTGCAGCCAGCCGCCGGGCCCGACGGAGTTTCCCACCTCGGCGAGATACTTAATCCCTTCGCGGGGAAGATTGAAGATCACCCGATCGGCCGTCCCCGCGACGGGAATGAACTCGTCCAAAGAGGCATGCCGGAACTCCACGCGCCCGGCCAATCCGAGTCGCTTCGCATTCCCGAGTCCCAAGGCGACGGCCGCGCCGTTCAGGTCGATGCCGACCACCTTGGAAGCTCGCCCGTCCCGGGCGATCTGGAGCGAGAAGGGGCCGATGCCGCAGCAGAGGTCGAACACCGTCTCCCCGTACTGCACCAGCCGGGCGATGCGCGCATGTTCCCGGGCCAGTCGGGGCGAGAAGTACGCGGCTTCCAGGTCCACGTCCATCGTCAGGCCGTTCTCCGAGTGCCGGGTGTGCCAGTCCCCCGTCCCTGCGATGCGTAGGAGCGATCGCCGGCGTTCGGTCCCGTGGACGCCGCGATCGACGCCCACGATGCGCGCACCGGGCACGAACTGCAGGAGCGCTGATCCGATCTCGGCGTGACGTTCGGACAATCCGGGCGGCAGTCGGATCAGCACCACGTCCCCGATGACGTCGAATGCCCGTGGCAGCGCCGAAGCCCCCGCCCCCCCGGGGGCGAGGAGATCCCGATACGAGCGCGGCCCCGGCGGCGCCACCGGATCGAACTCCCATTCGCCCACCCGTCCGCCGGGGACCCCGGGGTTCGGAACCGCCGTCAGCGGGAGCGCGAGGGAGTCGGAATCGGTGGCGATCCGAAGGTCCTTCCTCAGCCAATCCCCTTCGGATAGGAGGCGGCGGATCCGCTCCCCCTCGGCTCGCGGAACGATGAGTGCGAGGCTTCTCACGAGTGATCCCTAAGGAGGAGGGGCAAGACCGCATTCCCTCGGACCGTGCCCAAAGCTCCCCTCGCACATTGGGTCTCCCCGAATTTCGGGGCGGGCTCCTCCGTCGCCGCGGCGGCGGCCGCGACACCGGCTCCGGATATCAAGAGGGGAACCGGGTCGTCGGAGTGCGCCCGCAGGGCGCACGGGGTGGCGTGATCGGCCGTGACGGCGACCCGGTGCTCGTCCAGGTCGAGGGCCGCCAGGAACGGTCCGAAAAAGGCCCGATCGATCTCCTCGATGATCGCCGTCTTCAGCGCGACGTTTCCATCGTGGCCCGGCTCGTCGGGTCCCTTGAGATGGACGTAGACGAACTCATGGGCCCGCATCGCCTCCGCCGTGATGCGAGCCCGCGTTTCGAGCGCGGCCCCCCGGTCCGGCCCCATCGGACCGACGAATAGGTCGGCCATCCCGAGCCACCGCGCGATCCCGCGTTCGACCGGCATCTCGGTGACCGCCGCTGCCCCGATCCCCCATCGCTCGCGAAACGTCGGGGTCGGGGAGGCGGGGAGGGCGCCGGCGCTGCGAACCAGCAGGGAGTTGGCGACGAGCTTTCCGCTCATAGCGCGTCGCGCGTTGGTCGATTGTCCCGACAGCTGGGCGGCGGCCTCCGCCAAGAATCGATCGAGGAGCTGGGCGGTTCGGGCGGCCTCCAGCGAGTCATCGAGCGGCTCGACCGGTAGCCGTCGAGGGCGTTCGACCCGGCGGGCCTGTCCGGTGCCGCCGACCTTCACGTAGAACGGATCGGAGTTCGAGACCTCCGGGGAGAGCCGACGTCCGTCCTCCGGGTGCATCCAAAGCACCCCACGGTGGCCGACGGTCGCGCGAACTTCGGCCCGAACCCCCTCGGAGGCGAGCAGATCGGCCTCGGTGAGGGAGCGGGCGAGCTCGACCGCCTCGTGGCTCGTAAGCGATCGGCCGACGCGCGCGTCCCGGATGACACCCTCGCCGTCGGACGTGGCGAAGTTGAGCCTCCAGGCGACATCCCCGGGCGCCAACGGGACCCCCGCTCCGAGGGCCTCGAGCACCCCCCGCCCCGGGGATTGTAGCCGCGGGTCGATGCCGAGCAGGGCGAGGACCCCGGCGTCCGACTCGGGGGCGATGCCGCGCCCGAGCAGATCGACCTGACCCGTCCGACCCGCCCGGGCGATCCGGTCGAGCTGCGGCGTCGCCGCGGCCTCCAGCGGAGTCCGTCCGTCCAGGTGCGGGTCGGGCCGGTCGCCAAGGCCGTCGAGGACAATCAGCGCGTGCGGCATCTCCGTCGTCGAACTCGCCTCATGCCTTATATGCCGTACCATGCTCGCGGCCCCGTCGATGGCCCCGGGAGGGTGGAAACAGTTCGGAACCCGCCGGATCGGGCGAGCGGTCCTGATGGCTGTGGCCATCTTGACCCTGGTCGGGAGCCTCGTCTACCTCGGCCCGTATGTGGCGATCGCGGTCCTGTTGCTGTTCGGGGCCGCCGTACCGATCTATCTCGGCTGGAAGCGGCCCCGCCAGCTCGCCATCGCCGGCCTGGCGGTTCTCCTGATCAGTGCCCCGATCTTTTCGGTCATCTACGCGAATGAACTGCGCCTTCCGAGCCCGTCGGCGAGTTCGAACCCGGCGAGCCCGTACGGCAACGGCGGGGCCGTCATCCAGGACGCGAAGGTGACCCCGTTCGACGGGGCCCAGGGGGGGACCTACAATTTCAGCGCCTCGATCGACCCGCAGTACCTGCCCCAAAGAGAGCAGGCCCGCTTCTTGACGCTGTACATCTCCGACTGCCCCGGGGCCACCGGGAATCGATCGCCCAATTGTCCGTCGGGGTATGCCTTCTTCGAGCTCAATCACACCTTCGCGTCGAATCTCTCCACCGCGTCGACGGTAACCTTCGCCCGATCGCTGCCCGGGGCCGACATCTGGTGGTGGAACCTCGCGCTCGCGATATCGAACAGCTCGTCACCGAAGAACCTCACGTGGGTCTGGCTCTACACCAACGGGAGCTACTCGGGGGTGGAAGGGCCGGTCTCCGGCGATTTCCTATCGACCACGGAGCTCATCCTGCCCGCGGCGTACGAGGTGATCTTCATCTATCCGGGCCTCGTCTTTTTCATCGGCATTCTCGTCTACGTCCTGCTGAAGAACCGCGAGAGCGCTCGGAGGGCCCGAGCCCCGGGCTCCCTACCGCCTTCCGGGGGGACGGCCGAGCCACCTTCCGGGACCACCGAGAAGACGATGCCGACCCCGGCAGGAAAGCAGGAGAGCGCCTGCCCGAACTGCGGCGCCGTCGTCTACCCAAATGAGCGAGCGTGCTGGAAGTGTGGCAAGAGCCTGGTCGTTCCGGTGGCCGCCGCCAACGAGCCGCTTGCGTCGACGAAGTGATCGGTCGAGAGGCGCCCGCTCTCCCGCACGTGTCGTATCGTCCGACGGAGCTTTTGCCTCACGGGGCAGGGATCCGGACCGAAGCGCCGAAGAGCGCGGGAAAGCGACCTCGCGCGGCAAGTTATACTGCGGGTTCCGCCCGGGGCGGACGAATTCGCGACCTTCGGGTTTGTTCGACACGACGATTCACCTCGTGTTCCAACCTGAGCGATGGCTCCGACGCCATCGGACGCCTTGGTTTAAGTAGAGGAAATTTCCATAGTTCGGACCCGTCGTGTTCGACAAACAGCTCCGACCGAAGAACTCGGGGGTTGCGCCCCGGGCTCTGAAGGTCGGCCCCGAGGACGAGCGGATCGCACTACGGTGCAACCGCCGGGAGCTCCAGCTGGTGGACTCGTTCGTTGCCACGGGCGAGTTCCGAAACCGCTCTGAGCTCGTCCGGCAGGCGCTCCGCGCGTTCCTTCGAGGCCGAGCCCAATCGGCCGTCGAGCCGCCCGCTCCCGTCGCCAACGAACCGGAACTCGTCGAGGTCCGGGTCCGACTGCGATCGGGGGAAGTGGAGACCTATCGGGCCTACGGGGAACTCGTCGCGAACGGCCAGCAGCTCGAGGATCTCCTCGCCCTGCTCGTTCGACGGGGGGAACTCGAGCTCAAGGTCTCGGAAACGGTCGCCCGGTCTCGCGCCGCGATCCGCGACGCCACCGAAGCGAAACACCGTATCCGCGAGCTCGAACGGAGTGCGGAGGAGCTGGAGCGTCGGGGGGTCGTCGGGCGGTAGCCTCCGACGTGCGTCGAATCGGACGAAAAAGGGGTGGGTGCGGTGTACGAGGGAGAGGGACGAACGGGAGAGCGCGTCGAGGAATTCGGCACCGGCGAGGGGTACGAATCGGTGGGTGTCGAGTCCGTCCGGCTCGGCCAGGACATCCGCTTCGTGCTCGCCGCGGTGGGCGGCGGTGGGATCCGTGTAGCCCGAGCCGTGGCCCGACAGCACCTGCCCTACCTCGAAACCGTCGCGATCAATTGTGACCCGAGGGTCCAGGAGCTGGAGGAGTTCGACCGGCGGATCTGCCTAGGACCCGAGAACGGCGACCCCCCGGAGACCGGCGGGTCGGCGTCGGTCGGCGGACGACTCGCCCGTTCCGCCGAACCGGTCCTGCAGCGTCTCTTCGAAGGGGCCCATTTCATCACCATCGTTGCCAGCCTGGGGGGCGGCACCGGGAGCGGGGCGCTGCCGTTCGTCGTCGAGGCCGCCGCCCGCAACGCCTCCGTCCTCAAGGTCTTCGCGATCCGTCCGTTCGAATGCGAGGCCGAGCGACGCGCGCTCGCGGACCGGACCTTGGCGCGATTGCACTTCCTGGACGCGTTCGTCGAGCGACAACAGCGCGGCCACGCGACGCTCCAGGTCCTCGACAACGAGACCCTCGCCCGCCAGGATCGGAAGCTTCCGATCGCGCAGGTCGACCGGTACTGGGCCGGGATCGTGGCCCGGTTGATCGAGCGCGAGCTCATCCAGCCGGCCGAAGCGGTCCTCCACGCCGAGCGAATGCGCGCCTACACCCCCGAGGCGGCGCTGATCCGACCGGCGCCGGTCGATCTGGGGATCACGGAGCGCGAACCATTGCTGCCCGCCGGGCCTCGACTCGCCCCCGCGGTCGCCGCGGAATCGCCGATCACCGGCGTCGAACTGACCTTGGAGATACTGCCCCCGGGAAGCGGTCCGGCCTGATCGGACCCCCGCGAGCGGGGGATGGCGGCCCTCTTGGGATAGGGAGGCATTGTCGAGCGAGCGGCCCCCCGAAGTGTCCGATAGGATCATTCCGAGGCCACGGGTTCCCGACTCCGGTCGAACGGGCTAACGGCGGCACCCCGCGGCCGACCCCCAATCAAACGTTATCTGGTCGACGGCGTCGGGCCGGCGATGGACGGGCGCTTGGTGACCGCGCTGACGACGCTGCTCGTCCCGGCGGTCCTCATCGGCATCACGGTATGGAAGTTCGCGGCGAACCCGCTCGCGATGCTGATCTTGATCTCCACGATGGTCGCCGGCACGCTGTACCTGCTGACGTATCGGGAAACGTTCGGCGCGTAGGGGAGGGCTTCACCCGTAGATCGTCGGTTCCGAGGGGGGAGCGGGGGTCTCGGCGGGACCGGCCGCCTTGCGGTCCCGACCCTTGAGCGCCGCTCGAAGCGCCCGCTCGATGGCCTCGGCCTGGGAGCGTAGAGGACCGGTATCGATCTTTAGGGACGGGAGCATTCGATCCAGCGCTTCGATGAGCGCGGCCCCGGCCCGATGGTCCGGGAAACCCTCCTCCGAAGGATGCGCGCTGACGAGCAAAACCGCCACCGGTACGGTCTTCCGGATGCCCTCGACGAGCAGGGCCCCGGAGACCCCGCCGATCACCCCGTCCTCGAGCAGGCGGGCCTTGGACGATCGCAGCTGGTCGGCCAGCCGTTCGTCCGGTCGCGATAGCGCGGCCCACACGTACTCCTCGTTCGCGTCCTCGCTCGGGGCGCTCGTGGGGTGGGGAACGACCCCCTCGAGGCCGATCACCAACTTCGCTTGCCGCGCCTCCGCCCCGTTTAGGATCATCCGCGCGATCTCCGGCCCGGCGGACGGAGCCACCGGCAGTTCGGACAGGACGACGCCGAGGTCGGGTCGGCCGTGGATGCGGACCGCCGGCTGGACTCGGCCCGATTGCACGATCGCGATGGAGGAGCCGTCGGGGCTGTCGACGAGGCCGATGCGCGGGAGCGCGAGGGTCTGAACGATGTAGTGGGCGGCGACCGTCGCCGCGAGGCCGGCGCTCGGGAAGCTCGTCAGGACGATGGCCCCGGCCTGTAGGACCGGACGCTCCTCATCGATCCAGCGGGCGGCCATCGGAACCTTGGGGACGCCTATCGTCGCCCCTACTTATCGAAGGAGAGGGGCCGGCGGCGCCGCAGGGTTCGGCGCGGCTCCTTGCCCCCGACAACCGACAAGTACTGCCCCCCGTTCCGATGCCCGTGGGGCTCCCGTTCGGCGACATCGTCCATCCCCGGGAGATTCCGTGGTCGACGCTCGCCGGTCGACTTCTAGCCGTGGACGGCAACAATGCCGTCTACCAATTCCTCGCCACGATCCGTCAGCACGATGGTCAGCCGTTCTCCGATCCCAATGGCCACGTCACAAGCCACCTCATCGGCGTGTTGTATCGAACGACCTCCCTGCTCGGGCAGGGGATCCGCCCGATCTGGGTCTTCGACGGCAAGCCACCGGACCTGAAGGCGGGGACCCTGAGCGCCCGATTCCGGGCCAAGGAACGGGCGGAGACGCAATGGAAAGAGGCCGTCGAGCGGCAGGATTGGGAGACCGCGAAGAGGAAGGCCGCCGCTACCTCCCGATTCACGCGGCCGATGGCCGCCGAAGCGATGGAGCTGCTGCGCGCTCTCGGGGTTCCGACCGTCCAGGCCCCGTCCGAGGGGGAGGCCCAGGCGGCCCGCATGGCCTCCGACGGCGCGGTGTGGGCGGCCGCTTCCGAGGATTACGATGGATTGCTCTTCGGCGCCCCGCGCCTGGTGCGCGGTCTGGCGGCCCGGGCCCGATCCGGCAACGATCCCGCCGCCCAGTTGCTGGAGCGGGACGCCGTGCTAGCCGACCTGGGGATCAGCTCGGAGGAGCTCTTGCTCCTCGGGTTGATCGTCGGGACGGATTTTAACGACGGCGCGCGCGGGTTCGGCCCCAAGAAGGGTCTTCAGCTCGTCCGCAAGCACCTCGGCTGGGAGGCCACCCTGAACGCCGCGAAGCTCGAGGCGGCGGACGTCGAAGCGGCCGCGGCGATCTTTCGAACGCCGGAGGTCGCCGAACCCGGGCCGATCAACTTCCAGCCGATCGATCGGGACGCGGTGGATCGGATCCTCGTCGACGGAAGGGGCTTTTCGGCCGATCGCGTCCATGCCGCGCTGCAGCGCGCCGAGCGCGCGCCCGTGGTCCTCATGCCCTCCGATGGACGGCGGCAGAGCCGGCTCGACGGGTTCGGGGGAACGTGAAGCTCTTCGAAGCGGTCCCGAACTTCTCGGAAGGCCGCGATGGAGCGAAGGTCGACCGTATCGCCCAAGCGGGACGCTCCGTTTCGGGGGTCGCTCTGCTCGACGTCGAATCCGATCCCGCCCACCACCGCTCCGTCCTGAGCCTTGCCGGCGCGGGCCCTCCGCTCGTCGAGGCCCTCGTTCGCATGTCGCGGGTCGCCCTCGAGGTCATCGACCTCAATCACCACGTCGGGGAGCACCCTCGAATGGGGGCGGTCGATGTGGTCCCGATCGTCCCGCTCGGGGAGGCGACCATGGCCGAAGCGGTGGCCCTCTCCGAGCAGCTCGCGCAGCGGGTATGGACCGAGCTGGGGATCCCCGTGTACCTTTACGCCGCTTCGGCCCGGCGGCCGGAGCGCTCCGATCTCGCAAAGCTGCGCCGGGGGGAGTTCGAGGGCATCCGGGCCGAGATCGCAACGAACCCGGACCGCGCCCCGGACTTCGGATCGGCGCAGGTGCACCCCACGGCGGGCATCGTGGCGATCGGGGCGCGTCCGATCCTCATCGCCTTCAACGCCTACCTCGCCACGCCGGACGTCGGGATCGCGAAACAGATCGCCCATTCGGTTCGGGAGCGCGACGGGGGATTGCCGGCCGTGAAGGCCCTCGGATTCACGATCGAGGGCCGCGGGCAGGCGCAAGTTTCGATGAACCTGGTCGACTATCATATGACCCCGATCCACGCCGCACTCGAGGCGGTCCGGGCCGAGGCGGGTCGGCGAGGCACGAAGGTCGTGGCATCGGAGGTCGTCGGCCTGGTCCCGACGGACGCCCTCGTGGATGCCGCCGAGCACTACCTTGAGCTCGAGAAGTTCGACCGGACCGCCCTCCTGGAACGGCGGCTCGAGCGGCTCGAGCGGCTCGACCAGGGCACTCCCTCCGGCGCCGACGCGCCCTTGCGCGAAAACTCTCTCTCCGAGTTCTCCGACCGCGTGGCCGCCCGCACGCCGACGCCCGGCGGCGGCAGCGTTTCGGCCGCAGCCGGGGCGTTCGGGGCGGCCCTCGGGGTGATGGTGCTACGGTACTCGCGCCCGGCCGAGGGACCGGATCCGGAGCTCGACGAGGGGATCGCCGAGCTCGATCGGGCCCGGAGTCGATTGCTCGAACTGGTGGACGCGGACGCGGCCTCGTACGAGGCGGTGCGTTCCGCGCGCAAGGCCCGGAAGGCCCGACCCGAAGACGTGGAGGCCCGCCAGGCCCATCGCGCCGCGCTGCGGACCGCGACGGAGGTGCCGTTGGAGACCGCGCGGGTCGCACGCGGGGCCGCGGACCTGCTCGACCGGGTACGCGGCCGGGTCAAGCCGGCGATCCTCAGCGACCTGGTGACCGGCTCCGCGCTGCTGCGAGCCTCCGTGGTGGGAGCGGCAGCGAACGTGCGGGTGAACCTCAAGGACCTCGCGCTTGAGGGGATCGACCCCCGGGGGTTAGAGCAGGAGCTCGCGAGCGTGACCGAAGGGCTGCCGTGAACGCCGACCGCCCCGAGATCCTCGTCAACTGCGCCGTCTCCCTCGACGGTCGACTGGCGTGCGCGGGGGGCCGCCGCGCGCTCCTGTCCGGTCCCGAAGACCTGGTCCGCGTCCAACGGATGCGTGCCTCCGCCTCGGCGATCGTCGTGGGCGCCGGCACGGTGATCTCGGACGACCCGTCCCTGCGGGTCCACTGGGACATGCTAGGCGAGGCGGAACGCGCCGGACCGGTGCGGGTCGTGCTCGATTCGATGGGGCGGATCCCCGACGGCGCCCGGGTTCTTGATGGGACGCAGCCGACCCTCATCGTCACGGCCGAGCGGTGCCGCCGTCGGTTCCCCCCGACGGTCGAGACGGTCGTCGGGGGCGCGGATCGCGTCGAGCTCCCCCAGCTATGGACCCTTCTCAGCGCCCGGGGGATGCGTTCGGTGATGGTCGAGGGGGGCGGCAATGTCATCGCGAGCGTGCTGCGTTCGGGGGAGTTCGACCGGATGACCGTGTACGTCGCCCCGGTCGTCATCGGCGGTCGGACGGCCCCGAGCCTGGCGATCGGTCCGGAGTGTGCCGACGAGTCCGGGCTCCAGCCCGTGGTCTTCCTCGAAGCGCGGCCGTTGGGGACCGGCGTGCTGCTTACGTACGGCCCGCCCCGGGCAGGGCCGAGCTAGCCGAGGGCTTATCTTTCGGGCCGCGTCGCCCCACGGAGGTCTGCCGTGCGGCTCGTGCATTTCGTCCTGTCCGATCAGTTCCACTTCGGCATGATCACCGACCAGAACGAGTTCATCGACCTCGACACCGCCTGCCGCGATTACTTCGGCGTGAATCCGATCAAAGGGGCCGATCCGAGCCGGTTCCGCGACATGCGGGCGTTCTTCCAGGGCGGCCCCGAGTCGGTCGAGATCACCCGGAAGATCCTCGAGTACATCGAGCGGCGTCGGAAGGCCGGCTGGACCCCGAGGGCGGCGACGGGGGCCCGCTTCCTTTTCAAACCCGAAGAGGGGGTCCGGCTCCTCGCGCCCATCGTCGCCGGCTCGAAGATCTACTGCCTGGCGGCGAACTCCCGCTCGCACGTGGCGGAGCAGGCGAAGCCCGCCCCGAGCCAGCCGTTCGCCTTCACGCGCTTCTTCAACAGCCTGGTCGGCCCGAGCGAGCCCCTCGTGCTCCACGCCGCCGGGAGCTTCCCCGACGTCGAACTCGAGCTCGCGGCCGTCGTCGGACTGCGCGGCAAGCATGTCAGCGCAGCGAAGGCGATGGACCACGTGGCCGGCTACACGATCGCCCTCGACATGGGCTACCGGGACCTCCAGTATCCGGCCGCGGGCTCGGTCGACTGGGTCATGGGCAAGGGGTTCGACGCGACGATGGCCGTCGGGCCCTGGGTGGTCCCGAAGGAGGAGGTCGGGGAACCGTACCCGCTACGGATGGAGCTGAAGGTCGGGGGCGTCCTGCGGCAGGCCGGGGACACCTCCGACTACATCTTCCGGATCCCGCAGGTGATCGAGCATCTGACGAAGGGGATCACGCTCGAGCCCGGGGACTTGATCTCGCTCGGGAGCCTGGGTGGAACGAAGGGATTCGAGTTCGGCCAGGAGTCCCGCAAGCTCAAGGCCGGGGACAGCATCGAGGGTTCCATCGAGAAGATCGGTCGCCTCGTCGTCCCCGTCACACCGGAAGCTCCGCCTCCCCCCGCAGGATAAGGAACAGGCCGACCGGCTCGGGGACCCCGAGCGTCTCCCCCGCGGAGCCGCGCACGATCGGATCGAACGGGTAATCCACCGCTTCGGTCAGTCGGACCGAGACGTCCCCCCCTCCAGGGGAAGCGGTCAGGGCGTCGCGCATCGGGTCGAACGCGTCGAGCTCGTCCCGGTTGAGCGGGAGAACGCGGAATCCCGTCCCCCCGTGCAGCGACCCGGGCAACCGGATGAGCCGGTGGATGTCGGTGGTGACGGGCGCGTCGGTCTCCCCTTGGACCTCGACGGCCGCGCTGCGCAGGACGGCGGCGAGCAGGTCGGTCGGGACCTTGATCGGGAACGCCTCCAGGCTCAGCCCGTCGCGCACCCGCGCGGCCCCGTGCTGCTCGACGAGGTAGCGGGCGAGCCGACGGGCCGTCGCCGGGTCGGCCCCGGCGCGGCGGAGGTCGGCGTCGGCCACCTCGAGCCCCTCCGATTCCCATCGGTGGAGTAGCTCGAGCCAGCCCCGGGTCGTCCGCCCGCGCCAACCGGGGGCGTCCGGTCGGGCGAGGCTGCGGAACGGCCGGGTCCTCTGCGTCGCCTCGTCGCGGTGGCGTTCCTCTCGGATGAACGCCGTGACATCGACCTCCGCTCCGGACAGGTAGTCGACGAGTTCGCGTCGCTCCCCGCTCGAAAGCTCGCGGAACCGCTCGTCGCGCACGTGGACGTGGTAGCCGCGTCCGCCGGAGAACACGATCTGCATTCGGGCCGGGTCGACACCGAAATCCTGCTCGAGGAAGTCATCGTACAGTCGTTTGAGCTGCTGCTTGACGAGCGCGAGCTGGACGGCGTAGCTGAGGGCCCCGGCGCCGCGGAGGTGATCCGCGTCCAGGTCGAAGATGAGGTCGGCCCCCCGCCACGCCTTGGCCGCCATCGTCGGATGGGCCGGATGGGTGTAGTACGCCGAGGAATAGTAGATGTGCCGGGGAACGGTCGTTCCGAGGTACTCTCGCAGCGCCGCCGGGGTCGGGAGGGCGGCGTGCCGCCGCATCATCGTCTCTTGGGCGAACGGGAACGCCGCGAATTCCCGCTGCGCCATCTCCGGGGGCGGGTCGATCGGCGGGTCCCGGTAGTAGGTGGCGAACCTTGCGCGCGCCCATCCGAGCGCCGGTTCGTGCAACGCGACGATCTTCGCCATCGGTCCCCGCTACTCCGGGAACTCCTCCACGGGAGCCGATTCCGAGGCCGCGTCTCGTGCGTCGTCGCGCCGCTGGCGCGCGAGCAGGTGGAAGACGGTGGAGTGTTCGCTGCCGCGCAGGAGAAGTTCGACCGCATGCGTCGCGCGCTCCAGCTCCCGCTCGCGGCCGATGATCGCCACGGTCGATCCGTACACGCTCAGGGAGCAGCCCGAGAGCTCCTCGATCCGCGTGCGCGCCATTCCCTGGCTCCCGATCAGGCGCGACCGGATCCGCCACAGCTGCGATTTCCCCCGCTTGCCGCTGACGAGCTTGATGTCGATCACCGCGAGGTAGGTGTCGTCCCGGAGCAGACGGCGAGCGCGTTCGGGGGAGAAGCCCCGGCCGATCGCGAGCAGGACGTCCCGCGCCTTCAGCACGGCGAGCGGATCCCCGTCGTCCGGTCCGGCGATCCGGAACTCCCCTTCATCCGGACCCGACTCGATCTGCGTCCGGGTGCTGGCGGCCAGGGCCCGTTTCACCGAGCCACCGGGGCCGATCGCCGCGCCGATGCGGTCCTCCGGGATGCGAACGTGGAGTACCGGCATCAGGCGGCTCCGTCCGGCCAGATCTCCGGGACCCCGATCGCCTCGAGCATCGCTTGGGGCGTCGTCGCCACCCCCAGTCGGGCGAAGTACCGGGCGAAATTCTTGACGTCTCGCTCGAGGAGAGACCGGGCTTGCGGATGATCGGAGGAGATCGATTGCGCGACGTCGATGAGCACCGGGCGGCCCTCGTGCAGAAGGACATTGTACGGGGAAAGGTCCCCATGCACGAAACGGGCATCGCGAACCATGCGTCCGATCTCTCCGACCAGGTCTCGGTAGAGGCGCTCGGGGTCCTCCACCGCCGATTCCTGTAGCGTCGGCGCGGGTAGCCCCTCCGTCCCGATTAGGTCCATGACGAGAACGTTGCGAAGGTAACCGTACGGTTGGGGGCAACGTACCTTCGCGGCCGCCATCTTTCGGAGGATCGTGTGCTCGCGGCGGGTCCAGGCGAAAATGAGCTGGGACCGGTTCCGGGCGCTCGCCTCCTTCAGGAGCTCCTCGAGGACGTAGGCGGGTAGATGTCGGAACATCGTATTGCCGACCCGATAGACCTTGACGGCCCGGTACCCCCCGGCGATCGTCGCTCGGAAGACCCCTCCCTCCTTGCCCGTGGAGATCGGATAGTCGAGCGAATCGAACTGGCCCTGCGTAACTAGGCGAGATACCGCCAGCAGGGTGGGGTGGTCGAAGAACTCATCGAGTAACTTGCGGTGCCGGGCATCCTTCCGCCGGTCCTCGACGCGCTCCTTCTTGGTGGGGTAGAGCAACTCCATCGGGTCGGGCATGCGACGGTCGGCGTACGCCGCTTCCACCTAAAGGCGCCGCCCGTCCGAATCCGGCGGTGGAGGAAGGTCCCTCCGTCCAGCGTCGGGTTACGGAGCCGTAACCAACCCCTCATAAGGCGCTCGAAACATGTACTCCGGGGAGAACCATGCTCACGGCGACGATAGGTCCGGGCGGTCGGCCGCGTTTGTCGGCGAACCCGGCGCCCGGCGCGATATCGGGCTCGCCCCACCCGCCGTTTGAATCTGCCCTCGACGAGGCGATGGACTACGATCAGATCTTCCGAGTCGTCCGCGCCACCACCCGGTCCGCCCTTGGGCTGGAACGAACCGGTTTGGGACTCGCCTTGTCCGATCTGCCCCCCTCCCTGGGAGCGTATTGGCCGGTGACGGGGAACCTCATCGTGCTGAACGAAGGCCTAGTGCAGACGATGCGATCGAACGCCCGCACCCAGCAGGAGTTCAACTCGTTCGTATTCGTCGTTCTGGCCCATGAGTACCTCCACGCCCTTGGGTACCTATCGGAGCGTGAGGTTCGGCCGGTCACCGCCCGGGTCTCCCGATTTGCCTTCGGCCCGCACCACCCGGCGACCCGGATGGCGGAAGGCGACATGTGGAGGATGTATCCGTTCCTCCAATCGGCACCCCCCGGTCGGGGTCAGCGCCTCAAGATCGTCTCCGGCTTCGACCGGGCGGCCACGTCGCAATACATCCGCTAGGCCCGAGGGCCCGCGGCGCGGCGCGTCCCGACTAGGCTTTATCGGGCACGCGGCCTGTCCTGACCCGATCGATGGTCGTCGTGGACGTCTTTGTGGGGGCCGCCCTCATCGTCGTGGGGCTCATCCTGTTCGCGCTGGAATTCGCCCACCCAGGGGTGTTACTCTTCATCCCCGGCTCGGTGCTATTGGTGGGCGGCTTCCTGTACCTGTACCTTCCCTCGGTGCTCTTGGACAGCCCCGCCGGTCCGCTCGCTGTTCTGCTGGCCGCGGTAGCGGCCGGCCTCCTCGAGATCCCGTACTATCGATGGGTCGCGCCAACGCACAAGCCGATGACGACGACGTCGGCGGGTCTCCAGGGTGAGCTCGCCATCGTTACGAGCCCCATCGTGCCAAACACCCTGAAGGGAAAGATCCGGGTACGGTCGGAGATCTGGTCGGCCTCAGCGGATCGACCGATCGCAATCGGGACCCGGGTTCGGGTCGTTCGCGGAGAGGGCGTGTCGGTGTGGGTCGAGCCGGCGGATCCTCCCGCCGAAGCCTAACCTCGGGCGAGGCCGCGCCGTACCTCGACTCCGAGGAAACCTCTTATCCTAAGGTCGCAGTCGAACCCTTGGATGCGGCGGTCCCGGGGTGTGTTCCTCGCGGCTTCGACGCTCCTTGTCCTGTCCGGGCTCCTGGCGGGCGGCGTGGCCCCCGCGGTCGGTCTCTCTCACGCCCCCGCTCGAGTCGGGACGATCACGCTCGCGTCGGCCGCCCCACCGGGCCCGGTGCACGCCTTTGTAACCTGGGACGGGACGAATGTCTCCACCGCCACGAGCGATAGCTCGGCCCGCTCGGTCAATCTAGCCTCCACCATCACCCTGAGGTACATCTGGTCGAGTGCCGGGCTCCATACTATCAGCGACGCGCGGTTGCAGATGTTCTACTTCGGCTTCGCACTCTCGACGCGCGATGTCCTCGATGAGAACCCCCAGCCGGCCAACAATGGCTCGTTCACCATGACCTGGCAGGCCGGCACGATCGCCTACCTTCTCGAAGGGACGTTCCGGCTCACTGCGAGTCTTCTGGACCCGGCGGGCAATACCATGTGGTCGGAAGATTTCTTCATCCACGCAAATGCCCCGTTCAGCCTCCTCGCGGCCATCCCCATCGTCCTGGTGCTGATCGCGGTATACGAGGTATACGGCCTCCTTACCTCGGGTCGCGAACCACCGCTGTCCAAGCCCGCGAGCCGGCCCCCCAAGTCGCCCCCATCGGGCGGCAAGGGCGCCGAACCGACCCCGGAGGAACCCAAATGAGCGCCACGACGCGGGGGCTCAGCTCGGGGGTCATCCTTGGCGTCGTGCTGGTGCTGCTCGGTCAGCAGTTCGGGCTTTTCGACATGAGCGAGCTCTCCAATGCCCTGATCTACTTGATTGTCGGAGCGGTGGCATTCGGCGTTCTCGGGGGCCTGGTCGGGGCCCGCCTCGGCCGCCGGAACATCGCGCGCGTGCCGCCAAAGACGCCCGACCCGTCCGGCTGAATTCGCCGGGCCGGCGGGGCCGCTCCGCGGCGTTCGATCCGAGTCGATGGACCGAGCAAACCGGACCTCCGCCTGGACCGAATGCAGTCCAGAAACAGTAAGTAGGGTCGCAAGCCTGCCGACGCCGGCTCGCCGTCGGGCGGGCAGGACCCTTGAATCAACATGGCGGACTACACCTGGGTGATCCTCGGCGCGATCGTAGCCATCCTTTTCGTTTTCATCCTCCTGAGCCGCGTTTTCTACCAGATCCTGCCCTACCAGCAGGGGATCGTCACGGTCCTCGGCTCGTACAAGCGCCTGTTGAATCCGGGGCTGAACCTGGTCAGCCCGATCGCGGCCGTCGTCAAGCTCGACCTCCGGACCCAGGTTCTCGAAGTCCCCCGGCAGGAGGTCATCACGAAGGATAACTCGCCGACCAATGTCGACGCGATCATCTACATCAAGGTCGTCGACGCGCCGAAGTCGTTGTTCCAAGTTCAGGACTACCATGTGGCGACGGTGGCTCTTGCCCAAACCACCCTGCGTTCGGTCATCGGCGACATGGAACTCGACGAGGTGCTGTACAACCGCGAGCGGATCAATACGCGACTCCGGGACATCCTCGATGAATCGACCGACCGGTGGGGGGTGCGCGTCGAAGCGGTCGAGATCAAGGAAGTCGACCCGGTCGGGCCGGTCAAAGCCGCAATGGAAGAGCAGACCTCCGCCGAGCGGCAACGGCGGGCCGCCGTCCTGCGCGCCGACGGCGAGAAGCGCTCCGCCATCCTCGTCGCGGAGGGGAACAAGCGCTCCCGGATCCTGCAGGCGGAAGGGGTCCGTCAGTCCAAGATCCTCGAGGCGGAAGGTGGGCGGGTGGCCACCATCCTGGAGGCGCAGGGCGAGGCCCAGCGGCTGCGCATCCTCTCGCTCGGCGCGGGCACCCTCGACGCCAAGGCGCTCACGGTGATCTCCCTGGACACGATCGCGACGCTCGGGGACGGCCAGGCGACCAAGATCCTGTTCCCCTTCGAATTCTCCCGGCTCATGGAGGGCGCCTCGGAGTATCTCGGGACCTCGAGAACGGTACCCGATCGGAGCCTGAACACCCTCGATGAGCTTCAGAAACAGGTCGGGACGATGGACGACATCCTCGGGCCGATCCCGCGGCAGGAGGAGCTGATGACCGAGATCAAGACGATCGAGGAGGAGATCAAGGCGGAGTCGGATGCCTCCACGGCGATGATCGACCGGACCGGCGCGAGCGCGGTCGCGTCCCCGTCGATCCCCGAACTCGACGACTCGATCCCGACCCGGCGACCCTCAACGACCCCGGCGCTCGGTGGGGTCCCCCCACCCGCGTCTCCCTCGCCCAGCGCCGGCACTCCACCGCCCGGTTCCGCTCCGCCGAGCACCGCCCCGGACCCTCCCTCGAAACGCAAGGCGGACTCAGCGTGAGCCGCCGATAGTCCGATGCGACGGCGGGGTCCCAGCGAAATGGACACCCCGGAGCACGACGCAGTGCGCGTCCGCACCGTAGCATCCGTCCGGGAGATCCGAATCAACCGGCCGGATCGTCGCAACGCCCTCGACGTCCCGACGTTCCGGATGCTCCGTTCGCACTTGCAGGACGCGGGGCTCGACCCATCCATACGCGCGGTAATCCTCACGGGAACCGGTCCGGCCTTCTGCGCGGGCGGCGACATCTCGGCGATGGACCGCGCCCGCGAGGCGGGGACGCTCGCCCAGCTATTCCACGAGCTCACCGGCGAGCAGGAGCTCGCCGTTCGGGAGATCATCGGCATGCGCAAACCGGTCCTCGCCGCCCTCCCCGGCGTGGCGGCCGGCGGCGGCCTCTCCCTCGCGCTCGCCGCGGACTGGAGGATCGCCTCCGAGTCCGCGACCCTCGTCCCGGCGTTCCCGGCGCTCGGCGCGGTCCCGGATGGCGGCCTGACGTATTTCCTGCCGCATTACCTCGGAATCGGGCTAGCCCAGGAGCTCCTATACACGCCGGCGAAGGTCTCCGCGGTCCGCGGCCAGGCGCTCGGCCTCCTCCATGAGGTCGTGCCCCCGGCCCGGTTGGAGGCCCGAAGTTGGGAACGGGCCCGGGAACTCGCAGAGGGACCTATCGCCGCTTACGGATGGATGAAGCGATTGCTGGCGAGCGCGTTCTCCGAAAGCCTCGAGGGTCAGCTCGCCTGGGAGCGACGCGGGGCGGTGGAAGCGACGCATGGCGCCGAGCTTCCCGAAGGGATCCGGGCGTTCCGGGAAAAGCGCACCCCGAGATTCGCCCCGGATTGAGGCTTCTCCGGAGATCGGGCGCCCCCCGGCCAAGTTTCTGACCTACCCCCGCGTCGGTCCGTTCGAGGCGGCGAGCCCCGCGTGCTTCCGACGCGCTCCCACGGTTCGAACTGCGTGCCGGAAAGTCAATTTCCCTGTGCTGTGGTGCGACACGGATGCGCTCGCCGAGCGAGCGTTAAATACGCTCCGAGGGTCGCAGAGTCGACGGTTGTACGGTCAGCCGTAGGAGGGAGGGAATTGGCCGCGGACACCCTTACTTTTCTCGTATTTGTGGCGATCGCGGGCGCGTTCGGAGTCGGGTCGCTGATCGCCAACCGGCTCCTCGGCGCCAAGGCCCGCCGCTCCTACCTTCGCCTGACGACCTACGAATGCGGAGAGGAGGCCGAGGGAGAGGCCCAGATCGACTTCCCGACCCAACATTACACGTTCGCGATCGTCTTCGTCGCGGTCGACATCCTCGGTTTTGTCCTCGCGTTGTGGGCGCTGACGTTCCGGGGCGGGAACTCTTCCTTCTACCCGGTCGTCGTCGCGTTCGGATTTACGGCGCTCGCCCTCGCGGGGATCTACTACGCGCTCTCGGGCGAGAAACGCTGGGTGGTATGAGCGCCCCCAAGCCGACCGGGATGCCGAGCAACTCGGCCACCGAGGTCGTCGAGTTCCCCATGGTCACCGAGGCAGCGGTCCCGTTCGTGGAGATCGAGGGCCTTCGCACGGAGCAGTTCATTCCTGCGGCCAAGGAGGCCCTTTCTTCACTCCTCGCGGAGCAAGCGCAGGGCAAGCTCATTCGACCCGTCTTCAATTGGGCGGGTCGGAACTCCCTGTTCCCGCTCCATTGGGGGCTGGCTTGCTGTGCCATCGAATTCGCCAGCGCGTTCGGCGCGCGGTTCGATGCCGAGCGGTTCGGGGTCGTGCCCCGCTCCTCGCCGCGACAGTGCGATCTACTGATCGTCAATGGCACCGTCACGTGGAAGGTCGCGCACAAGCTCATCACGCTCTACGAGCAAATGCCCGAGCCGAAGTGGGTGATCGCCATGGGCAATTGCGCGACGGGGGGCGGGCCGTTCCGGACCGCCTATTCCGTGGTGCCCGGGGTCGACAAGCTCGTTCCGGTGGACATCTATATCGCGGGATGCCCCCCCCGTCCCGAGGCCCTTCTCGACGGGATCCTGAAACTCGAAGAATTGATCCGGGAGCGCGGCGAGTAGCCAGGGCGTTGGGCCCCGCCGGCATCCGAGGAGATCGAATGGCGACCGAGGAGCTCGCGGCACGGCTCAAGGAACGATTCCCCGACGGATCGGTCGGGTGGGAGCCGTTCGAGGGGATCGCGGGTCGCGTCGTATTCCCCGCGGCGCTCGCCCTCGACCTGTTCCGGTACCTCCGCGACGAGCTCGGGTTCCGCCACCTGTCGCTCGTCGGGGGCGTCGACTGGGAGAAGGAGCGAGAGGTCGTCTACCTGCTCTGGTCCGATGCGGAACGCGCCTACCTGTTGCTCAGCACGCGCGTGGACGCGATCGATCCCCACCTCGAAAGTGCCACCGCGGTATGGCCTTCCGCGAACTGGCATGAGCGCGAGACCTGGGAGATGGTCGGGATCCGCTTCGATCACCATCCGGACCTGCGGCATCTGCTGATGCCCGATGGCTACGAATTTCACCCGCTCCTCCGATCGTTCAAGCTGCACGAGCCCGAAGATCTCGAGGTGAAGGTCCGCCATGTCTGAGATGTGGATCAACATGGGGCCACAACACCCCATGACCCATGGGCTGTGGAATCTGCGCGTCCGTATCGAGGGAGAGATCATCCTCGACGCGGACCCGGAGATGGGCTATCTCCACCGGGGGATCGAGAAGATCAGCGAGGACCGCCACTACAACGAGGTGATCACGCTGATGGACCGGACCTGCTACGTCGCGGGGATCGCCTGGGAGCATCTGTACATCCAGGCGGCGGAACAGGCGCTCCATGTCGAGCCCCCGGAACGGGCCGAGTACCTGCGCGTCCTCGTCGAGGAGATGCAGCGGCTCGCCTCGCATATCATGTGGTACGCCGCGTTCGTCCAGGACCTCGGTCTGATGAGCCCGTTCCTGTACGGGATGCGAGACCGGGACCTGCTCCTCGACCTCTTCCAGAGTTTCACCGGGGGACGGTTGACGTACGAGTACCTTCGGGTCGGCGGAGTTCGTAGCGACCTCCCCCCCGGCACGACGACCCAGGTGCGGCGCACGCTCGATTGGTTGATGGACCGATTCGTCGAATACGACCGTCTGTGCCTTGGATCGGACATCTTCCGTCGCCGCTGCGACGGTATCGGGGTCCTGAAGGCCAACGACTGCGTGGACTATGGGGTCACCGGCCCGATGCTGCGGGCGGCCGGCGTCAAGCGCGATCTCCGCAAGGATCGCCCCTACGCCGCGTACGACCGTGTGGAGTTCGATGTGGCTTCGGCCGACACCGCGGATGTCACCGGACGCTACCTCGTGCGGCTCGAGGAGATGCGCCAATCGGTGCGGATCCTCCGGCAGGTCGTCGACTGGCTCGATGCCCACCCGGGGCCGGTGATGGCCGAACGGGTGCCGCGCTGGCTCGGTGCGCCCTACGCGCCGATCGGTCGGGAGGGCTACCTGCTCAAGCGGAGCTATCCGAAGGGGCTCGGACTCGCCGCGATCGAAGAGCCCCATGGCGAAGCGGTGGCCTACGTCGTGAACGAAGGGGGCGAGCATCCCTACCGCGTCAAGTTCCGATCCCCGGTGTTCGCGAACCTGAGCGCCGCCCGGAAGTACCTCATCGGGTACCGGGTGGCCGACATTCCGCCGATCCTGGGCAGCGTGGACGTCTGCGTCGGCGAGGTCGATCGCTAGAGGGGACCTGATCGACCGATGGCGCTCCAGAGCCTCTATGGCGTGGCCCAATTGCTCGCCTCCACCCTCGTGGGCCCAATCGCGCCTGGCTGGCCCGTCCTCCTCGTAGCGGACCTGATCTTCGGCGCGATCCTGCTCGCCGCGAGCATGCTCAACACCATCCTGCTGATCTGGTACGAACGCAAACTGCTAGGACGTTTCATGGACCGCCGGGGCGCGATGCACGTCGGCTACGCGGGCCTCTTGCAGAACTTCGCCGACGGCCTCAAGCTGTTCCGGAAGAACACCTACCCGCCTCGAGAGGCCGATCTTCTCGGGTTCTACGCCGGTCCAACGGCGTACATGGTCAGCTCGCTCGTCATCTTCGGGATCCTCCCGATCTCCACGGGTTGGGACAACGGATCCCTTCCCCTATCCCTCCTCCTCGCGCTTGTCATCTTCTCCTTCGCGCCGCTGTTCATCTTCGTCAGTGCCTGGTCCTCGAACAACAAGTACTCGCTGATGGGCGGGATGCGCTCCGCGGCCCAGATGATCGCCTATGAGGTTCCGATCCTCATCGCCGTCGTCGCGGTGGTCGTCCTCTCCGGAAGCTTTGACCTGACGACGATCGTCGCCGAGCAGCGGAATTACTGGTTCGGACTCCCCCTCTTCCTCGCCCTCATCGTCTTCGTGGCCGGGATGCTCGCCGAGATGGAGCGGATCCCCTTCGATCTACCCGAGGCGGAGGCCGAGCTCGTCGAAGGCTGGAACACCGAGTACGGCGGGATGCTGTTCGCCTTCTTCATGCTCGCCGACTACCTGCGGGCGCTTATCGGCAGTATTCTCATCGTGCTGCTGTTCCTCGGGGGGTGGACCCTGCCCGGGTACGTCCCGGCGGCGCTCACGGGTTTCCCGCTTGCCGGGATCTTCTGGTTCATGGTGAAGACCTATCTGGTCTTCGGGCTCTTCGTCTGGGTGCGGGCATCGCTCCCCCGGGTCCGGACGGATCAGCTCCTGCGGATCGGCTGGATGCGAATGGTCCCCCTCTCCCTTTTCGCGGTCTTCCTGGCCGCGCTGCTCGTCGTTCAGAACTGCCTGCCCGTGATCGGGTGCGTCCCGGGGATGGGAGGGTAAGCCGGAGATGGCGGCCGAATCGAAGGGTGCGAACCCCGAGGGTCCGAACGCCGCACTGTGGATCGCGAAGCCCCTCGCCACCGCCGCCCGCCAGTTCCTGAAGAGCCTCGTCCGGCCCTCGACGATCGTCTATCCGTTCGAACGGCTCGAGGACCCAGCGTTCCGCGACCGCGTCCAGGTGGCGGCGGGGGCCCCGATCGGGATCGGCCACGTCTGGGACAACTATCGGGGCGTTCACGCGCTCAACATCGCCACCTGCATCTCCTGCAATCTGTGCGCCTTCAGTTGCCCGGACCTGTGCATCGAGATGGTCACCGTGCCCGGCGGCGACCCCAAGCACCCGAAGAAATGCCCGGAGATCGACTACGGGAAGTGCAGCTACTGCGGGTTCTGCTCCGACGCGTGCCCCGAAGGTTGTCTGACGATGACCACCCGCTACGAGCTCGCCACGTCGAAGCGGGCGGAGATGGTCTACTCCCCGCAGAAGCTCTACGAGGTGTTCGAGCGGAAGCTCCCGATGAATCCCATCCGGGTCGAGCGGCCCGTGAACGAGGACGCCATCCTCCTCGATGGGCCCTTGTGCATCGGCTGCAACGCGTGCGCCCGCGATTGCCCCACGCAATGCATCACCATGCTCGACATCCCGAAACCCGGCGCCAAGCCCGGCGAGAAGCTGCCGAAGCGGATCTGGAAGGAACCCGTGGTCAACGACTCCGACTGCGTCCGCTGCGGCACCTGCATCTCCGTCTGTCCGAAGGAGTGCCTGTTCTGGGGGACCCACCCGTGATCCTCGAGGAACTCGCGTTCCTCGCGATCGCGCTCGTGGCGGTCGGGACCGCGCTCCTCGCCCTGCTCACCCGAGAGCTCGTCCACACGATCATGTGGATCGCCCTGTTCTTCATCGATCTCGCCGTCCTGTACTTCCTCCTCCAGGCCCCCTTCCTCGGCGTCCTCCAGCTCGGCGTCTACGCCGGAGCCGTGACGATCCTTCTGATGTTCGGCGTCATGGTCACGCGCAAGCGGATCTTCTCCAGGGAGGCGGCCACGGGGATCGGCCCAGCGCCGATCGTCCTGGCCGGGCTGACCCTCGCCTTCCTTGCGCTCGGCACCGAGGAGCTCCCCGCGACCGGAACGACCGTCCACGCCTACGACCCGGCGCTGCTGTCCGGGCTGCTCTTCTCGACGGACGGGGCCTGGCTTCTCCTCCTCGGGCTCGTCATGCTGAGCGCGCTGGCGGGGGCGATCTACCTCGTCCGGGAGGGCCGGGAGTGAGCGCATTCTCCCCCGAGGGCCTGCTCGCGCTCTCCGGAACCCTGCTCGCCATCGGCCTGTTCGGCATCCTGACCCGGCGCAATTTCATCCTGCTGTTGATCTCCATCGAGATCGCGATCAATGCGGCGGTCCTCAACTTCGTCTACTTCGCCGCCTTCGCCGGGGCCCAAGGGGGTCTGAGCGGACAGGCGATCGCCGTGGTCGTCATCGGCCTGGCGGCGACGGAGGTCGCCGTGGGCCTCGCGATCGTCCTCGCCCTCAATCGACTCCGGGGCTCGATCAACGTCGCGGAGGCCGCGACGTTGAAGCTGTAGGGGGAAACCGGTGGGATCGCTCGATTTCGCGTTCGGATGGGCCTGGCTGGTCCCGGCCCTGACCGCCGCCGCCTTCGTGATCGTCGGGGGGGCCGGTCGTCGGATGCCGAAGCTCGAGTGGGGCGGCTGGGTCGCCGTCGCGTTCGCCTTCGCGGCGATGGTCGTCGGCGCGCTCGTCGCCGCCGCGGAGATGTTAGCGCCGGGATCGTACTCGGACGCCTCGTTCACGTGGCTATCCATCCCGGGTTCGCCGGGCACCTTCCCGAACGGTTTCCAGCTGACGATCGGGATCCTCGTCGATCCGATCTCGGCGTTGATGCTGCTCGTGGTGACGAGCGTCGGATTCCTCGTGCTCCTCTATTCGATCGAGTACATGCACCGCGACGCCGGTCTCGCGCGCTACTACGCCGAGCTCTCCCTGTTCCTGACGGCGATGACCGGATTGGTCCTCTCCGACAACCTGCTGGAGTTCTTCCTCTTCTGGGAGCTCGTGGGGGTCTGCTCCTACTTCCTCATCGGGTTCTACTACGAGAAACCGAGCGCGGCGAGCGCCGCCAAGGAGGCGTTCCTGGTCACCCGGGTCGGTGACGTCCTGTTCCTGCTCGGGATCTTCATTTATTTCGCGGTCTACGCAACGAGCGGCCCCGGGCCCGGGTGGGCCGCCGGGGGATTCAAGTTCGCCCAAGGAAGCAGCCCGTTCCTCGCCGGCGCGATGGGCGGGAACACCCCCCTGCTCACGGCGGCCGGCCTGCTGATGCTCGGGGGCGCGGCGGGCAAGTCGGCCCAGTTCCCCCTGCACGTCTGGCTGCCCGACGCGATGGAGGGCCCGACGACCGTGAGCGCGCTCATCCACGCGGCGACGATGGTGGCGGCCGGCGTCTACCTGCTCGCCGTCGTTTCCGTCTTCCTTGGCTTCACGCCAACCGACCAGTTGGCGATCGTCGGTGTCGGCGGCTTTACGACGTTCTTCGCGGCGTCGATGGCGGTGGTGAACCCGGACATCAAGCGGGTGATCGCCTACTCGACGATCTCCCAGCTCGGCTACATGGTCCTCGCCGTCGGGGCGGGGTTCACGATGGTGGGGCTGTTCCACCTGTTCACGCATGCGTTCTTCAAGGCCCTCCTGTTCCTCGCCGCCGGCTCGGTCATCCATGCCGTCGGGACGCAGGATCTGTTCAAGATGGGCGGTCTGCGACGGTCGATGCCGCTGACCGCTACCGCGTTCGCGGTCGGGGCCCTATCGCTCTCCGGTTTCCCCGGCTTCGCCGGCTTCTTTTCGAAGGACGACGTGCTCGGCTCGGTGTACAGCGCCTTGGGCGCGAATCCCGCGTACTGGCCGTTCTTCCTGCTCGCGCTCGTCACGGTCTTCTTGACCGCCTACTACATCTTCCGGGCCTGGTTCCTCGCCTTCGGCGGCGACCACCCTCGCGACGACACCTTGCCCCATGCCCACGAGCCCGGGTGGACGATGCGCGTGCCGATGATCGTGCTGTCGGCGCTCGCCGTCGGGGGCGGGGCGTTCGTCTTCCTGCCCCCGTTCGCCCATCTGCTACCGGGCACGGGGGTCCCGCCGGTCTTCGGCGCCACCGACCTCGCCCTGTCGGCCGTGTCGGTCGGACTGTTCGCCTGCGGTGCGGCGCTCGCCTACGCGTTCTGGGGCGGGGGGCGGGTCTTCGTACTCCGAGAGGACACCTGGCCGGCGCGCGTCCGCTCGGTCCTGCTCCATCGATACTACTTCAAAGTAGGATACGACTGGATCGGAGCCCGGGCGATGTACGGGTTCGCGCGGGCCGCCGATTTCCTCGAACGGTTCGTGATCGACGGGGCCGTCCGAGGGATGGAGCGGCTGTTCGCCGGGATCTCCGATGGGATGCGACGGGTCCAGACGGGGATCGTCTCCGATTACGCCGCGTACGTCGTGGGCGGGTTGGTCGGATTCCTGTTGCTGCTCCTGTTCGTCGCCCCCTGGATCGTGCAGGCCACGGGGGGAGGATAGCGTGGCCGCGATCCTCTCGGCCCTCCTGGCGACCCTGCTCGTCGGAACGGTCCTCACCTTCCTTGCGGGGCGATGGGCCCGCTTCGTCGCGCTGTCGACCGCGGTGGCCTTCCTGGTCGAGGTAGGATGGCTGGTCGCCGGGTTCACCCAGTGGGCCGGGTTCGGCGCCGGGGGGGTTCCGCAGTACAACGACGCGGAGACGTACCCTTGGATCTCGATCTCCTGGCTCCATGTGAACTATGCCGTCGGCATCGACGGGATCTCGCTGCTCCTCGTCGTACTCACGGGGTTCCTGGCGCTGGCGACGATCCTGTACTCCTGGCGGGAGACCCAGCAGCCGGCCGCCTGGTTCGGCCTCGTCCTGCTCACCTGCCTCGGCTGCTACGGGGTCTTCATCGCGCTCGATATCCTGCTGTTCTTCCTCTTCTGGGAAGCGGTCCTCATCCCGATGTTCTTCCTCATCGGGTTCTGGGGCGGGCCGCGGCGCCGGTACGCGGCGCTGAAGTTCTTCGTCTACACCCACGTCGCCTCGATCGTGATGCTGGTGAGCCTGCTCGCCCTCGCGTTCTACTCGGGCGCCCCCTCGTTCGACTTCGCGAGCCTGTACGGTCCGGCCCGGATGCTCTCGGCGACCGTGCAGACGTTCCTGTTCCTCGGCCTATTCTTCGGGTTCGGGGTGAAGTTCCCGATCGTCCCGTTCCATACCTGGCTCCCCGACGCGCACGTGGAAGCGCCCACGGGCGGCTCCGTCCTGCTCGCGGGCCTCTTGCTGAAGCTCGGCGGATATGGGTTGATCCGATGGGCCGTCGAGCTCCTACCGACCGGGCTCGGGCGCCTCGCCCCGCTGCTCTACGCCGTGGCGTTCGCCTCGATCCTGTGGGGATCGGTGGTGGCTCTCGCCCAGCGGGACCTGAAACGGCTCGTGGCGTACTCCTCGATCAACCACATGGGCATCGTGCTCCTCGCGATCGCCGTCGGCTCCTCGCTCGGGATCACCGCGGCCGTGCTGCTGATGTTCGCCCACGGGGTCGTGAGCGCCCTCTTGTTCATGATCTCCGGCAGCGTCCACCACACCTTCGGGACCCGGGACATCAACGCCGTCGGCGGGATCACCCCGCGTCTCCCGGCCTTGTCCACTCTCGTGATGGTCGGATCGCTCGCCTCCCTGGGTCTGCCGGCCCTCATCAGCTTCCCGGCCGAGTTCGGCGCCCTGTTGGCGGCGTGGGACCGGATCGGGTACTGGGTGCTCCTCCCGCTATTGATCCTCGTCGTGACCGCCGCGTTCTACCTGTGGATGATGCAGCGCATGCTCTTCGGACCGCCGCGCGGGATCCCGCTGGCCGCGCATGACCCGCCAGGCTTCGAACTCGCGGCCATGGGCCTGCTCGCCGGTCTGACGGTGCTGTTCGGGGTCCTCCCCGGACTGCTCGTCCATGTCCTCGTGAACTCGCCGATCCAGGGATGGCCATAGGGGGCCTTGCCATCGATGGACCCGATCGAGTTCCTGCCCGAGGCGATTGTCCTTGCGGCGGCCCTGTCCGTCTTCCTCGCCGACGTCCTCGGCGTCCGGCGACTCGAGGTCTTCGGGGGGATCGCGCTCGGGGCGGGGGGGCTGGCGCTCGCCCTGGTGCTCGGGGACCTGGAGGCCCCCGGTTTTTCGATCCTGGCGACGCTGCCGCCGGGCCAGATCGATCTCCCGCTCGGTCCGTCGGTGTTCGCCTTCTCGAGCCTCGGCCTCGTCTTCCAGGCGATCTTCCTTCTGAGCGCGATCTTCGTCTCGATGGCGAGCCTGTCGAGGCCCACTCGGGAGGGCGGGGCGGCGGTCTTCTTCGGCCTCCTGCTCCTGGCCACCCTGGGGATGATGCTCGTCGCGATCGCCTCCGACCTCATCTTCCTGCTCCTGGCGATCGAGCTCGCCAGCATCTCGACGTACCTGATGGTCGGCTACAGCCGCAAGGATCCGCGAAGCCTGGAGGCGGCGATGAAGTTCTACATCATCGGCGCCCTATCCGCCGCCCTGTCGTTCTTCGGGGCGTCGCTCCTGTTCGGAGCGTACGGCGCGACGAGCTTGTACGCTCTCGGCCCCGCGGCGTCGCCGATCGGCTACCCGACGCTCGCGCTCGTCGGCTACGCGCTGCTCGTCGCGGGGTTGGGATTCAAGGTGACGGCCGTGCCGTTCCACGCCTGGGCGGTCGACGTCTACGATGGCGCCCCGACCGATGTCTCGGCGTTCCTATCGGGCGGGACGAAGAAGATGGGGATCTTCGCCTTCTTCCTGGTCTTCCTCGCGCCGGTCCTCCTGCTCCAACACACCCCGGCCCTCGCCCCGGCCGGATTCGCCAACAGCCTCGAGCTCACTCTCGGCCTCGTCGCCGTCGTGACGATGACCGTCGGGAACCTCCTCGCCCTGCTCCAGCGGGAGATGAAGCGGATGCTCGCCTACTCGTCGATCTCCCAGGCCGGTTACATGCTGATCGGCGTGGCCGTCGGGACCGCGCCAGCGATCGGAGGCGCCACCTTCCAGGTCCTCGCGCACGCCTTCATGAAGACCGGCGCCTTCCTCGTCGTCGCGGCGGTTTCGGCGTATGGCATCGGGCCCCTGATCGAGGATTGGCGGGGCCTCGGACGGAACTGTCCGTACCTCTCGCTCGCCTTCGCCCTCATGCTCCTGTCGCTGGCCGGGGTGCCCCTCACTGTGGGCTTCGTCTCCAAGTTCGTACTGTTCAGCTCGGCCGTCCAGGCCGAGGGCCCCTTCGTATGGCTTGCCGTCGCGGGGCTGCTCAATAGCGCGCTTTCGGTGTTCTACTATGCCCGCGTCCTCAAGGTCCTATATCTGGAGCCCGGCCGCGCCGGCGATCCGGCGGGCGGGGCCCGCGCCGGGCCGATCGGCCTCGGTCGAAGCACGGCGATCCTGCTCATCACGGTCGGCATCGTCGCGCTCGGGATCTACCCCGGACCGGTCCTCGCCGGGATCCAAACCGCCGCGACCCACTTCGCGGCGATCGGGGCATGACCGGCGACGAGCGGTGCGACGTGGTCGTAGTCGGCGCCGGGCCGGCCGGGAGCCTCGCCGCCCGCGCGGCCGCCCTCGGGGGGGCCCGCACGCTGCTCGTCGACCGGCGGGACTCGCTCGGTGAACCGGTCCAGTGCGGGGAGTTCCTCCCCACGCTGGAGGAGCTGCTCGACATCTTCCCGTTCCCCGACCTCCTGCGCTCGGCCTACGCGATCCCCGAAGGAACGGTCCTCCGAACGACCGAGACGATGGCGTGCATCGCCCCCGGAGGTCGGCGCTTCCGGTTCCCGCTGCGCGGTTTCAGCGTCTCGAGAAGCTCGTTCGACAAGGCCCTCGCCCTCCGGGCGGAAGGGGCGGGCGCCGAGCTGCGCTTCCCGGCGGGGGTCACTCGAGTTCGGGGGTCGACCGTCCACTTCGCTTCGGGGGGCCGGGTGCAGGCGAAGGTCGTCATCGGCGCCGACGGCCCCCTGTCGACCGTCGGCCGCAGCTTGGGGTTCACGGTCCCCCGAGTCATGTACCGAATGATCACCGCGACCTCCTCGGGGGAATTCCCGCCGGAGATCGACCTGTTCTTCGGATCGGTGGCCCCGGGGGGGTACGCCTGGGTGATCCCGAAGGATGGGGAAGCCAACGTCGGCTTAGGGGTCCCCCAACTGCCCTCGGGGCAGTCGCTCGGAGGACTCCTCGACCGCTTCCTCGAGGCCCAACAGCTCGCCCCGGGGACGGACCCGACGCGATGGTGGGTGCCGATCGGGCCTCCGCCGGCCTCGTCGGTTCGCGGCTCGGCGATCCTCGTCGGCGATGCGGCCAACCTCGTCATGGCGACGAATGGGGGCGGAATCCCGACCGCCATGATCTCCGGTTGGGAGGCCGGCGAAGTGGCCGCGGCGCACGTGGCGCGGGGAACCGATCTCCGCGAGTACGACCGGCGACTACGCGTCCACCTGGTCGAGCCGCTCGCTCGGGGCCACCGGCTCAAGCGCTGGGGTGACCGGGTGGCGCGATCGGACCTCCTCCTTGCCTTCGGGATGCGATATATCGGGGCCTCCGGTCTCGATGCCATGATGCGGCTGCGCTGGCCCACCCGCCTGGGGGGAGCGTCGTGAGCGGGCCCGCCGGGCCCGAGGCCGCCGACGGCTCGCTCGAGACCCTGGTGAGTCGAACACTGGGCGAAGGCGCCCCCGAATCTCTCGTCGAGCTCCTCCCGACCCTGACCGAGGACCTCGCCGGGATCGACCAACGGATCCTGCAAGTCGTACCATCGACCTACCCTCGCCTGACCGACGCGGCGACCTACGCCTTGAGCGCCGGGGGCAAGCGCGTGCGGCCCCTCCTGATGGCGGCGATGGCCCGGGCGCTGGGCCTGGGCACCGCGCGCCCCGTCTATTCCCTGGCCGCCGCCTTCCAGCTCATCCACACGGCGACGCTCGTCCACGACGACGTCATCGACCACGCCGAGATGCGACGGGGCCGCCCGTCGATGCCGAGGGCGTTCGGCCTCCCCTCGTCGATCGTGACGGGCGACTATCTGTTCGTCCGGGCGTTCGAGCTCGCCGCGGAGTACCCGCGATCGATCATCCTGCGCTGCGGCGAGGCGTGCGCCGCCCTGGTCGAGGGCGAGGTCCTCCAGGACTCGAGCCGGTTCGACCTGACCACCGGCCGGGAGCACTACTTCCGCGTCATCGAGCGAAAGACCGCGGCGATCGTCGCGGCCGCGCTCGCCTCGGTGGCGGAGATCGCGGACGCCTCCCTCGAGGTCCGGGAGGCCTGCGAGTCGTACGGCCGGGCCCTCGGGGTCGCCTTCCAACTGCGCGACGACCTCCTCGACGTCTACGGGGACCCCGACCTTTTGGGAAAGCCGCTCTACACGGACCTGCGCGAAGGGAACCCGACGCTCGTCTCCCTCGAGACGTACACGGCCCTGTCGGGCGCGGAACGCGAGGAGTTCGAACGGTTGTTCGTCCAGCGTCGCAAGCAGCCGGGCGACCTATGGCGCCTGCGCACGCTCTCCGACCGGACCGGGGCCGGCTCGATCGTGGCCCGGGAGGCCGAGTCCTGGGGGGAACAGGCCGTGCGGGCCCTCGAACCCGTGCGTCCCGGCCCGTTCCGGACGCTCCTCGAATGGCTGGCGCGCGGCGCGGCGGCCCGTCGGTTCTGAACGAGCGACCCGGCCAGCTTCGGCGGCGGCCCGTCGCCGGCCGATAGGAGAGGGCTCCCGCCGGAACTGGCCCCATTCACGGATCCGACCCCCGAACCGCGTCGATCGCGCCGGGACAGAGGCGGGCTCGCCCATTCCACGTATCCCCTTATGACCCGGAGCGGTTTTTCCGTTCCCGATGGGAGCCTCGGGGGGTCCGGGGGCGTCCACGGGGTTCAGCCATCACCCGCCCCCGGAGATCGGCCACCTGCCGCCGATGTGGGCGCCAATCCGGGCCCGGCCGAGCTTGCCGGTGGGGGTGGCGATCGTGGCCGTGCTCATCGGCATCCTCGGGATCGTGCTCCTGCTCGGCGGGGGCCTATTCCTACTGCGGTACTACGCGGGATCGGCCATCCCCAATGACGTCCTCATCATCCATTCGGTCGATGCGATCGGGGCCGCCCTGCTCATCCTCCTCGGGGCGGTCTTCCTCGCCCTCGCCACGGCCCTCTGGCGGCAGGAGGCCTGGGCGCTCTACACGACGATCGCGGTCAGCTTCGGGGGGCTCGCCTTCCTGTTCTTCACCGCGTCGATCACCTATCTGTTCCTGATCTTGCTCGTCGTCTTCGTCTACCTACTCATGGTACGACGGCACTTCTACTGATGCGGGTCGTTCTCGCCGAGCTCGCCCCGGCCCTCGGAGATCTTTCGGCGAACCTCGATCGCATCGCCACGATCGTCGAGAACGTTCCGGCCGAGCTCGCGGTCTTCCCGGAGCTCTTCCTGTCGGGCTACCGGGTCGGCGACGACGTCCGCCGGCTCGCCCTCGCCCCGGGCGACGCGGCCCAGCGTCGGCTCTCGGATATTGCGGGCCGGACCCACTGCGCCATCCTGGTCGGCGCGCCGCTGGTCTCCGCGAATCGGCCCGGCGAGACGCTCAACGCGGCGCTTCTATTCACGCCGGACGGGCAGGTCACGGCGCAGGGGAAGCGGTTCCTCCCCTCGTTCGGCCCGTTCGAGGAGGGGACGGTGTTCACGCCGGTGGACGCCAGCCGCGTGGCGGGCGTCGGCCCGGCGACGATCGGGATGCAGATCTGCTATGACCTGTTCTTCGCGGAGGTCGCTCGGGACCTCGCGATGCAGGGGGCGGATCTGCTGGTCGCGATCTCCGCCGCGCCCGTGACCTCCCGGCGACTGTTCGATCGGCTCTTACCGGCCCGGGCCATCGAGAACGCGATCCCCCTTGTGTACGTGAACCGGGTCGGCGCGGAGGATGGGATCGTCTTCGGGGGGGGCTCGGCGGCGGTCGACGTGCGGGGGGAGACCCTGACGGGGGCCGAGGTGCCTTTTGAGAAGCGGGCGGCGGGGGAACGGGTCGAGCTCGTGGAGATCGATCTCGGATCGGCGCGGCGATGGCGCCCGTTCCGCCCCGTGCTCCGCGACGCGTCCCGGCGGGCGCCCGAGCCCGTCCGGAACTCGCCGTCGGCCGGGGGCCCCGCCGCTTGAGCGCACCTCCAACAGCTTTGGGAATCAATTCGACAGGGGTCGATGTCGACCCTCCGTCGCTGTTCCCTCCCTTACCGTCCGCTCCGCCCTTGCCCGTCCCACTTCCTGGAACGGGTATCGGGGCCTCATCGCATCCTCGGCGAGGGCGTCGAGGTCAAGCTTCAGACCTCCCAGCTCGGCGGTCTCCCGCAGAGCGATCCGTCCGACGTTCGCGCCCGCGTTCAGCTGACGGTCGAGCCGCCAGCCGCACCCGGGGCAATCGAACATCGGCCCCATCCTGCTTCGGGGACCCCCATATGCCCCACATCTCGGACAGGTGACGCTGGTTCGATAGGGATCGACCCAGATGATCGGCACCCCGCGCTCGGCGGCCTTGTAGGCGAGCTGTCGGTGCAGTTCGCCCCGGGGCCAGCTGGACAGACGTCGACGCAGGGAACGGCTCCGAGGGGCGCCTGACGGGAGCCGACGGGCCGACCCGCGGCGGGGCCGAACCCGGCGCGCCAACTTGGTGAAGTCCTCGAGGGCGAGCGCGGCGCGGTGGCGCTGGGCCACCTCGACGAGGTGCTTGGAGAGGACATGGAGTCGGGAGACCACCCGGTGACGTTCTCGCCGGCCCTCGCGGTTCAGCAGGCGGCGGCCGACCCGGCGGTCGTGAGCTTTCTTGCGGGCGATACGACGACGTCGGTCCACATGCCGCCGCTGCACTGCTGCGATATCGGGAAACGGGACCGTAGCGGCCCGTGTCCCGGTGGGAGTTACGACCACCCCGTCGAGGGAACGCTCGTTGGTGTCGAGACCCATTAGGGAGGTGGGGCGATACTCGTCGGGAGCGGGCTTCTCATAGAACAGGACCGCACGGTCCGCCGTGAGGTGGATCTGCTTCAGGCAGAGGCCTGGGGTGGCGAGGACGGAACGGTGGTATCCGGAGAGGCGGAGGGCGAAGGAGTCCCAGACCCCGTAGCGAAGGGAAACTCGGACGCGACCGAGGGTCGGGTCGAGATGGAAGCTCTGGTCATCGACGCGGAGGAACGCACTGCGAACATGGGGCAGCTTGGAAGTGAATCCTCGACGGAGGCGCTTTCGGTGCGCCCGAAGCAGGGACAAGGCGATCCCGGAGGCGGTGACGGCGTGAGTGCCGGTCAGTCCATTGCGGAGCGCCCAGGTGCGGGCGGACCGGGAAAGGGCCCCTCGGGAGGTAAGGCCCGAGTTGGCGGCTTCTCGGAGGAGCTCGTTGACGAGGAGTCGATAAGCAGCGAGGGTGGCGTGGAGGCCGGGCGAAAGCGGGGCATCGAGGGGGATGGGCAGGGCTCGGAGGACGGAGGGCACGCGGTCGGAAGGTGAAGGGGAGAGGGTGAACCTTCACGGCCCACTGAAAGGTGAACGATGGAGACGAGCAGATGTCGGGGTGGACCGCCGTCCAGCATGCGGCGCATGTCGAACTCGCGGAATGAAATCCCAAAGCTCACTCCAACCGGGCCCTTATAGGTGGGGCCCGTTCGTGCTCGTCCCGTGCCCCGGGCGCGGACCCTCGCCGAGGAGCTGGCCTCGAAACAGCGGGAGATCTCCGTTGCCGAGTTCTTCGAGAGGAACCGTCAGATCCTCGGTTTCGACAACCCGCTGCGCGCCGTCCTGACCACGGTGAAGGAGGGGGTCGACAACGCCCTCGACGCCTGCGAGGAGGCGAGCGTCCTGCCCGACATCCAGGTGGAGATCGAGAAGGCCGGGACCGACCGGGTCCGCGTCGCCATCTCGGACAACGGCCCCGGGATCCTGCGGCGCGAGATTCCAAACGTGTTCGGCCGACTCCTCTACGGTTCCCGGTTCCACGCCAACCGGCAGTCCCGCGGCCAACAGGGGATCGGGATCTCGGCGGCCGTGCTCTATGCGGGCCTCACCACCGCGCGTCCGGTCCGGGTGGTCTCCAAGGTCCACGAGGAAGAGGCCGCCCACGTGCTGGAGCTGCTGATCGACACGCAGCGCAACCTGCCCAAGGTCGTCTCCGAGGACCTCCTCCTATGGGACCGTGAGAGCGGGACCCGGGTGGAGCTCACGCTGAAGGCGAAGTACCAGCGCGGTCGGCAGTCCCCGTTCGAGTACCTTCGGGGGACCGCGATCGTGAACCCGCACGCCCGGCTCGTCCTGCTCGAGCCGGATGGAACCCGCATCACCTACGAGCGGGTCTCGAACGAGGTCCCCCGGGTCCCCGAGGAGGTCGCGCCCCATCCGTACGGGCTCGAGCTCGGCGAACTCGCGTACCGGTTGAAGGGGTCGAACGCACGCACGCTCGGGGAGCTCCTGCCGAAGGCGTTCGCGGGGGTTTCTCCCCGGGCGGCCACCGAGATCTTGGCGACTGCGGGGCTCTCCGGGCGCGAAGCGCCGGGCACGGTGCAGGGCGAGCGGTTGGAAGCGTTGCTCGCCGCCATGCACTCGGTCCGACTGCTCCCCCCGGACGCGGCCTCGCTATCGCCGATCGGACCCCTGCTCATCAAGCGGGGCCTTCGCAATGTGCTCGGAGAGGTCCGACCCGAGTTCTACGCCCCGCCCGTGAGTCGTCCGCCGAAGGTCCGGGCCGGCTTCCCGTTCCTCGTCGAGGTCGGCCTCGTCTTCGGGGGCAACCTCCCCTCGGATCAGCCGATCCAGCTGCTGCGGTTCGCCAACCGGGTGCCGTTGCTGTTCCAGCAGGGCGCGTGCGCGATCACCAACGCCGTGCAGTCGCTCGACTGGCGCCGCTACGGCCTCGACCAGAAGGGCGGGGCCGGCCTGCCGACGGGCCCGGTGCTGCTCTTAGTCCACGTCGCGTCGACGAAGATCCCGTTCACCAGCGAGGCGAAGGAGGCGATCGCGGAGGATCCGGAGCTCGACAAGGAGCTCACCCTCGGGCTGCAGGTCGCCGCGCGACACCTGCGGACCCATCTATCCCGGCGGAACCGTCGGGCGTTCGCCCAGGAGAAGTTCGACATCATTCTGAGGATCCTCCCGAAGCTCGCCGAGAAGACGAGCGGGCTCGTCGGGAAGCCCGTGCCGGATCTCACCCCCGTGATCACGAAGATCATGGATGTGGTCAACGTCGAGACCACGTTCGCGAGCACACCGGACGCCGCGCGCCTCGCCGCCGAGGTCACGAACTACACCCCCCGCGCCCGCGTGCTCGAGGTCTTCGTCGAGCTCCCGCCGGAGTCGGTCCGGGGGGCTCGTTTCGAGCCCGAACCCGAGGGGTCCGATGCCGAGCTGGGGCGGGTCTGGTGGACGCTCGCCAAGCTTCCCCCGAGCGGGCGGACCCGGGTATCGGTGCTCTGGTCCGGTCCGGTGGAACTGGATGCCTCCGATCCGTCCTGGTTCGTGGCCGGGGTCGACGAGGGGCACCTGCTCGGGGCCGAGCCGCTCCCCGGCGACTGGGATGTCCGCCTTCCGAAGGCCCTCATCGAGGCGGCGGCGTCGGGGCCGCTGGACGCCACCCTATCCGAGGAAACGGAGGTCGATTACGATGCCGCCGAAGCGAGCGCGCGCGCCGACGAAGAAGAGTAGTCCGGACGCGACGCCGGAGGCCCTGCGACCGACCCGCGACCTGGCCGCCCAGATCTACGGCCAGCTCCTCGAAGGCGAGATCCCGAGGATGCGACTCCCCTTGCGCACCAAGCAGAACATCCAGTTTCAGATGCGGGAGGGGGTCTGGCGGCTCGGTCGCGCCCTGGGGACCCGCAGCGCCCGCAAGCTCGACGGGGCCCTGATGCTGTTGCGGACGTTCTATCTCGTCGACTTCATCAACGAGATGGCCCGCGACGCAAAGACCTCGACCCTTCGGGAGCTGTACTATATCTCCGAGGGCTGGGAGGAGTCGAAGTTCCATAGCGAGGACGAGTCAAACCTCCTGATCGAGGACCTCGAGGTGCTCTGCGGCCGCCTCCGGGAGGATTTCCGCTTGCATCCGGAGGAGAACGGCGCCTCGGTGATCGGCGACCTGACGATCCGCGAGACCAACCGCAAGGGGATCGTCAAGCAGATCAATTGCCGCGACGACGTGGGCGACGGCGGGTACGCCCTCCCGTTCAACGTCGAGAAGGAGAAGATCGAGTTCGTCAGCACGCAGGCGAAGTTCGTGATCGCCATCGAATGCGGCGGCATGGTCGACCGCCTCGCCGAGAACGGGTTCGACGAGAAGCACGATGCGATCCTGCTCCACCTCAAGGGCCAGCCGGCCCGCTCCACGCGGCGCTTCCTCAAGCGCCTCAGCGAGGAGCTCAAGCTGCCGGTCGTCGTCTTCACGGACGGGGACCCATGGTCGTTCCGGATCTTCGCGAGCGTCGCGTACGGGGCGATCAAGACCGCGCACATCTCCCAGTACCTCGCCACGCCCCAGGCCGAGTTCCTCGGCGTGACGGCCTCAGATATCGAGAACTACAAGCTGCCCTCCGACGGGTTGAGCGATCAGGACATCCGGGCACTCCAGGCCGAACTGACCGATCCGCGTTTCTCGACCCCCGAGTGGCGTTCGGAGATCGAGCTGATGCTCAAGAACGGAAAGAAGGCCGAACAGCAATCGCTCGCCAAATACGGTCTCAATTACGTTACCGACACCTATTTGCCCGAGAAGCTGAGCGAGATGGGGATCCTCCGGTAGATCGGGGGCTCCAGTCGCGCGGGAAGGTCGACGATGATCGAGGAGTCCGACCTCGAGACGAACGTGCTCGAGTTCCGGCGCAAGAGCTTCGCCTTCGAACGCTCGGTCGAACTCGACGGAGAGAGGCTCGCCGTCTTCCTGCGGACCGAGACGGAGAGCGAGAGCCAGTTCCGCCCCCGGATCCTGCGTTTGCGGGTCGCGATCCCGACGGCCTGGATCGAACTCTCCGACGATGAGGGGGCTCTGCGGATCGCCCCGCCGGGCCGGGCGCCGACCCGGCGGCCGCCGGGCGAAGCGCCCGAGGCGCTCGAGGCCGCCGCCGAGGCCACGCGCTTCGAGGAAGGGGGCGTGGCCTGGCAGCGGCATCCCGTTTCGCCGGGCGGTTTCCTGTACGTCCCGGAAGCCCTCGCCGGCCGGCTGCTGAGCCGCTCCGGCCTGGCCGGACTCGGATTCCCCTGACCCGGTCCGGGCCGCGCTCCACCGACGAGAAATCGGGGGGGTACCCTTTTAAGTCGGGATAAGTAACCCGCGCCGCCTCGGACCCGATCGGAATGAAACGGAGCTCACGCGTCTGGAAAAAGCGCGGTCACATGCGCTGGAAATGGCGCAAGAAGCGGATGCGCCGCCGCATGCGCGCTCAGAAGATGCGCAAGCAGTAGACGGGGGGAGGGCCGAAGCGCCCGGCGAGGACGCGGCGCGGAGGTTTCGGACCCGGGCGATCGGAGCGCGCTACCAGGCCAGCCGATCGAGCGCCCGGGCTTCCTTCGTCTTCTTCTTCCATTCCTTGTAATGGGTACGGCACAACGGCACACTGTGCCCCTTCTCGGGAAGCTCGGGGTAGGCCCCATGGGCCGCCGGGGCCGCCAGGTGACGCAAGGAGGGCGAAGCGCAACCCGGCACGCCGCACGGCTCGGGGGGGGTCTCCGACCGTGGTCGGGGGGTTTCGGTCATCGGTGGGCCAGCGTTCGAAGGCGCTCGGCCACGAGGTCCGGGATCTCGTACGGGAACCGCGCGATCTGGGCGCCGGCGGCCTTCAGCGCGGCGACCTTGCTCTCGGCCGTCCCGGTACCCCGGGCGATGATGGCCCCGGCATGGCCCATCCGCTTGCCCGGGGGCGCCGATCGACCGGCCACATAGGCGATGACCGGTTTGCTCACGTGGGCCCGTATCGCGGCGGCCGCGTCCTCCTCGGCGGTACCCCCGATCTCGCCGACGAGAACGATGACCTCGGTGTCCGGGTCCTTCTCGAACAGCGGTAGCGCGTCGACGAACGTCGTTCCGATCACCGGGTCCCCGCCCAGCCCGATGCACGTGCTCTGACCGAGGCCGTGCTCCTTGATCCCGCTGACGATCTCGTAGGTGAGCGTGCCAGATCGGGAGATCACTCCGACGTGGCCCGGCTGAAAGACGACGTTGGGGATGATCCCCACCTTGGAACGGCCCGGCGAGCCGATGCCCGGGCAGTTCGGCCCGATGATGCGAGCGCCTCGCGCGAGTCCGTAGTGATACATCTCCAGCATGTCGTGGAAGGGGATGTGCTCGGTGACGATCACGGCGAGACGGATCCCGGCGTCGACGGATTCCAGGTACGCATCGCGGGCGAAGGGCGCGGGGACGAAGATGCACGCCGCGTTCGCCGAGGTCGCCGCGACCGCCTCGCGGACGGAATCGAACACCGGGACCCCTTCGACGTGCGTCCCGCCCTTGCCGGGGGTGGCCCCGGCGACCACATGGGTCCCGAACAGCTGCATCTGGCGCGCGTGAACGGTGCCCTGGTGGCCCGTGATGCCCTGGACGACGACCTTCGTGGCCCCATCGACGAGCACGCTCATGCGATCCCTCCCGCACGCCCGGTGGCGGACGACTTCGAGGCCGCGACGGCCGCCTCGACGGACTGTTTGAGATCGGAGAGAGAGGTCACGCCGGCCGCGCGCAAGATCGCTACGCCTTCCGCCTCATTGTTGCCGCGGATACGCGCGACCAACGGGAACTGTTCCGAGGGGGGGACCTGCTGCATCGCGGCCACCAGCCCTTTCGCGACCGTATCGCAGCGCGTGACCCCTCCGAAAATATTGAGAAAGACCGCGCTCGGCCGGGCCTTCGACATGAGGAGGAAGGCCTCGGTCACCTTCGCCGGATCGTCGGTGCCCCCGAGGTCGAGGAACACCCCCGGCCGTCCGCCGAACTCCGCGAGGACGTCGAGCGTCGCCATCGTAAGACCAGCCCCGTTGGCGATGACCCCGATATCGCCGTCGAGCTGTACGAAGGCGATCCCTTTCTCGCGGGCGATCTCCTCGAGCGGGGTCCGATCGTCCCGCACCTCGGTGTACTCCGGGTGGCGGAACGCGGCGTCGTCCTCAATGACCACCTTGGCGTCCAGCGCGACCACGCCGTCACCGACGAGCCCCAGCGGGTTGATCTCCAGGAGCTCGGCGTCCTCCTTTTCAAAGGCCTCCCAAGCGCGCCCCAGGAGGGCATCCAACGACTTGGCCGCGGCCCCGGTCAGCCCGAAGGACCGGACCACCGCGCGCCGTTCGTAGCCGACGAGGCCGACGAACGGATCGACGGGGATCCGCAGCAACTGATCCTCGGCGACGGATTCGATCTCGACCCCTCCTTGGGCGCTCGCCATCACGATCGGGAGGCGGCGGCTCCGGTCCAGGGCGATCGATAGGTAGAACTCCCGGCCGATCTGGACCTTCGCCTCGAGGAGGACCTCACGGACCCGTTCGCCTTTGAACTCCAGCGCGAGGATCGCCTTCGCGGCACTCGCCGCCTCCTCCGCGGTCTGGGCGAACCGGACGGCCCCTCCCTTCCCCCGACCGCCCGAAAGGACCTGCGCCTTTACCACGCACGGCAGTGGGACCTTTCCGCTCCGCACCAGGGATTCCGCGTCCTCGGGGGATCGGGCGATGCCCCCGGCGGGCGTCGAGATCCCGTACTTTCGGAAGATCTCCTTGCCCCTCCACTCCGCGAGCTTAACCATCGGATCGTGCCCTCGGCCGCCGCCGAAACGGGTCCGGTATAAAGGCGGGCCGGAAAGGTTACGCGCGACGGGCTGGCAGGCGCCGACGTCGGGTCCGATGGCGGGCTTCGGACCGTCCCCGCGGTCGGCCCCGTTCCGGTCGGCGGCTCAGGGCGATGGCGACATCGTCGAGCAGCCGACCGGCGGCGGTCGGCTTCGGCCCGCTTACCCAGTGCCGGTCCCCCGCTGGTCCGATGAGCAGGAACGAGGCTCCGGGCTGCCCCAACGTCGACCGGTCGTTCGCCACGATGTAGTCGGATCCGGATTCCTTGAGGAGCCGGGCCGCCGACGCGGCGAGCGCGGCCTCGTCGAGTCCGACCTCCAGCCGGAACGCGATCAGCAGCGCGGGCGGAGGCGCTAGGTGCCGCAATCGCGCGAGGACCTTGGGCGTACTTCGAAGCTCGAGGTGCAGGGTCGGAGTCTCTCGGGAGGCGATCTTGCCGCGCCTCGGCGGGAGGGTGAAGTCGGAAAGCGCCGCCGGCACGAAGACCGCGTCGGCGCGTCCCAGCAGCGGCGCGTTCCGATTGGCCAGGCGGACCAGATCCGCCACACTGCCCCACCGCTCGACGGGGACGTACGACGGGAGCGGCACCCGCATACCGCCGGCCCACAGCACGGCGTTCGCGCCCCGAAGATGGGCCTGCACCGCGAGCGCGACGGCGGTCTCTCCGCTGCTCTCGTTCGTGATCGAGCGCACTTCGTCGATCGGTTCGCGACTGGCCCCGCCGACGACAACCACGGTCTTGCCGGCCCACGGCCCACGGGCGAGGCGGTGGGCGACGGCGGCGGCGATCTCCTCGGGCGATGCGAGCTTCTCCTCCCCCTCCGAGGCGAGGGGGGCGATGACCTCTACCCCCCAGGAACGCAATCGATCAAGGTTCTCCCGGATCGCGGGGTTTCCCCCCATGTGGGCGTGCATCGCCGGGGCCAGCAAGATCGGCACCTGACCCCCGAGGGCCATCGAAGCGAACGACGTCACCGGGGTGTCGTCGATACCGTGGGCGATCTTGCTGATCGTATTGGCCGTCGCCGGAGCGATGAGCAACAAATCCGACTGCCCTTCGCCAGGGCCGAGAAGACTGACGTGCTCGACCTGGCCGGTCAATGCGCGAATCGGAGGTTGGCCCGAAGCGAAAGTCAACGCCTCCTCGGTGATGATCCGCAGAGCGTCCTCACTCGCCACCACGCGGACGGCCGCCCCGTGGCGGAGCAATTCCCGGATCACCCGGGGGACCTCCACGGCGGCGATCGAGCCGGTGACCGCGACCACGATCCGACGGCCCCGAAGGAGCTCCGACTTCGCCCCCCGGATCGCCGCACTCGGATGCACGGACCGTTCGCCTCCGGCCCGCGGCAGCGTTCGGCCCTACTTGAACCGGGAGGGCTGCGGGAACCCGACCGGGCGAGCTAATCAGGCCGCCCGCCTGACCGCCCGTGGTGCCGAGATCCCGATCGCGCCCGAACGACGACCCACCTGCTGAGCCCCATAGAACGGCGCCCGCCGAGGAATCGACCCCGCCGCCGTTCACCGGCAACCTCTCCACGAGCCAGTTCGCCGAGAAGGTCCAGGCGGTCTTCCGAGAAGAACCGGTCGTCGCTCCCTCCAAGCTGGCTCGCGGGCTCGTGCTGTTTGATCTGGACGGAACGCTCCTTGACGACGTCGGCTTGATCGCCGACGTCGCCGGCGATGTCCTATGGAAAGCGTTCGGTACCCCGGCGCCGGAGGGGCGGCTTCACTACCTCGCGACGACCGGGATGCCGTTCGAGGCCCAGCTCTCTCAGCTCTATCCGGCCGCGCCGGACGAACTGCGATCGCAAACGGCGCGCATCTTCCACCAGCGCAAGGTGACGGAGGCGTACGCCGTGGCCGGGATCTTTCCCGAGATCCCGAAGGTGCTCAAGCGTCTGTCGAGCGCCGGGTGGACCATGGCGGTCAGCACCGGGGCCGAACGGGAGATGGCCGACCTGGTCCTGGAGCGGGAGGGCCTTCGCTACTGGTTCGAGGACGTGCTCGGCTCGGCCCAGGGAACGAAACGGGAGCACCTCGGCGAATTCGCCCGCCGGTATCCGGGCGCCCGAACGTTCCTTGTCGGGGATTCTCGTTTTGACATGGAGGCGGCCTCGAGCGCCCCGGGGGTCGTCGCGATCGGCCGCGCATCGAGCCTTCTCGGATGGACGCTCACCCCGGACGATCTGAAGCGGTGGGGCGCGGTCTGGGCGGACTACTCCCTTTCCGGTCTTCCGGACTTTCTCGAGGGTGCGCCCCCGCCGGGGCGAACGGTCCCTTCGCGTCGGCGCAAGAGGTAGGGCCGGGACCGAGACTCTCTGGAATCGGGGGTCGGCCCCGATCCCTTTTGAACCCGGGTCGAGGGATCCACAGTCCCCCAGGATAGGCCAAACTACCCCATCCCGGCCGCAATCGGCGAACGGGCTGCCCCTGTTGAAAAGGTTTCGGTCCGAATCGCTTCGCGGACTTGATCGGGCGTGGTCGACCCACGCCACCGGGTTCGGGTCCGACGGGGGACGGCGGTCAGCGCACGGGTGGGCGATCCTTCGGCCCTCCCTCGCCGAGGTCCAGAAGCGCACGACGATGACGTTTGGCTTCCCGGCCGACCTCCAGAAGAAATAGACCCAGGCCGAAGCAAAGCGCCCCGGAATAGATGAAACCGAATAGGTCCGGCGCACTCGTGAGAAACCCATAGATCAGCAGTCCCCCCAGGATCGTGCACAGAGCGCCCCCGATCGTGAAGACCCGCTCGACCAACATGGCGCGATTCCCCCCCTTCGGCGAGATGTTTGACCGGCCTTCCCGATACAAGATCTCGATATGCGTCAATCCCCTGCGCTACTTTGACGGTGGCTCGAGGTCGGACGAAGGCCCGGCGCCGATTCGCTCACCCCTGGCCGAGGATCTCCCGCCGAATGGTCCCCACGAGCGGAGGTGGAGTACGCCATGGACCCCGAGCTTCGGCGAGGGCATTCGACCCCGAGGAGGATTTCTACGACCTCCGCGTACGGAGGGCCGTGGTCCGCCGAAAAACTCGTTCGCCCCCCGACGGGCTCCCACCCGGCGAGCGGCCGGTCGCCCTGGTCACGGGGGGCGGGACGGGCCTCGGACTCGCGATCGGGTGCCGGCTGGCCGAGGACGGGTACGACCTCGCGATCGCCAGCCGCGATCCAGACCATCTCGAGCATGGACGGGTCGGGCTCGAGGCCCACGGCGCCCAGGTCCTGCCGGTCCGGACCGACGTTCGCGAGGCCGATCAGGTCGAAGGCCTCGTCGAGCGGATCCGCTCGCGCTTCGGCCGGCTCGACGTCCTCGTCAACAACGCGGCCGGAAATTTCGTGGCTCCGGTCGACGGCATCACCCCGAACGGCTGGCGGGCGGTCCTAGGGATCGTACTCGACGGGACGTTCCTGACCTCCCGGGCCTGCTTCCCGATGCTCTGCAAGAGTCCCTGCGCCGCCATCGTGAACATCGTGGCCTCCTACGCCTGGTTGGCGGGACCGGGCACAGCGCATTCGGCCGCCGCCAAGGCGGGGGTGGTCTCGCTGACCCGGACGATGGCCGTCGAATGGGCCGGGCGTGGGATCCGGGTGAACGCCGTGGCGCCCGGGCCGGTCCATACCCCGGGTACGGATCGACAGCTCTGGGTCAACCGGCGGCTCGTCACGGCCGTCGAGCGGGCGGTGCCGATGGGCCGCTTCGGCCGGCCCGAGGAGATCGCGGAGGCGGTCAGCTTCCTCGCCGGCCCGCGGTCGAGCTACATCACCGGCCAGGTGCTCGCCGTCGATGGCGGGCAGTGGCTGGGCGCCGGTCCGATGGATCTTTGGGAGGCCGCCCGGTCCTCCAGGGCGGGGGACCGCAAGCCGCGCGCCGCCAAACGCGCGTGACCTTCGCGATGGCGGAGCCGGCTCATGGAACCTGAATCCCCACGGCCTCCCGCGGCGGGAGGGAGCGCGCTCGTCCCCCGCCCCGAAGCCGGGGGGATCGCGCTCCCGAGCGGCCGCGCCGAGGTCGTCCGTAGTGCGAACCGGGAGCTGACGTTCGGCTTCCTGCTCGGCTATCTATCGCTCGCCCTGCATGCGACGCTCGAATATTCCCGGTTCACGGGGTACTACGTGGGCCCGTGGGAGGACGAGCCGCGCGCCCTGGAGTCCGAGGGGGCTCTCGCGTGGAGTCGCCAGGTCGGGCGCCGCACCGCCTATACGATCGAGACCTCGGTCGGGGTCCTGTCGGCGGTGATCAGCGACGGCCTCGGGGAACCCCAGGAGACATTCCGATCGCTGGGGGTCCCGGATCCGGATCCCGAACCTAAGCGCCGGCTAGCGGTGCGGCGGCGTCGACCCCGGGTGGACCTCGTCATCGATCCGGCCGACGGCTTCGCGTTCGATCTGCACGGCTTCGCGCACGAGGTGGGCGAACGGTTCCGTCGGAACCTCGATTGATCGGCAGATTGGATTGACGGGTGGCTCGGGCCGACTAGAGCAGCCCTTCTTCCATGACTTCCACCGATTCGACGCCCGCGACCTTGGCGAGCGCCTCCTCGGTGGCCGGCAAGAGCCCGCCGGCATCGCTCATGACGACGCTGACGAGCAGCGCCTTGAGGCCGTAGGCGATATCGCGCACCTGCATCCCGCGGATCGTGATCCCGCTGGGGACGCTCGCCCGGACCCCCTCGGCCATCTTCTTCATGTCGGTCTGCACGCCGTGGGGCATCAGGCGGAACAACACCGCCACCTCGCCCATCGCGAGCCCCCCTACGGCCCTTCGAAGGCGCAGTGCGGGCAGCGATAGACGACCGACTGGTCGCGGCATTGCGCACATCGTCCGAGGGTAGCAAGGCCGCAGTTCGGGCACCGGAAGTGCGTGGCGCCGCGCCCCGCAATCGCGCGCCCACACGAGGTGCATCGCAGGTCGATGATGGAGACGGGGGTGCTCGCCAAGGTGTCACTTCTTCGCGCGGCCGCGTCGGCGCGCGGCCACCCGGGTCGACCATATAAAGACGGCTCCGACGAACGCGACCGTTCCCGCGACGTACCAGATCGTGTAGTCCGTCGGCGGTCCGCTCACGTAGAACGATTGGCTGTACTCCTGGGCGCCGCCGGCGAACGTCACGAGCCCGTGCTGCGCGGCGAGCGAGACGGCGAAGGTATGCCAGCCGGGGGCGAGCGCGAGGTCGACGTAGGCGAAGGTGATCGGATAGGTGGTGCCCGCCGAGACCACGGGGACCCGGATCGTGCCGACGGGGGTGCCGTCGAGAGTGACGGTGAGCGATAACGGTCCGATGGTGACCCCCTGGGCCGCGACGAGGGTGGCGGCGATCCGGTACGGCTGAACGATGTGGACCTGCAGGCTCAGATTGTCGGTCTGGTTGTGCTTCGCGAGGCTCGAGGTGACCACGACGGACAACGTAAGGGTCTCCGCGACGGGCGGGGCCTTGAAGGAGAACTTCGCCGAACCGTTCAGCAGGACCCCGGTCGACGGGTTGATCGAGGCGCCGGTGGTGTTCGCGCCGGTGATCGTGGCGTTGTAGATGTACGTCCCGACGATCGTCCCGTTGGCGGCCTCGGCCGGACCCCCGCTCGCCTGGACCGTATAGTTCGCCGAAAGCGACTCCCCGAGGTCGACCGGCCCGTTGATCGACCCGGTCACCGCCGGGGTCGCCCCGCGAAGCGTCGGGGAAATGGCGGCGAGGGCCGAGGCTCCCAAGAGCAGCGTCAGCAGGAGGACCGGTACGATGCGGGCCATCGAGGAGCGTGCTCGCACGGTTTCACCGCACCCAGCGACGGGTCGAGTACCACCGGTAGGCGACCAGAGCGGCCACGAAGGCGATGGCCGGGACGAAGGCGAGCGTGGGGACGAGCCAATCCGGCGTCGTCGAGGGCGTCCCCAGGTCGGGTCCGGTCACGGTCAACAACGAACCGTTGACGGAGATCGGGACGACCGGGATGGTAACGGTCAGGAGGGACGTCGCAACGCCGCCGGTTCGGTTGACGACGCTCGCCAGGACCGAGACCGAGCCCGGCGGAAGGGCGTGCCCGAGCGACGCGTTGAGGACGATGGAAACGCTCGTGTTGCCCGACGGCGCGATCGACAAGGGGGCGGTCACCGCGGCCCCCGCCGATTGGACCGCCGTCGTCCACCCCAACTGGGCGAGCGTGGCGCCGTTGATCACGGCGATGTTCACCGACTCTTGCAGGTTGCCGGTGTTGAGCGCGTACAGGGGGACGGTCACCCTCGTCGGTGTCACGGAGAGATCGACGCTGGTCGCCCGACCGATCGAGATCCCGCTCTTCGGCAGGATGACCACGGGCGCCGGGAGGATCGACCGGCCGACCTGTTGGGTCGTGCCCGCCAGATCCGCCACGAGGAGCACCGGGGGATGGGTGACCGGGGTGCCGGCGGGCACGCGGACCGTGAACGCCCCGGTCTCGCTCGAGTTCGACGCGCCGGTCCCGAGGGTGAAGTTCGACGGAACGATCGTGAAGTTCCAGGTGGACGGATCGCCGAGCACGGTCACGTTGACGGGCACGTTCCCGGTGTTGTGAACGGAGAACCCGAGCAGGACGCTGCCGCCCGAGGGAGGGAGGATCACCCCTTGGGTGAGGTTCGTCGGCGAGGAGATCGACAGGCTCACCGCGCGGACGATCTGGTCGGCCAGTCGGAGCGATAGGGCGATGTTGCCGCTGACCAGGTTGAAGGTGACGCTGCTGGTGGCGTTCGTGGCCACGCCGAACGGCTTCGTGGTGGCCGTCGCGTTCGCCACGTACGTCCCGGTCGGCAGAGGGAGCGCGACGGGGACCTTGGCGGCCAGGTTGGGGAGGACGAGGGTCTCCCCGGCGAGGGTATGCAACGTCAGGGTGATCGGCCCGAGCGTCTCGGCCGCGGGGGGCACGACGGTCAAAGTGGCGGTCCAGGCCGGCGCGACGCTCAACACGAGCGACGTCGACGTAGCGAGGCCGACGGAGACGCTCGTCAGCACGGCGTAGGAGCCCCCGGTCGTGTTCGCGTAGACATTGTAGGTCCCCGGGGCGAGCGCGGTCGAGAACGAACCGTTCGCCGCGGTCACGATGCGGGTCGTGGTTAGCGATGGGGAAGGTCCCTCAAAGAGCAGCGAGCCTTGCACGATGGCCGGCGAGTTCCCGACGGCCAACCGACCGAGGACGGGCAGCGCGATCGAGCTGCCTTGGAGCGCGAGATTGCAGATCGTGCCGATTGGACGGACCTGACAGCTCGCGCCTTTCGGTACGCTGAGCGATTCCACGACGGTGATGTTGTCGCGCAGGAACGAGGTCGTCACGTTCAGGTACGGGACGTAGGTCGTGTTCCCGTTCGAAGGCAGGGTGAGATTGTACGAGCCGCCTTGGACCAACGCTGGGAAAACAAAGCCGGACGGATTGAGGAAATCGGCCACGACCGGCCCTGGTAGGGGCGCCGCGGTAGGCAGGTCGACCGAGCCTTCGAAGGAGACCGATGGGACCGTCAGGCTGGGCGCTGTGGAGAGTGTCCCTGTGGCGCCGACCGAAACCGTTCCGAACGCCATCCAACCCTGGTTCGCCTGGCTCCCGGGGACGGTCGCAATGTACTCGTAGCTCCCCGGGGCGATGTAGAAGCCATTGACGAACGCCGACTGCGTGACCGTGAGATTCATGCGCGCCGACACGAACTGGACGTGCGCCGCCGCCGCGGACGCGCCAGCGTGCACGGTGAGGGTACCCCGGGCCAGTACCTGGTCGATCAGCTTCAGGGTCACCGAGGGCGACGTCGCCCCCGGGTGGATCGTCCACGCGGTCGCGTTCACCGGGTAGTAGAACCCGCTCGGCGACCCGGGCGCCCACGCCGTCACGGAATAGGATCCCGGCGCGATCGGCAGCGTGATCGGAGAGCTCCCGGAGACCTGCTCGGACCGGCCGCCAGGGGAGGTCGCCGTCAGGTTGACCTGGACGGAGGCGCCCGGACCGATCCCGGACAGCACGATCGTAGAAAGGACCGGCGCGCCGACGAGGCGGACATTGAGTCCGGCCGGGAGGCTCCCCGCCGGGACCGCGCATCGGGAATAGGGGAGATAGCCGAACGCCGTCACATTCACGCAGTAGTCGGGCAGTGGGCCACCGGCGAGGCCCGGCGTGGTGGGGATGACCGCGGTGGCGTTCCCCCGCGCGTCGGTCGCCACGGTCACGGTCCCTCGGCCGGGGGCGAGGGTATAGCGGACGATCGCCCCGGAGAGCGGATCGGCGGTGGCGTTGTCCACGACGATCGTGGTCGAAAGTCCGGTCGGCGAGGTCTCGAGGTCGAGTCGGGTGGCCCCGGCTACTTCCACGCTCGACAGGGCGGCCGCGTCCGGTGCGGTTCCGAACGCCAGGACGGAGTACCGCTGCGTCGGAAGCCACAGGGAGTACCGATGGGTCACGTTGGTGAACGCCCAGACCACGTGGCCCGAAGCGTCGAACGCCGCCACCTCGACCGGGGCGGTGACCGAGGAATTGGAGGTGCCGTTCGCATACCCGTACAACTCCGACGCCGGAGCGACCGAGATGGAAGGGATCGACGCGGCGCCGGGGCCGACCGGTCCCGACCAGAACCCGGCGAGATACCCGCTCCCGTTGAGACCGAGGGCGTACACCGAATAGTTTCCCTCCGGCAGCATCAGCTGCGCCACTCCATCGGCGCCGGTCAGCGCCACGGAGGTGTTCGCCTGGGCCTGGGTCACATGCGCCCGCGACGAGTTGTTGGTCGGACCGACCGACGGGACGACCGAAAGGATCTGGGTGACCCGGACGGGCACCCCCTGCAGGGGGATCCCATTGCGAAGGACCTCGACGGAGGCGGATACGACGGGGACGACCGTCAGGTTGACCGTGGAATTCGCTCCGGGGCTCGCCAGGTGGACCGCCTGGGGAAGGGAGCGCTGGACCGGCGTGGCCGTCGAGGCGGAGACCGTGTAGTTGCCCGGCCCGAGCTGGGTGACGAGATAGCGGCCGGTGGCGTTGGTGGTCGCGGTCGCAACGACCCCTTGCGGGCCCGTGACCGCCACGCTCGCCCGAGCCACGAAACGACCGGCGCCGTCGGTCACGCGACCGAAAACCTCCCCGGAGGAGAGACTCAAGGTCTCGTTGACGGTCTTGCCCGGCAGCGCATTGGCGACCGGCTCGGTGAAGTTCGCCCCTCCGTAGAGGACGGAGACATTGTACGACGCCGGGGGAACGGCATGGATCGAGAACGCCCCGCTCGAGTCCGAGGTCGCCCGCACCGTGGAAAGGTTGTGGCCCCAGAAGACGACGGTCGCGCCCACCACGGGAACCGTGGATCCGCTGGCACCCTTGGACGCGCCCCAGCTCAGGAACCCCTGCACCGTCGAAGGCCGCACCACGAGCGGCTGCATCATCGTCGGCGCGTTGTAGGAGAATCCGTAGGCGTCGGGGATGGTCAGGTTGAACGTGGCGAGATGGGTCGACCCGGCCTGGGTCATCCGGTTGAGGGTCCCCGTGGAGACGTTCACTGTGTCGTGTCCGGGGGGCAGCACCAGTGAGTACGCCCCATCGGTCCCTGTCAGGTCGGTCATGTGCGGGACCCCCCAATTGTCGTAGACCGTGACCCGTGCGTTCGCTACCGGGACCCCGTTCGGCAGCTCCACGGCCCCGACGGCGCGGACCCCGGGAAAGTACTCGAGGATCGCTTCGCCCCCGGAGAAGTACGAGCTCGTGCTCGGATCGGCGGTCCCGTTGAGCTTCGACTGCGTCAGCATTGCGGTCGGAAGGTTGGTCGCGTGGAAGCAACTGGATCCCGGCGTGGCGTTCGCCTGGGAGCAGGCGTAGGCGGTCCGGTAGACCACTTGGAAGTGCTGGAGCATCCAACCGGGTTCGAGCGGGTCGCTGGCGTGCGGGGGGTTGATCGCCGGAAGCCAGGGACTCTGACCGCTCTCCCCGACCTGCAGGCTGCTGTACCCGAAATAGGTCCGGTAGATCATCGTGTTGAAGAACGCCGGCGTGTAGTTGATGTTGTAATTGACGGGGCTCACCCCGGCGGGAACCTGGCCCGCCGGGTAGGTGTTCCCGTCGGTCCCAATGACGCTGACCGTGAAGTAGGAGGTCGGTTCGCCCCCGGGGCCGATGACGCGGCCCGTGAGGTCGGCCGGCGCGTAGAAGATCCCGGTGCTCTGACCTGAGAACGGGATCAGCCGGGAATCGACCATCGGGTAGCGGATCGAGGCGCCGGTGTAGGCCTGCACGTCATTGTAGACCTGGGCCACCTGATCGAGGGGGAGGGTCGTGGCGAGGAAGTGGCTGACCGCGTCGTACATCGCGTTGTCGGCGGTCAACGTCGCCGGGTTCACGGCGACGTAGCGCTCCGGATGATTCTCGACGAGGGGGAGGTCGGCCGAGGTGTTGACCATCAGGGAGTGGAGGGTCCCCAGGTCGACCCCGTCCGACGCGAGGATCTGGTTGAGTGAGGCGGGCAGGTACGGTTGCCCGCTGGACTGCGCCTCGGACGCCAGCAGCGTCGTCGCCAGAACGCCGATCGCCTCCGATTCGTTCTGCGAGAGCAGGAAGTTCCCCGACGGGTCGATCCCATTCTGGAAGTTGTCGGCCACGGAGGGGTGGAGGCCCTCGGCGATCGTCTGGAACCCGTAGTCCCACCAGCTGACGAGCGCGGGACGCTGCGGTTCGGGCAGATTGGTATCTTGGGTGGCGAGCCAATCGTATCCGGCTTCGTCGTATTGATTCGGCGTATCGAGCTGGCTGCCCCCGGCCCCGAAGTAGTAACTCGAGGCGTTCGTCGGAGAGACCCGTAGCGGCGGGGGGAGGCTATTGAAAACCTGGGTGTCGAACGACCCCTTCGAGTTGTAGGGGATCCCGGCGTCGATCGAGTACCAGACGTTCGGCACGAGGATCGCCATCACGAGAAGGAAGACCAGGATGTGGCGGGCCTTGAACGAGCGTCGCAGCGCCGAGAACTGGCTCCGGCGGTCCGACAGGGAGACGACGTTGCGGCGCAGGGTGGGGTAGCCGCCGATATCGAGGATGCGCGTGAACGCCTCCGCGGGGAGGAGGCAGAACGCGGCCGAGCCGAGGTAGAAGAACTTCGCGGCCGAGATCGGCAGGTAGATCGAGATGACCCCGAACATCATGAACAAGAGGTGGCGGCGCTCGAAGCGCCCCCGGACCATCTGGTAGATGACGAACGCGAGCCCGGCGAACGCCATGAAAAAGGTGACGACCCCGTATCCGATGATCAACGAGTCGATCGAGGGCGCTTGGGCCTCGGCGACGGTAGAGTAGATCAGCGTCTTGACGAAGTAGCCCTGGCCGGACAGGATGTCCCCGAACTGCGCGGGGGCGGCCAGGGCGAGCGCCCCGATCGCGCCGGCCGAGGTGAGCAGCAGGACCGGGACGCTGATGACCCACGGGGTGTCGCGCAGGACGAGGAACGGCAACAGGATGAGCAGCGCCCCGAAGAAGATCAGGACCGGTTCCAGGAACCAGATGTGGTAGTCGCCCTGTACGAAGTAGTACGGGAACGCGAGCGGGAAGCCGACCATCCCGACGACCAACGTCGTCAGGTACAGCCCGAACGAATCGATCCGGCGGATCCGCTCGACGATCATCTGGACGATGAGGAACACGATGATCAGGGCGACGAGGAAGGTGTACCCCTGCCAGGTCAGCACGACGGCTCCGAAGCAGACCCCCGTGAAGACCGCCCATTTCACCGCGGGGCGCTCGTAGTATAGGTAGTCCCGAACGCCTCGCAGCACCTCCAGAGGCTTCCGGTAGCTCGTCACCCATCGGCGGGTGCCCGCGGCCCGGATCGTGCGAAGGTAGCCATAGATCATCACGAGGATGAAGAAAGTGTAGAACGACAGATAGTTCGCGTAGCCGAACGTCGACGAGTCGATATTGGCCACCAGGAACGGCCAGATCAACGCCGCGACGAGTCCCATCCGTCGATTGCTGAACTCCTTGCCGAGCAGGTAGACCGGGAATACGCTCAGGCCCGCCCAGAGCGGCGGGGCGAGCTCCAGGGAGAACATCCCGGCGTTGGCCGCGCTTCCGCCGAAGAGCGGGGCGAAGATGATCCCAAAGACCGCGTTCATCCAGTCGAAGAGCGGCTCCCGCGGATTGATCGCGCCGCCGGGATACTTGAGGAGCGGATCGCGGACGAGGTTGTGATGGTTGAGCATGATGTAGTCGCTGACCCGCCAGTGGTAGAACGAGTCGGAACCGCCCGCGAAGAAGTAGGTCGGGCCGTACTGCTCGAAGAGCGGGAGGTTCCAAAGGGTCCGGACGAGGAAAGTGATGGAGAAGGCCGTCAGGAGGACCAGTAGCGTCCACCCGTGCCGGGCCCACCAGCCGTCGGATTTGAATTCCATTCGAGGTCGAACTCCCGAGGGAAGCGGCGCGCGAGACCGGGGCGGTATATTTATAGGTTCGTCAAGAGCGCGACGCGTCCGACGGGCCCGCTCGGAATCGATAGAAGACCCGACCGTCCGGCAGGTCGTACGGCTCCACGCGCACCGCTAGTCCGATCCGGCAGCGGTCCCATGCGATCCCCGCGATCCGCCCGAACAGCCGCAGCGGCACGCCGTCGAGGTCGACCAGCCCGACGACGAAGGGGACTTCGGATTCCATTCCCAGCGGCGCACCGGCGAGCACGGCGCTAAAGGCATAGAGGCGGCCGGAGCTCGGCAGATCGCGCCATTCAAGGGAGGCGGAGTGACATTGGGGGCAGACGATCCTCGGGGGCCAGAGCCAGCGGTCGTCTCGGGGGCAATGGGTCGTCGAAAGTCGGCCTTCCCGAAGCCGATCGAAGAAGTGGGCGAGCCGAGTGTGGGCCTCGTCCTCGAGGGGAAAGAAGTCGAGGAGGAAGGGCAGGGGGCTCTTCGTGGAGGCCGCCCGGTCGGACTCCGGCGCCGGGTGGGCGACGTTCGCGCGCGCCGGTGGGGCCACCGGTAGCGTCCGGGCAGCAGGGGCCGGCGGGCTCTCGGTCAGCTTGCTCCCCCCTCGTAGATCATCACCGAGTGAACGTTCGCGCTTCCGCTTAGGTTGTGGACCAGCGCCCAACGCGGGTCCGCGACCTTCCGCGCCGTGGGCGCCCGGCCGGCGAACTGGTCGAACACCTCGACCGCTTGGCCGATCCCGGTCGCCCCGAGCGGGTGGCCACAGCCCAGTAATCCGCCCCGAGGGTTCACGACTACGTCTCCGCCCAGGCCCGATCGCCCGTCGAGCACGAACTTTCCGCCCTCGCCCGGCGGACAGAACCCGAGCGCTTCATACTCGATGATCTCGGAGATCGTGAAGCAGTCGTGCACCTCGGCGAAATCGACCTCCGCCGGACCGATCCCCGCCATGGCGTACGCAGCGCGACTCGCTTGGCGGAGGCCGACCCAATTCGTCAACGATCCAGCGTTGGCGAGGTTGTGGAAATCCGAGTACTGTCCGGTGCCCCGCACGAACACCGGGGTGTCGGTGTATTGGCGAGCGAGCGGCTCGGCTGCGAGGACGACCGCCGCCGCGCCATCGGTCATCGAGGAGCAATCCCCGAGCCGTAAGGGGGGGGCCACGAGCGGAAGCCGTTCCAGCTTGGCCCGGTCGAACGTCTTGCCGAAGAACTGGGCATTCGGATTGGCGTTGGCGAAGCGGTGGTTCTTCTCGGAGACCGCCGACAACGCCTCCGGGGGGGTGCCGTGCTCGAGCATGTGCCGTTGGGCGACCATGGCGAAGAACGGCGGTGCGGTGGCCCCATGCGCGCCGTCCCAGGCGCGGTCCATGACGCAGGCCATCGCGCTGTTCGCCTCGGCCATCGACGGGAGGTTCATTTTCTCCACCCCGACCGCCACGGCCACGTCGGACAACCCCGCGGCGATGGCGGCGTAGGCGCTGCGGATCGCCGACTGACCGGACGCACAGGCGAGCTCGGTCCGCTGCAGGATCTTGTGGGGGGTCAGCCCCATCTGCTCGGCGCACAGCGGGGCCACGTGCGACTGGAAGGCGAAGCGCTCCGGCTCGGCTGCGCCCAAGAAGAGGGAGTCGACATCCGCCGGTCGAAGCGAGGGGACCGACTGGAACAACGCCCCCCCGATCTCCTGCGCGAGCTCTGACCACGTTTCCCGGCGCACGCCCCAAGGGATGGTGGCGCCGCCGACCAGGGCGACGTTCCGAAGCTCCGTCATGCCGCCGATCCCCGGATCGCCTCGGCGATCCGATCCCCGACCCCGCTCGTCGACACGCTTCCGCCCTGATCGTATGTGCGCGCCGATCCCTCCCGCAGAACCTGGGCGATCACCTTCTCGAGGCGGTCGGCGTGGCGGGCGAGCCCGGCGTCGGCGTGCCGGTCGGACAGCCATCGCAACATCATCTCGATGGCGAACAATGTGGCGAACGGGTTGACGACGTTCTTCCCCGCATGTTTGGGTGAGGAGCCGTGGACCGGCTCGAACAGCCCGTGGTCGGTCCCCAGGTTCCCGCCGGCGGCGAATCCCATCCCCCCCTGCAGCACGCTCGCGAGGTCGGTGAGGATGTCGCCCATCATGTTCGTGGCCACGACGACATCGTAGTGTTCGGGGTTCCGGATGAGCCATTGGGTGAAGGCGTCCACGTACGCGTAGTCGCGCTCAATCTCCGGATAGTCGGCGCCGACGCGGTCGAACGTTTCGCGAAAGAATCGGCAGCCCTCCATCACGTTCGACTTGTCGACGCACGTTACGCGTTTCACGCCATCCTCCGGCGCGCCCCGGGGCCTCCGTCGGGCGATCTCGAAAGCGTGCCGGATCACGCGTTCGGCGCCCTTCCGGGTGATGACCCGCGTGTCCACGGTCAGCTCGGTCTCGTCGGCGCGTCGGAGACGGCCCCGGATGGGAGCGTACAGGTCCTCGGTGTTCTCCCGCACGATGACCATGTCCACGTTCTTGGGCGACCAGACCTGTTGGTAGGAGCCGCTGATGCGATGCCGGACGCCTTCGTAGAGCTTGCAGGGTCGGACGTTGGCGAACAGGTCGAGGGACTGCCGCAGGCCGAGCACGAGGGCCCCGCCCGCAAGGTCCCCATTCGGCAACGCGGCCCCGGGCCATCCGACGGCCCCCAGGAGGATCGCATCGGCCCGCCGCGCCGCCGCCACCGATTCGGGGTCGACCTCCCGACCGGTCGATAGATAGTACTGGCCTCCCCCGGAGTATTCCGTCAGGTTCCAGCGGCCGGGGTCCCCCTCGGCCATCGCGTCGAGCACCTTACGGCCCTCGCGGAGCACCTCGGGCCCGGTCCCATCGCCCGGGAACAAGGCAATCTCGTAGCCGGCGGACCTCATGCGGGCGCCCTCTTGCCCTCGAGCTCGAGACGGCGCCGTACCGTCTCCACGAGACCGCCGGCTTCGAGGAGGTCGAGCACCTGACTCGGAAGGGGGGGAAAGGGGATCGTGCGACCGGTCCGAAGGTTGGAGATGCGACCCGCCCCCATCTCGATGCGGGCGGTGTCGCCCTTCTCGAAGAGCGAGCGCACGCCCCGCACTTCGATCGCCGGAAGGCCGAGATTGATCGCGTTGCGGAACATGATGCGGGCGAAGGAATCGGCCAGGATCGCGCTCACGCCGATCGCCCGCAACGCCTGCGGCGCGTGCTCCCGGCTCGAGCCGCAACCGAAATTCTCGTCGGCGACGACGATATCCCCCGGGCGGGCGCCCTGGGCGAACTCCGGGAGGGCGATCTCGAAGACGTGCTTCTTGAGCTCTTCGGGATCGATGATCGTGAGGTACTTGCCGCTGATGATCTGGTCGGTGTCGACGTCCTTGCCCAATACCCAAACGCGGCCCTCGATGACATCGCGCACGGCGGCCGCCTACTGGAGCTCGCGAGGGTCGGTGATCTCGCCCCGGATCGCCGTCGCGACGACGGCGGCCGGGCTCATCAGATAGATACGGGCCTCCTTCGCCCCCATCCGTCCAGGGAAGTTGCGGTTGGAGGAGGAGGCGCAGACCTCCTCGGGCGCCAGGATGCCCATGTTCCCGCCGAAACACGCCGAACAGCTCGAGTTCGTGAAGACCGCGCCCGCCTCGGTGAAGACCTCGATGAGCCCCTCCTTGAGGCATTGCTGGTAGATCGAGGTCGAGGCCGGCGAGACAATGAACCGGACGCCCGCGTGGACCCGCTCCCCTCGCATGAGGGCCGCCCCTTCCCGGATGTCCTCGATGCGGGCATTCGTGCAGGAGCCGAGGAACGCCTGGTCGACCTTGACGTGCTCCCGCGCGACTTCCGGGAGAGGGCGGACGTTGTCGGGCGAGTACGGGCAGGCGACCATCGGGGGCATGCCCTCCACATCGACCTCGATCGTGCGCTCGTACCGGGCATCCCGGTCGGCCGTCAGGGGGTGCATTGGGTGCTTGGCGATCTTCTCGAGGTACTCGAACGTCTTCGCATCGGGGCCGACCATTCCGCATTTGGCCCCCATCTCGGTCGTCATGTTGCACAAGGTGAAGCGCTCGGGCATGGATAGCCCCTGGATGGTCGGGCCGTTGAACTCGACGGATTTGTAGGTCGCACCGGTCGTGCGAACCTCCCCCAGGATCCGCAGCACGAGATCCTTCGCCGTCACGCCGGGCCCGAGGTGTCCGGAGGTGCGGATCTCGATCGTGGGGGGCACCTTGAGCCAGATCTTGCCGAGCGCCAGGACCGCCGCCATCTCCGTCGGTCCGATCCCGGCGGCCACCGCGCCCATGGCGCCCAACATGTTCGTGTGGGAATCGGTCCCGAGGGCGAGATCCCCCGGCACGACCCAGCCATTCTCGGCCAGGATCTGGTGGCAGATCCCGTGGTTGCCGACGTCGTAGAAATGGGGGAGCTGCTTCTCCGAGGCGAATTTCCGCAGGATGCGATGCAGTACCGCGGCGCCCTCGGTCGAGGCCGGAACCCAGTGGTCGATCGCGATGACCACCCGCTCGGGGTCCCAGACGCGCGTCGCGCCCATCTGGGCGAAGGGCGCCACGGTCTGGGCGCCCTGCTCGTGCATCATGGCGAGATCGACCGCCCCCTCGACGATCTGGCCCGGTACTACCTCGTCGAGGCCGGCGGCGCGCGCCAACACCTTCTCCGCCAGGGTGCGCCCCGCGCCCGAACTCGCGCTCACGCTCGCGCCTCCGGGACGCCCGCGCGCTTGGCCAATCTCCAGAACTCCTCGTCGGCGATCCCCGGCTGCTCGAAGCGAGCCCGATACTCGGCGAGGAAGCGGACGACCTCCTCCTTGCTCTGCGCCTCCGTCCCCTGCTTGATCCGCTGGAGGAGGTCCGAGAGGACCTCGTCGGGGACCGCCAGATGGCGCTCCTTGAGCTTCTCGGCAAGGGCCGCGCGTCCGGTATGCTTCCCGAGGATCATCCGGCGCTTGCGGCCGACGATCTCGGGCTGCAGCGGTTCGTAGGTTAGCGTGTGGGCGAGGATCCCATGCGTGTGGATGCCCGCCTCATGCGAGAAGGAGTTGTAGCCGACGATCGCCTTGTTCGGCGCGACCGGGATCCCCGAGAGCTCCTCCACAAGGCGCGACAGTTCGAACAGCCGATCGGTCTTGAGACCGGTTTTCAGCCCGTACAACGACTCCAATCCGACCGCGACCTCTTCGAGGGAGGCGTTCCCCGCGCGCTCGCCAAGGCCGTTCACGCACACATGAGGACTGGTAACACCCACCTCGAGCGCGGTCAGGGTGTTCGCCACGGCCAGGCCGAAATCGTTGTGGCAGTGGACCGACCAATCCGTCGGGCGCACGCGACGTTGGAACTCGTGGAGGAACCACCGGAACGTGAGCGGGGTCATGATCCCGACCGTATCAGAGATGACGAGGCGGTCCGCCCCCTCCGCCTGGACCGCCTTGTACAGTCGCTCGACGAAATCGAACGGGGATCGCACGGTATCTTCAGTAACGAAGGCGACATGCAATCCCGCCTCTTTGGCGCGCCGGACCGAACGGACGGACGCCGCGAGCACCTCGTCTTCGGTCATCTTGAGCTTGTAGCGAAGGTGGACTTGGCTCGAGGCGACGAAGATCGCGATGTACCGGACCCCTGAGTTGATCACCGCCTCGATGTCCGCGGGAACGGTTCGGGCCGCAGCCAGGACGTGCGCCCGAAGCCCGGCCCCGGCGACCCGCCGGACCGCTTCGGCTTCCTCGGGGGAGACGACGGGGATCCCCGCATTCAGGACGGAAACCCCGAGCTCGGAGAGCTTCTCGGCAATACGGAGCTTTTCGTCCGGGGAGAAATGGACCCCCGGGGTCTGCTCGCCGTCCCGCAAGGTCTCGTCCCAGAATTGGATCGGGTCGGCGAAGCGGCGCTCGGCGGCGGTTCGCCCGTGGTAGTCCTCGACCAGGGCGGAGTCGGACATGGCGGTGGATTCATCGACGAGAATGTCATAAGCGTTCTTACCGAAGTTCGGGTCGGGAGCGTCTGAGCGAGGGGGGAGCGGGGGTCCGATTGTCCCTGCCCTGGGGTCATAGTGGGACGAGCCGACGCCAAGCCGCAGGGCACCCGAAGGCGTGGTCTACGGGCGCGCGGCGGGGCCGGCGGCCCCGGCTGGCCGCGCGATTCCCCCATTGTTAAATATGCAGCATCGTTCGAATTATGTCGACGGTCCTCCGCCGACCGAAACAGTACGATGACGACCCCCGCAGTCAGCGCCGGCGCGACGATTTCGGGGGAAGCGTCCCAGCGGGCCCCTTCGAGTTTTCCGGAATTGACCGACCTCTCCGTCATGATCGGGGGGCAAGGCGGGGACGGTACCCTCACCGTTTCCGATCTATTGGGGCGATACTTCCGCCGTCGGGGGTTGTTCGTCTACTCCTCGCGCAACGTGCTCTCCCGGATCCGGGGGGGCCACGCCGATGCCTCGATCCGCGCCGCCCGCACGCCGGTGGCCGCCGAGAAAGCGCACACCAACCTGCTCCTCGCCTTCGACCAGGAGGCGATCCAGATCGGACGCGCCGAGCTCGACCCGGAGGGGCTCATCCTGTACGATTCTTCGGCGTTCCAATCCGACGCGCCGGAGGCCGTCGGGTTTCCGTTCGCCACCCTGGTGGGGGGGCAGGTCGGCCAGCCGATCTACAAGAACACGGCCGCTTACGGCGCCATCTCCGTCATCCTCGGCTTCGATCCGGCGCAGACGACGGCGGTGATTGAGGATCGGTTCAAGCGGCGCGGGGCCGAAGCGTTGGAGAAGAACCTCAAGGCGCTCGAGATCGGTCGTCGACTAGCCCTCGACCGGCCCGAACTGGTCGCGCGATGGACCGTGGCCGACGGAGATGCGCATGACCGCATCCTGATCACCGGGAATCATGCCGTCGCCCTGGGGTTCGTGGTGGGTGGGGGCCGGTTCTTTGCCGGGTACCCCATCACGCCCGCCACCGAGGTTATGGAGTATCTGATGCGCTACCTGCCGGCGTACCACGGGGTGGTCCGGCAAGCGGAGGACGAGCTGGCGGCGATCAACATGGTGATCGGCGCCGCGTATGCCGGGGCGCGATCGATGACCTCCACGAGCGGCCCGGGCCTCTCCCTGATGACCGAAGGGATCGGGCACGCCGGCGCCGCTGAGGTCCCGGTCGTCGTAGCGGACTGCCAGCGGGTGGGCCCCTCGACCGGCGAGCCGACGCGCCACGAGCAATCCGACCTCTCCCACCTTGCGAACCTAGGGCACGGTGAGTTTCCGCGGCTGATCCTCGCGCCGGGGACCATCGAAGATTGCTTCCAGATGACGGGGGAAGCGCTGAATCTCGCCGAGAAATGGCGTCTGCCGGTGATCCTGTTGCTCGACCAGGCTCTGTGCCAGAACTCGGTCACCGCCAACCCGTTCGACCTCACTCAGACCCGCATCGACCGCGGCGCGCGCCTGGCTGCCAACGACCTGCAGACGATGGCGAAGTACGGCTACTACCAGTTCACCCCCCAAGGGGCCTCCCCCTACGCCCCCCCGGGGACCCCGGGCGGGATCGCCCAAGTCACGGGCAACGAGCACGACGAGATGGGCCACGTCTCCGTCAATCCCGTCAATCGGACGAAGATGATGCAGAAGCGGATGGAGAAGCTCGTGCACGTGCTCCCGGAGCTTCCGCCCCCCCGGATCTTCGGCCACGAGGAAGCCCGGCTCGGGATCGTGGGATACGGGAGTACCTGGGGCCCGATCCGCGAAGCCCAGGAGATCTTGACCCATCAGGGGGTCCCGACCCGATTCTACCAGGCCCGCACCCTGTTCCCGGTCCCGGTATCGACCTTGGAGCCCTTCCTCGAATCGGTCGACACGGCGTTCGTCGTCGAGCACAACTATACGGGCCAATTCGCCCGACTGATCCGAGAGCACCTGCCCGAGCATCATCGGAAGTTGCGTTCCGTCGTGAAGTACGATGGGATGAGTTTCCGAGCGCCGGAGATCGCGCGGCGCCTCCAGGAAGGCTAGCATGGTCGAGACGGTGAAGCCGATCCCTTCCACCTGGTGCCCGGGCTGCGGCGATTTCGGCGTGCTCGCGGCCGTCAAGAAGGCGGCGGTCGAGCTGGCCATCCCGAATCACGAGACCGTCCTCGTCGGGGGGATCGGCTGTTCCGGCGGGATCCATAATTTCCTCGACATGAACGGGATCCACGCCCTGCATGGTCGACTCCTGGCTCAGGCCGTGGGGGTCAAGCTCGGCAACCCCAAGCTCACCGTCATCGCCGCGGGCGGGGACGGCGACGGCTATGCGATCGGCATGGGCCACTTCGTCCACGCCTTCAAAAAGAACGCCTCGTACCTGTACATCGTCATGAACAACGAGACCTACGGCCTGACGAAAGGGCAGGCCTCCCCGACGAGCCAGCTCGGCTTCGAGGGGAACGTCGAGAATCCCTTCGACGCTATCCTGACGGCCCTGTCGATCCCCGCGCCGAACTACCTGGCGCGGACGTTCTCCGGCGACCCGAAGCAGATGACCCAGATCTTCGTGGAGGCGCTGAAATTCAACCGGGAGAACCGCGGTTTCGCGTTCGTCGAGGCCCTGTCTCCGTGCGTGACCTACAACGACACGTACAAGGAATGGCGCGCCAAGGTGCTCGACATCGGAAAGCTTCCGGGTTACGATCCCACCGACCGGGCGAAGACTTTCCAGCTGTGCCTCGAGACCATCGCGCAGGGTCGGATCCCGATCGGCGTGATGCATCGGCCCCGCGAAGTGAGCGCCGCCGCAGCTTCCCTGGAGCTGAAGCTCCTGCCCGATCGGACCGGGCCGGCGGTCGCGGACATCGACGTGGAGTCGAACCGGGCGGCGTACGAGAAGCTGCTGCGCGCGGCCGCCTGAGCCGCCCCGTCCAAACGGCCGGCGGGGTGGGGGACCTCGTCGATGTGGGTAGGGATCGACGATACCGACGGCCCGTCCGGCGGCTGCACGACGTTCGCCCTGACCGAGGTGCTCCGGGTCGCCCGCGAGCACCGTCTCGACGTATTGGGAGCCCCCCGACTGGTGCGATTGAATCCGAACATCCCCTGGAAGACCCGGGGGAACGCCGCCCTATGTGCGCGCTTGGGCATCGGGGTCGGTCGCCCTCGCCGGATCGGCCGCTTGGTGAACGAGGACCTCTGGGCCTTCCCCGGCGGTCGCCCGCCTCCGCCGCCGGTCCAGGAACGATTCTTCGAGGCCGCGTGGAGCGCGGTCGACGCCACGAGCGATCGGGGCCCTCGGGCCGACCCGGCGATGGTGGCGTTCCTCCACCGACCCCCGCCGGCGTTCTACTACCGCGCGGTCCGTTCGGTGGTCCGGATCGCCGAGGCCCGGCGCCTGATCGACCAGTGCGACGCACGATCTCGGACCCGCGGTTCGAATCGCGGGCTCATCGGCGCCACCGCGGCGGTCGCCTGGCCCGGCCGCGCCCACACTTGGGAGCTGATCGGATACCGCGTCCCGGCGCGCGGGCGGGGGCCCCGCCAGGTCGATCCCGACTCCGTTCGCGCCGCCGCGGCGCGATTCCCGAGCCTGTTCCACAGCTACGATGACCGGACGCGCCGTTTGCTCGTGGCGCCGCACACCCCCTGCCCGGTCCTATTCGGTCTGCGCTCGACGAACCCTGCGGCGCTGCCGAGGGCCCTTACGATGATCCGCTCCGAGCCGATCGACCGATGGGTCGTCTTTCGGACCAACCAGGGGACGGGGGACCATCTGGTCGATCGGACCGTCGCCGGGTTGGGTCCGTACGAGCCGGCCCGCATCGCGGGCACCGTCTCATCGGCCCCGGAGTCGCTCCGGGGCGGCCACGTCCGCTTCCCGATCTTCGATACGGCCGGGTCCCCGCTCGATTGCTGGGTGTTCGAGCCGACGCGCCCCCTCGCCCAGATCGCCCGCGGACTCGCCATCGGGGACCGCGTCGTCGTGTGGGGGGGTCGGGGCCACGATCCGGCGTTCCGCGTGGAGGGGATCGAGATCCGGCGAGCCCCGCGGCGCCTGGTCGCCTCCCACCCACCGCGATGCCCGGAGTGCGGCCGGACCGCCGACTCCCTCGGGCGGGACCGCGGGTATCGATGCCCGGGATGCCGCGCTCGCTTCCCGCCGGAGAGCGCCCGACGGGACTACCGGAACGCGCCGTTCGCCCCCGGGACCTACCATCCGACGCCCTCGGCCCGACGGCATCTGCACCCGATCGCGGGGGCGCCCGTCGCCGCTCCCGGCCAGTCCTAAATAGACTCCCGCGCTCGGAACTTCGGAGTCGATCGACGTGATCGGGCCGCGCATCCGCACCCTCGTGCTCTTCGGAGCCATCCTCGCCCTCTTCGTGGTGATCGGCGGGCTGCTCGGCGAGTATCTGTATGGGAGCGCCCTGATCGGCCTCGTCTTCGCCCTGGGGCTGTCCGTCGTGGTCAACCTGGTGACATACCTGTTCTGCGACCGGATCGTCCTATGGTCGAACGGAGCACGCCTCGTGCGCGACGAGGAGGTGCCTCGGCTCGCCAAGATCGTGCAGGAGCTCGCGCCCCAGTTCGGCTTGATCCGCCCCCGGATCGCGCTCGTCGATTCCGCGACGCCGAACGCCTTCGCCACCGGCCGCGACGACCGACACGCCGTCGTCGCCGCCACCGTGGGCATCCTGCGGCTGCTCGACGATCGGGAGCTGCGCGGGGTCCTCGCCCACGAGCTCGCCCATGTGAAGGACCGGGACATCCTGGTGATGTCGTTCGCGGCGACGCTCGCCGGCGCGATCTCGTACGCGGCTCAGATGGTGATCTTCTCCAGTCTCTTCGGGGGGCGGGGGCGCGGTCAAGGGACGAACCCGATCGTGCTGCTGCTCGCCGCGATCGGGGCGCCCATCGCCGCGATGCTGATCCAGCTTGCCATCTCCCGGTCGCGCGAGTCCCGGGCCGACGAGGTCGGGGCCCGTACGATCCGGGACCCGGAGGCGCTCGCGGATGCGCTCGAGAAGCTCGAACCGGCCAACCGCCGCACCCCGATGACCCAGGGCTCGCCCGCCGCGTCGAGCCTGTACATCGTCAACCCCTTCGGCGGGAGCTGGTTCGCCGGCCTATTCTCGACCCACCCGCCGATCGCGCAGCGCATCGCCCGACTGAGAGCGATGCGTCGGGACCCAACCTATTCCGTCCCGATCCGCGCCCCGCTCGCCTCCGGCGCCTATCCCGGCGCGAGCCGGTCCCCATAGCGGGGGGGAGGCCGAGGGATGCCCGTCTGTCCCGCATGCGAGGCCGAGAACCTCCCCGATTCCCCTGCCTGCCGACGGTGCGGCCTCGTCGTCGAACTCTTCGAGCCGATCCGGGCCGCGATCGGGCTGCCGAAGGGCGATCCGCGCTACGAGGCTCAGGTCCGGGAGCTCATCGAGGCGCTCGGGGATCTCGCCAATCCGGGGGCGACGCCCGACACCCTGGACGCCGAGATCGCCACGCCGGCCCGGTTCCCCTCGATCGCCCCCCCCGTGGGCGCGACCGAACCGGGGGGCTCGTCGCTCGGACTGAGGGAACTGCCCAAGCCATCGGTTCCCGCGGATCCCGCGGACCTGACCGGCCTCCGCCAGCGGATCGACGAGCTTCTGCGCCTCGCCCGGCGTACCGGCCTAGAGGAGGGAACCTGGGCCGAGCGAGCGCGCGAGGTGTCGGCCCTGGAGGACGCCTCCGCGGTCCAGCGGTTCGCCTCCGAGATGTTCGTCCGCGTGGCGGCGAGCCTAACGGAAACCTACGCGAGCCTGCTCGCCCGCCGGGACGAGCTGGCGAAGGCGATCCCGACCGAGGCGATCGACGCCCGCATGGCGGACGGCCGGGCCGCCCTGGAGGCCGGGGACCTAGCCGAGACCGAGCGCTGCCTGCGGGAAGTGTCGGCGGCCCTCGATCGCGACGAGGAGGCGTGGGGCCCCACCGAAGTCCTGTTGAACGGCGCCGAGGACCTCGTCGGGGCGATCCGCGATTTCGGGGGAGACCCGGCCGCCGCCCTCGGGCCGATCGAGGAAGGTCGCCGGCTCGTCCGTCGTCTCGAGCGGGAGGCGGCCGAAGCCCTCCTCGCGCGGGGAACTCTCGGCCTTTGGACGATCCTCAATCCGCTGCTCGAACAGGACCTCGCCCACCGCATCGATGAAGTCCGGGCCCGCAAGGAGGCCGGGGCCGATGTCGACCCGGTACTGACCGACCTGCGCGAGTTCGCCCGCCTCGTCAAGCAACGGAACTTCTCGGCCGCGGTCGCGTTCTATCGCCGGGGGGTCGACCGCCTCGCCCGCCTGGCCCCCGCCGGCGCCGCCTCATCGCTTAATATCGACCCTTCGGTCCCGCCGGCGTGACGTTTTCGCCGCTGCGAGGATTCCAGGACTACCCCCCGCCCGACGCCGGGGCCCGCTCGGCGATCTTCGAGCGGATGCGCGCGTCGGCCCGGTCCTGCGGGTTCACCGAGCTCGAAACGCCCTCGGTCGAGAGTCTCGAGCTGTTCCGGGTCAAGAGCGGCGAAGAGATCGCCCGCGAGCTTTGGGCGTTCACCGACAAGGGCGGCCGGGAGGTCACGCTCGTCGCCGAGACCACCCCGTCGCTCGCCCGGGTGTTCGTGGAAAGGGCGAAGGCAGCGCCCCAGCCGACGAAGTGGTTCACGCTGAGCAAGCTGTGGCGCTACGAGGAACCCCAGGCCGGCCGGACCCGGGAGTTCAGCCAGTTCAACCTCGACATCCTCGGGGCCGGCGGGGTCGAGGCCGAGGTGGAGCTATTGGGCGCCGCCGCGCGCGTGCTGGACAGTGCGGGGGCCACCGGCCTCTACGATTTCCGCGTGAACGACCGGGAGCTCGCGGAGGGCCTCGCCCGATCGCTCGGCGCCACGGATCTTCCGGGGTTCTTCCGCGCGCTCGACCGGTCCCTGAAGAGCTCCCCGAACGAGCTCGCGACCGCGCTCGCCGAGGCCGGCCTCTCCGGCGAGGCGATCGAGCGATTGCGCGGCGACCTCGCCTCGTTCGGCGACGGGATACCGGCCGCCGAGGCCGCCGGCATCCTGGACGGATGGCTCGCCCGCGGACTACCCGATCCGGGCCCGTCGGGGGCTCGGCGGCTGCGGCGGCTGTTCGACCTGCTCGCCAGTACCCCAGTGCGGGACCGGGTCCGCCTGGATATCCGCACGATCCGGGGCCTCGCTTACTATACTTCGACGGTCTTCGAGGCGTTCGGCCGACGCGGGGAACGTCGGGCGATCCTGGGAGGGGGCCGGTACGACGGTCTCATCGAGCTGTTCGGCGGGCCGCCGACGCCCGCGGTCGGGCTCGCGATCGGGGATCAGACCCTCGAACTATTGCTCCGGTCGAACGGTCGATGGCCCACGCAGGATCCGTCGATCGACACCTACGTCGTCGCCGTGACCCCCGAGCAGGTCCCGATCGCCTTCGAGGTCGTCGAAGCGCTGCGTTCCGCGGGGATCTCCGCCGACCTCGATCTGATGCAGCGCACCCTGCCTCGGCAGATGCGGGAGGCGGCCCGTCGGGGCGCCCGCCGGGCCGTCCTCGTCGGACCGAAGGAGCTCGAGCGAGGGATGCTCGTCGAGCGGGACCTTACGACGGGGGCCCAGCGGGAGATCCCGCGTGGCTCGATCGGTGGGCCGGATGCGCCGGGTGGACCGCGTGGCCCGGGTGCGTCGGCGCCTCCGCCAGGACCGGCGTGATCCCCTCGAGCGTCGGACCATCCCACAGCAAGATGCCGGGCGGGGAATCCGCCCCGTCGACGTACCCGTACCAGTAAACGACCGCCCCCTCGCCGAAGAGCTCCGTGTACGGCCCAAGCTGGCGGCGCAGATTCTTCTTCAACTCCACGTCGTCGCCGAAGTTCGCCTTTGACTCGATCCACGTCAGCTTCTGGCCGAAGAAGACGATCGGGTGGTCGAGGAGCGCATCCGGCGTCTTCTGGAACTTGCCCCGGAGGTCCTTCTCGGTGCGGTAGCCGATGTGGTGCGCCTCGAGCCAGCGGTACAGCCGCTCCTCCCCCCGTCGGCCGCGCTCCCGCTGTCGCTCCATCCCTTCGGGGGAGTAGATCCGGTCGTGGTCCAACAGTTCCACGACCTCGGCGCGGAGGCGGGCGTCGGGGGCGCTGTCGGGATGGAGGAACGCCTGCCAAACCTTGCGCCGGGGCACGCCGAGCTCCCCGAGGAGGATCTGCCCCATCAGCACCGGCGGGAATTTCCACTCGGTGGCGATGTCGAGCAGCGTGCGCCCGCGCCGCCACTGGGCGGCCAACTTGGGCACCTGGCGCTTGACCACGTAGAACCGACGGGTCGCGTCGCGCGTCACCCGGTGGGTGTAGATGACGAACAGCAGCTCTTCATCGAGGTGTTCGGCCCGCGCGATCCGTCCGACCTCCTCGTAGGTCGTGAGCTGATCGTACAAGCGTCGGTAGGTCTCTCGGTCCATGCGTCGAGCGGGTCCCATCGCCGGCCCCTTCGGCGGGGCGGCGTCCGACCTCCGCGAGGCCGGATAGTCCTTAAGCTGTTACACTCGCGCGCCGCGACCGCGCCCGAATATCGGGCCGGGACGTGGGCCCCCGAGATCGGCGAATGGTTCCGCCGGCCCAACGACCGCTCAGTCGCGCCAATCGATGCCGACGGTGCGCAGCGACAGTTTGGGGATCGGCGGCAGGCGGCGCTTGTGTCGATTCGACGCCACCCGGGCGGCGATGCGCTGAACGGACGCGGTCGGCTGCCCGGTGAGCGTGGCGATCTCGTCGATGCTCCGTAGCTCCTCGAGGCCGCGTAGGATCCGGTCCACCTCCGAGTACGATAGGCCGATCTCGGCCTCGTCGGTCTGGCCCGACCAGAACCCGGCGGTGGGGACCCGATGTCGGATCGCCTCCGGGAGGCCGAGACGTTCCGAGAGCTCCCAGACCTCGGTCTTGTACAGGTCTCCGATCGGGAGCAGGTCCGCCCCTCCGTCGCCGAACTTCGTGAAGTACCCGAGCAGGATCTCCGATTTGTTGCCGGTGCCGAGGACCCGGCGGCCCAACGGCCGGGCTAGGGCATACAGCGTCGTCATCCGGAGGCGGGCCATGGCGTTGCCGAGGTCGGTCGGGTCCCGAAGTTCCGGGAGGGCCGTTCGCACGGCCTCGACGACCGGGGCGATCGGGACCGTCCGGAACTCGATCTCGAGCGAACGGGCGTAGCCTTCCGCGTCGGTGACGAGGTCGGCGTCGGAGGCCGCCGAGGGAAGGGCCACCCCGAGCACACGGGCGGGGCCGAGCGCGTCGCGGGCGAGTCGGGCGCACAAGGCCGAGTCGACGCCCCCGCTGAGCCCGACGACCACCCCCGTATCCGGATCGAGCTGGGCGCGAAGGAACCGGTCGATCGTCTCGGCCGCATGGCCGGGCAGATGCGGGACCAGGGCCGAGCTCACGACCCCATCCCGAGCGGTTCCAACGCGGCGAGGCGATCGTATCGCGCCCGGCAGCCGCACGTGAGCTCGGCGAGGGCGTCGAAGTTCTGCCCGAGCGAGGCCTCCTCGAGTCCGGCCAGCACCACCGGGTCGCACTTCCCGCAGTTGTGGGGACCGCGCGGCTTCCCGCCGGCCGTCGGGAAGGTGACGAGGCGCGCCGCGCCCCGGAGGGGCGCTCCGGCCCGAAGCGCGTCGACCAGGCTCCACAGCCATGGCGGGCGGTATCGACGTCGGTGGTAGAGCCACTCGACCACGGTGCCGCCCTGGATGTGGACCGGATTGACCGAGAGACTGTCGTAGTGAGGGCTCGCGCGCGCGATCGACCGCACCACGTCGGTGACGGACTCCCGCTCGGAGAGGTAAGGCGGCTTGAGCAACAGGTAGGCCTTCGTTCGCACGCCGAGCGCCGCGGCGCGGCCGGCCGCCTGGAAATAATCCTCGGGAGGGGAACCCTTGTTGACGAACCGCCGGAGGACCACCGGGTCGGCGCTCTCCAATCCCATCGCCACCTCGATCTCCCCCGGGAAGGCGGTGATGAGCGGGTCGAGGGCGTCCGGAACGACGAACTCCGGGAGCGTTTCGAACAGGAAACGCCGCGCCCGGCCCGAGAACGCCGACAGGAGGGCGACCCGGGAGGCGGGATCGACCTCGCGATCGTCCAGGAAGCTGCCCGAGGTGTAGACCTTCACGTACGGTTCTCCCCGATACGAAGACCGGGCCTGCTCGATCTGGCTGCGGAGCTCGAGCTCGGTCGCCGAGCGTCCCAGGGTGTCCCGGGAGTAGCCACACATCGAGCAGCCCTTGACGTCCGCCCAGTAGCAGCCGCGCGTCTTCAGGATGATGACGAACGCCCGGACCCGCTCGGTCCCGAGCGCCTCCGCCTCCGTCCAGCACCGCACGAGATGGCGGGCGCTGCCCGGGGGAGCCGGCGGCGGCCGGCGATCGACCGCCACGCTGCGCGCGACCGACGCGTTCACGCTACACTTCCCGGATCTCGACGGGGACCTGGTCGCCGTCCTTCAGGCGGAGCACGGCCCGAAGCTCTTCGGGGGCGATGAGTTCCATGACGTTCTGATGGTGCGTCCGATCCGGCATGATCAGGTGGCCCCGACGGCCCGATAGCTCCGCCGGGTAGCAGGTCGCCCCTCCGAACGTTCTCCCCGACGCCTCGAAGCCATCGATGCGGATCCCCGACCAAAGTCGCACGGAAGCGATGAGCTCGGAGCCATCGGGCGGCAGGCCCACGTTGAGCGTGCCCGGGAACGGCGCGTAGCCCAGCCGCTCGACGAACTGGACCGCGTACCCCGGCTGGCTCAGGTAGTAGCGGCCCTCGCCGAGGCCGGATTGCACCGTCCCCGCGAACCGGACGGTCGCCGGCCCTTCGAAGATACGACGATAGACGGCGTACTCCTTCCGCAACCGTTCCATTCCCGAAGGGGTGAGGGAGAGCCGCTGGCTCCGCAGGGCCATGCGTCGGACGATCAATCCCCGCGCCTCGAGATCGACCAGGTGACGGTCGGCCGATTGCTGGCTTAGCCCGACCTTGGCCCCGACCTCACGCGAGGTGATGGTGACGGGATTGCGGGATCCCCCCATGGTCGCCAGGAGCTTCAAGACGGATAGATCGGAGGCGGGGGCCGTGTGGGAACGTTGCTTCGCGGGCATGGGGCTCGTTGCCCGTACTCGGTGGCCTTAATCAGGGATGCGACCGAGAGGTCGGGGGCTCGGGCGCCCACCTAGGCCAGCCATCTGGGCCCTCGGCGGACTTGGAAGAAGGTGGCTCGGTCCCGAGGGCCCACGTCTCGTCTTCGAGCCGCCCGAGAGAGCCGTCGCCCCGAACGATGACTCGACCGCGCCGGGCGGTGGTTCCAGCCCCCCGGAGCCGGGTCAGGGCTGGGGGATCGGCGGAACTCGAGGGGACCCTACCTCGGTGGTCCCGACCGGTGGGCGGCCCTCCGAGAAGGCTAAGGGCGCCGGCCCGTGGCCAGGGCGGAGGGGGCGATGGCCGAAGAGGCGCGAATCTCGAAGGGCCTCGACGAGGTGGTGATCGCCGAATCGGCGATCAGCTGGGTCGAGGGCGAGCGTGGGTGGCTCGTGTACCGGGGGTTCGATATCTCCGAGCTGATGGAGGGGGTGAGCTACGAATCGATCGTCCACCTACTGCTCTTCGGAGAACCCCCGGCGGCCGAACCCCCCGAGCGCCTCGCCGAGCATATCCGCCGGCACCGGTCCCTGCCCGACCCGATCGCGGCGGCTGTCGCCGCCTTTCCCCGGGAGCTGCCGCCGATGGACGCCCTTCGCACGGCGATCTCTCTCCTCGGGGAGGGATGTTTCCGATACCCTCCGACCGTCGACCAGGGCTTGGAGCTCCTCGCGCGCGCCCCTACAATGCTCACCCGATTCGTGCGGCGGTCGAAAGGGCTGTCCGTCGTCGAGCCGCGGGACGACCTATCCCACGTCGCGAACTACCTCTGGATGCTGACCGGCGTCGAGCCTCCGCCTGACCGGGTCCGCGCCCTCGAGCGGTATTTCATCCTCCTCGCCGACCACGGCATGAACGCCTCCACGTTCGCGCTGCGCGTGGTCCTCTCGACCCAATCCGACCTCGCGGCGGCAGCCTCGGCGGCGCTGGCCGCGTTGAAGGGCCCGGCCCACGGCGGCGCGCCGGCCAAGGTGATCGAGATGCTCGACGCGGTCGGGGCCCCCTCGAACGCGGCCCAATGGACCACGACGACGGTCGGACGGGGGGAGCGGCTCTACGGATTCGGACACCGCGCCTACAAGGTCGAGGACCCCCGATCGATCTGGCTGAAGCGGATCGCCCGGGACGTGGCGACGCCCCGTCGCTTCGAGCTCGCCGAGGCGGTCGAAGCGGCCGCCCTCGAGACGCTCGGACGGGACAAGCCGGGCCGGCGGCTCTACACCAACGTCGAATTCTACGGTGCGCTCGTGCTCGAGGCCGTCGGGCTACCCCCGGGCTTGTTCACCCCGACCTTCGGCCTCGCGAGGACCGCCGGCTGGGCCGCGCACGCCCTCGAGCAGGCGGGCGACAATCGGCTCATCCGTCCCGAGGTACGGTACAACGGCCCCGATCGGGGGCGCCGTTGGCCGCTCCCGCCGAACGATCGCCCCGCCCCGACGGCGGGCGTCTAGGGCCCCCGTCGGCCTACGAAGGGCCCTTTTCCTCGCCCGATTCCTTGTCGACGACCTTGAAGTCCGCGTCGACCGGGCGGGGGCCGGAGCTCGCCGGCCCGCTGGGCGGCGGCTCGGCGGCCGCCTCGGACGGCTCGCCCCCGGACGGGGCGCCCCCCTTGGAGGCCGATTCGTACAGCATCTGGGCGATCCGGTGGAGCGCCTTGGTGAGCTCGGAGATCCGCTCATCGAGCCCGGTCGGCTCCTTCTCGGAGAGCGCGGTCCGCAGCGCCGTCACCTTGTCGCGGATCTCGGCGGCATCGCTCGCCGGGATCTTCGCCGAGTTCTCCTCGAGGACGTGCTCGGCCTCGTAGCAGAGGGATTCGGCGCGATTTCGTAGCTCCACGGCCCGCGCCCGCTCCTTGTCCCGGTCGGCGAACTCCTCGGCCTGGTGGACCATCCGCTCGACCTCCTCCTTCGACAGCTTGTTGGAGGCCGTGATCGTCAGGCCTTGCTTCTTGCCGGAGGCGAGATCCTTGGCGGAGACGCTCAGGATCCCATTCGCGTCGATGTCGAACGAGACCTCCACCTGCGGTACGCCCCGGGGGGCCGGCGGGATGCCGGTGAGCATGAAGTTGCCGAGCGCCACGTTGTCGGAGGCGAGCGGCCTCTCCCCTTGGTAGACCTTGATCTCGACGGAGCTCTGGTTGTCCGCCGCGGTCGTGAAGATCTGGCTCTTGCGCGTCGGGATCGTCGTGTTGCGTTCGATCAGCCGGGTGAACACCCCGCCCAGGGTCTCGACCCCGAGCGATAGGGGGGTGACGTCGAGCAGGAGCACGTCCTTGACCTCGCCCGCCAGGACCCCGGCCTGGATCGCCGCGCCCATCGCGACGCATTCCATCGGATCGGTCCCATGTTCGATCGGACGACCGACGGCCTGCTCGACGAACTTCTGAACGATCGGCATCCGCGTCGGCCCCCCGACCATCACGATGTGGTCGATCTGCTCCTTGGAGATCTTCGCGTCGCGGATCGCCTGTTCGAGCGGCGACTTGCACCGGTCGATGATCGGCCGGATCAGTGTCTCGAGCTGGGCCCGGGTCATCGGGAGGGCGAGATGCTTCGGGCCCTCCTGGGTGGCCGTGAGGAACGGCAGGTTGATCTGCGTCTCCAGGGTGCTCGAGAGCTCGATCTTCGCCTTCTCGGCCGCATCCCGCACGCGCTGCATCGCCATCTTGTCCTTGCGGGTGTCGATGCCGCTCTCCTTCTGGAACTCCTTGGCGATGAACTCGGTCAGGGCACTGTCCATGTCGGTCCCGCCGAGCTGGGTATCCCCGCTCGTCGACAGGACCTCGAAGACCCCCTCGCCGAACTCCATGATGGTGACATCCAGGGTGCCGCCCCCGAGGTCGAAGACCAGGATCTTCTGCGACTTTCCCGCCTTGTCGAGCCCGAACGCGAGGGAGGCCGCGGTCGGCTCGTTGATGATGCGGACCACCTCGAGGCCGGCGATCGACCCGGCGTCCTTCGTCGCCTGGCGCTGATTGTCGTTGAAGTAGGCGGGGACCGTGATGACGGCCTTCTCGACCTTCTCGCCGAGGAACGCCTCGGCGTCGGTCTTGATCTTCTGCAGTAGGAACGCCGAGAGCTGCTGGGCGGTGTACTCCTTCCCCTGCAGCCGGAACTTCTTGTCGGTCCCCATGGCGCGCTTGAAGGCGGTGACCGTGCCCTCCGGGTTCGAGACGGCCTGACGACGGGCCGGCTCGCCCACCAAACGCTGGCCGTCCTTGGTGAACGCCACATACGACGGGAACGCCTTCCCGCCCCCGACGGTGGTACCTTCCGCGCTCGGAATGATGGTCGGTCGTCCGCCTTCGAGGACCGCCGCCGCCGAGTTGCTCGTCCCGAGGTCGATTCCGACGATCTTTGCCATTTGTTGCTCCGCGGGTTCCTCCGGTCAGCGCACCGACCGGCAACCTCGCTCTAACGAGATTAGGATGGTTGCACTACTATAAGAAGACATGGTAGCGAGCCCTTGGGCGCCCGTCGAGGGGCGCTGACCTCGAAGGCCCGAGCCGCCGCTCGTCATATAGGTTAGGGGGGTCCGAGGGCGGATGCCGGCGGTCGGACCCTGGACTCAGGCGGCCGCGGCGGTCCTCCCGAGGATGCGGGCGTGGAGACACGCGATCCATCGGGAGCCTGAACTTGCGTACTCGGAGCGCCGGACGGCCCGATCGATCGGCGAGGCGCTGGCCTCGATCGGGATCGCCTCGCGACGGATCCGGGGTACGACCGGCGTCGTCGGGACGATCGGTGTCGGTCGGCGCGGCCCGGTGGTGGCGCTGCGGGCAGACATGGACGCCCTGCCGGTCGAAGAACGGACCCGCTCGTCGTTCCGATCGCGGCGGCCCGGGCGGATGCATGCCTGCGGCCACGATGTCCACATGGCCTGCCTATTGGGAGCGGCCGCCATCCTGAAGGAACGGGAGGCGCGCCTCGGCGGCCCGATCCGGCTCATCTTCCAGCCCGCCGAGGAGGAGGGCGAGCGAGGGGGGGCCCAGATGATGCTCGAGCGGGGGGCGTTTGAGGGCCCCCCCGTCGACTTCGTGGTTGGACAACATGTGGACCCCTCGCTCCCGCTCGGACGGATCGGCTGGAGGGTCGGACCGGTCATGGCCGCCTCCGATCACCTCGTGATCCGGGTCCACGGCCGAGGAGGCCACGCGGCGTTCCCGCATCGAGGGCCCGACGCGATCGTGATCGCGGCCGAGATCGTCAACGGACTCCAGGCGATCGTGAGCCGGGCCCGCGATCCGCTCGAACCGGTCGTCGTGAGCGTGGGGATGATCCATGGCGGAACGACCCACAACATCCTTCCCGAGAGCGTGGTCCTCGAAGGGACGGTCCGGACGCTCGCGACGCGAACGCGCGCTGAGGTCCAACGTCAGATCGTCCGCCGGGTGCGCCATATTTGCGAGAGCCTGGGAGGGCGCGGAGAGGTCGTATTCCGGCGGGGGTACCCGATCACGGCCAACCCGGCCGGATCGACTCGAAGGGTGGTCGGAGCGCTGCGCCGGGAGTTCGGACCCCATCGCCTCGTCGAGCTCCCCCGACCGATGATGGGCTCAGAGGATTTCTCCCGCTACCTCGAGCGGGTCCCCGGTTCGTTCCTCTTCTTGGGGGTCGGCATCGGGAGCTCCTCGCCCCCACTCCATAGCCCGAGATTCCTCCCTCCGGATTCGTCGTTGACCCTCGGAGCGGCGCTGCTGGCGACGGCGGCGGAAGGACTCCAGAATCCGTGAAGATCCGGCGGGGACCGAACCGCGATTGCTTCCCGGCGCTCCGGGCCCGGTCCGGCGCCCGCGCGCCCGCGTACCTGGATTCCGCGTGCATGTCCCTGGTCCCCGAGGCCGTCCTCGACGCGATGCGGGAGTACTACGCGGAATATCCCGGGTGCGCCGGCCGTTCCCTGCACCGATTCTCCGAGGAGGTGGGCGCCCGATTCGAGGCCGCGCGGACCGAGTTCGCCGGCTTCTTCCGCGTCCCGGGGGGCGCCCGATCGGTCGTATTCCTTCGCAATGCGACCGAGGCGATCAACCTCGTAGCCCACGGGATGGCCTGGAAGCGCGGGGATACGGTCCTGGTCTCGGATCAGGAGCACAACTCGAACCTCGTGCCGTGGCAGGTGCTCGCGGCCACGCGCGGGATCCGGTTGCAATTCGTGGAACTTCCGGCGGACCGACCGTTCGACATGGAGGCGTTCGAGCGGGCGATCGCCCGACGCCCCCGGCTCGTGAGCCTGTTCCACGCTTCGAACCTCGATGGGCGGGTTCTCCCCGTTCGGGCGATCGTCGAGGCGGCCCACGACCGGGGGTCCCTCGTCCTCCTTGACGGGTGCCAGGCAGCGCCCCACGCCGCGGTCGATCTGGGGCGAATCCAGCCGGATTTCTACGCGATCTCCTCGCACAAGATGCTCGGCCCCACGGGGACGGGTGCCCTGCTCGCCGGACCCGATTCCCTCGGTGAGCTCCGCCCGAGCTTATGGGGCGGAGAGACCGTCGAATGGACGACCCGCACGGCGCACGCCTTGCGACCCCCGCCGTATCGGTTCGAGGCCGGCCTCCAGAATTACGCCGGAGTGCTCGGAGCGGCCGAAGGGCTTCGCTTCCTGCGGCAGGTCGGCCCCGACGAGATCGCCGCCCGCGACATCGACCTGAATCGTCGCGCCACCGGGCGCCTGGCCGCGAACCGGCGGGTGGCCGTCGTCGGCCCCCCGTCGGTGACGGATCGACCGAGCATCCTCGCCTTCACGGTCGAAGGGATCGACCCGCACGACGTGGCCCTCTTCCTAGACGCGTCGCAGGGGGTCATGGTCCGATCCGGACGGCACTGCGTCCACTCCTGGTACACCGAGCGGGGCCTCGCCGGGACCGTCCGGGCCTCCTTCTACCTGTACAACTCCCCCTCGGACGTCGACCGTCTCGTGAACGGCCTCGAGGAGCTCGTGGAGCGGGTCCCGTCTGCCTCCCGGCCGCGGGCCCCCCGGCGGATCGGAAAGCTCACCGGTACATCGGCGCCACGGCCGGGGAGCCGGAGTCAGCGGCGCCCTTCTCGGCGGCCCGCCGCTGGATCAACAGGAGTTGCTGTTCGATCCGTTCGGCCTCGTGGTACAACGGCACGGGGTCGAGCGGCGTCCGCAGCAGAATCGTATTGATCGACTCGATGACCCGCGCCGCCGCCCGCGCGTCCGGGTAGTCCGCCTGGGCCTCCGCGAGGAACGTGAGCACGTCGAAGCCGCGGCGGCGACCCTCGTTCAGCAGCACGCCGGCGATCCCGGTGATGACGCCCTCGGTGAACAGCCGCATGTTCGGCTCGATGTAGAGCTCGCGGGCGCGTCGGGTGCTGGCCACGCCATAGATCTTCACATCCGACAGCCGCGGGGCCTCCGCGCGCGCCGACCCGCGGCCGGCGGGGCGCGCTGCCGGCTCCACTACGAGCCCTTCGGGGGAGACGATCAGGCCGCAACGTTGCTCCTGGACCCAGTCGAGGATCGCGGTGGCGAGCGGATGGATGAGGTTCGGGGGCGGATGGAACTCCGATACGAAGGCCACGATCTTATCGGCGACCCGCCCCGATCGATCCGAGGGCGGCCGACCGGCGTAGATCCGGACCGGATGTTGGGGGTTTCCGTCGCGCACGAGCGACACTGTCGGGAACGACGGGGATTCGACGATCCCGATCTGTTCCATCCCGAGGGTATCGATGAGATAGTTGGCGACGATGGAGCTGACGAGACCGACGGAAGGGAACCCATCGATGACGATCGCCCCCTCCACGTCGACCCGTTTCACCTCATAGATCCGGACCGCGTCGGCGTTCATCGCGCCCTCCAACGGCCACGCGGTCCCCCGAGAGATCGCGGCGGTCCGCGGGGGCCCGATCCATGCGGGGTCAAAGTGATCGCTCGACGATCTGGCCGAGTTCTCGGCTGACGAGGTCGACGACGTCCTTTGTCAGCGCCTCGCGGACCCGCGGCGGCAATGCCGCCAGACCCAGGCGCGCGGTGCAGGTCCCCACCCGCAGAAGAGCGGCGTATTCCATGGCGCGCGCCTCGAGCAACGCGCGCACCGCGTCGCGGAGGTCTTTGGCGAGCTTCGGATCCTCGCCGAGGACCTTTTCGAGATGCTTACGGATCTCGGCCTTGACGATGTCGCGCGTGGCCTCCTGGACCATTTCCTCCGGCCGCAGGAGGTCCCGAGTCCCCTTGAGCAGCACGTCGATCGGCTCGCCCGCCGATCGGTCCTCCGCCATCGGCGGCTCGAGCGGCTCCCGGTGGATAAGCATTTGCTGGGAGGCGCACCCCGACGTCCCACCGGCGGTCGAGCGGAGCCGGATGGACCGCTCCCGGCGTATTTCCAGCAGGACAGGTTTTTACGGGGCCCGAACCTCGTTTCTCAAGAGGGGGGCCCGAAATGAGACGAGCGTCGCGGCCGCGCCCCGGGGGGACGTCCTGGCTCCTGGCCCTCGCGGTATTCGCTTTGGTCGTTTCCGTCGTCCCCGTCCCACGAGGGGGGCACGGGCCCGGCCCCCCCCTGGCCCCCGGGACCGGATCCCCGGGCCCCACGAGGTCGGCCTCCGGATTCCCGGTCGCCCCGTGGGTGACCCTGCCGTCCTCACCCCATCCGGATCCCCTGTCGAGCCATCCGACCGGCTACAACGGGCACTACTACGTCGGCACCCAGTATTCGGGGAGCCCGACCACGGCCACCGACCTCGCCGTGAACCTGCGGGTACCCCAAGATGACCCCCAAATGGGCGACTTCTACTACGTCCTGCTCTCGGTTTGGGACTCGGCGCAGTCCTACGACCAGATCGGGTTCACGAGCTCGAGCGGCGTCTGGGGGCTCGCCTACTCGACGACGACGCCGTGCGCTTCCAGCTATTCCTTCTCCACCGACGCCTACAACCTGGCGGGCGGAACGGACTACCGATTCGACATGCGCCTCGTCGCCGGGAACGTGGTCTTCACCGTCTCCCTGCCGTCGGGGGCATCGGTCTGGACGTATTCGGCGAACACGGGGGCGTCGCAGTTCGTCCTCGAGGGGATGTATTCGTGCAACGGGGGCTCCTCGTACGACTATACGGACTATGAGGAGGTCTATACGACGGCCGCGCCGGTGCCCCCCTACACGTTCTTCTTCTCCAACAACACCGAGGATTCCGCCAGCGAGACCCAGTGGGCGACCTGGGAGACCTCCAACGCCCCCGCCGTGATCACGGCGGTGACGGGAGGCTCGGAGGGAGTCGTCGAGAACACGCCGTTCGACCTCGCCGCCTCGCCGACCTTGGCCGCCGAGATCGACCCAACCGGGCGGACCTACTCGGAGAACGTCTCGGTGAGCCGATACGCAATGGATTCGACGTTGACGGTCAGCCTGACCGGGAACATTCCGAACGGTCTCGTCTCGCGTTCGCCAACCAGCGGGAGCGCCCCGTTCGCTTTCGCCCTCCGGGTCTTCGTCAACAACTCCACCCAGCCCGGGCTTGGGTACCCCATTGAGGTCGTCGTGTCCGACAGTCAGGGCGTCTACGCACGGATCCTGGTCAATGTGGAGGTCGACCCGACCCTGGCCGCCTCGGTCCCCGTAGCCCGACCGGCCTCGACCGACGTGAACGTTTCGATCGCCTTGACCGAGAACCCGATCGGCGGGAGCGGGACCTACGCGTTCCGCTGGTCCGGGCTGCCCGCCGGCTGCGCCGCGGGTTCCTCGACCGTGGTCTGCGTGCCGGCCCGCTCGGGCAGCTATCCGGTGGCGGTCGAGGTGAGCGATTCGTTCGGGTATTTCGCGAACTCGTCGACGATGCTTCTGGTGGTGCACCCGGCGCTCGGGCTCGTCGTCGCGGCGAACCGATCGGCGCTGGACACGGGTCAGTCCGTTGACTTCTCGGCCGTCACGACGGGAGGCAGCGGGGGATTTCAGTACAGCTGGACGTCGGGGCCGGGGAACTACTGCACACCGGCGGGCCCGCTACTCTCCTGCGTGGCCCGCTCGCCGGGCCCGTTGGCGATCTCCGCCACCGTCACCGACCTCAGCGGCGCGCGAACGTCCGGTACGGGCAGCACCACCGTGTATTCCGACCCGACGGTCTCGTTGAAGGCGAGCCGAACCGCGGCGGAAGTGGGGGTAGCGGTGACCCTCGTGCCGACGGCGACCGGGGGGCTGGCGATGCCCGGCCCGCCGGGGGGACCGCCCAGCTACGGACGGACCTGGACCGGGATCCCCGCGAACTGCACGGACGTTCCGCCGATGGCCCTAGAGTGCGTGTGGTCCGACCCGGGAACGTACCTGGTGACCGTCGCCGTCTTCGATGCGAACCAGTACGTTTCCTCCGCGACGAGTGTCACGATCGAGGTGCGCCCGGCGGTTTCGGTCGCGGTCGCGATCGACCCGCCTTCCCCGATCGCCGGGGGCTCGATCACCCTCCGCGCCGTTATCGCCGGCGGAACCGCCCCCTTCCAGGTCACGTGGACCGGACTCCCGAGCGGCTGCCATTCGCTGGACGCCGCCAACGTCAGCTGCACGGTGGCAACGCCCGGCAATTTCGGGATCGGGGTGAGCGTCCGAGACGCGTTGGGTGCCAACGCGTCCGGCGCGGCCTCCTTCTCCGTCCAACCCGGCTTCCTGGGTCTGCCGTACCTCGAAGGCTACTCGGTCTTGGGGGCGGGCCTCGCGGGGTTGGCGATCGCGGTGGCGATCGGCCTCCGCGCCCGCCGGCGCCGCCACGGAAATCCGGACGCGCCAGGCTCCGGGGACGCCGGAACCTGAACGGCCGCCAGCCCAAGCATTTATCCTTCCGGTTGCGTGCGCGCCGACGTGGGCCGGTAGATCAGCCCGGAAGATCGCTACCTTGGCAAGGTAGAGGCCGCGAGTTCAAAAGGGGCGAGGGCCGACCCTTCGACCCGGAAGGTCTCGCCCGGTCCACTCCCCTCCGACTCCGGCGGGCCGGTCCCCGGAGTTCGTCCCTTGTCGAACCCCTCGAACGACATGCAGGGCTACGGTTTTATACCGCGCCCATCGTCCAAACCGCGTGGACGTGGGCCTTCGCGAGAAGATCGCGGGCGAGGTCGTCCTCTCTCCCCATCCGGGCCGCACCCTGCGCAAGTGGCGCGAGGATTTCGGGGTCTCGCAGCGCGATCTCGCCGAAGCGCTCGACACGGTCCCCTCCGTGGTGAGCGACTACGAGTCGGAGCGGCGGGCGAGCCCGGGCGCGGGTTTCATCCGACGGTACGTCGAGGGCCTGTTCACCCTCGACGAGCGCAGCGGCGGCAAGATCGGCCAACGGATCGGCCCGGCCGGACATTCCGACGGAATTCTGGGCATCCGGGAGTTCGCGGTGGCGATCCCCCTGAAGACGCTCGCCGAGCGGCTCCAGGCGAAGGCGGTCAGCCGCGTCGACCTCCACCGGGACATCCATGGCTTCACGCTGCTCGACGCCCCCCGGGCGATCCTCTCGATCGACGCCGCCCGGTTCGTCGAGGTGTACGGTTGGACCACACAGCGCGCCCTCATCTTCTCCAACGTCAAGTACGGCCGATCGCCTATGGTGGCGATCCGGGCCCACCCGCTCAAGCCCGCGGCCGTGGTCTTCTCGAATCCGGGCCGCGTCGACCCGCTGGCCGTGCGATTGTCCGAGGTCGAGAACATTCCGCTCCTGACCACCTCGCTCGCCGCGGCCGCGGTCATCACCGCGCTCGAGGAGCTGTAGGCGGCGGGATCGATCGATAGGAAGGCAGCATGGAAGCAGGGATCGTGAGCTACGGAGCGTATGTGCCCAGGTACCGCATCACGCCGGAAGAGATCGGCAAGGTCTGGGGGATCGACGGTACGGCCATGGGGCAGGGCCTCGGCGTCCAGCGCAAGAGCGTCCCGTCGCCCGATGAGGACACCATCACCATCAGCACCGAGGCGCTGCGCACGGCGCTCGCCCGCGGGGAGATCGATCCCCAGCAGATCGGCGCCCTCTACGTCGGCAGCGAGTCGCATCCGTACGCGGTGAAGCCCACCGCGACGGTCGTGGCCCAGGCGGTCGGGGCGACCCCGGACCTGACGGCCGCGGATTTCGAGTTCGCCTGCAAGGCCGGCACCGCGGCGATCCAGACCTGCCTTGGCCTCGTCGGAGCCGGGATGGTCCGCTACGGGGTCGCGATCGGGTCCGACACGAGCCAGGGAGCTCCGGGGGACGCGCTCGAGTACTCGGCGAGCGCCGGGGGGGCGGCGTTCGTGATCGGGCGCGAGAAGGTCATCGCCCGCGTCCTCCACACGCTCTCGTACACGACCGATACGCCGGATTTCTGGCGACGGGAAGGGCAGCGGTATCCGAGCCACTCCGGCCGGTTCACGGGGGAACCGGCGTACTTCCGCCACGTTACGGAGTGCGCGCGTCGGATCATGGATCGGGCCCACACGACGCCCGCCGACTATGCCCACGTCGTCTTCCATCAGCCCAACGGAAAGTTTCCGCAACGGGTCGGCAAGCAGCTGGGCTTTTCGGAGGCCCAGATGCGCCTGGGTCTCGTCACGCCGTACATCGGGAACACCTACTCCGGCGCCGCCCTCATCGGGCTCGCCAACGTCCTCGACTCGGCGAAACCCGGGGAGCGGGTGCTCGTGGTCGGCTACGGCAGCGGGGCCGGCTCCGACGCGTTCGACCTCGAGGTGACCGAGGAGATCACGGGATTCAACCGGTCGATCGGACCGCCCGTGCAGTCGTTCCTCGATCCCGGCCTTGAGATCCCCTACGCGGTCTACGCGAAGTTCCGGGGGAAGATCCACATGGGAGATGCCTGATGCGCGACGTGGCGATCCTCGGCATCGGGCAGACCCGGTTCGGCGAGCTGTGGGACCGATCGTTCCGGGAGATCGGCATCGAGGCGGGTTTCGAGGCCCTCGTCGACGCCAAGCTCTCCTCGGCCGACCTCGGCGCGCTGTATCTCGGGAACATGGCGAGCGGGAGCCTGATCGCGCAGGAGATGATCGCGCCGCTCATCCTCGACTATGCCGGGTTGGCCGGCCACCACCTCGCGGCGGTCCGCGTGGAGGGCGGCGGCGCCTCAGGGGCCCTCGCGCTCCACGAAGGTTGGCTCGCCGTGGCGAGCGGGGCCCACGATTTCGTCGTGGTCGGTGGGGCCGAGAAACTCACGGACGTCTCCGATACGGAGGCGAACCGGATCATGAGCGGGACCGCCGACCACGAGTGGGAGGCGGTCTTCGGCGCCACGCTCCCCGCGCTCTGGGCGATGGTCGCCCGGCGCCACCAGCACGAGTACGGAACGCGTCGCGAGGAGCTGGCCGCCGTGGCGGTCCACGCCCACGCGATGGGCGCGAAGAACCCGAACGCCCACTACCGCAATCGGGTGAGCCTCGAACAGGTCCTCCAGGCGAACCCGGTCGCCGAGCCGCTCGGGGTCTTCGACTGCGCCCCCCTCTCCGACGGGGCGGCCGCCGTGGTGCTCGGACCGATGGAGCGGGCCCGGAAGTTCACGGACACCCCGATCCGCCTCGCGGCGAGTCAGGTCGCTTGCGACACGATGGCCCTGCATCACCGGCGCGACCTCACCACGCTCGACGCGACGGTCGTCGCCGCCAAGCGGGCGTTCGCCCAGGCCCGACGCAGCCCCTCGGACGTGCAGGTCGCCGAGATCCACGACGGCTACACGATCAGCGCGCTGGTTGCGCTCGAGGACCTCGGCTTCGTCGAGAAGGGCAAGAGCGGGCCGGCGTTCGCCGCGGGGACGTTCTCCGGCGGCGGAAAGCTTTCCGTGAACCCTTCGGGCGGGCTCAAGGCCCAGGGCCGCCCGTTCGGCGCCGTCGGGGTGGCGCAGGCCGTGGAGGTCGTTCGGCAACTGCGGGGCCAGGCCGGCGATCGGCAGGTCGCGGGCGCCGAATTCGGACTTTCGCAGGACGTCGGGGGGACCGGCGCGACGAGCGTGGTTCACCTGTTCGAGCGGGTGAACTGAGGGAGACTGACGATGTCGATCGCTCGATTCTGGCGCGAGACGCCCCACCGCTACAACCTCGACGGGGTGCGATGCGCGAACTGCCAGACCGTCTACTTCCCCCCCCGTTCGGTCTGCCCGACCTGCTCGAAACACCGCCAGTCGATCGGCCGCCTCGAGCCGTTCCAGCTCTCCGGGGACGGGGAGGTGGTGACCTATACGATCGTCCACGACCCGGCCGAGGGGTTCGAGATGCAGGTCCCCTATGTGCTGGCGATCGTGCGAGCCCGGGAGGGTCCGCAGCTCACCGGCCAGATCGTCGACGTTTCGCCGAGCGAGGTCCGCATCGGCTTGAAGGTCCGCGCCACGTTCCGGAAGCTCCGGGAGGAAGGGAAGGCCGGAGTCATCCATTACGGGTACAAGTTCGTCCCCCTCGGGGAGCGGCCGAGCGCGCGCGATCCGAAGGCCCCGCAAGAGACGGCGGACGTCCCGGTCGGGCCGGGGTCGACCCCCGCAAGCGCGTGAGCGAGGGCGAAGCCCCGTCCGATCCGGCGACGCCGCCCGAAGGCGACGAAGCGTACGCGACGGCGTACTCGGAAGGGTACGGGGAGGGGCTGCGCGAAGCGCTGCGGGAGCTGCTGCAGCACGCCTCCCGGGGTCACACCGCGCAGGAGCTGAGGTTCCTCGTCGAGAGCCGGCTCGCGCGCGTCCGGGAGGACATCGAGGTCAAGCGGCGCAGCCTGCTACGGCCGCCGAGGCGGCCGGCGTGGGGCGCGCTGTTGCGCACCCCCAAACCGGTCGAACCGTGGAACCAGCAGATCGGCGGGCTCCCCGAGGCGCCCGTGCCGGCCGGGCAGACCGTCCTGATCCGGGAGGAGCGGCCCGTCGCCGCGGTCGAGCTGTTGCGGCGCAGCCTGGGCGCCTTCCCGAGGGTGCTGATCGTCTCGGTGCGCCCCCCGACGCTGCCCGACGGCGCCGGCGCGGCGATCGACGTCCTTCGCGTCGGCCCCGCCAGCGGCGACGCCGGCCGCCCCGGCCTTTCCCCGAGCGAGATCGCGGGACGGATCCGCGACGCGACCGACGCCCCCGGCGGGGCCCTCATCTACCTCGATGCCTTCGAGTTCCTCGCCACGGAGTACACCCTCGAGACCTCGCTGAAGTTCGTCCACTGGGCCACGAGCCAGGCGATGGACCACCGCTCGGCGTTGATCGCCTCCGTCGATCCGAAGGCGCTCGACCCGAAGGACGCGAGCCGCCTCCAACGTGCGTTTAATATGGTCCGCTAGGCCCCGTCGAGGGGGAGGAGCGCGTGGAGATCTCCTTCTTCACCGAGAGCTACCTCCCGACCCGCGACGGCGTGGCCCAGGAGACCGCCGCCCTCGCCGTCGCGCTCTCGCGGCTCGGCCACGGGGTGCACGTCTACGCGCCGGATCCGGGGGTTCCGATCCCGGACCCGGTCGGCGAGGCGGCGCGGATCCCGGTCACGCGCGTCGCCTCGGTCCCGGTCCCGCTCTATCCGGAGTACCGGTGGGCGGTCTTCCCGTTCGCGCGGTTGATCGCCCGCTCCGCCGGACGCGACGCCGATGTGATCCATCTGCACACCCCGGGGATCCTCGGGAGCGCGGGGTTCCTCGCCGGGCGCCGGTTCCGGAAACCGGTGGTCGGCACGTTCCACACGAACGTCTGGGCGATGCGGGAAAGCTTCCCGAGCACCTTCGCGGTCCAGCTCTTCTTCCGCGCCGCCTGGTGGTACACCCTCGGAACGTATTGGCGGTGCGACGCGGCGACCGCGCCGACCGACGAAGCCCGCCAGGCGCTCGAGCGGCATGCTCGCAAGCCGTGGCGACGGCGGATCGAGGTCGTCCCCAATGGGATCGAGGTCGCCCGCTTTCACCCCGAGATCCGGGTGCCGGATTGGCGGGAGCGCTGCGGGCTACCGAACGCGCCGCTCGTGACGTACCTCGGCCGACTGACGCAGGACAAGGGGGTCGTCCGGTTCCTGGACGCGGTCGCCGAAGCGGCCGGGGACGCTTCGTTCGTTTCCATCGTCGCCGGCCGGGGGCCGGAGGAGGAGACCGTCCGGCGTCGGCTTCGGACCGACCCGATCCTGGCCCGGCGCGTCCGGTTCGTCGGGCCCGTCGCGGAGGAGGAGAAGGCCGCCCTCCTCGCCCAGTCCGACCTGTTCGTCCTCCCGTCCACCTCGGACACGTCGAGCATCGCCCTCCTGGAGGCGATGGCGAGCGGGGCTTGCTGCGTCGCTTCGGACCTGGGGGGTCCGAAGGAGATACTCCAGGACGGCCGGACGGGGCGTCTGGTGCCGGTCCTCGAGCGCGGCCGCCTCAGCACGACGATCCGCGAGCTGTTGGACGATCCCGGCCAGCGCGCTCGGCTCGCGGCGACGGCGCGGGAGTACGTCCGGGCCCATGCCTCCATCGAGGCGACCGCCCGTCGGTTTATCTCCCTGTACGAGCTCCTGCTCGCCGAACGGAGCCGGTAGGCGATGACCGCGGAACCGGATGGCATGGCCGTGCTCCGCGGGTCGTCCGAACGGATCCTGGAAGCCCACGAGCGGGCCCGTTTCGAACGGGCGCGCTCGGCGTACCAGGCGGCCGGGCTGCCGACCCTCGGCCGATGCGCCGTCGCCGTCGACCGGATCCCGTTCCCGGGGATGTGGCCGGCGCTCACCGACCCCCGGGCCGAGTTCCATTCGGTCGAGATCGCGATCTCCGACGCGGCCCCGGCCGGGCCGGCCTGGGAGTTCCTCCGGCCGTTCACCCGCCTCCTGCTCGACGAGGACGGCTCGGTCGAGGTCGCCCCGCGCCACGGGGCGCCGGAGCGGGCGATCGCGCGCGTGCTGCCCCGGGAGGGCTTCGGAACGATCCCGACGGGCAGCGACTTCGGGCCCGGTCGGCTCCCGACGCTCGCCCGGTTCTGCCGGGCCGTCCGGGAAGGCGGCTACGTCCCGTTCGGCATCGCCCTCGAGGTGTACTCCTCGCTCGAGCGGCTGCGCTACGAGTTCGACCTGGTGGGCGGCCGGCTCCTCGCCGATCCGCGGGCCGGTCACCTCTCCCCCCTCGGCCGGCTCCGGCGGTCGGCGCGCGCCGCCTGGAACTTTGATCGGGTGCTCAGTGGCGCCAACCTTCCCGCGGAGAGCGCCCGGGTCCTCGAGGTCATCTGGGAGAGCGGGACCGCCTCGGAGTCGACCCTCGCGTCGGTCTTCGGCGCGGTCCACGGCGGGCCGGAAGCGATCCGACGGTTGGCGAGGCTACGACTGATTGAGGCCGAGCCCGAGGCCGGGGGTTGGCGGGTCCGCGAGGGCATCTTCGGGCGGGCTTCCCGCGGCGGCGCGGCCCCCGCCCCCTCGAGGGTCCCGCAGACGGCCCTGCGACACAGCATGGGCGAGCTGCTCGCCGGCGCCGAGGCCCGGGCGACTTGTCCGATGTGCGGCGAGGAGGTCCCCCCCGGTCACAAAGGCTTGCTGTGCGATCGGTGCACCCGCGAGGTGCAAGGCGCTTCGCCGGTGAATTAGTCGGTCGAGCGGCCGTACTATGGATCGGACCGGGAACGGCTCCGCCAATCCAAGGGGTCGGAAGCGGGGAACGCACGTCCCTTCCGCACTCGCTCACCGCCGGCCGCCCCCGGGGGAAGAAGTCGGGTGGGGGGATTACCATCGAACGTCCCCGCGAGGGGACGGGCCTGTCGGGAGTCTCCGCCCCGGTCGGCGCCGGCCGGGGATTTTGAACCCGAGATTGCTGGCTTAGAAGGCCAGTACTTTATCCAGGCTAAGCTACAGGCCCGCCCGGCGCGGCAGGGGGGCCTCGTCCGATAAGGTTGCGGGCGGCCGTCCCGGCGCCCGGGCGAGCGCGCGGGCGATGAGACGGGCGAGCCGCAGCGGCTCGGGCCAACGTCCGACCGCGATCGTCCGAGGGAGGAGCTGGCGGGCCTCCCGACGCAGCCCGCCGGCGATCGAGATCCACAACGAGGGTTCGACCGGGCTCGCGGCGAACGGCCGGTGCCGCTCGACGAGCCGATATCGGCGGGCGGCGTCGGCCGGGAAGTACTTCGCGAGGGCCGCCCGGATCGCGGGGAGATCCGGGGGCCGCCGGGTGACCGAGACCACGGGACGCTGGAGCCGCCGGCTCAGCCGCTCGAGGTCCAGGACGTTGAAACCCGCGACCGAGATCCCATCGAGCAGGACGGCCCGGGCGCCGGCCAGGAACGGCGACCCGCGGAGCATCGCGACGAGCCGGTCGGTACCGTCGGTGCCGTCGACCCGGACCCGCGTCACGAGCAGCCCGTCGACGGTCCCGGGCATCGTCATGGCGACGGCGACGACGACGGCGGAGCGCTGCCGCCGGGAGAACGGCCCGTCGTCCACCCCGATGACGCGCAGGTGGCGTTTGGCGAGGGATCGCCCCAACGATATGACCCCACGCGGGGTCGACCGGGTGTGACGGCGCCTCCGATCCCGCTCCGGTGCACGCGATGTGGCGCCCTGGGGATCTTTCCCCCCCCGCCGGGGTCGGGCACGGCGTGGTTCGGCTGTCCGAGCTGCGGTCATCCAGTCCCCGTCGTCCCGTGGCGGGAGCGGGCGCCCCTGTTCACGTGGGAGGCGTTCCCCCACCTATATCCCCCCGCCTCCGCCCCCCGGATCCCCTCGCGGGCGCTGACCTCCGCGCTCCTCGCGCTCCTGCTCATCGCCACGGCCGCGCTCGGGGGACTCGCGGCCTCGGCGGGATACGAAGGGGCGGCCGCGCTAGGGCCGGCGTCGTTCACCATCGCCGGGACCGTCCTCGGAGCGCCGCCGACGGGATCCTCGGGGACGGCCACCCCGTTGGCCGGCGCGCTCGTGACGATGCACTCTGAGGGCGCGGCGGACCGATCGGCGGTCACCGGACCCGACGGTACGTTCCAGTTCCTCGGCGTCCCGTCCGGCGGGGTGATCGTGAACGCGAGCGCCGGCGGGTATGGCGCCGAATCGCGGTCGCTGTTCGTCTCCCCGGTCTATTCGACCCCGGGAACCGCGGCCGACCCGCTCGCGGTCACGCTGCCGAGGGGGAACGCATCGGTGAACGGGTCGGTCCCGATCGCGCTGGCCGAGAGCCCGTTCGCCGACCTCGAGAGCCTGGTCGCGAGCCTTTGGTCCGCCGCGGCGCTGCTCGCGATCGGAACGGTCGTGGCGGCGTTCGGCGCCCTCGAGCTCGCCCGACGGGGCCGGCCGGCGTTCGTCGTGGCCGGGGGGGCGGCCGCCCTGACGGCCCCCCTCACCGTATTCCTCCTCGGCATCGGCACGGCCCTCCCTTGGCTGGGGGCGGCGGCCGCCGGCACGGCCGGGATCGGCGCGGTCGTCGCGGGGACGCAGGCGATCCGGATGGCCTCGGCCGGCCGTCGTCTGGAACCGGAGTAAGACTCGGTCCTTGGGTCCCCGAGGGCCCTCGCGGCCCGCCCGCCGGTCGACCGCTCAGCCGGGGCCGTGGGATCGGGGGCTCGCCCTCGTGGGCCGGTTCGGCAGGGGCCGGCGGCTTCGGAACCCTCCGTCGAGCGGATGGAAGAAGGCGACCTCCTCCTCCCCGAGGCGCCAGCACAGGAACACGATCTCGCCTTCGACCAGGGCGTAGAAATCGAGCAGCCCGGCATCGAGGTCCTTGACCTCGATCCCCTCGGCGGAGAGCCGTTCCACTTCCTTCTCCAGCCGCCCGTGGACGGTGTTCCATTCCTCGACCAGTCGCTCCCGAAGGGCGCGGTCGGGGTGGTCGGGGGCTTCGAACTCCTTTCCCCAGAAGCTCTTCATGCGTTCGAGCTCGGCATGGATCTCGCGGAGCCGGACCGCCCAGCCCTTCAGCTCGCCGACCCGCTCGCGAAGCTCCCGGGTCCGCACGCTTGCCTGTTCGGGAGTCCACAGCCGGGCCGGGCTCGGGAGCTCCGCGTCTCCGGGCCCTCCACCCACCTCCGGCGACTTCGCCACCTGCGTCCCCCACCTATCGAGGCGGTGCAGGGATATATCGCCCTCTGTCGGATTCGACGGGGCCCTCGGGTCGGGGGGCCGGCCCTAACGGAGCTCGAGCTCCCGGCCGGCCTGGGCGAACGCCTTGATCGCGTGGTCCAGGTCCTCGTCGGTGAGGGCGGCGTTCATGATCGTCCGGATCCGGGCCTTGTCCTTGGCGACCATCGGGAATACGATGGGGAGGGCGAAGACGCCGAGCTCGAACAATCGATCGCTCAGCCGCCGGGCCTTCCCGCTCTCGCCGACGATGACCGGCGTGATCGGGGTCGCGCTCGTCCCGATATCGAACCCGAGATCGGTCATCGATCGCTGGAAGCGGCGCGTGAGCTCCCAGAGCCGCTGGACGTGGGCCGGCTCGGTCTCGAGGACGTCGACCGCGGCGAGGCACGCCGCCGCCACGGCCGGCGGCTGGGAGCCGCTCAACAGCCAGGTGCGGGAGCGGTTGTAGGCGAAGTCGATGAGCGCGCGCTCCCCGGAGATGTGGCCCCCGACGACGCCGAACGCCTTCGAGAACGTCCCCATCTCGACGTGCACCCGATCGCGGCCGAGGTGGAAATGCGAGACGATCCCCCGCCCCCCCTCGCCGAGCACGCCTTCACCATGGGCATCGTCGACGTAGACCATCGCCCCGAATCGATGGCCGAGCTCGGCGATCCGGTCGAGGGGGGCGATGTCGCCGTCCATGGAGAAGACCCCATCCGTGATGATGAGGATGCGCCGATAGGCCGGGCTCCGACGGTCCGCTTCCCCGAGGACCCTCTCGAGGTCCGAAGGGTCGGCGTGTCGGTAGACGGCGCGCTCGGCCTTCGACAGCCGCACGCCGTCGATGATGCTGCCGTGGTTGAGCTCGTCGGAGATGACGAGGTCGCCCTCGCCGACGAGCTGCGGGATCAGGCCGGCGTTCGTCGCGAAGCCGCTCGAGTACGTGAGCGAGGCCGCAGCCCCCTTGAACTTTGCCAGGCGCCGTTCGAGTTCCATGTGGAGCTCCATGGTCCCTGCGATCGGCCGAACCGACCCCGAGCCGGCGCCGTACCGATCGATGGCGTCGCGCGCCGCCGCCTTGAGCCTCGGATGGTTGCTCAAGCCGAGGTAGTTGTTCGAGCAGAACATGAGGACGCGATGGCCATCGATCTCGCACCAACGCGAGCTCGCGCCCTGGAGGATGTGCAGCTTCCAGTCGAGGCCGCTGGCCACGAGCGCCCCGTACTCCTCCTGGAGGAAGGCGGTGGGATCTCGCATCTTCACCACCTCGGCTCGAGGGAGACCTTGGCCGCCTGTTGGGTCTCGATGAGCTGCATCGCCTTCGGCAGGTCGCCGATCGGCACGCGGTGGGTTATGATCTCCGCCATCTTCGCTCGGAGCTCGGGGCGCTCCAGCAGCGATCGTACCTGGTACCAGGTCGTGAACATCCGGCGCCCAAAGATGCCGTGGACGCGGGCGGCCTTGAAGATGAGCGCCGCATCGACGTCGAGCGTTGCCGGGCGATCGTAAAGCCCGAGGAGCGAGACCCGCCCGCCCGGGGTCAACGCTTCGAAGGCGAGCGTGAGGGCGCTCGGGTGACCGGACATCTCCGTCACCACGTCGACGCCCCGCCCCTCGGTCTCCTCGAGGATCTCCCGGGCCGCCGCGCCGGCCGCCCCTCGAGGATCGATCACGCGGTCGGCCCCCATCCGTTTCGCCAGCGCGATGCGCAGCGGATTGACCTCCGTCGCGAGCACCTTGCGGGCCCCCAATGTCTTCGCCACGGCGATGGCAAGCAAGCCGATGGGACCGGCCCCGGTGACCAGGACGTCCTTGCCACCGAGGTCCTCGATGCTGTCCTCGGGCAAGAGGGAGTGAACGGCGTTTCCGAGCGGCTCCTGGATCGCCGCGATCGCCGGGTCGAGCGTCGGGTCGTTCTTCCACGCGTTGACCGCCGGCAGCACCGCGTATTCGGCGAAAACCCCGTCGCGGTCCACCCCGAGGACCTGGACGTGGGCGCACACGTGCATCTTCCCGTTGCGACACTGGTAGCAGGTGCCGTCGGCGATGTGGGTCTCCGCCGAAACGTGGTCCCCGACCGATAGCGTCGTGACCCCGCGTCCGACCTCCACGACCTCCCCGCTCAGTTCATGGCCGAAGATCATCGGCGTGCGACGGATCCGGGACTCCGCCCAGGCGTTCCACTCCCAGATGTGGACGTCCGTCCCGCACACCGACGAGGCGCGCAGCGCGACGCGGACCTCGCCTTCCCCGGGCGTCGGTTCGGGCACGGTGCGGACGGCGCCCCCCGGCCCGCGCTCGGTCTTCATGAACGCCTGCATGGTCGTTCCCCCGCGGACCCGAGTCGAGCCCGGGCTTAATCGTTCGCCCGCGCCGGAGCGATCCGCGCCCGGCCCGTTCTCTACGCGCGCGTTCGACGCGCCGCACGCGCTGATCGTTCGCCCCGACGAAAATTCTCGGTTTTTCGACGGCGCCGACGGCCGTTCCTCCCAGCCTTTAAATAGGGAACCTTTCTCCCCCAACCCCACCGGAGGTAGGACCCCCCATCGACCTATGGCACGACGGCACCGGCCGCGTCGCGGCTCGCTCGGCTTTTCGCCCCGGGTCCGTGCGGCCAAGCCCGCTCCTCGAATCCGTTCCTGGCCCGCGGGGCCCAAGGCTCCGACGGTCGAGGGTTTCGCCGGCTACAAGGTCGGGATGAGCCACGCGTTCATGGTCGATTACCGGAAACGATCGACCACCGCCGGGCAAGAAGTGAGCGTGCCGGTCACGATCGTCGAGGTTCCCCCGCTCAAGGCCGTCGCGGCCCGAGTCTACCGACGCGAACCGTACGGCTCCCGCGTGGTCGCCGAGGTCTGGGGCGCCGATCCGTCGGAGGACCTGACGAGGCGGATCCCGAGCCACCCGGCGGGATCGGACGAGCTTCGCGAGGCGTTCGGTCGGGCCGTCGGGGAGGAAGTTCGACTCGTAGTGCACACTCAACCATCGCTCATCGATGGGGTGCCGTCGAAAACGCCGGAACTGTTCGAGGTCCGGGTCGGAGGCGAAAAGTTCGAGGAGCGCCGGGCGTTCGCGCTCGGGCGGCTCGGCAAGGAACTCCCCGTCGACGAGCTCACCAAGGAAGGCGAGTTCGTCGACGTGATCGCCGTGACCAAGGGGAAGGGCTTCCAAGGGCACACGAAGCGGTGGGGAGTCAAGCTGCAGCCTCGGAAAAACTCCAAACACCGTCGGATGATCGGTACGTTGGGGCCCCACAACCCGAGCTTCGTCTCCTATCGGATCCCGCAGGCGGGGCAGATGGGGTACCATCGGAGGACCGTCTACAACATCCGGGTGCTCAAAATCGTTAGGGACCCGCGGACCGATCCGGTCACCCCGGCCGGCGGTTTCCTGCACTACGGCGAGGTCCGCCAGCCCTGCCTCGTCCTGCACGGTTCGCTGCCCGGCCCCGCCAAGCGCCTCGTGAAGTTCCGCCTGCCGATGCGCAGCCACGTCGCCGCCGTCGAGAAGGTCGACCTCCGATACCTGAGCACGCGCTCCAAGCAATCCGGATGAGCGACGTTCCCGTCCCGGGCAAGGGCCCGGTCCCGTCCGAACCCCATACTCCTCACCATCGCGTGCCGCTGGTGAGCCTCGCCGGCAAGGCCGGCGAGCCGGTCGCGCTTCCCTCGGCGTTCTCCGAGCCCGTCCGCTTCGATCTCATCCGGAGGGCGGTGATCGCTTCGAACTCGGCGCGACGGCAGCCCCACGGCACGAAGCGAACCGCGGGGCGGCGCCATTCGGTCCAGTGGTCGGGGAAGGGGAAGGGCGTCTCGAGGACCCCCCGGTTGATGGGCTCCATGACCGGCGCCCAGGCCCCGAACACCGTGGGAGGCGGCCAGGCGCACCCCCCGAGGGTGGCGACCATCTGGCGCAAGCAGATCAACGCGAAGGAACGGCGACTCGCCTTCCGGGCCGCCCTCGCGGCGACCCGGGAACCGGAGCTGCTGCGGCGACGCGGCCACCGGATCCCGGAGACGATCCATCTGCCCGTCGTGCTCGAAACGCCCCTCGAGTCGGTCCATGCGACGAATGAGGCCGAAGCCGTCCTCGGACGGCTCCACCTGCTCGGCGACGTGGAACGCGCCATCCAAGGAACGCACGTCCGCGCGGGCGTCGGAAAACGCCGCGGCCGCTTCCGGCACGAGCCGCGGAGCCTCCTCGTCGTCACGAGCGCGCCCGGCCAGGCTCGCGGGTTTCGCAACCTGCCCGGGGTCGACGTCGTCCCGGTCGGCCGGCTCGGCACGGGCGATCTCGCCCCCGGCGGCGATGCGGGGCGCCTGACGATCTTCAGCGCGGCCGCGCTGGCCGAGCTCGGCCGGCGGCTCGAGGGGGAACGACCGTGACCCCGTTGCGCCATCGGATCCTGCTGCACGCCTACGTGACTGAGAAGTCGATGGACGAAATGGAGCGGATGAACAAGCTCGAATTTGTCGTCGACCGACGGGCAACCCGCGCCGAGGTCAAGCGCGCCGTCGAGAGCCTGTACCAGTGCAAGGTGGCGAAGGTGAACGTCAAGATCGTCCGCTCGGGCAAGATCGCGACGGTGCGGCTCGCGGACGGATTCTCGGCCGAGGATATCGGCAGCCGCGCCGGGGTGTTCTGATGGGAAAGCGCATCATCTCGCGTCGTCGAGGCGCCGGGACGGGGCCGTATCGGTCCCCGAGCCACCGCCATCACGGAGCGGTCTATCTGCCCCCTCCCTCGATCACCGGTGAGGCCACGGTCGTTGGACTCGCCCAGGCGCCGGGGCGCTCGGCCCCCGTGGTCGAGGTTCGGACCGGCGCGGGGGTCTCCGTCCGGCTCGTGGCCGCCGCCGGGATCGCCACCGGGGAGAAGGTGTCGATCCACACGGGGCCGGTACGCCGCGGCAGCGTGCTCTCCCTGTCCGAGATCCCCGACGGGACGCTCGTCTCCAACCTCGAGGTCAACCCGTTCGACGGGGGGCGACTGGTCCGCGCCGCCGGGACGAGCGCCCTGGTGGTGGCCCATGCGGCCGGGGAGGTCACCGTCCAGCTCCCTTCCGGGGCGTTCAAGGCGTTCCTGCCGACCTGCCGGGCCCAGATCGGGACCGTGGCCGGGGGCGGGCGGCTGGAGCGTCCGATCATCAAGGCCGGCAAGAAGGTCCTCGCGTATCGGTCCCTGTCCCGACCCGCGTTCAAGGTCCGGGGCGTCGCGATGAACCCCGTGAACCATCCGTTCGGGGGCGGTTCGCATCAGCACGTCGGCCGACCGAGCACGGTCAAGTCCGGCGCTTGGCCCGGCGCGAAGGTGGGGCGTTTCTCCAAGTCGCAGCGTCGGAAGCGCACCGGTCGTGGAGGCGGGAACTAGATGCCGAAGGGAAAGCGGACGGTTCGAAAGGCTGAGGTCCGCCGAAAGCGCGAGTTCACCCTGCGCGGTCGGACCTTGGCCCAGCTCCAGGCGATGCCGCTCGCGGAGCTTTCGAAGGTCCTCCCGGCCCGGGCCCGTCGCACCCTCAAGCGGGGGTTCAACGCCGACCAGCAGCGGTTCCTCGATCGGCTGCAGTCGACCCCGCCGACCAAGGTCGTGCGGACCCACTTCCGCGACGTCCTGATCCTCCCGAGCCACGTCGGACGCCGGGTGGCGATCCACAGCGGGAAGGAGTTCAAGGAGATCGAGGTGCGGCCGGAGATGATCGGCCACTACTACGGCGAATTCGCGCTCACCCGACGGTTCGAGAAGCACTCGGGCCCGGGGGTCGGCGCGACGCGGTCGTCGAAGTTCATGCCGCTCAAGTAGGGGACCAAAATGCGAGGTTACACCTATCCATCGAAGAGCGGCGAGACCGTCGCCCGAGCCCGGGGGATCGAGCTCCCGGTCTCCCCGAAGAAGACCTACGAGGTCCTCAACGCCATCCGGGGTCGCGGGCTGGAGGAGGCCCGCCAGATCCTCAACGATGCCGCCGAGGGCCTGCACGCCATCCCGTTCCGACGGTACAACCAGGAGACCGCCCACCACCGCGGCAGCGGGCCGGGGCGCTTCCCGAAGAAGGTCGCCTATGCGGTCCTCGAGGTCCTGAAGAACGCCGAGGCGAACGCGGAGTACGAGGGCATGGACACCGACGCCCTCATCGTGCTCGCCGCCGCCTCCGCCCGCGGTCGGATCCAAAAGGCGAACATGCCGAGAGCCCAGGGACGGGCGACGGCCTGGAACGAGCAGACCACTAACATCGAGATCGTCCTCGGCGAGCGCGCGGGGGAGTAGGCCGTGGCGAGCGAGCGCAAGGTGATCCAGGAGGCGACGCGCCGCGTGCTGCTGAAGGACTACCTAGTCCGGGAGAGCGCTCGCGCCGGCTTCGGGGGGCTGGACATCCAGCGAACCCCGATGGGGACGCGCGTGACGCTCATCTGTGAGCGGCCTGGGATCCTGATCGGCCGCCGCGGCGAGCTGATCAAGCAGCTGACCCAGGATATCCAGAACCGCTTCCAGCTTGACAACCCTCAGATCGAGGTCCAGGAGGAGCGCCAGCCGTCCCTCAACGCCCAGTTGATGGCCGAGAAGCTCGCCTCCACCCTCGAACGGGGCTGGCACTTCCGGCGCGCCGGGCACTCCACCGTCCGGCGGATCATGGAAGCCGGCGCCCGGGGCTGCCAGGTGATCCTGTCCGGGAAGCTCACCGGCGAGCGGCACCGTACCGAGCGGTTCAAATCCGGGACGATCAAGTACTGCGGCGAGGCGGTCCACCTGCACATGGACAAGGGATTCTACCAGGCCCGTCTGAAGCCCGGCGTCATCGGGGTCAACGTCTGGATCATGAGCCCCACGGCCAAGCTCCCCGACGAGATCACCGTCAAGGGCGTCGAGGTCCGCAAGCCGGCGACGCCGGTTGAGGTCGCCCCGCTCGTCGAGGGCGAGGTCGTCCCGCCCCTGCCCGACCTGCCCCCCCCGGAGGCCGAGTCGCCATGAGTCTGCTGAGGATGAAGGAGCTGCGCTCGCTTTCCGACGAGGATCTCGCCCGTCGCATCGCCGAGATCGAAAACGACCTGTTGCGCGAGCGCGGCATCGCGGCGATGGGCGGGGCGCCCCCGAGCCCCGGGCGGATGCGGGCGCTCCGGACGAACGTTGCCCGCGCCTTGACGGTCCGCTCGGAGCGCGCCTTGAACGCGCGCGGCCGCCCGGAAAGCGCCTAGGAGCCGCTCGATCATGCCGAGGTCGAACCTCAACGCCCCCGCACCGTTCGACCCTGCCTTCGCCGGGGAGATCCTCGGCGCGGCGATCCGGGTCGTCCACCCGGGGCTGGCGAAGGGGCCCGTCGAGGGCACGCTCCTCGACGAGACGATGAACACGTTCGTCATCCGATCGCCGGAGGGCCGGGTCCGCCGGGTCGGGAAATCCGGCGCGACCGGGACGATCGTCCTCGGCGGTCGGTCGCTACCGTTAAATGGCGAATCCCTTCGGCTGCGTCCCGAAGACCGCACGAAGCGCGTCGCCGCGCGCGGTCGGAGGCGCTAGATGCCGGCCAAACGGTCCCCCACCAGTCGTCCGAGGGCCCGGGACGTCGGTCTCGATGTACGGGCCCCGAAGGGCCGCTGCGACGACCGAAACTGTCCGTTCCACGGACGCCTTTCGGTGCGCGGCCAGGTCCTCGAGGGCACGGTCGTCTCCACGGCGATGCAGCGGACCGCGGTCGTCGAGCGGACACTCCTGCACTTCGTCCCGAAGTACGAGCGATTCGTCAAGCGCCGCCGTCGGTATCTCGCCCATGCCCCGCCCTGCCTCGGGGTGCCCGTGGGCCATCGCGTGCGGATCGCCGAGACCCGCCCGCTCTCCAAGCTCGTCAGCTTCTGCATCGTCCAGGACCTGGGAGAGGCCGCGACCCGGGTCGCCGGCGAGGAGCCGGTCCCCGTCCCGTCCGGAGCCGCCGCCGAGGAGAAGCCATGAAGGGGCTGCCCGGCCGGCGGGGCCGCGGACTCCCGAAGGGAGCCCGGCTCGATTGCGTCGACAATACCGGCGCGAAGATCGTGGAGATCATCGCCGTCCGGAACTGGCACGGCACCCACCGGAGGTATCCGAGGGCCGGCGTGGCCGACCTCATCATCGTCTCGGTCAAGAAGGGGACCCCCGAGATGCGTCGCCAGGTCCTGCATGCCGTGATCGTCCGCTCGCGTTCCCCGATCCATCGCGCGGACGGGACGCGCCTCGAGTTCGAGGACAACGCGGCGGTGATCACGACCGAGACCGGCGAGATCAAAGGTTCCCAGATCAAGGGGCCCGTGGCGAAGGAGGCCGCGGAACGGTGGCCGCGGATCGCGGCGGCCTCCTCGATCATCGTCTAGGAGCAGGTGCCATGTCGACGATCTCTCGGCAACCCCGTCGCCAACGGCTCGCCCGCTTCGAGGCCGACCACTTCGAGCGCCGCCGCCGGATGGCCGTCCCGCTCTCCCGGGAAATGCGACGGCGCTACGGCCGCCGCAGTTTGCCCGTCCGCAAAGGCGACACGGTGCGGATCCTCTCGGGGAGCTACAAAGGCCGGGAGGAGCGCGTCGCCAAGGTCAGTCGCCGGGATTACTCCGTCACCCTCGACAACGTGACGACGAAGACCGGCGACCAGAAGCTCAAACCGCTCCCGATCCAACTCACCCACCTCGTGCTCACGCGGCTCAATCTTTCGGATGCGTGGCGCCGCCGGGTCCTCAAGGTCCCCGAAGGCGAGGTCCCCGAGCCGGAGGCCGCCCCGCCTTCGGAGTCCGCGCCGGGGCCGGAGGCGAAGGACCCATGACGTTCCGGTTGAAGCGCCGAGCCGCGCCGCGGACCTGGACGGTGCCCCGCAAAGGATCCAAGTGGATCAAGCGGCCGGCGCCGGGGCCCCACGCCCAGGACGAATCGATCCCCCTGCTCCTCGTCCTCCGCGACATCCGCAAGGTCGTGCAGAGCGCCCGGGAGGCGCGCATCCTCGCCCGGTCCGGTGCGATCCAGATCGATGGGAAGGTCGTCACGGACCTCGCCCGCGGCGTCGGCCTGCTCGATGCTCTCACCTTCGCCTCGCCGACCCCGGAGCATTTCCGGATCCTCAAGGACCGCCGGGGGAAGCTCGTCCTCCTGCCGATCGACGGCAAGGAGGCCGGCTGGAAGATCGGCCGCGTCCGCTTCAAGCACGCCGTCCGGGGCGGACGGGTCCAGCTGACCTTGCACGACGGGCGGAACCTGCTCGTCCCCGCCGATTCCCCCTACAAGGTCGGCGATTCGCTCAAGATCGAGCTTCCGAGCCAGAAGGTCCTCGGCCACCTCTCGCTCGCGCCGGGCCACCTCGCCTACATGGCGGGGGGCAGCCACGTCGGGGAGCTCGCCCGGGTCGACCGGGTCGAGGTCCGCAACTCCTCGCAGCCCAACCGCGTCCACTTCCAGGAAGGGTTCTCGACGGTCAAGGAGTACGTCTACATCGTCGGGGAGTCGACGCCCCAGGTCACGCTCCCGGAGGGCCTCGCCCGATGAGCGCTCCGATGACCGCCGCGCCCAGCGCGGCCGCCCCGGCGCCGAACCCCTACCGTCGGGTCCGCGTGATCAAGGTCGTCGTCAATGCCGGGGTCGGCGAGTCCGGGGAGCCGCGCTCGAAGGCCGAGCGCGTCCTGACGATGATCACCCATCAGAAACCCGTCGCCACGCGGGCCCGCTCCACCAACCGGGACTTCGGGATCCGGGCCGGCCAGGAGATCGGGGCGAAGGTCACCCTTCGGGGGCCCGCGGCCGAGACGTTCCTCGACCAGGCGTTCGAGGCGAGGGACCGTCAGTTCGATCCGCTGTCCATCGATCGGAGCGGGAGTTTCTCGTTCGGGATCCCGGACTATACCGATTTCACGGGCATGAAGTACGACCCGGCGATCGGCATCGTCGGGATCGACGTCTGCGTCGAGATGGGCCGGGCCGGATGGCGCGTGCGCGAGCGCCGGCTCGCGAGCCGGCCGATCCCGAGGGCCCTGCGGGCGAACCGGGAAGAGACCCGGGCGTTCCTCGCCGAACGGTTCCACCTGACCTTCCTCGAGTGAGCATGAAGCCGAAGAAATTGTTCGGACGCAAGGTCGGCTGCTTCCGCTGCGACCGCAAGCGGGGGATCGTGCGGCGCTACGGCCTGCACCTGTGCCGGCAGTGCTTCCGCGAGGTCGCGGTCGACCTCGGCTTCCGGAAGTACGAGTAGGAGCGGCGGCCATGCAACACGATCTACTCAACGATGCCCTCGTCCAGCTGCGCCACGCCGACCGGCAGGGCCGGGCCCAGGTCGAGATCCACCCGACCTCGAGCCTGATCGGCGAGGTCCTGCGGATCCTTCGCGAGCACCGGTACATCCAGGATTTCGCCTTCCGGCCGGACGGCCAGGGCGGGAAGTTCGAGGTGACGCTGTCGCGGCGGATCAACTCCTGCGGCGTCATCAAGCCGCGGCTGTCGGTGCGCGGCCGGGACCTCGAGCGGTTCGAATCCCGGTACCTGCCGGCCCAGGATTTCGGCCTGCTGATCCTGTCCACGAACCAGGGCGTCGTCGGGCACCCGAAGGCCCGGGAGCTCAAGATCGGGGGGAGGTTGCTCGCCTATGTCTACTGAGGCCGACCGCGACCGGGTGAGCGTCCCGCTGGCGCCGAACAGCTCGGTCGAGCTCATCGGGAGCCGCCTGGTCGTCCGGGGTCCGAACGGGGAGGTCGCGCGGGCGTTCCCGGCCGGCGCGCTCACGGTCTCCGTGGCCGGGGCGAACGCGCTCCTCACCTTGACGATCCCCGCCAACCGAAAGCGCGCCCAAGCCCTGCTGCACACCTGGGCGGCCCATGTTCGCAACCTGTCCGTCGGCGTCACCGTCGGGTTCGAGGCGAAGATGAAGGTGGTCGCGGCCCACTTCCCGATGAAGGTCTCGGCCAAGGACGACCATCTGCTGATCGAGAACTTCCTTGGAGAGAAGCATCCCCGCACCGCCCCGCTCGTGGCCGGCGTCGCCGCCGCCGTCGACGGGGATTTCGTCGTGCTGAGCGGGCGGGACATCGAGCAGGTCGGGCAGAGCGCGGCGAACATCGAGCGGGCCACGCGCATCCGCGACTACGACCCGCGGGTCTTCCAGGACGGGATCTACCTGATCGAGCACGCCCACCCCAAGGGGTCGATCTGATGGCGGAAACGGCGCCGCCGGAGGCGACGAAGAAGGATCCGGCGCCCAGCGGACCGACCCCGAAGCGCACCAAGCCGGCGAAGGCCGCGGCGAGCCGGGCCGTCGAGAAGCCCGAGGCCCCGGGCGAGACCGGAGCGGCGTCGTCCGACGCCAAGAAGAAGAAGGCCTCCGTCCCCGAGGCGCCCCGGCGGCCGACGCTCGAGCCCGAGCTGGCCCGCCTCCTGACGGTCCGCGATCGGCTCGACGATCACCGGCCGAAGTTCGTCCGGACGGCCTCGCATCGGTACTGGCGGATCGGCCGCTGGGCCTCCTGGCGAAGGCCCCGGGGGCTGCAGTCCAAGCAACGCCGTCACTACGGCTATCGACCGGTCGTGGTCAGCGTGGGCTTTCGCTCCCCCAAGCGGACCCGCGGCCTCACCCCGACCGGATTCGCGCCGGTCGTGGTGCACACGGTCCAGGACATGGAGCGGATCGAGCGGGACGTCCAGGCGGCCGTCATCGCGCGTTCCGTCGGGACCCGGCGTCGGCTGGTCCTCGAGGAAACCGCCCGCAAGCTCGGGGTCCACGTGCTAAACCCGATCACCTCGGACCGCAAGGAGGACTGACGATGCCCGATCTCACGAATCAACGACGGATGGCGGCGATCCTGCTCAAGTGCGGCGAGGGCCGGGTCTGGATCGACCCTGCCAGCCAGGAGGAGATCGCCGATGCGGTCACCCGATCGGACATCCGCAGCGCGATCCGCGCCGGGGTGATCCGCGCGAAGGCGATCCAGGGCACCTCCCGGGGCCGCGCCCGCCTCCACGCGCTCGAGCTCGGGAAGGGCCGCCACCGCGGGGCCGGTTCCCGACGGGGGACTCCGAGGGCCCGGGTCCCGAAAAAGGAGCGCTGGATGTCCCGGATCCGGGCCCAGCGCGACCTCCTGGCGAAATTGCGGGACGAGAAGAAGCTCACCCGGGCGTTGTACCGCAAGTTCTACCGGCATGCGAAGGGCGGCATGTATCGCAGCCGGGCCCACCTCCTGCTCAACCTGAAGCTCGCCGGCGCGCTCCCCGAGGGCAAGCCATGAGCCTCGGTCCGCGCCACAAGGTCGCCCCCCGCCGGCGGCGGGAAGGCCGCACGGACTACCGGACCCGCCTGAAGCTGCTGAAGTCCGGCCGCCCCCGGGCCGTCGTCCGGTTCTCGGAGCGCCGGGTGATCGTGGCCTTGACCGCCTATGATCCGAAGGGGGACCGGGTCATCGCGAGCGCGGAGAGCCGCGAGCTCACGCACATCGGTTTCCCCGCGGCGAGCCTGGCCTCGACGCCGGCGTCGTACCTCACGGGCTACCTGGCGGGACTGCGCGCCAAGTCGGCCGGCGCTCAGGAAGCCGTCCTCGACGTCGGGATCCGACGCCCCTCGCAGGGCGGCCGGTTGCTCGGCGCCCTGCGCGGCTTGCTCGATGCCGGCGTCACGATCCCCCACGGGGAGGGCGCCTTCCCGTCCCCCGAGCGGCTGAACGGAAAGCATCTCAAAACGCCGCTCGATCGACCGCTCGAACTCTTCAAGCAGGCCCTCCCCGCCTACGTGGCCCGTCCGACGGGGGCGGCATGAGCGCGGCGTCGGTCCCCCCGATGCCCGGTCCGGGGGGTCCCCGGATGGGCGGACCCGCCCCGGCGCCGCCGTGGGTGCCGAAGACGGAGCTCGGTCGGAAGGTCCACGCGGGCGAGATCGCCACCATGGCCGACGCGCTGCGCAGCGGCCTGCCGATGCGAGAGCCGGAGATCGTCGACAAGCTCATCCCGATGCTGCACGACGAGGTGCTCGACGTCAACATGGTCCAGCGGATGACCGACTCGGGACGTCGGTTCAAGTTCGCCGTCACGGTCGTCGTCGGCAACGGCGATGGCTACGTCGGCCTCGGCCGGGCGAAGGGCCGCGAGGTCGGTCCGACGATCCGCCGCGCGATCGACCGGGCGAAGCTCACGATCGTGGAGGTCTACCGGGGTTGCGGCAGCTGGGAGTGCGGATGCGGACGGCCGCATACCGTGCCGTTCCAGGCTCGGGGGCGATCGGGATCGGTCGTCGTGACGTTCAAGCCGGCCCCGCAGGGCGTCGGGCTCGCGGTCGGGGACGTGACCAAGCCGATCCTGCGATTCGCGGGCTTCACCGATGCCTGGGGGTATACGGATGGACACACCAAGACCACCGTGAATTACGCCCAGGCCGCCTTCCGGGCGCTCAACGCCCTCTCCGAGCTCAAGCTCTCCCCGGAAGATCGCGAACGCCTGAAGATCATCCGGGGGGCCGTGGGCCGCTCGATCCTGCCGCCGAAGGAGGAGGGTCCGCCGGGCGGACCTCGCGGTGGCCGACGGGGGCCCGGCGGGCGCGGCGGTCCGCGACGCGGCGGCCCGGGGCGGGGTGGATCGACCCGGCCGGGAGGGCCGGGCGGGGCTCGGGGGCCCCCGAGGCCGGCCTCGCCGGGAGGGCCGAGGCGCTAGCTATGGCGTGGATGATCATCCGGGTCCGCGGCACGATCCACGCGCGCCGCGACATCGTCGAAACGCTGGCGCGACTGCACCTGGTCCGGCCGAACCACGCGACGGTCGTCCCGGAGGCACCGTCGTTCAAGGGCATGATCACCAAGGTCCAGGGGTACGTGACCTGGGGGGAGGCGGACGCCGAGACGGTGGGTCTGCTCGTCAGGGAGCGGGGTCGTCCTCCGGCCGGCTCGTCGATCGCCCCGCCCGGACCCCCGGCACCCGCCCCGGCCGACGCAGCCCCGGTCGTCGAAACCGTGCTCGCCCACGGCCTCGCTTCTGCGCCGGGACTCCGGCCGCTGTTCCGCCTGCGGGCCCCGAAGGGTGGCTGGCGGTCGACCAAGAAGCCGTTCGCCTCGGGGGGCGCGCTCGGCTACCGGGGCCGCGCGATCAACGATCTCGCCCGGAAGATGCTCTAGGGGGTAGCGAGTCGATGCCGAGCCGTACTCGCAAGTTCCGCGGCCTTCGCACGCACGGCCGGGGGATCAAGGCCGGACGGGGCGCCGGCAAGCAGGGGGGCCGGGGGAACGCCGGCCTTCACAAGTACAAGTTCAAGTCGATGCTCATCTACGCGCCGGACCACTTCGGCCGGCACGGCTTCAAGCGCCCCCCCGAAATCGTCGAGAACCCGATCTCGATCAACGTCGGTGAGCTCGAATCGATCGTGCCGGTCCTGCGGGCCGCGAAGGCGTTCGCCGAGAAGGACGGGACGGCCGAGGCCGACCTTCGGATGGTGGGGATCGACCGACTGTTGGGCGGCGGGGCCACCGAACGGCCCTGGAAGGTGTACGTGGCGCACGCGTCCAAGCACGCCCGCGAGAAGGTCACCGTCCTCGAGCACTCCCCCGTCGGCCCGCCGTAGAGTATATTAGTCCCCACCGGGGTCGAATCGCGAGCGATGGCCGAGGAGGAGATCCCCCGCAACTACAGCTGGGCCATCCCCCTGCTGATCATTGGGGCCACGATCCTGGGGCTCGACTGGGTCTGGGGCCACCCCACGGCGATCGGCTTCGGGATCACGGCGGCCGTGGTCACGGCGATCCTCGGCGTCTTCTTCCTGGGGCTCAGCTACGACGGGTCGAAATCGAAGCTCTACGGCCTCAAGCCGCTCACCGGGCGGATGCCCGCGGTGGCCCAGCCGAAGGGCCACGTCCAGTTCCGGACCAAGATGTTCTGGACCGTCGGGGTCCTGTTGATGTACTTCCTGCTCACGAACATCTACCTCTACGGGGTCGACCAGGCGAACGTCATCGACCTGTTCCAGAGCTACCGGGCCATCCTGGCGGGGGCTCAGGGGACGCTGATGCACTTGGGCATCGGGCCGATCGTCACCGGCTCGATCATCATGCAGCTGTTCACCGGGGCGAAGATCATCAACCTCGACCTCACGGACGACGAGGACAAGGGGATGTACCAGGGGACCCAGAAGGTCATGGTCGTCGCGATGATCTTCGTCGAGGCGATCCCCCAGGTCTACGGATACCTGTCGCCCTCGGCGGCCCTCGTCTCGGGCCTGGGCGCCTCCTCCCCGGGGAACGGGCTTCTGCTCGCCGACGCGATCATCATCGCCCAACTCGTCTTCGGGAGCTACCTCGTCTTCCTCATGGACGAGGTCGTCTCGAAGTGGGGGATCGGCAGCGGGATCTCCTTGTTCATCGCCGCCGGCGTCTCCCAGCAGATCGTCCAAGGCACGCTCAACTGGATCCCGAGCCAGCCAGGTCCGGTGAGCGCGGCGAACCCGCCCGCCGGCACCATCCCGAAGGCGTTCTGGTTCTTCACCCATTATAACGCCCAGCAGATGGCCGGCGGCGGCTGGGAACAGGTCCTGCTCCACTCCCCGAATCCGGTCGTCGCGCTTGCCGGGACGGCCCTCATCTTCTTCCTCGTCGCCTGGACCGAGTCGACGCGCATCGAGCTTCCGCTCTCCCACGCGGAGGCCCGGGGCGCCCGCGGCCGCTACCCCTTGCGGCTGATCTACGCGTCGAACATCCCGGTCATTCTCATGTCGGCGCTCCTCGCCAACGTCTCGATGTTCTCGATCCTCTTGTGGAACAACCCGGCGCTCTCGCATTTCCCCCTGTTCGGCCATCAGTGGTGGGTCGGCTCCTACGCGCCCACGGCGGCGTACGCGACCGCCCACGGCGTCAGCCAGACGACGCCGCTCACCGGCGGGGCGTACTATCTGTCCACGGTCAACGGTCTCGAGTCCTGGCTTCTGCCCCTGCTGAACGCCCAGACCTACGGCGGCTTCCTCGTCGGTCACTCCTGGTGGGAGGACCTCGCGCACGTGCTGATCTACTTCTCCGTGATGGTCGTCGGCTCGATCATGTTCGCCCGGTTCTGGATCCAGACGACGAACATGGGGCCCGAGGCGGTCGCCCGCCAGATCGAGGCGAGCGGGATGCAGATCCCCGGGTTCCGGCGCGAGCCGCGGGTCCTGCGCCGCGTCCTGGAGCGCTACATCCCGGTCATCACCATCATCTCCGGCGCCGCGGTCGGCGCCCTGGCGGCGGGGGCCGACCTGATCGGCACGGTCGGCAACGCGAGCGGGACCGGGGTGCTGCTCACCGTCGGGATCATCATCAACCTGTACGAGGCGATGGGCCGCGAGCAGCTGATGGAGATGAACCCGCTATTGCGCCGCTTCCTCGGCGGCGAGTAGGCGATGGCCGAGTCGGCCCCCGCGGCGGAGGCGCCGCTCCCGTCGGCGACCCCGCCCTCCGAGGCCGGCGAAGCGGCGCCGCCGCCGTCGCCGCGGCCACCGCCCCCGCAGTTCAAGCTCTCGACGTTCGTCCTCACCTTCCTGTTCGTGATCGGGATCCTGATGATCTTCGACACCTCGACGCGCAACGGGGTCGCGACGGTCCTCGGCCTGGGACTGGCGCCCCTCATCGGCTTCGGCCACCAGTACGTCCTGCTGACGATGTTCTGCGCCGCGCTGATCGAGATGGCCCTCACCGCGCTCGCGTACAACTGGGCGACCGACTGGGTGAAGACCTCCCGGATCCAGAGCTGGTCGTCGGCGTTCCGCAAGGTCCAGATGGAGGCGCTGCGCTCGGGCAAGAAGGACCGAGTCGAGGCGCTCAAGCCCCATCAGGCCGAGATCACGCGGCTGTCGAGCGAGCTGTCGATCAGCCAGCTCAAGGGGATGGCCGTGACGTGGTTCCTGGTGATCGCGATCTACACCTGGGTCGGACTGTTCATCGCGGCGAGCGCCCTCCCGCAGAAGACCGTCGACCTGGGGGGGAGCCTGGTCAACATCGCGACGAACGTCCACGTCGGCCCGTTCCCGATCCCGTTGTGGATCCTGCTGTTCTCATTGTACACCTTCCCGCTCTCCTACGTGCTGCGCCGGGCGCTCAAGCACTACTCCCTGCGGCGCTACGAGCTCGCCCACCTCGCCGATCCGCCGTCGTCCCCCCCGCCGTCGAGCCCGACCGCGTGACCGGGCGGGTCGTCGCGCTCGCGGGCCCCCCCGGGAGTGGAAAGTCCACCGCCGGGCGCTCCGTCGCCCAGACGCTGTCGCTCGAGTACGTGAGCGCGGGGGCGTTCTTTCGCGCCGAGGCGGCCGAGCGCGGATTGAGCCTGGCCGAGCTCTCCCGGCTGGCCGAAACCGAGGCGTCCGTGGACCGCCACCTCGATGCCCGGATGCTCGCGCTCGCCACCCCCGGACGGCTGCTCGACGGCCGGATCTGCGGGGCGTTGTGCCGGCAGCGCGGGATCCCGGTGGCCTATGTGTGGGTGACCGCGAGCGAGGCGGTCCGGGTGGCGCGCCTCGCCCAGCGCGACGGTCAGGCACCCGAAGCGTGCCGCGCGCTCACCCGAGCGCGCGAGGCGAGCGAGCGGCGCCGGTATCTCGCCTACTACGGGATCGACCTCGACGCCCAGCAACCGGACCTGACGATCGACTCGACCCGCGAGAGCCCAGCCCAGGTGGCGTCGGCGATCGTCCGGTACCTGTCCGAGCGAGCGCCCCCATGAACGCCCCTACCCTTGCGCCGTTCCCGCCGGCGGTGGCCGACCGGATCCGCGAGGGCGCCTTTGTCCTCCTGGACAAGCCGCGCGGTCCGACCTCCCATCAGGTCACGGCCTGGGCGCGGGAGATCTTGGGGGTTCCGACGGCCGGGCACGCCGGGACGCTCGACCCGAACGTCTCCGGCCTCCTGTGGATCGGATTCGGGCCGGCGCTGAAGATCCTGCCGCTCCTGCTCGAGTTCCCGAAGCGCTACGTCGGCGTGGTCCGGTTGCATGGGCCCGTGGCGCCCCGGGACCTCGAGCGGGTCGTCGGGGAGTTCATCGGCCCGATCTTCCAGACGCCGCCGGTGCGATCGGCGGTCCGCCGGGCGCGGCGGGTGCGGACCATCCATCGGCTCGCGGTCCTGGAACGCGACCAGGATACGGTCCTTATCGAGGTCGTCGGCGACTCGGGGACGTACGTCCGCACGCTCGCCGTCGATATCGGCGAGGCGTTGGGGGTCGATGCCCATCTCGAGGAACTGCGGCGGACCGGGACCGGACCGTTCGTCGAGGCCGGATCGGTCACCCTCCCGAAGCTCGCCGATGCCGTCCACGCGGCGCGGGCCGGCGCCCCGGAGCTCCTCCTGACGATGCTCCACCCGATCGAGGAGGTGACCCGGGAGTTCCCGAGCGTGATCGTCAAGGATTCGGCGGCTTCCGCGATCGCGCATGGCTCCGATCTGGCCGCCGGCGGCATCGTCTCGGCCCCGCGCCCGTTCGGGAAGGGCCGCCGGCTCGTGCTCCTGTCCCGCACAGGGGCCCTTTTGGCGACCGGGGTCGCCCTCGTCGACCGGGAGGAGATCACCCGACGGCGCGCCGGCTGGGTGGTCGATGCCGAAAGGGTATTCGTCACCCCCGCGAGCTACCCGCCGACATGGGGACGTCGCGGGCCGAAGCCGCGATCGACGGCGTCGGCCGGACCGCGAGACCCGGTCGATCCCGCCCGGGCCGCGGAGCGGGATCCCTCGGGAACCCGGGACCCCTAGCGACGGCCCCGTCCCCGCCGCGGTCTCCGCCCGGCCCGGTGCGCCGGAGCGGAGCGTTCGAACGGCTCGGGCACTGGCTCGTCCGGCACCCGTGGTACCCGGTGGTCTTCTGGGTCGTCCTCGCCGGGGTCGCCCTGCCGTTCCTCGGGCACATTTCCGGAGCCGAGGCGAACTCGGCGACGAGCCTCCCCGCGTCGGCCCCGAGCGCCCTGGCCTCCGACGAGCTCGCTCGACTTTTTCCCAATGAATCCCAGGCGGCCTCCTCGTCGATCGTCCTGCTCCACGGACCGGGGATCCTCGACCCGGCCCAACAGAATCTGACCGTCGTGATTTCGCAACGGATCGCGGCCGACCCGCGCTTGGTCGATCTCGCCGGGGTTTCGACCTTCTACAGCGGCTATGCGAGCTACCTTTCCGGCATGGCGCAGCTCGCCGAAGGGGTGCTCCTGCAGGCGCGACCGGGGACCGCCGCCTACCAGGGCGAGAACGCCTCGGCGGCTTCGGTGTGGGGACCCCCCGCGACGTTCCTATCTGACTGGGAGGGCCTCGTCTCGTCGCATCCCAGCTCCCCCCCCGCCCAGTTCAATGCGCCGGCGTACAATCAGACGGCCGCCACGCTGGCCCCGGACCCTATCGAGCTCGGGGTCCTCGACGCCTTCTACGGCCACCCGGGGTCCTCGGGGTGGAACGGGACGGCGGCCTGTGCCCAGGCGCCCGCCGTGGCCCGGGCCTGTGCCACCACCATCGTTCGCTCCGGCACGGTCGTTCCGGCGCTCGTCCCATCCGGGATGCCGATCCCGGCGGCGCTGGGCGCGGCGATCGCCGATCTTGATGTCTCCAATTACACGGTCTCCGGTTCGATCGCCGGCGCCACCGAGGCGAGCCTCGTGAACGGCACGGCGCTGTCGATCGGATTCGTCGGGGCCGTCCGCGCGGCCTTCCCGATGGGGCTCGCTCCGGCGCTCGGCACGGCGGCGTCGCTCTCCGCGTGGTCCTCGGGGATCGCGGACACGACGCCCGTGGCCCAGTACCCGCTGACGGCACCCCTGGGCCTGCGCGCGCGCTTCGTCGATCCGGCGGGGACCGCGACGATCGTCGAGGTTGCGTACTCGGTGCCTTCGGGCTACACCGATGGGAACGGGACGAACCCGGTCTACGGCGACGTCGCGGAGATCCAACGGCTCGTCCAGGCCACGCTCGTCGCCATGGATCCGAACGGGACCGTCCAGGCGTGGCAGACCGGCGACGCCCCCCTCGATGCCCAGCAGAGCCAGGACCTCGCGGCGGACCTCGCCATCGTGCTGCCGCTGACCGTGGTCGTCCTGATCGGGATCACCATGGTCTACTTCCGGTCCCCCATCACCCCGCTCGTCACGTTCGGGACGCTGGGGATCGCCATCGTCCTCTCTTTCGCCGGGGTCCTCGCGATCGCCGCGACCGTCACCAAGGTGGATCCCACCGCCATCACGCTCGCCACGACATTCGTCCTCGGGGTCGGTACCGATTATTCCGTCTTCCTCGTGGCCCGGTACCGGGAAGAACTCCTGCACGGCGCCACGCCGTCGGCGGCCGTCGTCACCACCGTCGCCTGGGCCGGCCAGAGCATCGCCACGAGCGGCGCGACGGCCATCCTCGCCACCTTGGCGCTCGCGTTCTCCGGCGTCGGGCTGCTCAGCCAGTGGGGGATCGTCCTGTCGCTGTCGGTCCTGCTCACCCTGCTCGCGTCCCTGACCCTCGTTCCCGCCGTCCTCGCGATCGTCGGCCCGAGGTTACTGTGGCCGGACACGGGGCGCCGATTCGCCGATCGGGCGCGGGCCGAGCGGGAGCGGATCGCTTCCCATCGGACGTACTTCTACCGCGCCGCCGCCCGCTCCCAACGAAGGCCCCGAACGGTCGTCCTGATCGCCCTGCTCGTCTCGGCGCCCTTGTTCTACGTCGCCCTCCAGGCGCCCCTGAGCTACAACTTCTACGGGCAGCTTCCGTCCGGGGAGTCCGCTTCGGATGGGCTCGGAGCCCTCGGCCGGACCTTCGGTCCGGGGGAAGCGTTCCCATCGTTCACGCTCGTCACCTTCCAATCCCCGCTGCTCGTCGGGAACTCGACCAACGGAACCGAATTCACCGAGCTCGCGCAGGTGACCGACCTGATCGCGACGACCCCGGGCGCCGCCACGGTGGCGTCGCCCGTCGGGCTGCTCGGCGCGCCCTTGACGAGCTGGACGAACTTCGGCAATGCGAGCGCGCTCGAACGGACGATCCTCCGATCGACCCTCGCCCCCTTCCTGGGGATCGACGGGCGGACCGTCTCCCTGACCTTCACCTCGACGCAGAGCGGCCTCTCGGTCGCGGCCGTGAACCTCGTCGACTCGGTCCGGCAGAGCTTGCTCGGGTATGCCCGGGACCATGCGGGGGTCCGGGCGCTCGCCTTCGGAGGAGGGGCTCAGACCACGGCTGATCTCGAGGCGCAGACGGCCCTGGCCACCGAACGGATGGTGGCGGCGGTCAGCCTCGGCCTCATCTTGGTGCTGTTCGTCGTCCTTCGTTCGCTGTGGATCCCCCCGATGGCGGTTGCCACCATCGGGCTTTCGATCGGCTGGGCCTGGGCCCTCACCTACCTGGTCATCGGTGTCGGATTCGCCGATCCGATCTTCTACTTCGTGCCCACGATACTCTTCCTGCTCATCCTGGGCCTGGGCATCGACTACAACATCTTCCTGCTCACACGCGTCCGCGAGGAGCGGCTGGCCGGCCGGCCCGCCGGCGCGGCCGCCACGGAATCGGTCGCCCGGACCGGAGGGATCATCACGGCGGCCGCGATCATCCTGGCGAGCGCCTTCGCCGTGCTGGCCACCGGGCGCTTCCTGCTCCTGCAGACGATCGGGTTCTCGGTGGCGATCGCGATCGTCCTCGACGCCATGGTGGTCCGGACCTACCTCGTGCCGGCGTTGCTCCACCTGGGGGGCGAGCGGGTCTGGCGGCTGCCGAGTCGCCCCGTCCGAGGCCCGCCAGCCCCGCAAGAAGGCGGGGGCCGTTAGCGATCGGACAGGAAGCGCTCGCGCGCGCGGGCGAGATGCGGACCGGGCAGGCCCGCGGCCACCTTGTCGAGCACCACCCCGTCGGGTCCCAGGAAGAAGGTGACCCGCTTCGCGAACCCGAACATTCCGAGCACCCCATACGCCGCGGCGATCCCTTTCCTCGGGTCGGCGACGATCGGGAAGGCGGCGTGGCAGGCCCGCGCGAACCCCGTTTGGGTGGCGAGGTCGTCGACGCTGATCCCCACCAGATGCACCCCTCGCTCGGAGAGCCGGGGGGCGAGCTCGGCGAACCCTCTCGTTTCGCGGCTGCACCCGGAGGTGTTCGCCTTCGGAAAGAAGAAGAGCACCACCGGGTGGCCCCGCAGTTCGGTGAGATGGACGCGCCGGCCGTCCGAGCTGGGCGCCTCGAAATCCGGGGCCGCCTCCCCGACGTCGATCACGGGCCGATCCGCGGCCCGCGGTCCAGGTAGCGGGCGCCGCGGGGCGTCACGGGCCGGCCATGGCGACGAGGGTCTCGGTCCCCTTGATCCCGGGGATCTTGCGGATCCGGTGGACCACCGCATCGAGAGCCTGGTTGATGTGGGCGGCCTGGACCTTCGCGATCAGGTCGTACGGACCCGTCACCGCCTCGACCTCGACGACGGTCGGCTCGGCCTTCAGGCGCCGTCGCACCTCGTCGAGCCGGCCGGCCTCGGTCTCGACGAGCAGGAACAGCGTCTCCATGGGGAAATCGGACAGTCCGGGCCGGGTTCATGAGGTTGCCGATGGTGCCGTCGGAGTAATCGTCGCGGCAACCCTTAAGCGGAGCCGACGGCCCCCGCCCGTCGCATGGGGCTCGCGCTCCGCGAACCGGGGACCGGCGCGCTGCGGGCCGTGCGGGGCCGACCCGGCCGGCCGGTGTCGATCTATGTCTGCGGCCCCACGGTCTACGACGATGCCCACGTCGGGCACGCGCGGACCTACCTCGTCTTCGACGTCGCCCGGCGCCAGCTCGAGGCGCAAGGACGTGCCGTCCGGCATGTGATGAACATCACCGACTTTGAGGACAAGGTCGCCGACCGCGCGGTGGCGCTCGGGACCCGCTGGGACCTCCTCGCCCGTCGCATCGAGCGGCGGTTCCGCGCCGATCTCGATCGCCTCGCGATCCTCCCCGCCCACCGCTACCCGAGGGCGAGCGACCACGTCCCCGCCATGCGGACGGCAGTCCGGGCGCTCGATCGCGCCCACCGCCTCGACCCTCGGGACCCGCTCCCGGTCTACCGGCCCGGGCGGCCGGGATCGCGCGGGGCGAGCGCGCCCTCGGAGGCGTCGCGACACATGGTAGCGGAAGCGGGCCGGTCGACCCCCGTCGGTCTCGACCTCGGCGAGTTCTCACTGTGGTTGCCCCCGCATCCCGGCGGCCCGGGGTGGCCGAGTCCCTGGGGGGCCGGAACCCCCGGGTGGCACCTGGAATGCTACGTCATGGCGCGTCGATACCTGGGGTTGCCGGTCGATCTGCACGGGGGCGGTCGCGACCTCGCCTTCCCGCACCACTACGCCGAGAGCGAGCTCGCCGGGGCGCTCGACCACTGTCCGTTCTCCCGCCAATACCTGTATGTGGAGTTCGTGACCCAGAACGGGGTCAAGATGGCCAAGTCCACCGGCAACCTGGTGTCGGTCCGTTCGGCGATCGCCCAGGCGAGCGCCCCCGCCCTGCGATGGTACCTCCTGTCGGTACCGTACGAACGCCCCCTCGAGTGGGATCCGAGGGGTCTGGCGATGGCCGAGCGCACCCTTCGGTCGGTGCGCGCGTCGCTCCGAGGAATCCTTCGTACCGTCGCCGGGGGCACGCTCCAACTCGGCGCCCTACTGCGCCTCCGCGACGCCGTCGCGCGGGATCTCGCTCGGAACCTCGGCACCGAGCGGGCCCTCGCGCGGATCGCCCGGTTCGCTGAGCAGGTCGACGCGGCGCCCCGCGGGTCGTTCCCGAGAGGTAGCCGCCCGGCCGTCGAGGGCGCCTTGCGCGACGTCGAACAGCGGATCGGGATCCGACTTCGCTGAATGTCCGATGGCGATCGCCGCCGGCGCTTCGGCCTAGGCCGCCTCCACGAGAAGGCTCAGTCCGTTGCCCCCGCCCATGCATAGGGTGGCCAGGCCGAGGCGTCCGCGGGATCGCAACAGCTCGTGCAGGAGCGTGACGACGATGCGCGCCCCGCTCGCGCCGATCGGGTGCCCGAGGGCCACCGCCCCGCCGTGGACGTTGAAACGGCCGTCGGGAAAACGGAACGCGCGCTGGACGGCGATCGACGCCGACGCGAAGGCCTCGTTGTGCTCGATGCGGTCGATCGCCTCGGATCGAACGCCGACGCGAGCGAGGTGTTCGGTGACCGTGGGGATCGGGGATTCCATGACGTCGGACGGGTCGACCCCGCCGACCCCGCTCGAATGGATCCACGCGAGGGGCTCCGCCCCCCGACGCCGCGCCTCCGCCTCGCTCGCCAGCACGAGGGCCGCGGCGCCATCGGAGAGCTGCGAGGAATTCCCGGCCGTCAGGATCCCACCGGGCAGGAAGGCGGCGGGGAGCCTCGCGAGGCGCTCCAGGGTCGAGTCCCCCCGGGGCCCCTCGTCGTGATCGAGCCCGGTGGGCACGCCGGCGGTTCCCGCCGGGATGGCCACGGTCTCCCCCGCGAACGTCCCGTCGGCATTCGCCTTCGCGGCGGCGCGGTGGCTTCGGAGCGCGAACGCGTCGGCTTCCGAGCGAGTGATCCCGAACTTCCGCGCGACGCGCTCGCCGGTGAGCCCCATCGTCTCGTGGTCCCCGTACGCGTCCAGCAGCGAGTCGCGCTGCATCGCGTCGTCGAGCGTCGACGACCCAAAGCGCAGTCCCCATCGGGCCCGAGCTGAGAGCAGGAACGGCGCCGTGGACATGCTCTCCATACCTCCGGCCACGGCCAGGGAGAGGTCGCCGGCCCGGATCGACGCCGCGGCGCTGATCAGCGCCTGCATGCCCGATCCGCAGACCATGTTGGCGGTGAACGCCCCGGCGTGGTCGGGGATGCCGGCGCCCCGGAGGACTTGGCGCGCCGGGTTCTGGCCGGCCCCGGCCTGGACGCAATGACCCATGATGACGAACGGGACCTCCGCCGGCGGGACTCGGGCGCGCTCGAGGGCGGCCCGGACGGCGAGCGTCCCGAGCGCGACCGCGGGAACCTCCCGAAGGCTCCCTCCGTACTTCCCGATCGGCGTGCGGACCGCCGCGAGGATCGCGACGCGTGGGGCGGATCCGGACAACGGACGCCTACCGAGGTGATGGACCGATCCGACCGTTCGCCGGCGCCCGGTCAGTCTTCCTCGACGCGCGGCGCGAGGAGGAAGTGGCCGTCGCCCTTTCCGTTCGCGAGCGTGAATTCGATCTTCAACGGGTACTCGTTGCCGACGTGGAGGGTCACCTCGGCGCTCGACGTGATCGATTTCACCATGTTCGAAAAGAAGTCGAGCGGGTACATGCTCTTCACCGGTTCGCGCGCCTCGAGCTTTCCAAGTCCTTCCTTCCCGAGGTGCATGTCGACACGGTCCGTCTCCCCTTCGGAGTGCATCGTGAATCCGTCCGTATCGAGGGCGAGGGTGACGTGGTCAGAGATCGACTCGGTCCCGCGGATCCCCTGGCGCAGCTCCTCCATCTTGACCACGGCGATCCCGGGCGGGGCCACGTTGGGCACCTTCGGCTCGGCGATCCCCGCGGGATCGACCACCGACATGTGGCGGGTCACCTTGCCGACCTTCACGACGAGGCGGTTCTTCCCCCCGTCGAATTGCAGCTCGATCAGGTCGCCCGGCTTGGACAGCCGCAGGATCTCCTTGAACTTCTCGATGTCGATGCCGATCTCGGTCGGCTCCCCCGTGAACTCTTCGAATCCGCCCTTGTTGAGCGAAAGGACCAGCATCGCCACGTGGGACGGATCGACCGCCTTGACCGAGACTCCGTCCTTGGAGATCGAAAGCTTCGCCTCGGGAACCAAGGTCGCAATGACCTCGACGAGCTCCCGAAGGACCTCCATCCGCATGCGCGCCTTGAACATCCGCGGCCTCGGGCGCGGACTACACGCGTCCCCTTAATAGCCTTCGGCCCGGACGAGGATTCCTCCGACGTGATTGGGCCGATTCCACACGTTCCGAGCACCGGTGGCGAAACCGATTCAAGGGCTGCACGGTAGCTCGCGCGTGTGACGGAGTCGGCGTATCTGGCGCCCATCGAAGCCGCCTACGAGCGTTCGTTCCCCGCGGTCGTCGTGTCCCGGCCGCCGGGGGGCTTGATCCTCGACCGGACCTATTTCTACCCCGTGGGCGGCGGACAGCCGGCCGATCAGGGGTGGATCGTCGGGGAAAGCGGCGCTCGATGGCCCGTGACCAATGTGCGACGGATGGGAGAGGAGGTCGTCCACGCGCTGGGCCGACCGCAGCTACCCGACGCGCGGCCCCTCGCCATCGGGGAGCGGGTCCGGGGTGAGATCGATTGGGAACGGAGGTACCGCCACATGCGCCTGCACACCGCCCAGCACTTCGTGAGTGCGATCCTGTTCGCCCGCACCTCCCTGCGAACTCGGGCCGCGTCGTTGAGCGGAGATCGGGCCGTCATCGACCTGGAGGCCCGCTGGCCCGCGCAGGTGGATTGGGCGTCGGTGGAGGCCGAGATCCGCGACGCCTTGCGGACCCACCGGGACGTCCGCATCGAGTTCGTGGCCCGGGCGGAGTGGGACCGGGAGCCGTCCGAGCGATCCGGCGCGGTCCCGCTGGCGGCGAAGGTCGATCCGGTGCGCGTCCTCGAGATCCACGGCGTGGACCGATGCCCGTGTGGGGGCACCCACGTACGGAACACCCGGGAGGTCGGCGAGCTCCAGCTGATGGCGCCGGTCGATCAGGCGGCCGGCGCGAGGGTCGCGTTCAGGCTCCTGGGGGCTTCGGACCATTCCGGCCGGGTGACCCCATAGACGAGCACATCGTGCCAGCGGCCGTGGTGGAACAGCGCGGACCGTAGCGTACCCTCCCGACGGAAACCGAGGGATTCGAGCAGGCGGTACGACGGCACGTTCTCGACGTCCACCGTCGCCCCGACCCGCGCGAGGCGGACCTCGTGGAACAGGTAGTCGACCAGGAGGCCCACCGCCTCCTTGCCGAAACCCTTCCCGCGGGCGGATCGGTCGCCGAGGACGTACCAGACGTCGGTGGTCTCGAGGACCGGATGGGGTCGATAATGGCCGACGAAACCGAGCGGCGCCCCGTCGGCGGTGCGTTCGATGACGAATCGGGGGGCGAGCGAGCGCGGATCATCGCCGGCGGCCCAGACGGCCGACTCGAAGGTCTCGAACGAGTCGAGCGAGAACCGATCGAACGGGGCGACGTTCTCCGGGTCGTTGTACCAATCGAACAGCTTCGGCAGGTCCGCCGCAGCCGGGGCGCGCAGTCGGAGCGCGTACCCCTGCAATAGCGGGACGGCGGCCACGATCAATCCGGCGAAATCCGCGAACGGTCCACCCGGGGCAGTGCTCGGCCGGGGCCGGGGGTCGTCGGAAGATCCGCTTCCGGTGGGTCCGCCGATCCCTCCTCGCTCAGGGTGAGCGCGACGCGGTGCCCGCTCGGGGTGAGCGAATAGACGAGTTTGGGCTCCGTGTAGCCGATCACGTACTGTACCCGGCGGTACACGAAGCGTCCCATCTCGAGCTGCCGTAGGGTGTTCTTCACCTCGGCGAGCTCGACCTGAGCGAACGCTCTCAGAATGCCGAATTCTGTGGTCCACTGGTCCGCCTCGAAACGGACCTGGGCGCCGCGATGGGAGAGCAGATGAATGAGGAGGGAGCGTTCGAGCCGGGTTGGCGCCTCCCGATTCATTTCGCCCACCCCGGTTCTTGGCTAGTTCGACCCGACCGCCCGCCGGGTTCGATCGAAAGTCCCGGTGGACGGAGGGTTCCCGCCGCCCGCACAGCGCGCGCGAAAGCCCGTCCCCGGCGTGGGCCGGCCGACCGAAGGGGCCCGGATCCCCTCGAGCCGAGGACGGCCGATCGGTGGGAACGCACTCGATGGAGCAATTCGGGGGGTTTCGGGGGCCCCGAAGTGAAGATGCGTGCGCATGCGTACCGCTCGTCCGGATCGAGTGAGGTATTTAGGCGGGCTTCCCTATTATATATCCTTCCTCTCGTGGCCGCGACTCATGTCCGCTGAGCGCCCGCGCGCGCCGGTGGTGGTCACCGGCGGGGCCGGCGCGATCGGTGCGGTTCTCGTCGATGCCTTGGCGCAGGATGGGACCCCCGTCCGCGTCATCGACAACCTCTCCTCGGGCCGCAAGGAGGCGATCGCGCGGGCGATGGGGCACGGTTCGGTGACGCTCACCGTCGCCGATCTCCGCTCCACGGGCGCGTACGCGGCGGAGTTCCGGGGGGCGTCCTCGGCCTGGCACCTGGCCGCCAATCCGGATATCCGGCGGGGCACGGTCGACCCGTCGCTCGATTTCGAGCACGGAACGCTATCGGCCTTCCACTTCCTCGAGGCGGCCCGGAAGGCCGACGTTCCGGCCGTTTTTTTCTCCTCCTCCAGCGTGGTCTACGGATTCCCGCGCACGTTCCCAACGCCCGAAGAGTACGGCCCGCTCATGCCGGAGTCGCTCTACGGCGCGTCGAAGCTCGCGTCGGAGGCCATGTTCAGCGCCTATGCCCACTCCTATGGCCTGCGCTCGTACATCTTCCGGTTCGCCAACATCATCGGACCCGGGATGACCCACGGCGTGATCTTCGATTTCTTCGAGAAGCTGCGCCGCGACCCGGCCCGCTTGGAGGTTCTGGGCGATGGACGGCAGTCGAAGAGCTATCTCAGGACGGAAGATTGTGTCGCCGCGATGCGCTTTGTTGGCGAACACGCCCACGAGCGGGTGAACATCTTCAACCTGGGGACCCACGACCGCATCCCGGTGCGGGAGATCGCCGAGTTGGTCGTCCAGGCGTGCGGTGGAAAGGCGCGCATCGAATTCACGGGGGGCGAGCGGGGATGGACCGGCGACATTCCCCAGCAGCTCCTCTCCGTCGAGCGGTTGGGCCACCTGGGCTGGGCGCCCCGTCGCTCCAGCCGCGAGGCGGTGGAACAGACCGTCCGGGAAATGGCCGGTGGTCGCGGGTACTGAACCCTCGCCCGGGCCCGGGGGGCCGGGCCCCTCGGCCGGTTCGGTCAGCGTCATCGTCACGGTTCTGCGGGACCCCCGCGTCGAGCGGACGCTCGAAAGCCTGCTCCTCCAGACCCGGCCGCCCGCCGAGATCCTGGTCGACGATGGAGGGGTGACCGACACGGTCCGCCAGATCGCCGACCGATTCCACCTACGTGACCCCCGGGTCCGCCACCTCGACGCTCCGGGAAACATCGCCGAGAGCCGCAACGCCGCGCTCCAGCAGACCCGGGGGGAGTTCATCGCCTTCCTCGATGCGGATGAGGTCGCGCCGCCGGACTGGCTCGCGGCCCTCCTCGAGCCGTTCTCCGATCCCTCCGTCGGATTCACCGGCGGACCCACCCCCGGGGCCCCGGAGACCCTGCGGCACATCGGCGCCCGTTTCTACGATGGATACCTTCGAAGGTTCTACGAACGGGTCGCCCGATTCCACCCGCAGGCGCTGCCGATGGGGAACACGGCCTGGCGATCCCGCCTGTTCCGCGAGCTCGGGCCCCTCGATAGTTCGCTCGACCGCCAGGCCGCCTCGGAGGATCAGGAGTTCGCGCTCCGCGCCCTGGCGCGCGGTTGGAAGGGGGTGTTCGTCCCGGGGGGATGGGTGCACCACGACTTCTCCGATCTAGGAACCTGGGCCCTGCTCCGGAAGCAGCGGATCTATGCGCGCGGGGGATTCGTCGTATGGCGTCGACATCGCAGCACGTACGAAGCCTCCCCCGGCCGACTGTTCCCGTACGTTGCCCTCCCGGGGTTGGTGGTCATCGGCGCCGGCCTAGTCGCGGTCCCGGCGCTTCGGCTCTGGGGATTCCTCATCGCCGGCGCCGGCGGGCTCGGGCTCGGCCTGTTGGCCCTCGCCCTGACCGCCTGGGGACTCCGCCAGGACGCCCGATACCCGGGGCTGCGGTTCGCCGCCCTGGAGATCCCGCGACGGTGGGCGACGCTGCTCGGCGCGCTGCAGGGGCTGATGCGCTACGGCTGGTCGGGTCGCCGGTCGACCAGCGGGGGCGCGTCGAACCCTCCCGTTCGGCGGGCGCCGTCGACCTCGTCCGGAAAACCTTAAGGGCCGAGGGCGTTCGGCGCGGCGATGCCCCCTTCTTCGGGTGCCGAAGGCACCGCCCTAAAGTCCGGTGACCTGGTGCTGCTCGACTACGAGCTGTGGGCCGAGGGGGCCGGGAAGGCCGATCTCGTCGACACGACCCGGGAGGAGGTCGCCCAGAAGGCCAACGTTTCGCTCCCCGAAGGGGCCAAGCTCGAACCCCGACCGCACCTCGTGGGAGGCGATTACTTCCCCGCCGGGATCGAAGGGGCCCTCGTCGGGGCGAAGGTCGGAACCGTCCTACAGCGCGAATTCCCCCCGGGGGAGGCGTTCGGAGAGCGCGATCCGAAGCTCATCGAGCTGTTCAGCATGCACGAGATCTCCCGACTCCCCGAGATGCGCCGGGACGACGCCGAACTCCAGGTCGGCACGACCCTGACGATCAAAGGTCGGCGCGGCCGGGTCGTCACCTTGACGGCGGCGCGCGTCCGTGTGGACTTCAATCCCCCGTACGCGGGACGGAAGATCCGGGCCGAGATGAAACCCATCGAGCGGATCGTCGACACGGTGGAACAGGCGCGGGCCCTCGTGGAGTTGACCTACGGACACGGGAAGGAGTTCGAGGTGAAGCACCACCAGGGCACCCTGATTTTGCATGTGCCCGACCGGACCAAGTTCGACTTTGCGTGGATGGCCACCAAGCCCAAGCTGATCGACCGGCTTCGAACCCAGCTGAAACCGAAGTCGATCCAGATCGTCGAGGAGTACGCCACGCCATCGGCGAAGGCGTCAGCGGGTACGGGCCCGGGCAAGGGCAGCGAAGCTTCGTCGGGATCCTCGGAAGGGCCCGCCGACCCCGCACCACACGCTTCGGAAACCCCGAGCAAGCCGACCGACTAGGGTTCGGTCGCTCCATGACGCCCCCGCGCGATCCCTGCCTCGGAAGTAGGCGGGAATAGAACTCCACTGGGGCGCTTGGGAAACGTGGGCCACCCGCCGCCCTTGAGGACCCCGTCGCCGGGGGCCAGCGACGGCTGCGTCCTGAGAGGTGGGGTCCGCGGCGTCCCTCGGGCCGCAGCCGACGGATCGATCGCCTGGGTCCGACGGCGGCCCCCGCCGGCGCCCAAGGGGACCGTCGGGCGCCGTTCGAGGGGCGACGGGCCGGTCCATACCTCGGCGAGATAAGCTCTGGACCCGTTCCGCCTAGTGGATGGCCGGGTCGGGGGTCTCTGGGACCAGCGAGGAGGAAGGCAGTCCGTACGCGGGATGGCTGGCCAGCTGCCTACTGATCGCGGTGGTCATCGCCATCGGCGCGGCGTTGTGGTTCCACTACCACGGCTAGCGCCAGAATCGGGCGCCGACGGCTCGCCTCATCCTGGCGCCTCCGATCCATTCCAGCGATACAGATAGACGTGCCGGGGTCGATCGATCGCGGCCGCGGTCCACCCGGGGATCGGGTGCCAATGGCTAACGATCCTCGTGCCGGGTCGCAATTGCGCTTCAAAGCGGGGACGCAGCCGCTCCATCGCGCCGGGCCAAAGGAAACAGGTGACGACGGTCGCCGGGCGCAGATCCACCTCGAACAGGTTGCCCCACCGGATCTCCACCCGCGCCCGGGGACCTCCAACGGCCCGTCGGACCCGCAAGATGAGCACCCGGAGCGGCTCGACCTCGATCCCTAAGACCTCCGCGCCGCGTTCTCGCGCCGCGCGGAACAGGATCGCCCCGGTTCCCGCCCCGAGGTCGACGACGCGGTCGGCGGGGCCCACCTCGGCGAATTCGAGCATGCGATCGACGGCCGCCCGGGAAGTCGGCTGGTAACCGGCGCCGAATAGGAACGAGGCGAAGACGAAGTAGACGACCGACGCCGTTCCGATGACGACGAGGCCGAACAGTTCCCACGAGGGGCTCATCCTCGGCCCCGCGGGCGGGGGCGGATCTGGGCCCGGAGGATGCGTTCGGCCGCGGTGTGCGGGTCGACCTCCCGCGCGACCACCCGGTCGACGAGGCGGATGAACTCGGGTTCCTCCCGCAGGAGGCCCCCTACTTCGCGCTCGGTCCGCTCCATCAACAGTCCGAGGATCTCCGCCGAGAGCCGCCGCCGATCGATCTGCGCGCGGGCCCCCTCCGCATCGAGGAACTGTTCGTGGGCGCCGATGGCCGCCCAGAGCTCGGGGATCCCTCGAAGCTCCCGGGCGGAGGCGACGACGACGCGGGGCCGCCATGCCGCGCCGACGGGCGCCAGGCCGACCAGCTCCCGAAGGTCCTTGGCGGCGAGGTCCGCCCCGGGCAGGTCGGACTTGTTCACGCAGAAGACGTCAGCGATCTCGAATAGGCCGGCCTTGAGCGACTGGACCTCGTCGCCCAAATGCGGGACGAGCACGACCACGGAGGTGGACGCCACCTCCCGGATCTCCACGTCGACCTGGCCGGAACCGACGGTCTCGACCAGGATGACGTCCATGCCGAACGCGTCGAGGAGTCGGGTGACCTCCAAGGTAGCCGCGGCGATCCCGCCGAGGTGGCCCCGACTGGCCATCGAGCGGATGAACACCCCCGGATCGCCGGGGGTGCGCTCGATCCGGATCCGGTCGCCCAGCACCGAACCTCCTGTGAAGGGGCTCGATGGGTCGACCGCGATGACCCCCACCGTCTGGCCCAGGGACCTTAGGTGGGCGAGCAGCGCGTTCAGGAGGGAGGACTTCCCCACGCCAAGGGGTCCCGCCAGTCCGATCACACGGGCCCGCCCCGTCATCGGATACAGCGCCCGCAGCGTCGCCACCGCGCGGGGGTCCCGGTTCTCCACCGCGCTGATGAGCCGGGCCAGCGCCCGGCGGTCCTTCGCGAGGATCCGGCGCGCCGCTAGGGGCAGTGGCACCCGGTTCCTCATGCCCGATGTCGGGCGATACCCCGGGCCGTCGACACGATCTCCTGGAGGGACGTGCCCGGCCCGAAGACGGCCTTCAGTCCGATCTTGCGGAGCCGCTTCACATCCTCGTCGGGGATGATCCCGCCGGCAAAGACCGGAATGTCCATCGCCCGCCGCTTCTTCAACAGCGCCAGCACTCGGGGGAACAGGGCCATGTGCGCCCCGGAGAGAATGGAGAGACCGATCAGATCGACGTCCTCCTCGATGGCCGACTCGACGATCTCCTCGGGCGTCTGGCGCAATCCGGCATAGATGACCTCCATCCCCGCGTCCCTCAGGGCCCGGGCGACGACCTTCGCTCCGCGGTCGTGGCCATCGAGGCCGGGTTTCGCGATCAGTACCCGGACCGGGGCGCCGCGAGCGATCCGCGCCATGGAAGTTCCTTCGGCGAGCGAAGGCGACGGCTTAACGCCTTCCGTGCGCCGGTTGCGGCGTTCGCCACTTCGGGCCGGCCGGTGCGGGGAGTTCAGATGTACGCCAGCGCGTCGAAGATGAGGTTCCCGAACACCGAACCGACGATCGCCCCGGCGAGCAAGAGGACCAAGAAGGGCACCTGCGGGGTCACCCAAACTCGTTGGACTCCTTGCGCGCGCAGCTCGGACTGCTGTTGGAGGCGCTGGGATCGATCCTCCTCCGCCGTCTCGGCCTCCTCGTCGCTCGACGCGAAGGTGGGATCCTTCAGCCAAACGAACCGGTCGGGGAGGTCGTCGACGGGGATCCGATACCCGGTGAAGCCCGTCCCGATCGTGAACTCCTTCCGGCGGAGGTTGACGATCGCCAAGGCGACCGGAACACTGATCGACAGGAGGGCCGCGTTCATGAGCAGCGTGAGCGAGAACGGATACACCGCGAGGATCCCCGTGGCGGTGGGGGGAGCCAGCAGCCCCGAGGTCGCCTGGAGGGGAAGCACGATCCCGGCGGAGATCAGCGCCTTCGCGTCGGCGCCCCCATAAAGCAGGCGCGCCTCGAACAGACCCCGCCCGAGGAGGATGCTCGCGAACGCCGCGATCACCGGCAGCGGAAGGCCCGTCGAGCCGACGCCGCTGCGAACTCCGATCACGCCCAGGTACGTCCCCACCGCCAGGAACCCCACGATCTCGATGTACCCAGGGGCCCGGTCGTCCCAGCGTTCGATCGCGAGGTCCCACGGGTAAAGGTGCTCGAGCGCGAGCGCGGAAACCGCCGCCCAGGTAAGCAGCGCGGTCGTTCCCTCGGGCGCGAGCAGAACTGCGCCGAGGAAAACGCCCACGGCTCCCAACGCCTGCCAGAGGTGATCGGAAACCTCTCGATACCTCCAGTCGTAGTAGGCAGCGACCCCGAACCCGACGAGGAGGACCGCGGTCTCCCCCATCATCGTCTCGGAAGGCCCCAGCCCCATCCGTTCGCGACCTTCCCGGCCGGTTCATGGCGGGTTCCCCCCCATAAGACCGAGGTCGTGCGCGCACGGAGCGAAGTCCGCCCAGACCGGAGATCGCGCCGCCCCGCCGCCCTCTTTCCAATGTCACGCCGACCGGCCGGGCAGCGTTCGCAAGGCTTTGCGAAGCGCCACCAGGGCCAGCGACGGCGCCGGCGGATCGCTCGGGTGGGACCCGGGGGGCGCCCCGGGCGCCGACCGCAGGTCCGGACCGTCAAGGCGGCGGCGCGACGCTCGGGCGACCTCGGTCAATATCTCCCCTTCCCGGCAGTAGGAAACACCCCTAGTAAGGCACGAGCGGCAGTCTCCTAGGTGCCGATCCCCTTCGAGGAAGGCGACCGAGAAACGCCGCTGGGCATTCTCTCGCCGTCGTTCGGCCAGCAGGTCTCTCCAGGTCGGAGGATTCCGGGCCGCGGTTTCGGGAAGCGCCATCGCGAACGGGGGCCGATCTCGCTGCGTCATTGGCCTATAGATAGTTAGAACAGAATATATAGAAATGGCACACGCAATATATTGTTGCTCGGGTGTCGACGGCCCGCCTAGCTTGCCCGATCGGATCCGACCGGAGCGTCCACTTCGGGAGCCGGATAGGCGGCCCCGGGTGGCGGGGGAGCCCGGAGGGCCCAGTTTCCCTCCACTCCCGACGGTGCGCCTCGGCAAGCTATTTAAACGAACTCAAACTGGCGCGCGGCTGGTCCCCCTTCATGGTGGAGTTCAAGCTCGTGATCGCCGATGCGGCGACCTCGTACGCCCGGACCGTCAGCGATCCGCAATCCGCCGGTTTCCTCGGCAAGAGGATCGGGGAGACGATCGGCGGGGAACTCGTGGGCCTCAGCGGGTACACCTTCCGGATTTCGGGGGGGACGGACAAGAGCGGCTTCGCGCTTCGGCCCGAGATCCCCGGGGCCCGACAGGTCCGGGTCTTCGTCGGAGAAGGGTTCGGATTTCATGCGCCGCGCCGGGGGATGCGGCGCCGAAGGACCTTCCGGGGAAGCGCCGTGAGCGAGGAGACCGTACAGATCAACTTGGTCGTGGAAAAGAGGGGCCAGAAGCCTCTCGCGGAGTCCCCCGCCCCGACATGAAGGTCCCTCGTCAGCCCGAGGTTAACATCGGGCTGGTCGGGCACGTCGACCACGGGAAGACGACGCTCACCCAGGCGCTGACGGGCGAGTGGACCGACCGGCACTCCGAGGAGCTCCGTCGGGGGATCTCGATCAAGCTCGGCTACGCCGATGCGGCGTTCTACCGGTGTCCCGGCCTCGGCGAACCCGAGTGCTTTCGGACCGAGCCGGCCTGTCCCGAGGGCGCCGAGGCGAAATTCCTCCGGGCCGTCTCCTTCGTCGACGCGCCGGGCCATGAAACGCTGATGGCCACGATGCTTTCGGGCGCGGCGATCATGGATGGGGCCCTGCTCCTCGTCGCCGGCAACGAAAAGGTCCCGCAGCCGCAGACCCAGGAGCACCTCTACGCGCTCGATATCATCGGCGTTCGCAAGGTGGTCGTCGTTCAGAACAAGATCGATCTGGTCAGCCCCGAGAAGGCGGAGGAGAACTATCGTCAGATCGTCGAATTCCTCCAGGGCTCCCCGATCGCCTCCGCTCCGATCGTTCCGGTCTCCGCCAACCACCGGGTCAACATCGACGCGCTCATCGCCACGATCCAGGAGACGATCCCGACCCCCCAACGTGACGCGACCAAGCCCCCCCTCATGTACATCGCCCGATCCTTTGACGTGAACCGGCCCGGGATCCCCGGCGGCAAACTTCGCGGAGGGGTCCTCGGCGGATCCCTTGTGCAGGGCAGCCTCAAGGTGGGCGACGAGATCGAGATCCGACCGGGCCATGTCGGCCTCACCGACGGTCGGGCCGAAGCCCTCCAGACCCGCGTCGCGGCCCTGATCTCGGGGGGCCAGGAGATCGACGTACTGCAGCCCGGCGGCCTGGCGGCGATCGGAACTACGCTCGACCCGGCGCTGACCAAGGCGGATGGCCTCACCGGCCGCCTGGTGGGGACTCCCGGCACGCTCCCGCCGGTGAGCCAGAAGATCCGGATCAAGGCGACGCTGCTCGACCGGGTCCTCGGGGTCCAACGGGAGACGAAGGTGGAGAAGATCCGGACGAGCGAGATGCTCGCCGTCACGATCGGCACCACCGTGGCGGCCGGGAAGGTCACCAGCGCCCGGGGCGATGAGGTCGAGCTGACCCTCAACCGGCCGGTCACGGTTTTCCCGGGGAGTCGCGTTGCGATCTCGCGCAAGCTGACCGCCTGGCGATTGATCGGCTACGGCCTGGTCGAGGGGAGCGGGAAGTGAAGGCGGAGCTCATGGAGATCCTCTGCTGCCCGATGTGCCGGGGGCCGCTCGCCCTGACCGTCCAGTCGCAATCGCAACGGGAGATCGAACGGGGCAATCTGCGCTGCGCCGCCTGCCGACTGGACTACCCGATCGAAGACGGCATTCCGAACCTGCTCCCACCCGACGAGCGCGACTAGCTCAGAATCGTCGGGGACCCGTCGCTCACGCCGGGTCCAGAATCGCCCGGCAGGGCCCGCCGTCGCCCCCCTGGATCCGCAGCGGGAGGCATCGCAGAATATAGTCCGGGCGGACCACTTCCGAGAGGAGCAATCCTTCCAGCAGCACGATCCCCGCCCCGAGCAGGGCCCGGTGGACGGGGAAGGAGACGGTCGGGTCCGACTCCACCGAGAGGGCATCGATCCCCACCAGGCGCACTCGTCGTTCGATCAGCTCGCGAGCCGCCGGCGGGGAGAGATCGACGAAATCGGGAAAGAAACCCTCTCCCCGGGCCCATCGGGCCGAGTTCGACGTCTGGAACAGCACCCGATCGGTCCCTTCGGGGATCGCGGTGAGATCCGAGGGAAAGATCGACGACTGGCCCTCGGGTACCCGGACGACGCGGCACGGACCGTTCAGGGCGGCGAGATCGATCTGATCGAGATTCGCGCGCCCGGGCAAGAAATGGCTGGGCGGATCGACGTGGGTCCCGCTGTGGGTCCCCATCTCGAGGACCGAGACGTTGAACTGGGCCCCCCGGGCGGTCGAATAGACCGACTCGATCCGGATCGGCGGGTCGCCGGGATAGCTCGGCGTCGACGGCCCCAACGGCATCGAGATATCGATCGCCACCTTCGGCCTCCCTGCCCCGCCCGCGCTGCGGCCGGAGGTGGGACCCGCACCCGTAAAGTCTCTCCGGGGGTCGGACGACTGTGGTGAGCCTGTACTTACCGGCGCTTCTCGTCGCCTTCGTGATCACGGTGACCGAGATGACCGAGGTCGTGGCGGTGGTCTTCGCCTTGAGTTCCGACGCCCGATCGCTCGGGCATGGGGCCGCCGGAGCCGCGGCCGGAACGGGCGTCGTGGCCGCCCTGGCGCTGGGTTTCGGCGCCCTCCTGATCTCCCTTCCCCGGTCGGACCTGCTTTGGGGGGCCTCGATCGTGCTCTTCGCCTTTGGGATATTCCTGTTCCGCAGCACCCTGCGCTCGTACCGACGGCATCGGTCGGCCGGAACGGGCCGGTCCGGTCCGGTCGGAACGACCGGGAATGAACGCGTTCTCCAGTTCGGCGGGGGGTTTGTCGTGGGGGCCATCGAGGCGACGGAAGCGGTCATCGTGCTCGTGGCCCTCGCGGCGGCGGGCTACGGCCTTTCGGCGGTGGCGGGGGCCCTGCTCGGGGGCGCGATCCTCGTCGCGGCGGCGCTGCTCGTTCACCAGCGGATCCGGCGGATCAAGGTGCCCACGCTCAAACTCGGTGCCACGGCCATGTTGTTCACCTTCGCGCTCTTCTGGGGCGGGGAGGCGGCGAACGTGACCTGGCCGGGTTCGGACCTGTTCCTCATCCCGATCTTCCTGGGGGCGATTCTCGCGGTCCGAGGAACTGTGGAGGCGCTTCTCCGACGGGACCTTCGGGTCGAGGCGAACGGTTAAGGCCCGACGCCCCGAGCGATTCGGCATGCGGCGCCGCTCGTCCGAGGACGACGAGCCCGAGCCGGAAGACGGCGACGAGGAGCCGGATGATGAGCCGTCGGGACCGCCGCGGAACCGCACCCGTCTGACGCGGGCCCGCCGGGCGCTGCGCCCCTGGAACGCGACCTCAAAGGCCCCCCCTCCCTCCGAACCCCCCGATCGGATCGACGAGGAGTCGGAGGATTCCGAGGAGCCCCCGCCGGGGCTCTTCCACCGGGTCCGCGCGCCGGTGTTCTTCCGAGCGCGGGACACGGTCTGGTTCGAGCCCCTGGTCGCTCTCGCCATCGTCGTCCTCATCCTCGTATCGTTGTACGCGTACACGACCAACTGGCCGCCCGCCTATGTCATCGAGTCGGACAGCATGCAGCACGGGGCCACCGACCAGGTCGGCCTCATCAACACGGGCGACCTGGTGCTGGCGCAGCGAGTGAACGCCTCCCTGGTCACCCCCTACTTCCCGGCGGAATCCTCTGGCTACCGGACTTACGGCGAGTACGGGGACGTGATCCTGTACCACCCGAATGGAGACCCAAACCAGGCGCCGATCATCCATCGCGCGATCCTCTCCATCGAATACGACGCCTCGAACCACACCTACTCGATACCCGCCTTGAGCGGTCTGGCGTGCGGCAATGCCCCGGGTGCGGCCTATCGCGTAGCCGCCCATCTTTCCGGATGCGGAGCCACGGGCGTGACTGGCGAGCTCACGCTGTACGGAGTCGGCTGGACCCACGCGATCGTGAACATCTCCCTCACCCAGGGCGTCTTGGGGGCCCATTCGGGCTTCCTGACGATGGGCGACAACAACTACCTGCCCGGGAACCCAACGCAGGGGGAACCCGATCAACCGGTCTTCAGCACGCTTGTCGAGCCGGGCTGGGTAGTGGGCGTGGCCCGCGGGATGATACCGTGGTTCGGCGCCCTGAAGCTCCTGCTTTCCGGGGACGCCGGGATGGTGCCCGCCCAGTCCTGGGAATGGCTCGCCATCACCCTCATCGGCACCCTCCTGGCGGCCATGGGCATCCACTACGCCCTTCGGGCCGAAGGGATCGAGGACGAACGCCGGAAGGCCGATGAGGAGGAGGAAGAGGATGAGCGGGAGGAGGAGGGCCGACCGCCCAGACGGTGGCGGACCTTGGTTCCGTGGCGAAGATCCCGCGACGATGATGACGCCGATGAGGAGGAGGAAGCTCGGCCACGACCTCGGAGAGGTAGGGCGCCTCCGGTGGAGGTTCGAAGGAGCGGGACCGATCGAAGAGCCCACCGCGGCGGTCGACCCAGGCCCTCGGTCGGTCGGCGGCGCGCTCGACGTCATCAACCCCCCTCCCGTTCCGACGAACTCTAGGCCCTGGTCGCCGGGCGGCCGGAACGGGACTAGGGTGGACCGGTTTCGCGGACCGTCCCGTAGCAGGTCAAAGCTGGTTGGAATCTTCGGAGGGCTGGCTCCGAGTGCGGGGAGCGGAAAACGATGCTTGACCCAAGTGAAGAAGGGTGGGAAGGAAAAGGTTGGACACCCGGTCGTCGGGTCTTCCCTACGGTATCGCCGACTGGATCGAGCCGGAGTACGATCCGGTCCCGATGATGTTCAGCGAGTACCCCTGTCCCGCGATGCTCGCGGCGGTGATCAGCACCAGCTGGTCGCCGCTTGAGATCTGGGACGTTAGGGTGAGCGTTGCGCAGGCCGTCGGGTGCGGCGGGGTCGTCGGGGGACCGGCGGTCCAGCCCGACGCCGCCACGTAGTTCCCGACCGCGCAGTTGGTCACGTCTACTAGGGTGACCGCGTTGAACGCCTGGATGGTTCCCGCCGAGTTGACCAGCTGGAACTTCAGGCTGTTCGCGGTGACCCCGGCGCTGGCCGACTGGATCGAGATCGTATAGTTGAACCCATACGCCCCGTTCGGGCCGGCCGTCGCGCGCGAGACGGCCATGGCGCTACCCAACGGCGTGTTGCCCGGCCCTCGGGTCAGCCCCGAGATCAGGACGTACAGCACCGCGGCCAGCACTACCGTGATCGCCACGAGCAAGATCGTGGCGATGATCGGCGAAACTCCCCGCTCCGACTTCTTTCGCCAGGACCCACCCCGGCTTCTCCGCTTCGTCATCTTCGAACCTTCCTTCTATCCCCGTCCAGTTCCTAGGGGATCGCCGACTGGATCGAGCCGGAGTACGATCCGGTCCCGATGATGTTCAGCGAGTACCCCTGTCCCGCGATGCTCGCGGCGGTGATCAGCACCAGCTGGTCGCCGCTCGAGATCTGGGACGTCAGGGTGAGCGACCCGCACACCGCCGGATGGGGTGGCGTGGTGGGCGGACCCGCAGTCCAGCCCGAAGCCGCTACGAAGTTCCCGACCGCACAGTTGGTCACGTCAATCAGGGTGACCGCGTTGAACGCCTGGATGGTTCCCGCCGAGTTGACCAGCTGGAACTTCAGGCTGTTCGCGGTGACGCCCGCGCTCGCCGACTGGATCGAGATCGTATAGTTGAACCCATACGCCCCGTTCGGGCCGGCGGTGGCCCCCGAAACCGCCATGGCGCTGCCGAGCGGCGTGTTGCCCGGGCCCCGGGTGAGCCCGGAGATCAGGACGTACAGCACTGCCGCGAGCACCACGGTGATCGCCACCAGCAGGATCGTCGCGATGATTGGCGATACCCCTCGCCCGGGCCGCTTTCTCCAAGTCCTCCCTCTCAACGTCGCCATGTTTGGTTTCGCTCCGTTCAGGGCATTGCCCCGCAGGCGGAGTGTTTGCACAGGGGTGGTATTTGAATCCGTCGGCTTTTTTCGGCACTTTGTCGAATTGGACATCGGCATTAGTCGAATGCGTGTGAAGGGGTATCGTACGCCACACCCGTTTCGACGAGAGGACGGAGGAGGCGGCGTCGGACGGGAAGGGTCGCCGGAGGGCCCCCCGCCACCCTCGACCCTTGACCGGCCGCCCGCGATCGCGCTTGGGATGGAGCACCCCAGATGCGATCCGTCGCCAGCGGGCGGCTTGGGTATGCGATGGGAATCCCGGCCAACGAATAGTAACCGGGAACTCTCGGACCGAGGTGGGTCCGGTGGGTGCCGGACCCATCGCCGATCGCTCTCGGGACACGGGGCTGCTCGACGGATCTCGTAACGGTTATCGGGCCACGCCGATGCAACGGGACAACGTTCATGGAATTCAAGTGGCAGGTTCTCGGGGTCGTCTGCATCGGGAGCCTGATGGGCTCAATCGATAGCACGGTCCTCCTGATCGCGTTTCCGGACATCGCGAGGGAACTGAACGCCGACCTCGTGACGATGGTCTGGGTGATCATGATCTACATCCTCATGGGGACGGCGCTCGTCCTATCGCTGGGTCGCCTGTCGGACCTGAAAGGTCGCAAGCGGCTGTACAACGCGGGTTTCCTGGTGTTCGTGGCCGGGAGCCTGCTCTCGGGGCTCTCGCAGACCGGTCTCGAACTCGTCGCGTTCCGGGGACTCCAGGGGATCGGGGGGGCGATGTTGGTCGCCAACTCGTTCGCGATCCTGTCCGATGCGTTCCCGCCCAACGAGCGGGGTCGCGCCTTCGGGGTGAACTCGGTCGTATGGGGAACGGGATCAGTCGTTGGGTTCGCCCTCGGCGGCTTCATTCTCGCCGTGACGACTTGGCGGTGGATCTTCTTCATCAACGTCCCCATCGGAGTCGTCGCGATCGCCCTGGCCGCAGTGGTCTTGCGGGAGTCGGTGACCCCGGACCCCCGCGACACCTTCGATTTTGCCGCGGCGACTCTCTTCGTCTTCGGCCTCGCCCTATTTCTCCTCGGAGTGACCGAGGGGATCCTCAACGGGTGGTCGGCCCCGATCACGTGGGTCCCGCTGGCGCTTGCCGTGCCGACCTTCGCCGGATTCCTCGCCTGGGAGGGGTTCGTGAGCCGGGACCCGATCCTTCCCTTCTCGTTGTTCCGGGACTGGCTGTTCAGTGCGTCGCTACTCTCCTCGGTCCTGCAAGGGGTCGCGCTGTTCGCGACCAACTTCCTGCTGATGGTGTACTTCCAGGGGATCCGAGGGGTCTCGGTGATCACGGCGGCCTACCTCCTGATCCCGCTATCGATTGCGCTCGGGGTCGTCGGCCCGTTCGGTGGACGGCTCTCCGACCGCTACGGGGCCCGCGTTATCTCGACGATAGGACTCCTGGTCCAAGCGAGCGCGCTATTCGGCCTCGCCACCCTCAACGCCTCGACTTCGTTATGGACGGTGGGAACCTGGGAGGCCGTTCTCGGTGTGGGCGGCGGGCTATTCTTCCCGGCCAATACCGCGTCGATCATGGCGGGGGTCCCCCGGGCGAAGTACGGGGTGGCGTCCGGGGTGATGATGACCCTGCGCAATTCGTCGATGGCCCTCAGCTTCGCAGTGGGACTCATCGCCGTCACCGCACGTCTCCCCACCGGCGTCGCGGCGGCGCTGTTCGGCGGCGCCTTCGGACCGGCGCTGGTCGCTCGCATCGGCCTGAGCCCGGCCGGCCTCGACCTCGTCTTCCTGGCGGGGATGCGGCTCGCTTTCGAGGTCTCCGGCGCTTTTGTGGTCGTCGCAGCGCTCTTTTCAGCGCTCCGCGGGAAGGAACGGAGAGCGGGGGAGTTCATTATCGTTCACAGCCCGGCGGTGCGAGCCCCGGCGCGCTGGAGGGAACCTACGCCGCTCGAGTCTACGGCCCCGGGCGGCCTCGCCCGACTCCCGCCGGCCGAGCCCTAGCGAGAGGACTCCGGCCGGGCGGGCGTGGGATGGACCGCGCATCAGAAGTCTTTTCTCTCCGGTCCCGTCCTCCGCCCGGGGCGATCCTTGCACGTCATCGGTGGTCCGGCGTCGACCGCGCTGGCGGAACGGATCTCCCGAGAGCTCGGCAACGCGCCATTTGCGATCCCGTTCTCCAAGCGCTTCCCCGATGGAGAGCTCTACGTACGCATCGGGGGTCGATTGGGCGACGAGGAGGTCGTGCTCGTGCAGTCGAGCCGGACCGACCAGGACCTGATCGAACTCTTGCTCCTCGAGGACGCGATCCGAGAGGCTGGGGCGCGCAAGCTCGTCGTAGTGGTCCCCTACTTCGGCTACTCTCGTCAGGACCGGTCGTTCTTTCCGGGCGAACCGGTCAGCGCCCGCGCGCTCTCCCGTCATATCGAGCTCCAGGCGGACGCCGTCGTCACCGTCGACATGCACTCCCCGCTCACGATGCAGTCGTTCGCGAAACCGGTCTTCGAAGCGAGCGGGATCCCGGCGATCGCCCGTCTTCTGAAGGAGCGGCCGATCGACATGCTCGTCTCACCCGACAAGGGCGGGGTCGATCGAGTGCGCCGGATGGCCGAGCTCCTGGGTCGACCTTGGATGGCGCTCGAGAAGAAGCGGATCGATAGCGACCGGGTCGAACTGGCGCTTCCCGCCAGCCCACCCATCGATCTCGAAGGTAAGCAGGTCGTCATTGTCGATGATGTGATCTCGACCGGGGGCACGATCGTCGAGGCGGCGAAGCTGCTCAGGCGGTACCGCGTTCGGGCCGTCTCGGCGGCGTGCACACACGGGTTGTTCCTTCGTGACGCCTTCGAGCGGATCAAGGCGGTGACCGATGAGCTGTTCTCGACGGACACCCTGCTCAATCCGGCCGAGAAGGCCTCCGTCGCCCCGGACGTCGCCCAGATCCTCAAGCGTGAGGTTCCCCGACTCCCCTAGGCGGGGCCACGTTCGTGTCCGTCGACAGGCCCCGCCCTGCCCAGGGAGCCGCGGCGGACGAGCTGCTCGAACGGGCCCACCGCCTGCGCACGGAGTTGCTGCGCCGAGGGGAGTTCCTTCCCCCGGATTGGAGCGACGAAGCGGCTCGAGACCTCCGATCGGGGGGGCTGTCCGGTTTCTACCTATCGGGGGAAGCCGGGGCGCCCGGCCTGGCCGTGTTCTCGCAGCGGGAGGGTCATGCCTTCGCGCACGTCCACATCGACCCCGGGGACGAGACGTCCGAACGGGCGATGGCCCTGCTACAGAGCGTCCTCGGCGCCCTTTCGCCGGAGATCCGGCGCGCCGACGTCGGTCTCTCGGGCCTGGAACCCCCGGCCGAGCAGCGGCTCGCGGAGGAGGCCGTACGCCGGTTTGGCGGGGAAGCCCTCCAACGCCATTCGATGGAGCGGCGAATGGCCACACCCTTGGCCGACGGCCCGGGTCCCCCCGGGATCCCCGGTCGCATCGCTCCTTTGCGGGGCACGACGCTCGATCGATTGGCGGAGCTGAATTGGCAGTCGTACCGGGGGAGTCCCGACGAGCGACTCGCCGCGGAGTCCTTATCGGAGGAACGCCGCAGTCTGGGGGAGATCCTCGACGGTCGCCTCGGCCGCGTCGAGGAGGGCGCGTCGGGGGTCTTTCAACAAACGAAGGATCGACCCCTGGGACTGATCGTGGTCGCCGAGCAGGCGGCCGGTCGCTACATTGTGCTCGATCTGGCCGTCGACCCCGCGTACCGCCGCCAGGGGATCGGAGCCTTCCTGCTCGGGACGAGCCTCGAGCGGCTTCGCGCCCTCGGCGCGGAGCTCGCCCGGCTTTGGGTGACCGACGGAAATCTTCCGGCGCGGCGCCTGTACGATCGGCTGGGGTTTGTTCGGGCCCAATCCGCCCTGATCTATCGTTGGAGCGCGTGGGGGCCCCCGGTCCCCGCCCGGTCGGGCGACCCGGCGGGATCCCCCAGACCCGGCGCTGGGTGAGCTCTTGAAGGGCCCAAGTCGATCGGACCGGGCCGGCACCCAAGCGGCTATCCGTCCATTTTCCGTCTCGTCCCCGTGACATCCGATGCGCGGCAACCGCTGATCGTGGGCAGCGGCATCGCGGGGCTGTTCGTCGCGTTGCGATGCCGGGAGCTAGGGCTCCGTCCGACCCTCGTGACCAAGTCGAGCCTAGAGGAGTCGAATACCCGCTACGCCCAGGGGGGGATCGCGGCCGCACTCGGCGACGACGATTCGGTCGAACTCCATCGCCGCGACACGATGCAGGCCGGCGACGGGCTGGTCAACCCCGAGGCCGCGCGGATCCTGACGTCGGAGGCTCCCCAACGGATCGCCGACCTTGTCCGCTTCGGCGTGCCGTTCGATACGGTCGACGGCCGTATCGCCCTGGGCCGCGAGGCCGCACACTCCCGGTATCGCATCCTTCACGCCGGCGGGGATGCGACGGGCCTTCAGATCGAGGAGACCCTGCGTCGCCGGGCTCTCGCCGAGGGGATCGAGGTGCGGGAGCATACGAGGCTCCACCGCCTCGGACAGACGGCCCAGGGCGCCCCGGTGGCGTTACTCGCGGCGGGGTCGGGGGGGGCCGAGCGGGTCGTTGGGAAGCCGATCGTCCTGGCGACGGGGGGGGCGGGAAGCCTGTATCGCCAGAGTTCGAATCCCTCGATCGCGACCGGCGACGGGATCGCGATCGCGTTCCGAGCCGGCGCGCTCCTATCGGACATGGAGTTCGTCCAGTTCCATCCGACCGCCTTCGCGCGACCGGACGCGCCCCGTTTCCTGATCACCGAGGCCCTGCGGGGCGAGGGGGCGGTCCTTCGCACCGGGCAAGGCGAGCGCTTCCTGACCGGGCGGCTCCCTCAAGGCGAACTGTCGACCCGGGACGTCGTGTGTCGTGCGATCCAGGAGGAACTCGCGCGCTCCGGCGCCCCGTGCGTGTACCTCGACGCGACCGCGATCCCCCGCGACCGTCTGTTCACGCGGTTCCCGACGGTCTGCCGATTTCTCGCGGGGTACGGCCTCGACCCCTCCCGCGACCCGATCCCGGTGGCCCCCGCCGCCCACTACACGATCGGGGGAGTTGCCACGGATCTTGAGGCCCGCACCAGCCTATCGGGGGTCCTCGCCTGTGGCGAGGTCGCTTCGACCGGGGTCCACGGCGCCAATCGGCTCGCCAGCAACTCCTTGCTCGAGGGGCTCGTGTTCGGCGAGCGCGCCGCCCGCCAGCTGTTGCATTCGGCCCGCGGCGGACCAACCCCACCGGCCCGTCTCGTATCGCTACCCGTCGCGCCCGGGGCGGGCCGGGATCAGGCGGATCGACGGCTCGACCAGGTCCGAGAGGTACTCTGGAATGCGGTGGGCATCATTCGGACCGGGGCCGGACTCCGGGAGGCCGATCGCGAACTCGCCCGATGGAATCGAGAGAGCGAACCGCCGGCCGGTCGTGCCCCCGGCCCCGGGGCGAATGCAACCCTGGTCGCCCGCATCATCGCCCGGGCGGCTCGAACCCGGGAGGAGAGCCGGGGCGCGCACTACCGTTCCGACTTCCCGAAGCCCCGGGCCACTTGGGGCCACCCCCTGGGCATCACGCGGGGCCCCCGCCGGCCCCCGGACCGTTCCGATTAGCGCCTCCGCCGTCCGATAACGATTATCTCGACCGATACCTGCCCTGCCCATGGACCTTCAGCTCTCGGAGGAAGAGGCCAGCCTTCAGGCGGCCGCGCGCCGCTTCGCGCTCGAGCAGCTGGCCCCGGTCGCCGCCACGATGGACCGGGAGGACCGCTTCCCCCGCGATGTATTCCGCCGGATGGGGGAGCTCGGGTTCCTCGGGATCACGGTGCCCGCCGAGTTCGGGGGCCTGGGCCTTTCCTATCTGGCCCAGGCCCTGGTGCTCCTCGAGATTGCTCGCGTTAGTCCCGCGTTCGCGCTCTCCGTCGGCGCTCACTCCAATCTATGTGCCGACAACTTGGCGCGAAACGGCACGCCCGGTCTGCGGGCGCGCTTCCTCCCGCCCCTCGTGTCGGGCGAGCACGTGGGAGCGCTCGGACTGACCGAGCCGGGCGCCGGGTCCGACGCGGTTTCGCTCAAGACCACGGCCGTCCGCGACGGCCCGAACTACGTGCTGAACGGAACGAAGCAGTTCATCACCAACGGGCCGATCGCCGAGACCCTACTCGTTTATGCCAAGACCGCCCCGGACCGCGGTTCCCGGGGGATCAGTGCGTTCGTCGTCGGTAGCGACTCGCCCGGGTTCTCGGTCTCCCGGTCCCTCGACAAGATGGGCATGCGCGGATCGCCCACCGGGGAGCTCGTCTTCAGGGATGTCGTGGTGCCCGCCGACCAGATGGTCGGCGCCGAAAACGAGGGTGTGGGGATCATGATGGCCGGGCTGAACGTCGAGCGCGCCGTCCTCACTGCGATCCCGCTGGGGATCATCACGGAATGCCTCGAACTATCGCTCCGATACGCGCGCGAAAGGGAGCAGTTCGGCCAAAAGATCGGATCCTTCCAGCTGATCCAGGCGAAGCTCGCCAACATGTTCTTCGAGCGGGAGGCGTCCCGCTGGCTCCTCATCGCGGCGCTCGACTCGGTCCAACACGACAAGCGCAGTGCGAGGGCGAGCGCGGCCGCGCTGACCTACTCGAGCGAAGCTTCGACGCGGGTCGCGCTCGACGCCATCCAGATCCACGGGGGATACGGGTACATGCGCGACTACCCGGTCGAGCGGCTCGCTCGCGATGCGAAGCTGCTCGAGATCGGCGCCGGGACCTCGGAGATCCGACGCCTCTTGGTCGCGCGGGAACTGCTCGGCGCAGGATTCGATTGAGCCACCGGCGCCCGGCCGAGTACCGATACCCCCGACCGCCGGTGCCCATACGATTTCTGCGACGGCCGAACCGCTATCTGGCGATCGTCCAACGCGAATCGGGGGGCTCCCCGTTCGCCGCCCACGTCCCCAACCCGGGGCGCATGGAGGAGCTCCTGGTCCCGGGCGATACCCTCGGCTTCGCGGTCCCGGCAGCCCGCCCGGGTCGCAAGACCCGGTTCGACCTCGTCGCGGTCCGGCATGGCCCCGAACTCGTCTCGATCGATTCCCGCGTCGCCAACCGACTGGTCGCGGTCGCGCTCCCCATGGGGATCGTGGCCGGGCTCCCCCACACCCATTGGCGGGCCGAACCTACTGTGGGGCATGCTCGGCTCGACTTCGGGCGATTCCACCCGGGGACCGGTCGACCCGAGGGGTATCTCGAGGTCAAGAGCTCGAATCTTCGGGTGGGCGAAGAGGCGCTGTTTCCCGACGCCCCCACGCAGCGAGGGCGCCGCCACTTGGAAGTGCTCACGTCGCTCGCCCGGCGGGGGATCCGTTGCGACGTGCTGTTCGCGATTCAACGGGACGACGTTCGAGCGTTCCGGCCCAACCGGGTCCTGGACCCGGAGTTCGCGGCCGCGCTCGACCGGGCGCGGGGATCGGGCGTCGGCGTGCACGCGATCCGGATGCAAGTATCGCCGGACCGGGTGCGACTATCCGAGGTCGTACCCGTCGTCGACGGGGTTCCGCAACTTGCCCACCCAATCCTTTATAGGCGCGCGTCCGCCATCGTCGGTACATGAGCGGCCGGCCCGCCACTCCCCCGGCGCGGGCCCCCGATGCCGAGGCGGGGGGGCGGCCGGGGTCGAACCTGCCGAGACTCCGCCTCGAAGTCCTCCAGGAACTCCAGCAGCTCATCGACAGCCGAGAGGCGCGCGACCGACTCGATCGCGGCCCGCTCGCGGAGACGAAGGGACGGGAACACTGGGTCCTTCATCTCCTGCTGCGCGCCGAGGAGTCCTCGCAAGCCCACATCGACCGGCTCGTCGGCTCTTCCTACGCCAACTTGACGGCGCGGCTGCAATCGGTGGAGGACCGGCTCGCCACCTTCATCGACTCGGATGCCGCGGCGCGGGCGGACCTCATCGGACGCCTCGACGTCCTCGCGAACACCTTCGGCGAGCGCTTGGAGAAGGGGTTCACCGAAGGGACCGATCGGATCGCCGAGACCGCCTCGGGGCGTCTGACGAAGGAGCTCAAGGAGGCGTGGGGGCCGATCGAGGCGTCGATCGAATCGTTCTCCCAAGGATCGAAGGAGATGGTCAAGGAGGTCTCCGATACCTACAAGGTGGCGACCCAGACCCGGCTCCTCCTGAACGAGAACGCTCGCCGGATCTCCGATCTGAGCCGCGATCTGCTCGCGATCGAGGACAGCCTGAAACTCGTGGTCCAACGGGCCGTGGAGGAGACACTGGCTCCGCTCGAGCAGCGGATCGCCCACCTGGAGAGCCGGGTGGGCGGGGCGCCACCCGCCGGCGAGGTTCCCAACGCAGTCGAGGCGATGGACGCTCCGACAGAGGCGGCCAAGCCGCCCGAGCCGGACCCGGGTAGCTGAACCCCCGCCGGCCGATGACCCGGATCTCCCGTCGGCATCCCCGCTACGAGAGCCTGAAGACAAGGGCGCGACTCGCCGGGGCTCTCCGAACGAAGGTCGTCGTCGCCGAAGGGCTCATCGCCCACGGCCGGGGGGAGGCGTTCGACTACTACCTCGGGGAGCGAACGACCCGCTCCGCGCGGGGCGCCGAACAGCTCGCGGCCCGCTGGCTGCTCGCCGCGCGCCAACCAGTCATCTGCGTCAACGGCAACGTGGCGGCGATCGCCGCCCGTGAGGTGGTGGAGCTAGCGCGCCGTCGCCCGGGCCTCGGGATCGAGGTGAACCTGTTCCACCGAACCGCGGGCCGGGCGCACGCGGTCGCCCAGGTGCTGGAGCGAGCGGGGGCCCGCCGAGTCCTGGGCGTCCGTTCCTCCGCACGGATCCCGGGCCTCCCCTCGGATCGGGCCCGCGTAGATCGGCAGGGCGTCTGGCGCGCCGACGTCTGCCTCATCCCGCTCGAAGACGGGGACCGAGCCATGGCGCTCCGCCGGCTCGGCAAACGGGTGATCGCGATCGACCTGAACCCGTTCTCCCGGACCTCGGAGGCGGCCGATCTGCCCATCATCGACGAGCTCCGGCGGGCCCTTCGGGGGATCGCCCGGGGGCTCTCCGATCGCCGACCGCGCCCGCCGACCGGGATTTTCGAGTCCGTCGATGCCGCGGGACTCCTCGCCGCGGCCCGGGCCACGATGGCCGCCCGTCTCACAGGTGCAAGAGCGGGCCGGTCCCCGGCTGCAACGGGGCGGCGAGCTTCGCCGCGACGAGCTCCAGGAAGTGCGCGTCGGTGGCGTCGAACGCCCGCAGCGCGTTCCCGTCGACGTCGATCTCCCCGATGACCTGACCCGCGGCGCGGATCGGAACGACGACCTCCGAAAGCGTGGTGGGAAAGCAGGCGAGGTACTCGGGGCGTTCGCGGACGTCTCCGACGAGCACCGTTGCGTTGTCCCGGGCGGCGAGCCCGCACAGACCTTGGCCCACCTCGATCTGGGTGTGCTCGGTCGGCGCGTCGCCGGCCCAGCCGGCGAGATGCAGGGTGCTGCTTTGCAATCGGTAGACCCCGACCCAGGCGAAGTGCGGGAACTCATGGTGCAGGAAACGACAGACCCCGGAGATGGCGGCGTCCCCGGCGAGACGACCGAGGACGGCGTCGACCTGGAGGAGCGCGGGCACGACCTGGCGGTTCGGGATCACGCGCGACCGCCCCCCGCGGGCAGGAGCGCCGAGGGGGAGATTTCCCGCCGCCCGGCATGAGCCGGGCCGACCTTTGAACTCCCGAGGCGTATTCCGCCACGAGCTTTCCAGACTCGCGCCGTACCGGACTGAGCCACCTCGGCACGCCCGCGCCATCGGTAGGGACCGGGCCGATAAGGTTGACGGCCCGAAGCTCGGCCCTCCTCGACCTTCGAGCGGTCCGCGGCAGGCGTGCCCCGCTGTCCGATGATCCCGCGGCTTGGCCGCCTCGCGCGGCCACGCGCCGTTCAGCCAGGGCCGGCGCGCAGCGCGCGATCGACCAGGGCCGCGAGGATGCCGCCGAGGATCGGTGCGACCCAGAAGATCCAATCCTGCTGGATCGCCCAGTTCCCCGAGGACCAGAAGGCGGAGAGAACGGCCGGCGCGAAGCTTCGGGCCGGATTGATCGAGGCGCCATCGACCGGGATCGCCACCAGGTTCGTCATGACCAGCGTGAGTCCGATGCCGATCGGGGCGAGGTTGCGCGCCGAAGCCTCCGATCGGGTGGAGAACAGGATCACGAAGACGAGGAAGAACGTGAACGTCGTCTCGAGGACGAACACCGCACCCCAGTTGAACCCCCCGCAGGCGACGGTCGACGTCGAGTAGCACTGCGACGCGAGGGCGTCGATCTGGACCGACGGGAAGAACCCCGAGTTCCCGTAGGCGACGGCCGCGATCGCCCCCATGCCGGCGACCCCCCCGGCGACCTGGGCGATGAGGTAGGGGACCACATCTCGGGCGGGGAATCGCCCGGCGGCCCAGGCGCCGATCGTCACGGCGGGGTTGAAATGCCCACCGGAGATGTCGGCGAACGCGTACAGAAGCCCGATCAGACCGAATCCGACCGCGAGCGAGATGAGCACGACCCGGACGAGGGGGTCGAGCAGCGAAGAGCTGAACACCGCCGCGCCGCCGACCGCGACCAATAGGCCGAACGTCCCGACAAACTCCGTGAGAAGGCGCTGCCCCCGACTCCAGGCCATGAACGGGGGTTGGGCCGTCGAATACTTAGACGTTCGGGCGGACCGCTCGCGAAGGTCGACGGGATCGGATCGGCCGGCTGCCGAGACGCCCCGAGCGGCGCCCGGCTCGCCGGTTCAATCCGGGAACGGCGTCCACCCGCAGCGCAGGCAACCGGACGCTCGCAGGTCCGAGGGGATCTCGCTGCCGCAATCCGGGCAGGGGGCGGCCTCCGGGCCGAGGAGCGAGAGGCAGTCGTAGCAGGAGCCGCCCCGACGGTCCTCCGGGAGCACGACGAGCCCCTTCCCGCAGAACGTGCAGCGCTGGAATCGATCCTCGGCGGTGGAAAAGACGCGGTGGTCCGCGAGAGAAAGCATGCGAGCGGCGCGAGCAACGGGCGCGTACATAACAGCTTGGTAAGTTTTCTTGGCGTCGCGTCGCTTCGCGGCCGCATCTCAGCGCCGGCTCCCTCGTTCGAGGCCCGATGGCCCCCGAAAAGGGGAGATTGAGGCATTTGGTCTGACGTCTTCGGACTAGGCATCCCGCCAGCGCGCCTTGTACGATGCGATGGCGAGCAGTCCGACGGTGAACGCGATGAGCACCCCCCAGTCGGTCAGCCGGGCCAGGACGCTCAACGGCTCCAGTCCGAAGGCGTTGCGCATCAGGTCGGCGGCGAAGGTGGTCGGGGAAAGATAGGCGACGGGCTGCAACGCGCTCGGCAGGAAGCTCACCGGATAGTAGACCGGCGGCAGCACGGTCAGGGCCAAGGAGACCAGGGTGGAGAAGATGAACGTCTCGCGAACGTCGGCGAAATAGGTCGCCAAGGTAAATCCTAGCCCCGAGGCGAACGCCCAGACGAGCAGCAGGACCGGGACCACCTCGACGATGGTCAGGAGGGAGACCGGCGCGTTGGCGACCCACAGGATGGCGAAGAGGGCGATCCCCGGTATCGAATAGACGAGCTCCGAGAGAGCGATCCCCGCCACATAGATGGGCGCCTCGACCGGGGAGGCCACGATGAGGTCCTGCAGCTTGAGGTCCTGCCGATAGTGGGACATGTCCGATTGGAGGCTCGTGCCGATGGAGACCATGGTGAGGACCATCCCCCCGGCCACCGCGGTGCGCAACAGCACGCCGTGGGAGGCGACGGTGATGAAGAACAGAAAGGAGAGCGGGGAGGCCATGACCCCCAGGAGGTACAGCGGCTGGGTCCGCATCGGGACGATCCCGTTCATGTACGCCAGGGTCAGCAGCGAACGCGCGCGATGGCGCTCGGTCATGCGCCGGCCCCTCCCTCATCCTCCGAGGCGTCCTGGTCGATAGGCCGGCCGACGATCTGCAGGAAGATGTCCTCCAGGCTGACCGGACCGAGGGCGACCTTGGCCCCCTTCCCGAGCGCGGCCAGGGCGAGCTCGCGGGCGTCCTTCTCCCGGGCGAACACGAGGAACCCGCCGTCGAACGGGCTGACCTCGCCGAACGTCGCGAGCTCCGGGCGGCTGAACCCCCCTTGGACCGTGACCCGGTACGGGAGGCGGACCCGGTCGCGGATCTCCGCGGGGGATCCTTCGATCTTCAGTTGGCCCCCCTCGAGCAAGGCGACCCGGTCGGAGAGCGCCTCGGCCTCGTCCAGATAATGGGTCGTCAACAGGACGGTCCGGCGGTCCCGTTTGGCGCGGCGGATCGCGGCCCAGACCTCACGGCGGGCAAACGGGTCGAGCCCGGTGGTCGGCTCGTCGAGGAAGACGACCTCGGCGTCCGAGGCAAGGACCATCGCCACCATCGCCCGCCGTCGCATCCCGCCGGAGAGCTGGCTCACCAGGCGCTTGCGGACCGACGCGAGGCTGAGCTCGTCGAGGATCGCGTTGGTCCTCCGGCGGGCCTCCACGCGGTCGGACCCGCGCATCATCAGGTAAAGGAAGATGAGCTCGTCGACGTTCAGGAAGTACAGGGGCCGGGACTCCTGCGGGACCGAGGCGATGGAAAGTCGCACGCGCGAGGCTTCCCGAACCACGTCGTGGCCGAGGACGGTCAGGGTCCCGGACGTCGGTAGGAGCTGGGTCGCGGCGATCCGGACGAACGTGGTCTTGCCGGCCCCATTCCGCCCGATCAGGCCGTAGATCCGGCCCTTCGGGATCGTGAGGTCGATCCCGGAGAGGGCGTCGATCCGGTGGCGGCCCGACTCGTAGCGCTTGGAGATCGCCGTCGCGCAGATCGCTGCCCCGCTCGGGTCGACGGCAAGGCGCGAGGCGTCGGACATCGTCCCCCGTCGCTCCTTACGAGATGACTTCGCCCAGGCGGCCTTGCGAGCGGGCGGCCTTCAACTCGAGCGCGATCCGGCGTCCCATCGACAACTGGGGGCGGACGAGGTCGGAGTAGCTCGAGCCGGAGACGAACAGGTTGGTCCCGGCGACGATCCGCGTCGAGATCTCGAAGACCTTGAAAACGAGGTCCTCGGTCATGATCCCCTCGACGCAGAACGGGCCGACCATGCCGCCGAACAGCTCGATCGAGCGCGCGACGATGCGGGCCCCGACGTCGAACACTTGGGGAAGGAGAGACTCCCGGAGGACGACGGGGACGTTGCCGGTCACCACGAAGGTGGGCCGGATCCCGGCCTTGAGCAGCTCTTCCTGGGCCCCGAGCTTGTAGAGCTCGTCGATATTCGCCTCGTCGCGGCGGTCCATCCCCAACAGCTCGAGGGAGCCGTGGCCGACCCGGTACCCCGATTCGGAGATCGGGGAATAGAAGAAGTGGACGTAGTAGCGGGTGCCCAGGACGTACTCCTGGATGACGTACGGACCCGTCGGGTGGAAATCCTCGAGGCCTTCCCGATTCTTGGCGAGGAAGAATCCCTTGCCTCCTTTCGCGCCGTAGTACTTCACGATCACCGGGCCATCGACCTCCGAGGCGTCCGAGAACCGCTCGGGCATGAGGACCCCGGCCGATTCGAGCCAGACCCGCTCCTTTTCGCGGTCCGACTCCCATCCGATCACCGCCCGGTTCCCGAACACAGGGACCGGCAATCGCTGGAACGCTTCCGGCCCGAGGTATTCGACGAACGAGCCGTGCGGGACGAGAACGGAATTCTCCCGGTTGAGCTCCTCGGCTCGGGTCGAGATCTCCCGGATCTCGGGGACGGTCAGGAACTTGTCCGGACGTCCGAGCGGGAACGCCTCGTAGAAGCGGGGCGGCGCCCCCCGACAGATCCCGAGCGTCGGAAACCCCTCGACGCGAGCCCCGTGGAAGATCTGCAGGGACGAATGCGAGCACAGCGTGGCGACGGTGGGGGTCGACTCCGCGATCGGAGCGTACCGGCTCGGCCCGGAAAGCTGGATTCCCATAGCGGCCGAACCCACGTCGGGGATTTGAGATTGCTGAGGGGTCGGCGACGCATGAGGGTCGGAAACCGCCCTCGGTCGATCGTACCCAAGCTCGGGCTCGACCGCCGGACCGCCCTCCCGGCGCCGTTCTTGGCCGCGCTGCCCCACCCGGCTCGGAAGTCCGGCCGAGCGGCGGCGTCGCCGAGCGCGCTAGGTCGAAGAGGGCGGATCCTCGATCTCCCAGTACCAGCGAACTCGTCGGCCGTCGAACCCGTCCAGCCGGGCGCGGATCGTCGAGGCGATCGCCGGGTCCTTGAGGAGCCGGCGCACGGAGGCCGGGTCGTCGGGGTTCGCGCGGCCCGACAAGCCCTGCTCCTCCAAGAGATTCCGCATCCCTTCGGCGGGGTACTGCCAGGACGCCTCCGGCTTCCGTCGGGCGATCCGCTGCCGACCCGGGATTCGGTGGACGCCGAGGCGCTCGGCGGCGTCGTGGAGTTCGGCGGCCGTTCGACGCAACTCGCCCTCGAGCCGCTCCTCCTCCCCGCGCAGATGGGAGAACCGGTCCACGAGGTCGGCGAGGTGCTGCCGCTCGCCCTCGGGCACCTCCCGGAACTCCGGACAGAGCGCGCGGAAATCGCACCGCGCGCATTGCCGTCCGGGGGTCGGCTCGAAGGCCCGCGCTCGCATGCCATCGCGTGCGGAGCCCATTCGGTCGTACAGCGCTCCGATCTCCGGTTCGGGCCGGGGCGGTACGCTCAAAGGCCGGAGGAAACGCAGGTGGTACAGCGTCAGGGACTCGACGGGCTCTCGGAAGTTCTTCTCGACCAGGACCTGGTAAAGGGCCAGCTGGTCGGACTCCCGCGCGTCGTCTTGCGAAAGCTCGCGGCTCGTCTTGTAGTCGACGATGTCGAGTCCTCCGCGGTCGGTCCGGTCGATCCGGTCGACGTAGCCATGAACGCGCAGACCGTTCCAGTTCGCTTCCAGGTGGCATTCGACCGCCACCGGACGCGGCGGGGAACGCTCGAGAGTCCCGTAGTACGACGTCAGGATCTCGCGACCGAGGCGGCGGTATCGCTCCTCCTCCTCGACGGAGGTGTAGCCATCGGAGACCCAGGCACGCCGGTATCGCTCGAGCAGCTCCTCCAGGGGCATGAGCCGCCCGGCGCCGGGCGGGGCCGGTCCGACCGGGGCCCAACCGTCAAGGGTCGTCTGGGCTCGGGCCGCGGCGGCCGCGCTTGTGGTCCCGTCGACGAGCGGGCGCAGCAACTCCTCCAGGGCGCTATGGACCACGCGTCCGAACGAGAAGTATCCGCGCGGCGCCTCCTTCAGGCCGTCGACGTACAGGAATTTCCAACGCTGCGGACACTCGAGGTACGTCCGCACCGACGAGTAGCTGAGCAGGGGTTCGGTCGAGGCCACGGGCGGGCGAACCTGGGGCAGGAGATATCGGTGCGCCCGAATCGACGGCGGCGGTCGCCGGGCCTACTGCCCGGCGATCGGGGAGGCGATCTCCAGGCCCCCCGCTTCGCGAGGTACCGGCAGCGTCCCCCGCGCCTGCGGGTTGGCAAGGTTCTTCGGGAGCCCGAGCAGGTCGAGGAGCTCCTTGTAGTGGTTGCGGATCGTCACCGGGGTCACGTTCGCGACCGCCGCGATCCGGTCCTGGCTGCGGGGTTCCCCCATCAGGTTCGAGGCGATGTAGATGATCGTCGCCAGGATCCCGTTCGGCAGGACCCCGGAGGTCGAATAGACCTGTTCGACCTGCTCGAGGAGTTCAAGGACCTTGTGCCGGACCTCCTTCGAGAGGTTCAGGTCTTGGGTGAACCGGACCAGATAGTCCCGGGGTTCGACCGGCTTCAAGCCCAGCTTGAGCTCGCGGGCGAGCAGGGTGTACGCCCGCCCCACCTCGATCTTCGTGGCCTTGGAGTGAGCGATGATCTCCTTCATCGTTCGCGGAACGTGGCACTGGCGGCAGGCAGCGTAGACGCTCGCGGCCACCAGGGCCACGATCTTCTTTCCCCGCGTGGCCTTGTGCTCGAGGGCCCGCCGATAGATGTACGTGGCCGACTCCTTCACTTCGCGGGAAAGGCCGAGGACCCCCGCGAGACGGTTCAGCTCTCCGAGCGCGACGACCAGGTTCCGCTGATGGGTCCGGGCGGCGCGAAGCCGGTGGTTGAGCTTGCGGAGGTGATAGAACTTGACCGACGCATGGCGGGAGAGGCTGTTGCCCTGAAAGTCGCGGGTCGGCACACCGATCTCGCTGAACAGTCCCTTGTCGGGCATCAACGGGGAGATGACCGGCCCCCACCCCCGTGCCTCGCGGCCCGTGTCCTCCTTGCTCCCGCGCTGGCCGCGATCGGACACCAGCGCGCTCGCGTCCACGACGAGGCCGCAGTCGGCGCACACGATCTCCCCACGGATGTCGTCGCGGGTCAGGTGCGTGGAGCCACACTCTGGGCACACGTCGTTATCCGCGGTCGCCGCGACCGGGTTCGGAGCGTTCAGCCCATCGGGCGGATTGGGCAACGGTCCGGCGGTCGCCTTCGAGGCGCTCGGACGACGGGCGTTCTTGTTGGGAGGTGAGCTCTTCGCTGACATGGTTAATGGATAAGCGTGACGGGTCGGTGGTATTTAAAGGCACGGGCGTGTTATGTTACGCCTGTACAAACAAGACCTACAATATGGTCTCGGTAAGCGGGGTACAGAGGCCCTCGGAGCGTGGGACCGGCGCGCGCGTGGCCGAGTGATCCGGATCAACGAGTCGGCGGGCTCGAAGGCTTGGTAACCCCGACGCGATGGTCAGGACTGGGTGACGCTGAACAGGCAGCCGCGGCTCGCGTGCCGGCTGGGATCGGGTTCGCTGACATCGAAACCGGAGCCGAGCTTTTGCTCGATCGCGCCTTTGAGGACCATCGGACAGAGCCGTCGTCCGACCTCCGGGGATTGTCGGACACACGCGAAGCACTGAGTGACCTTCAGCGTGAGGGGGCGGGACCGGGAGATCTCGAGCCGTCCCATCGCATGGCCCCGATAATAGTCGACGAGCGAACGGGCGATCTCGTCGGGCGTCTCGCCTTCCAACTCCTCCCCCATCTGACGTCCTAACTGTCGGCCGACCGCCTCGATAAGGTCGGGGAGGTCGAGATGCAGCTCCTCGATCCCCGTGGCCCGCATCCCCAGGGTGGCGATGTCGCGCAGCCGGGCCAGCGGCTCGACCGCGTCGCCCTGTCGGACGGGCACGCTCGGATGGTCGTTCGATTCGAGCTCGACGAGGCGTCGCACCGAGGGCACCGACCGCGACCAGAGGGGGCGGAAGTACTCCTGGGCGAGCTTTCGGAACGAGGGAGAATTCGACCAGACCGCGACCTGGGAGGTCGATGTGCCCCCGATCCCTTCGGGGCCGGAGACGTAGGCCACCGCGCCCACCTGATCGATGACCATCGCGCGGGTCACGACCGGCCTCGGGGAGTGCCGAAGCTCAGCAAAGAGGGAGAAGAGCTTGACCTCGGCGCGGTTTGTGGGCCGGATGTCGGTGATGATCCGGATTCGAACCCCCCGGTCGTGGGCGGATCGGAACGCCTTGTTGACCCCACCGGATATCGCCAGCGGAAGGGCCGGCCCCGGGATCGACGCCCAGATCTCGTTCTTGGCGGTTCCGATGCGGCGCACGAGGAACCGGTAGATGTCCTCCTGGCCCTCCAGAACGAGGAACTTGCGAGGATCTGAAGGGCCGATGTCGAGCAGGCCGGCCTGAAGATCCTCGAGGGCGCGCGTGCGATCGCCCTCCAGACGGCGCAATCGCTCGGTCGCTGTGCGGATCCAGCGGTCTAGCAGGTCGTCCGGGGGGAGAGCCGCCAGGCGCATCGGCCGGTCGCGCGTGGCCCGGAGCAGACCGAGGACCTCGAGATGCTTGATGAACCGGTACGCCTCGACGCGGTGCATCGCCGTCACTCGGGCGAGCTCGGAGGCGGTCTGCGGTCCTTCCCGGACCGCGGCGATGTAGATCCGGGAGGCCCGTTCCGGGATTCCGTGTTGCAGGAGAAGTTCGTGGAGCCGCCCGCCCGGGCTCGTCACGTCCGGTAGGGGCTTCGATGAGCTAAAAGGACAGCCGGGGAGGGGGTCGACCCGACGATCCCTTGGATTTTCCCGGTGCGCCGCGCCGCGCCCACCGTCGCGGCGGTGGACAAGGGTTACAGAACCTTCCTTGGGGCCCGCGCCCGTCGCGCGACCGCCGCGCTCGCTCGCCTAGAGCGCGGCCTGGAAGTCTTCGATCGTCAGCGCGTAGGGAGTCTCCGGGCCGGAACGCGCCCGCACGACCTCCCGCGCCAGCAACCAATAGACCGTCGCCAGCGCCACGCGGCCCTTGTTGTTCGCGGGGATGACGAGATCGACGTGCCGGGTCTCGTTGTTGACGTCGCACAATCCCACCACCGGGATGCCGATGGAGACCGCCTCCGAGAGCGCCTGCTGGTCGGTGGCCGGGTCGGTGACGAGGAGGGCCTTGGGCTCATAGTACTCTTCCAGGTTCGGATTCGTCAGGCAGCCCGGCACGAACCGCTCGGAGAAGGAGACCGCCCCGGTCGTCTTGGCGAACACCTTGACGGGCTTCTGTCCGTACTGGCGCTGCGAGACGGCGAGGATCTGGTCCGGCGGGAACGAGGCAAGGAACTTCGCGGCGATCCGGATCCGCCGATCCGTCTCGCGGATGTCGAGGACGTGCAGCCCGTCGAATCGCACCTTGTAGACGAACCGGCGCATCGACGCCGACTTTTGCTGGGTGCCGATGTGCACCCCGCTCGTTAGGTACGTCTCTTCCGGAATTAGGAGCTCACCAGGCTGCGTGTCCTGCCCGTCGGAGGGGCTCGTCAGGCGCTCCTCCACGCCGGCTCCACCGTCCATCCTAGGTCGCTCCCGCGGCGGCGCCGAGACGCCGGAGTTCATTTAGCTTTGCCACGCGCTCGCCGCCGAGAAGGCCGCATTTGAGCCCGGCCGAGCCGAACCCGACCGCGAGGTGCGTGAGCCAGCTTTCCGGGGTCTCCCCCGAGCGATGGGAGGTCACGGTCTCCAGCCCGCGCGCCCGGGCGAGATCGACCGTGGCGAACGTGTCCGTGAGCGTCCCGACCTGGTTCACCTTGATGAGAACCGCGTTCGTCGATCGTCGCTCGATCCCTTGGCGCAGCCGCTCCACCCGGGTCGTGTAGAGGTCGTCCCCGACGACCAGCGCCTTGCTCCCCACAGCGCGGGTGAGGGCCGCGAACGAATCGAAGTCCTCCTCGTCGAACGGATCCTCCACGTACGCGATCCCGTATCGGTCCACGAGGTGGCTGACGAACCCGACCTGCCCCTCCGCGTCGAGCGTCTGTTCCTGGTACCGGTACCGCCCGCCCTCGTAAAACTCGCTCGCCGCGAGGTCGACGCCCGGCTTCACCGGATAACCGACGGCATCGGAGGCGCGCTCGCACGCTTCGGCCAGCAGCTCGATCGCCTCGACGTTGCCGATCGACGCGACCCAACCGCCCTCATCCCCCCGGCCGAGCGCCCGCCCGGGATACTTGGCGCGCAAGGCTTCGCCGGCCGCGCGGTGCGTGGCCAGGGCCGCGCGAACCGCCTGCTCCGGCGTCGCGCCGGGCGCGAAGGCGAGGAATTCTTGGATATCGGGGCCGCCGATCGCGTGCCGGCCCCCGTTCAAGCAGTTCCCGACGACCGCTGGGAATCGGCCGACCGGGACTCCGGGACGGCGCAGTAGGTCGGCGAGCGGCCGGTGGAGCGCCTGGGCCCTCGCCAGGGCAGCGGCCACCGAGATCGCGGTCGCCGTGTTCCCCCCGATCCGCTCGAATCGGGCGGTCCCGTCGAGGGCGTGCAGGGCGGCGTCAACGGGGGCGGGGTCGTCGAGGGAGATCCCACGGAGTTCGGTGTCGATCCGGGCGGATTGGGAGAGCGCCGCGGCCACCCCGCCGTAGGGGAACGCGGCCACCTCGTGCACTCCGGTGCTCGCGCCGCTCGGGGCCGTGGCGATCCCGACGCCGCCGACCTCGTCGGAGCTGACGGTCGCTTCGACGGTTTCGGCGCCGCGGCTATCGTAGACCATCCGGAGGGCGACCGATCGGACCGAGGTCACGGACCCTCGACGAACTCGACCAACGTGCCGAAGAAGGTCGACGGATGGGCGAAGCCGACCCGCCGGCCCCGGGCGCCCGGGCGGGCCACCTCGTCGATCACCCGGCCGCCCCGTGCCCGCACCCCCGCCAGGGCGACATCGACGCTGGGGACGCGGAAGGCCACGTGGTGCATGCCCTCCCCCCGACGCTCCAGGAAGCGGCCGACGGGGGAGTCCGCCCGCGTCGGCTCGAGCAGCTCGAAGTGCGTCTCGCCGGCTTCGAGGAAGACGGCCCGGACCTGTTGGCTCTCGACGGTCTCCGGCGTGGTGGCCTTGGTCGCGAGCAGCGGCTCGAACGCCGACAGCGCGCGCTCCAGACTGTGGACCGCCAGCCCGATGTGATCGATCCGCATCGCCTAGAAGGTCCTCGGGGGCCGATATTCCCCGAACAAGTCCCGCCAGACCCCGGCGATCTCGCCGAGGGTGGCCTTCGCCCGCACCGCGTCGATCACCAGTGGCATCACGTTGTGGCCCGACGCGGTGCCCGTGCGCAAGCGCTCCACGGCCCGATCGACGGCCGTCGGGTTCCGGCGCTGCTTCCAGCGCGCGAGGGTCCGACGTTGGCGGTCCTCCCGGTCCTTCGCGCTCCGCCCTTGCGCGCGGCCCCGGTCGGCCTCCTTCGGAAACAATGAAAACGCCGGATTGGCCTCGAGGAGGTCGTTGACCCCGACCACGATCTCCTCCTTCTTCTCCCGGGCGAGCGCGGTCCGGTACGCCTCCCGGGCGATCTCGGCGGAGAAAAATCCCCGATCGACGGCGGCCAGCGCCCCGCCGAGCTCCTCGATGCGGGCGAGGTAGCGCTCGGCCTCTTCCTCGATGCGGTCCGTGAGCGTCTCGATCGCGTACGCCCCGCCCACAGGGTCGACCGTCGAGGCGACCCCGGACTCCTCCGCCAGGATCTGCTGGGTCCGCAGGGCCAGCCGGGCCGCGGCTTCGCTCGGCAGCCCGAGCGCCTCATCGAGGGCGTTCGTGTGCAGCGACTGGGTCCCGCCGAGGATCGCCGCGAGGGCCTCGAGCGTGGTCCGGACCACGTTGAGCTCGGGTTGCTGCGCCGTCAGCGACGAGCCGGCGGTCTGGGTGTGGAAGCGCATCTGCCAAGAACGGGGGTTCTTCGCCGCGAACCGGTCCCGAGCGATCTCGGCCCAGAGACGGCGGGCCGCCCGGAACTTGGCGATCTCCTCGAGGAAATGACGGTCCGAGGAGAAGAAGAACGAAAGCCTCGGCAGGAACTCGTCGACGTCCAGCCCTCGGGCCCGAACCGCCTCCACGTAGGCGATGGCGTTGGCGATCGTGAACGCCACCTCCTGGACGGCGGTGGCACCGGCTTCCCGCATATGGTAGCCGGAGACGGACAGGTAGTTCCACTTCGGCATCTCACGGGTCGCGAACTCGACCAGGTCGACGGTCAGTCGCAGGGAGGCCGCCGGCGGATAGATGTACGTCCCTCGGGCGATGTACTCTTTCAGGATATCGTTCTGGACCGTCCCGCCGAGCTCGCGGCGGGGGACGCCGGCCTGCTCCCCGACGGCGACCAGGAGCCCGGTGAGGATCGGCGCCGTCGCGTTGATGGTCATCGAGACCGTGGCTTCCCCGAGCGGGATCCCGCGGAACAGCCGCCGCATGTCGCCGAGCGAGGTGATCGCCACCCCGACGCGGCCGACCTCGCCGCGGGCCCTCGAATGGTCAGAATCGTAGCCGATCTGGGTCGGTAGGTCGAAGGCGACGGAAAGGCCGGTCTGCCCGCTCTTCAACAGGTAGTGGAACCGCCGGTTCGTCTCCTCGGCGTCACCGAACCCCGAGTACTGGCGATAGGTCCACAGGCGGCCGCGGTACATCGTCGGCTGCGTGCCGCGAGTGTACGGGTAGCGCCCCGGGAAGCCGAGCTGCTCGAGATAGTAGCCCTCGGGATCGTCCGACGGTCCGACGAGCAGGGGGACGCGGCGCCCTCCGGAACGCTCGCCCAGGCGCTCGTGGGAATCCTGCTCCCATTGCGAGCGGGCCGTCGGGGTCGTCCGTCGGGTCGGCACGGTTCGGATGGACCTGGCGGGTGCTATTAGGTGATTGCGGCGGGGCGGGCCAGGGGCCAGAGCGCGGAGAGATCCACCTCGAACCACGCGACGGGCACGGGGACCCGGATCTCGGAAAGGACCGAGGGGACGAGCTCGCCCAGCTCCGCGACGACCTCCCCCGCGAGCCGCACCCGGGCCGCCCGTCCCGGCACGGTCCCGGGCAGCTGCGCCGGCTCCCGGACCCCCACTCCCGCCACGGCGCCGGTCAGGTAATCGACCATTGACGCCGCGTCGGCGAATCCCGCCCGCTCTTCGGCCATCAGGGCGCCGAGGTGAACGCTGGTCCGGGTGCCCGTTTCACTCGCCCGGTCGACCTGGACGACCGGGCCGACCTCGTAGAAGCGCTGGGGGTAGCCCGATCGAAGATTGTTCTCGAGGGTGCCCATCAGCGACAGCAGTAGCGAGTCCCGAACCCGCTCGTACAGGTCGGAGACCGGGTTCGATATCCGAATCGCCGTCCCGCGCTCCAAACGGCCGACCCACGCCTCGGACACGAGGACCGGGCTGCACATTTCGGAAAACCCCGAACCGAGCAGGAGTCGGCCGACCCGCTCGTGGAAGCGGCTTTCGGCCCGGCGACCGCCGCGCGTCGGGGAAGGAGGGAGGGTGCCGTCCTCCGCCCGCACTCCCTTCGCGAGGACGACCTCCTCGATGACATCGACCTCCTGCAGCAGATCGGGCCGCCAGGCCGGGGCCTCCACCGACCATCCGTGCGGGGCCGGGTGGGCGGTGAGTCGCGCGCTCGCGAGCAGGTGCTCGACCTCGCTCGCGGGGTACGGACGACCCGCGACGGCCTCGAGGCGGTCGGAGCGTAGGTGGAGCGTGCGCGGGCGGGCGGACGCCTCGCCCGAGGCCTCCCCTCCGGCGGAGCGCACCTCGACCGGGGCGATTGACCAGCCCCGGGCGGCGAACACCAGGCTGAGCAGGCCGATCGCTTCGCTAACCCGGGCCGATCGCGTCCCGGTGGCCTCCAGGAGGATCGTGCGGTCGCCCGCCCGGACCGCGCCGCCGGGGTTCGCATTGAGGATCGGCGGTACGCTCATCAGCGTCCCCTGGGCGTCGCGCAGCGTCAGCAGTCGGCCCTCGGAAGCCCCCAGGGCGCCGTACCGGGCCGCCATGGGGTGCTGCGCGAGGAACGCGTCCGCGGAAGTCGGGTCGCGGCCGTCCAGGGGGATGAAGTCGACCGATCCCACCGGTTCCATGGCGTACCGGAACGGGGGCTGGAGACGGTCGTAGGGGTACATGCCCAGGCTTGCCAGCCGTCGGTCCATCCCCACCGTAGCGTGAAGCACCTCCTGGAATCGGACCGCCTCGCCCAGGAGACCCGCCTCCACCCCGTCCGCCCCGGGGGCTCGGACCACCAGCGCGGCGAGGAACGGGCGCAGGGGGGCGACGGAGCGGTCGCAAACCGCCGTGGCCGGCGGGTCAAGAGCGAGGGGGGGCGGACGAAGACCACCTCGCGCCTCGCCGAGCGCCCCCTGGAGGGCGAGGCCGAGGCCGCCCTCGCTGAGGAGGTCGAGCCGGTCCGCCGTGACCTCGACCGACAGATCGTCACCCTCCCCCCACGCCACCTCCGCCTTCGAGGCGAACAGGATCGACGCGAGCGCGTTCGCGTCGGGCCGTCCGCCCAGCATCGACAGCACCCGCGCTTTCGAGAGCGTCGATCTCGGCATCAGACCCCGCCCCTCCGGAGCCGGGCGAGATCATCGAGGAACAGCTCCCGTATGTCGCTCAGTCCCAGGCCGACCATCGCGAGTCGGGTCACCCCGATCCCCCACGCAGCGACCGGGACCTCGACGCCCATCGGTTCGAGGACCTCCGGACGGAACAGGCCCCCCGGGAAGACTTCGATCCATCCGAGCCGCGGGTGGCGAACGTACCCCTCGATCGACGGCTCAGTGAACGGAAAGTAGCTCGGACGGAACTTGAGCTCCCGGATCCCGATCGCTTCCGCGAGGGCGACGAAGACGCCGACCAGGTCCCGCAAGCTCGTGCCGGCCTCCCCGATGACCCCCTCACACTGATTGAACTCGACGTGGTGGGTCGCGTCGACCGCGTCGCGCCGGAAGTTCCGATCGAGCGAATACCGTCGGAACGGCGGCTTCGGTCGGGCGGCGAGGAAGCGGGCGGACACGGAGGTCGTCTGGGACCGCAAGAGGGTGCGCACGGCGATGTGGCGGTCGTACGGCGCCCGCCAGCCCGACGATATCGCCGTGGCCGCACCGGGCATCGGTCGACCCTCATGCGCCGCCGCTACCCGCTCCAGCAACGGACCCTCGGGGGCCCGACCCTGGACCCCTTCCAGCGAGAGGACGTCGTGAATCGATCGCGCCGGGTGCTCCTGGGGCATGAACAGGGCATCCGAGTTCCAGAACTCGGTCTCCACGAGCGGACCGACGGCCTCGGAGAAGCCGAGGCCGATCAGGATCTCCTCGAACTCCCTCAGCCAGGCGAGATACGGGTGGGGCCGCGCCCCTGAAGATCGCGGCACCGGGGCCCGGACATCATAGGCCCGCAGGGAGACCGACTTCCAGCGGCCGTCGGCTAACACGGCCGGGGTGATCTCTCCGATCGATCCGGTCGAATCCTGGACCGGAAGGCTCCGCCCCTCCTCCGAGGGAGCCCAGGAGCGGTGGGTCGCATGGTGCACCTCCACGAGGCCCCTTCGGACGAGCTCCTTGACGATCTTCGGCTCCGGGGGGGCCTCGCCGGCCCCGATCGCGCGGAGCGCGAGCTCCTCGGGGAACGGGGCGGTCGTCGGCGCCCCCGGGTTGAGCTTGAGCGGCATACCCGGTCCGACGAGTCCCCGGCGTCGAAGGATGCCGATGGCGGCGGAGCGTTCCTCCTCACCGACGCCGAGCGCCGCGAGCTCGGACGGTGGGAGCGGATGGTCCGAGCGGACCAGGAGATCGAGCAGGCGCCGTTCCGGGAGTCCGGCGTCGCGGACCGACTCGCCCCGCGGGGTCAGCGAAATGCGCTCGACGTGCTCTTCGAGGCTCTCGGCGAGATGCTTCGCCCGCAACCGCTGCAAGGAGCCCCGGACCACCTCGGGGGGAAGGGCGAGCTCGTCGGCGAGCGAGCCCTCCGATCGATGGGACGACGCGCTGCGGAGCGCGAGGAGGAGCGTCCGCTCCGGCCCGGAGAGCTCGATGGGCGCGGTCGACGGATCCGGGCCCTCGGGCACGCGGCGGGAAGTCAGGCGCCGACCTTAAGGGTTCGGAGCGAGCCGACTAGGTCGACCCGGCGTACTGGACCCCGTTGCCCGTCAGCGACCACCAGGCGCCCGTCGCCATCACGTTGGTGTCGACGGAGTTGATGTCGACCCACGACGAGAACTGGGGGACGGCGTTCGCCTGCCCGGCGTAGAGGTACAGGCTCAATCCGTAGCCGATCTCCTCGGCGAGCACGTAGATCCCCTGGCGTTGCGTGAGGTTCGTCGTGTACGACGCGTTCCCCAGCGCGTAGACCATCGCCCGGTAGGCGACCCCCTGGCAGGCCTGCGGGATGCCCGTCGAAACGGCCAGGGCGGCGTATTGGGCGTACTGGTGGATGGTGTACGGGCACCCGCTCGCGAACTGGGGCTGTTCGAGCTGCGTCGCGACGGCGTCGCCGGCGGTGTACGTCGCGTTCGGATTGTACATGGGAACGGTGTAATCCGTCGGATCCGGGTAATCCGGCGCCCACCCGAGGCTGTAGACCGGCATCGGGTTCTGGCCCGCCACGGTTCCGGACAGCGCGACCTCCTCGGCGAAGTTGATGTCGATCGGGCTCGCCTTGATCGCCCCGCCCGAGAGGCTCGAGAGCTCACTGATCCACAGGGAGTTGATCTCGTCCTGCTGGGGGTTTCCGGTGGCACTGAAGATCGGGAACTGACACGGGTTCGCGCTCGTGCACTGGGTGGCCTCCTGGTCGTAGAACGAGCTCGACTTCGACTGCATCTGCGCCCACCAGTAGGCTGGGCACGCCTGGTCCGTCGTGGACGTGCACGGATCCGCCGTCGGCCAGGAGATGTTGGTCGGGTAGTAGCCGCCCATGAACTGCGGGATCGCCCCTCCCTCGTTGAAGGAGTACTGGATCCCATCCCGGGTCTGGATCGTGTTTTCGATCGTGTTGTACGGATACGCTCGGGCGAGGAACTCGCGCATCCCCAGGTACGAGAAGAAGTCGTTCTGGACGGTGATCGGGTTCGTCGAGAACCGCTGGGCGCCGGCGAGGTTGAAGTTGAGGTTGAACGCCTGGAAGAAGATGCTGAGCGTGGGGGCTTGGATGGCGTTGACCTTGCCCTGCTGGATCAACTGGAGCAGCAGTCCGACCGAGGTCGGCGGAATCGTGGCGAAGTCCGCGGCGCCGAACCGCAGGGCCTGCTCGCCGGGCGTTTCGCTGGTCTCCCAGATGACCTGGATCTGGCTCGCGTACTGACCGGCCTTCGGTTGGCACCCCGTCCACGTGCAGTACGGGTTCTGCTCATACCAAGGGTTCGCCTTGAGGGAGTACGAGGACGCGACCAGGTATTGCGTGAGGGCGTACGGCCCGCTCCCGACCATGTTCCACTGGACGTTGCCGAGGTACTGCCCGTTGAACGCCCCGCTCCCGAGCTCCTCCCACTGGTCCCACCCGTTCGAGGGGATCTGGGCGACGGCGGTCCCGAACCCCTTCGTGCCGACCGGGGCGCACGGCTGGTCGCCGGGTCCGGTCATGTTCCCGCGGCTCCAGTAGGGGATCCCGGCCGCCTGGGCCTTCGCGCTGAACCACCCGCAGGAAACGATCCCCGCGCCGAGGGGGTCCGCGATGAGCTCCAGGAAATCGGGCCAGGGGTGCCCACCGCCGTTCGCCACGAAGGTGACGCATCCCCGCGCGTTGGGGCCGGTGAGCGCGGCCTGAGGGCAGTCGGTCCCGTTGATGATCATCGAGGCGAAGACGTCCTGGGGCGTGTTGTTGTAACTGCCGTGGATGAGGTCCCAGGACTCGTTGCCCGGACCCAGCAGCGCCTGCGCGACGATCCAGCCCGGACGGGCGGTCGCGAACGGCAGGTTGGCGAATCCCAGGTCCCGGGCGAGGGAGAAGACCACGTCGGTGGGATACATGCTCCAGTGGGCGCCGTTCGCCGGGTCGTAGAACGTCGCGTTGGGCTCGATCGCAAAGGTGTAGCTGGTGCCGTTCTGCAGGGTCTTGCCGTACAGGGCCTTGCACTCGGCGCTCCCCGGAACGCACGTCGCGGCCTCGGGGACGAAGTTGGTGGGCGCCGGGCCCACGTCCGTGCCGTTGTACGTGATCAGCGTCTGGTAGACGTTGGTGATCGGTTCGGCGCCGACGGTCTCATAGTCGATCGCGGGATCCTCGGAGGCCGCCCCTCCCGGGGCGAGCTCGTAGGCGAGGATCGATCCGGGGTGCGGGCTTTGGGGGGCCGTCGATCCGAAGACCCCGGCGTGGGCGCCCGAGGCGGCCACGAAGACGGTCCACGTGAAATTCTGGTAAACGATCGTGCTCTGGTTCGTGTTGGTCGATGATCCCACGAACGTCAATTCGAACGTTCCCGGGGCAGAGAACAGCGCCGTCGCCTGCGCGCTCGTCGACGTGTTCCCGTTCGAGGTCAGCGAACCCCCGGTCGAGACGGTGATCCTCGGCGGGCGGGTCTGAAAGGCCGGGTTCGTGGGGGCGGAGGTGTACGAGCCCGAAACGGTCACGCTCTGGCCCTGCGTCAGCACTGTGGTGACCCCTTTCGTGCCGGGAGTCGGCGTGGTCGTGTTCGAGACCACCGACGCGGTGATCGGAGCGGTCGATCCGGTCGTCCCAGACGAGGCCGTCTGCGTGACCTTCAGCGGGACGAGATTGGGGAGGTTATCGTGCATCACGCCGCCGACCGTCGCCTGGACGAAGACCAGGTACTGGCCGGGCCCGGCGTAGCTGTGGGAGGCGATGGAATTCGAGGTGGTCGTCTTGATACCGTCGCCGAATTGGAAGGTGTAACTCGTCGCCGTCAAGCCCTGCGGGACCGATGCGGTGAACGCCACCGGCGCTCCCGCGGCCGCCGTCTTGAACGGCGACAGGACCGCGACGTCGTGGATCTTCTCGTACGTGGCGCACGCGGGGGAGCTAGCGGGCTCGCACGTGAGCGGGTTCTGCGGCGAGAACCCTCCCAAAAGGGCGAAGGTGCCGACGCTCAAGGCCACGAGGACGACCACGATCGTGATCGCCGCCACCACGGTGGACATGCCGGGGGATCGGGTCGCCTTGGGACGGGAACGCATTCGGATTGAGAGTTCGCTAACCATCGAGACCTTCCAATAAACCGACCCGCGGCTCGGCTCCGTCGGGGAACCTAACCACCCCCTCATATATACCTCTCGGGAGCGGGAGCGAGTTCGTTAGACCGATTCGCCCGGTTCGCTCGCCGGTGGGTGCACGAGCTCCGAAAGGACTCGGAACGCGTGCAACACGTCTTCCTCCCGGAGCACGAACGTCGAATCGGTGTAGACGCTCATCAGCTCCAGGCTGTTGATGCCGGCCCGGAAGAGCGCTCCGGCCAGGAACGCGAGGACCCCCGGAGTGTCCACGATGACCTCCGGGCTTCGCACGGTGATCGCTGACAACTGGCGATGGACGCCGAGCACGGCCCTTCGGCCGACGGCCTGGACCACGGGCTCGGCGAGGTCCTCCTCGCACAGGATCGTCACGGCCCCGGGCCCCTGGAGGAGCTGGAGCAAGTGGCGACGGTCGGCGAGGAGGGCCCGCCCGGTTTCGAGGACATGTCCGAGCACGTCCCAGTCGTTACGGGCGGTGATGATCGCGACGCGGGTGCGGACCTCGAGCCGACTCGCCTTGACCACGTCAAGGACCCGTACCTCGAGCGGGCGATCGGCGCGCATGTGACGCTGGTAGCGTCGGCAGGCGACCTCGATGGCCTCCTGATTGGCGAGACCGGTCTCGCTTCGGATCTTCCGGGCGAGGGCGGTGAAGTTGACCACGTTGTAGCCGAGGCAATCGCGCACCGCCGGGTGATCGTCGATGTACCGCCGGGTGACCTCGGCCGCCGTCGGGGCCCCGGATGAATCCTCCGCCATCGGTGTACCGAAGACCGACCCGGTGACGCCGAACTGGCCATGAGCGTTTCGATGCGGCCCGTGCGCGGCGGCCGTCCGAACGCGGGGGATGGCCGTCGAAAACCGGAGGGGCCGGTCGATCGGCCCGCGCGGCGGCGACCTCGGGATCCGGCCTCGCCAACCCTTCGATCCGGAGCGCCACGTCGCGGCGCGACGTCCGGACCTCGATGTGACAGTCGGGTGGAACCGACCTGCCGCCCGGGCGACGCGCAGGCTATATGCGCGACGGGAAACGGGGGGTGAGTTCGAGTGAGCCGTAATATGACGCAGGTTGGTTTATACGCCCTGACGGGATGGCATCCTTCTCAGGGGGTCCGGGGTCACTAGGATCGTGGCAACGCAACGTCGCCAACTGAGATTGCTCCCGTGCCGGGAATGCGGGCACCTCAGAGCGAGCCACTACCTGCTCGCTCCCCAGGATGGCCGCATGCGGCGCCATTTCTCCCGGCCCCGGGACCGCGCCACGCCGATCCCTTGCCATGTGATGGGGTGCGAGTGCGCGCGCTTCCTCGGCGACCTCCAGGTCTTCTTGTGCCCGGTCTGCGCCCGGGAGTACGCGACTCGAGCGAGCCTAGAGATCCATTTGTACGGTCATCACCCGGGCCTGTCGGCCCGCGAACGCTCCCTGTTGCTCCACGGCGCGATGAGCGGCCGCGTGGTCCTGCCCGCCTCCGTCCTCGCGCGGATCAGCCAGACCGAGTCCGAGGGCCAGACGGCCGACGTCTGACCCGCGTCGCGGCGATGCCGCCGGCGACGCGGGGAAGCTTCCGATCGATTCGTTCCCGCGCGGGTACGAAACGGCGGTCCCTCAACGAGGGTGGGCGAACAGTCCCTCGGGGACGCCCAGCTTCGCTCGACAGCGTGCCCACGTGAGCGCGGCGGACCGCGTCCGGATCTCGGCGCGGCGGCGCAGTCGGTCGACGTGAGCGAGCAACTTCGATACCTCCCGGGCGGCGCTGCCTCCGGGCGAGGTGCGCCGATCGGGTTCCTCCTCGGGCGTCGGCATTCGGAAACCCCGCCCGGCGATCTCCGGGAAATCGACCGGCAGATCGGCCTTTTCGAGGGAGCGGTCCGATCGCTCATGACCGGCGAGGAAACGGGCGATCCGGGCATGGGCGGTCCGGAAGGGCACACCGGCGCGGACGAGCTCATCGGCGAGTTCCACCCAGGCGGTCGAGGACCCGGATACGGCCGGTGAAAGGTATTCGGCGTGCCGGATCATCGGGGCGAGCACCGCCAAGGTGCGGGCCAGTCGATCGAATCCCTCGAACAGGATCGGCTTGCCGGCCTGCAGATCGCGTTGGTAGCCGATCGGCAGGGAGCGGACGAGGGCGAGGCCGGCCGTCAGGCGCCCGATGGCGCCGGCCGATTCGGCCCGGACCAGCTCGGCCAGATCCGGATTGCGTTTGTGGGGCATGAGCGAGCTCGTCGTGACGAAGCCCTCGGAGAGCCGCACCCGCCCGCTCTCCGGCATGGCGCCGATCACGAGCTCCTCGGCAAGCTGGCTCGCATGCAGGTGGACCATCGCGATCGCGAAGAGCGACTCCCAGGACGCATCCCGGTCGGAGACCGAGTCCAGCGAGGAGGGCGAAGGTCCGTCGAACCCGAGGAGCCGGGCGGTCAGGGCCCGGTCGATCGGCAGCGAGCTGCCGGCGATCGCCCCGCTGCCGAGCGGGCAGAAGCGGAGGGACCTTCGAACGGCGGCGAGCCGATCGGCGTCGCGGACGAACCGGAGCGCATGGGCCCCGAGGATCCCCGACCAGTACAGCCGCTGGGCCGGCTGCATGTGGGTCCATCCGGTGACGACCTTGGCGGCGGCCGGGCCTCGGGCGGCCCGCACGAGCGCCCCGACGAGGTCCAGGGTGCGGCCCTCGGCATCGAGGAGCGCCTCCCGGTTGTAGACGGCGAGATCCGTGGCGACCTGGTCGTTGCGGCTGCGCGCCGTGTGGAGCCGTTCCCCGTCGGAGCCGATCTTCCGGGTGAGCGCCCGCTCGACGTTCAGGTGGACGTCCTCCAGATCGGGGTCCAGCGGGAACCGTCCGGCGCGGGCCGCCCGGGCGATCGACCGTAGGCCGGCCTCGATCCGGCGGGCGCTCGCCTTCGGGATGATACGGCAGACCCCCAGCATGCGGGCGTGCGCGATCGATCCCCACAGGTCGGCGCCGAGGAGGAAGCGGTCCTCGGCGGTCGACTCGCTGAGGCGCTGCGCGGCCCTATCGAGGGGCCGGGAGAACCGCTCTCGCAGCACGCTTTGTCCGCCCCTTGCGGGGGTCCCCGCCCGCCCCCGCCGCGCCGAGGCGCGCGTAGGCGAGCTCGTTCGCCAGTCCGTACAGATGGATGAACCCGACGGCCGCCTCCTGGCGGAACGTCGAGTCGGCGGCGTACGTCGCGAGGCCCCGCTCGAGGAGGGAGTTCGGGGAGCGTCGCCCGATCGCCCGCACCGTCCCCTGGTGCATTCGCAGCGTCACCTCCCCGGTGACCACGGCCTGGGTGGCCTGGAGGAAACCGTGGAGCGCCAAGCGTAGCGGCGAGAACCACATGCCCTCGTAGACCGTCTCGGCGAACCGGGCGTCGACGACGCCCTTGAACGATCGAAGGTCGCGCGGGAGCACGAGGCTCTCGAGCGCCCGGTGCGCCTCGATGAGCGCGATCGCCCCGGGGCATTCGTACGTCTCGCGGGACTTGATCCCGACCACCCGGTCCTCGACGTGGTCGATGCGGCCGACGCCGTGGGCACCGGCCCGCCGGTTCATCTCGCGGACCAGGGCGACGGCGTCCATGGGAGCGCCGTCGATCGCGATGGGGACCCCGCGTTCGAACGATACGACGAGCTCCTCCGGCCGCGGCGGCCACCGATCGGGATGGCCCGTCCAATCGAAGACCTCCTCGGGGGCCGGCCGGTCGGGGTCCTCGAGCACCCCGCCTTCGATCGATCGGCCCCAGAGGTTCTCATCGATCGAGTACGGCGACTTGGGGGTCACCCGGATCTCCAAGGCGTGGGCCTGGGCGTATCGGATCTCGTCCTCCCGGTTCATGTTCCATTCCCGCACGGGCGCGATGATCGACAGCTCCGGCGCGAGGGTCCGGACCGCCACGTCGAACCGCACCTGGTCGTTCCCCTTGCCCGTACAGCCGTGGGCGACGGCGTCGGCGCCGACCTCGCGGGCGACCTCGACGAGCGTTCGGGCGATCAGCGGGCGCGCCAGGGCGGTCGAGAGCGGATAGACCCCTTGGTAGAGGGCGTTCGCCGCGATCGCCGGCCAGAGGAATTCGTGGACGAAGGCGGTCTTCCCGTCGACGAACTTCGCATCGCGGGCGCCGTTTCGGGTGGCGCGCGCGACGGCCCCCTCGAGCTCGCCTTGCTGACCAACATCGACGGTGAGCGTGGTCACCTCGGCGCCGTACTGCTCGGCGATCCAGGGAATGGCGACGGAGGTATCGAGCCCGCCGGAGTAGGCGAGGACGACATGCTGAGGACGCGGGCCCTTCGTCATGATCGGCGCCTCCGACCGGTCGCGCGCGGGGCCGGCATCGGCACCGGGCCCGGGCGGCCGGCTACGATGGTCGATCCGCGATCGGGGGACGCAGCGAGCAACCCGTCGAGGTCGCCGATCCACACCGAGTTGTCGGGCGTCAGCGCCCCCTCGGCGGCCTCGAGCTTCGGGATCATGCCGCCCCGCGCCACCCCGCGCGCCACCATTCGGCGGGCCTCGAAGATCGAAACCCGGTGGGCGATCGCTCCGGCGGCGTCCCGGACCCCGGGGACGTCGGTGACCAGCCAGAGATCCGCCCCGAGGGCCTTGGCGATCGCGCCGGCGGCGAGGTCGGCGTTCACGTTCAGGGGACGGCCCGTCGGGTCGAGGCCGATCGGAGCGACGACGGGGGTGAACCCCCGGTCGAGGAGCGTGGTGAGGAGGAGGGTTCGAACCTCGACGGGGCGGCCGACATAGCCGAGCGCCCCGGGCGGATCGCCCGCCAGCGACGCGCCGAGAAGACGACCCGATAGGCCGGTGAGTCCGACCGACGGCCGACCGGCCACGTCCAGCTCGGTCACGAGCCGGGCGTTGATCCGACCGGCCAGGACCTCGAGGACCACCTCCAGCATCGGGGCCGAGGTGACCCGTTGCCCGAGATGTTTCTCGGTCGGGAGTCCGAGCGCCGCGGCCCGCTCGCTGATCTCCTCCCCGCCGCCGTGGACGATGACGAGGCGGCGGCCCTGACGGCCTTCGGCGGCCACCCAGCGCGCGAATCGTTCGACGACCGGGCCCGGGGCGACCTCCTTGCCGCCGACCTTGACGACGGCGATGCGAGCGGATTTCATGTTCGGTACGCCGCGTTGATCTGGACGTAAGCGTAGGAGAGGTCGCAACCCCAGGCGGTCGCGTGGGCCTTGCCTTCGTGCAATCGCACGGTGATCGGGACCTCGTCGAGCTGCCGAAGCAGGTCGCGGATGCGCATCCCCGCGCCGTTGTCGAGCGCCCGGGCCGGCCGTCCATCGGTGATCAGGGGGATCGCCCCCCGCGGCCGCTCGAGCGAGATATCCAGCCGTTCCGGGTCGAGCCGGGCCCCCGAGTGGCCGAGGGCGGCCGCGATCCGGCCCACGTTCGGGTCCGCTCCGAACAAGGCGGCCTTGACCAGCATCGACCCGGCGACGGCGCGGGCGGCGGCCCGGGCTTCCGAGAGGCTGCGCGCCCCGGCGACGGTGACCGAGAGGAGCTTGGTGGCGCCTTCCCCGTCGCGCGCGACCTGGCGGGCGAGCGATCGAAGGACCGTATCCACCGCCTCGATGAACGCGGGGTCCCGGTCGGCGGACTCTCCGCCGGCGGCCCCGTTCGCAAGCAGGTAGACGGTGTCGTTCGTGCTCGTGTCGCCGTCGACGGTGATCATGTTGAAGCTCGACTCGACCCCCCGCTCGAGGATGGTCGCGAGCCCCTTCGGGGAGGCGGTGGCATCCGTCGTGAGGTAGGCGAGAGCGGTCGCGTGGGGCGGGGCGAGCCGGGGGGCGATCATTCCGCTGCCCTTCGCCATGCCGCCGACGCGGACGACCACCCCGTCGCGCAGGCGGACCCGGACCGCGGCCTGCTTCGTCCGCGTGTCCGTCGTGAGGATGGCGTGGGCGGCCGGCTCGCCGCCCTCGGGACCCGAGGCGACCGACCCGTGGAGGGACGGCAGCGCCCGGACGACCCGGTCGACGGGAATGCGAGTCCCGATCACCCCCGTGCACGCCGGCAGAAGGCTCCCGGCCGGGAGGCCGAATTCGCCCTCCGCGGCCGCGAGGACCTGTCGGTTGTCGTCGAGGCCCTCGGCCCCGGTCAGCGCGTTCGCGGTTCCGGAAACCGTCAGAATGCCCCGGACCGCGTTCGGCCGGTCCCGGATCGCCTCCATGCCGAGCAGGACCGGCGCCGCCTTGACGAGGTTCGTGGTGAAGACGCCCGCCGCGCTGGCCTCCCGATCGGACAGCACGATGGCGAGATCGGGCCGCCCGCTCCGCTTGACGCCGGCGGCCACTCCGCCGGCGAGGAATCCCTTCGGGCTCGTGATCCCGCCGGGGAGTCGGGCGCCGTCGTTCATACACCGTACCCCGGACGGTCGATACCGGCGGTCTCGGGGAAACCCATCATCAAGTTCGCGTTCTGGATCGCCTGGGCCGCGCCGCCCTTGCCGAGGTTGTCGATGGCGCTGAAGACGACCGGCGCGTCCCCGGCCTGCTGGACGGAAAGGTAGCAGCGGTTGGTTCCCTGGGCCCAGGGCAGGCGCGGGACCGCCCCGACCCGGATGAACGGGGAGTCTCGGTAGCGCGACTCGAGCACCTTCGTCCAGCGGACCGGATCGGCCGAATGGGACGTCGGGTAGATCGAGCAGAGGATACCGCGGACCATCGGAACGAGGTGCGGCACGAAGACGAGCGGCGGGGCCCGGCTCCCGGTCCGCTCGATCGCGGCCCGCATCTCCGGAACGTGGCGGTGTTCCGGGGCGCCATACGGCCAGACGGTGAGCGAGGCCTCCGGATGGTGCGTGGCCGGCGTAGGATCGTGGCCCGCGCCCGAGGTTCCGCTCTTCGCGTCGACGATCACCGGACCGTCGATCATGCCTTCCGATAGGAGCGGGGCGATCGCCAGCAAGGAGGCGGTCGGATAGCAGCCCGGATTGGCCACCAGACGGGCGGACCGGATCCGGTCCCGAAAGAGTTCGGGCAATCCGTAGAGCGCCTCGGGGAGATGGGCCCGGTCGGCGTGGGGACGTCCATAGACCCGGGCGTACTCCTCCGGATCGGGGAGTCGATAGTCCGGACCCAGGTCGATGGCGCGGATCCCCCGCTCGAGCAGCGACGGGACCGATCGCATCGCCTCGCCGGCCGGTTGCGCCAGGAAGGCGATGTCGGCGTCGATCTTGGAGGCATCCGGGCTCAACGCGATCTTCGAAAAGCCATCGAGGTTCGGGTGGACCGACCCGATCGGTTCGCCGGCGTGGCTCTTCGAGACCGCCGCGGACAACGTCAACGAAGGATGATTGGACAACAGACGGAGCAGTTCCCCGCCCAAGTACCCGCCGGCGCCGAGTACCGCTGCGCTCGCCATTGCGACGGGAACCGAGAGGAGGAACCACCGAAGGGGCCCCCCATGAGCGTGGTGTCCCTCCGGGGTGCGAGCGGGGGCGTGGGTGTTGGCCGGGCGACTTACCGGGGACGCGGCTCCGCCTGGCCGGGCGGCACGAGCTCCGAGAGCGCTTGGTACGCCTTGAGGAGATCGGCGTCCCGGAAGACGAAGATGGAATCGGTGTAGACGCTGATCGTCTCGAGGCAGTTGATCCCCGAACGGTAGAGCGCGTCGGCGATGTAGCTGAGCACGCCCGGGATGTCGCCGACCTCCGGCGAGCTGCGGAACGCCAGGGTGCCGAGACCGCGCTCGACCCCGAGCAGCAGCGGTCCGCGCACCTCCGGGAGGATCGCGGCCAACAAGGTCTCCTCGCAGAGCACCGTGATCGCCCGGGTGCCCAGGAAGAGTTGGAAGACCCGGCGCCGCGCCGGCGTCGTCAGGGTCCGGCGGCCGATCGCCAGCAATCGGTCCAGCGTGTCCAGATCGTCGCGGATCCGAACGATCGCCACGCGCGGATGGACCTCCAGCCGGCTGCGTCCGATGACCTCGCGGACCCGGATCAGGTCGGGTTCTTCGCGGCTGACATTGCGCTGATAACGTCGGCAGGCGATCGTGACCGCCTCCTCGTTGGCCAGGCCCGTGTCGGCCTGGATCTTCCGGGCGAGCGCGGTATAGTTGAGAAGGTCCTCGCGAAGTCCCTCTCGGATACTGGCGTGGTCCTCGATGAACAGGCGGGTCCGGTCGGCGATCGTGGCGGTCGGCGTCGCGGGGCGCGTCACGGCGGCGAGGACCCGCCTCCGGCCCCGGGCTCGGCCGATTTCTTGGCCGCGGGCCGACGGCGGGGGGACACCGTCGAGGGTCGGCTCGGCAGCTCGGGGGACGCGGCCGCTGTGGCGGTGGCGGTGATCGGCGTCCCGACGACCGATGCGTCGGACGCGACCGGCGGGGGTTCGTTGGGTGTCGGGAGGACGGTCGGGGGGGGAGCCGGAGATGGGTGGGCCGGAACGACGGCCGAAGTGCCGGGCCCGCGAGGCGCGGCGGGAGGTGGCGGCGGACGGATTGTGGTCCCCGCCACCGCGCCGGCGGGCGCGGCCGGAGGCGAGCGCGCGGGCGGTCCCGACGGCTTGCGGCGACCCCCGATCCACAATCCGATACCGATCGCCACGGCCATGATCAGAGCGAACAGCAGCACATTGTATGGGAACGTCTCGGAGAGCGCGATCAGTCCGGCGAGGCCGAGCAGGTTGATCCCGACGGACGTGGACGCCCCCCCGAGATACCCGCCCGAATCGACCGTCGCGCTGATGGCGACCGTCGAACCGAGGTAGCAGCTCGGGACCGTCATGGTCACGTTGGCCGACCCGGTGGAGTCGGTGGATGCGTTCGACGACGAGGCGAGCGTGCCCGTGCACGGGCCCGGGAACGACCCGGTCATGGCGAAGCTCACGGGCAGCGAGCCGATCGCCCGATGGCTGGTCGCGTTCGTGACCCCGACCGCGATCGTCAGGGAACCCCCCGGGGCCACCGAGGTGGCGGAGGCGTTCAGGGTCACGTCGACGAACGTCCCGGCGATGTGCTCGTACAACGGTTCAGCGCGCGGGCTCCCCCAGCCGGTGGCGGCATCCCATCCCGCCGTCGCCGTCGTCAAGCACGTCGATCCCGCGGAGACGTCGACGAGGCCGTCCGAGCCGGAACCGCCCTGCGTCGCCGCGATCTGGTACAGTCGATCCGTGATGAAGCCGAGCGGGGCTCCGCGGATCGCATTCATCTCGGCGATGAGGCCCGCCCACATCGGGGTTCCGAAGCTCGTCCCGGAACCGTAGTCGAGCATCCCGTTGTAGTAGAACAGGTTGCGCGCGGCGGGCCCAGCGACGTCGGGGATCCCGCGGTGGCCCCCGTTCGCCTGGATCATCTGACCGGCCGAGCCGACGTTCTGCCAGGTCGGAGCGGCGAGGCTCGTGGAGTACCCGCCCCCCGAATCATCCCACGCCGGCTCCGAGGCGATGCCCGTGACGGTCCCGAACGGCCCCTGCTGCAGCACCGGCGCCGTTCCCCCGACCGCGATCACCCAGGGCGAGGCCGCGGGAAACTGGGGCGCAGGTCCGCCCCCACAGCCCGGCTGTCCCTTCGTGGTTCCGCCGTTGTCCCCGGACGCCGCCAGCACAGTGATGCTCCGCTGGTCGGCGACCGCGAAGTCCTGGGAGAGCGCCGCCTCGAACGAAGGGTCCCCTCCGTCGAGGCTGCCGAACGACATCGAGATGACGCGGACGCCGGGGATGTTGTTGACCGCCTCGTTGATCGCGGCCTCCATGTCGGCGTCCGTCGGAGAGTAGCCGTCGCTCGCCGGGCCATCCTTCGCGTAGACGGCATCGATCGTCGCCCCCGGCGCTTCGGACGCCGACCACTCGATATCCAGTGTCAATTCCTGCGTGGAGTTCGATGGATCATTGACGGCATTCGGGGATGGGCTCGGCGCCCCGTTGACCGGATACGCCGCCCACTTGGCCGGTGGGAACTCCGAAGGGTACTCCTGCGAGAAGAACGTCGAAAGGTCCCCGGGATTGTACCCGGAGCCCCATAGGACCACCGCGATCCCCTGGTTGGAAGCCCAGTGCGCCGATCCGGAATAGTTGTACAGCCCATCGAGGCCGTACATCACGTGGATGTCGTTGGGGGTGATCGCACTCGGCGAACCTGCGGCCCCCCGAGCCCGGGCCGGGGCCGATTGGACGAAGGGGATCGTGAACTGGACGGAGCCGCTCGAGAGCCCGCTGACCGCTTCCACGAGAGCCTCGAGGGAGGTCGGCAACCTTGGGATGGAGGTTGGGAACTGCACCGAATGGCCGGCCACCTCGGCCTGCCGGAGCTGGGTATTGAAAGCCGCGCCGACGGAGGACGCCGATCCGTCGAGCAGGAGCGATAGCCGGATCGGCGAGCCTTGGGCGACGGAGAGCCCGAACGACTCGAAGTACGCGATGAGCCCTTGATATTCGGAGGGCGAAACGCCGTAGGCATCGGCGATCTGCGCGGTCGACATCGAGGGCGCGCCGGCGGCCCGAGCGGTGAACATGGCGGGATCCGACGGCCACAACGTGAGTTCGACCGAGACAGTTCCGACGGCGGGGGAACTGGTCGAAAGAAGGTTGAGATCCGTCGCGTTGAACCCCGACCGGACCGCCCAGCTTTCCCCGTACGACGCCGGCAGAAAGGCGGGTTCGGAGCCCAACGTCGAGATCCGTAGCTCGAAGTGCGAGCGGTCGCCCGTCGCGATCGGCGCCGCGGGGATCGCGGCCCAACCGCTCAGGACCATGAGCAACGCCAGGCTCGCGGCGATCGGGGGTTTCGCCCATCTGACATGCATGTGCGGGCGATCCACGCCCACCCACATCGTCGCGCTTCTAAAGGTTCGCCGGCGAGCGCACAAGCCGCGCGCCGGAGGCCGCCTCGGCGCGCTAGCCCAAGGGGCCCAGTGGTCCTACGACCGGATCGGTGTCGTGTATCCGGCCGGGAGATGGAATCCCTGCCCGGCCGCGAACGAGTTCGGACGGGGCTTCGGGGATTCCCCGCGCTTCCCGCATAGGTAGGCGTCGATGGCGTCGGCCGCGGCCTTGGCGTTCCCCATCGCGTAGACGACCGAACGCCCTCCGGCCGCGAAGACGCCGGGCACGCCGGTCGCGAAACCCTCCCCCCGGCCCTCCGGCCATCCCATCGAGGTGATGCGTAGATCGAGGCTCGATCCGAACCCTGTAAGATCGGCGCGCTGACCGACGGCCACGATGACGGTGTCGCACGGGAGGGTTTGCTCCGAGCCGGGGACCGGCACCGGCGAACGACGGCCCCCGGCGTCCGCCGGCCCCAGTTCGATCGACTGGACGACGACCCCCGTGACCTCCGTCGTCCCTTCGATCCGGACGGGGGCGCGTTGGAACAGGAACCGGATCCCCTCCTGCTCGGCGCCATGGACCTCCTCCGGGTCGGCCGGCATCTCTTGCCGGCCTCGTCGATAAACGAGGGTGACGTCCCGGGAGGCGCAGATCCGCAGGGCCGAGCGCACGGCATCCATCGCCACATCGCCGCCCCCGATGACGATCACCCGGTTCCCCAGGGTCGCGGGATGTCCCTCGCCGATCGCCTTCAGGAATGGGAGCGCCGGGACGACCCCGCGCAGCTGCTCCCCGGGCACGTTCAACGTCCGGTGGAGCGGCGTTCCGATCGATAGGAAGACCGCCTGGTACCCTTCCTCCAGAAGATGCTCCGGCGGCGAGCCGGGGCCGATCTTTCGACCGGTGGTCCAGGTCACATCGAGGTCCCGGAAGCGGGCGCGATCGACCTCGACATCCGCGTCGGTCATCCGGTAGGCGGGGATCGTTTGCATCAGACCCCCCAGCCGTTGCTCCTGTTCGAAAACCGTGACCGAGTAACCTCGGACCCCGAGCTCCCAGGCGGCCATCATGCCGGCCGGGCCGCCGCCGATCACCGCGATGCGCTGATCCTTGGGTCGGGACGGGACGTAGGCGAGGTCGACCGGTCCATGGTCGAGGGCGGCGCGCTTCAGGTGGCGGATCGCGATAGGGACCCCCTTCTTCTTCACCACGCAGGCGTCCTCGCAGTAGTGATAGCAGACCTTGCACAGCGAGGTGGCTAGGGGGTTGTCCAGCACAGCGACGTGCGCGGCTCCGTTCCAATCCTCGGCCGCGACGAGACGGATGTACTCGCGGCAGTCCTGGGAGATCGGGCAGGCCTCGACGCACCATGGACGGCGACATTGGATGCACCGCTTCGCCTCGAGGACTGCCTCCTCCTTCGAATAGGCGTGCAGGACCTCTCGGAAGTCGGCGGTTCGAGCCTCGACCGGTTCCTCGTCGATCGCCACGCGCACCGGATCGAGCTTCGGTGGGGTGGGGTTGGGTTTCACCGGGGCGACCGCCATCTGTCCTCCGGGTGAATGGAGGGGGGAGCGGTAAAGACGCTTCTGGCCGCTTCCCGGGTCCGCGAGTCGACGTCCCTCGGGCGATCCGCCTCCTCGGTCATGTCCTTAATTAGCCATCGTCGGTCCGGCCGCCCGTGGCGCGCCCCCACCGGGGCGGCCGACCGCATCCATGGTGCTCGACTCTCTCGGGAAGTCCCTGCGCGGGGTCCTCCAGAAGATCGCCAAGGGATCCACGATCGATGACGCCCTCCTGGCGGAGGTATCCCGAGATATCCAACGGGCCCTGCTGCAGGCCGACGTCAACGTCCAGCTCGCGCTCGATCTCACCCAACGGGTGAAGCGGCGAGCCCGCGAGGAGAAGCCTCCCGCGGGCGCGGGCCTTCGAGAGTTCCTCGTCCGCATCATCTACGAGGAGATCCGTCGCATCCTCGGCCCGGACCGACCGTTCGAGGTGAGACCCCGCCGAATCCTACTGACGGGCTTGTTCGGTCAGGGTAAGACCACGACGGCGGCCAAGCTGGCCCGATTCTTCCAGAAGAAGGGGATCCGCGTCGGACTGGTCGCCGCGGATGTCCACCGCCCGGCCGCCGTCGACCAACTTGAGCAGCTCGCCAAGAAGGTCGGAGCCGAGTTCTACGCGCACCGCGGGGAGGCGCGGGCCGAAGTGATCGTTCAGGAGGCGCTCGAACGTTTCCCCCCACACCTCGCCGTCATCTTCGACACGGCCGGCCGGACCGGCATCGATCCGACCTTGATCGCCGAGCTTGAGCGGGTGCGTGCGATCGTGCATCCGGACGAGACCCTGCTCGTCCTGGACGCCGCCATGGGACAGAGCGCCGGTCGCAGCGCGGAGGCTTTCCACAAAGCCGTGGGGCTCACGGGAGTCGTCCTGACGAAGCTCGATGGCTCGGCCAAGGGCGGTGGGGCCCTCTCGGCGGTCGCGGTCAGCGGGGCGCCGATCGTGTTCATCGGGACCGGAGAACACCTCGATGACCTCGAGCGGTTCGAGCCGACCCGTTTCGTATCCCGACTGCTCGGCATGGGGGACATCCAGACCCTCCTCGAACGATTCGAGGAGCTCGAGAACAAAGAGGAGGCCCAGAAGGTCGCCGAGAACCTGATGGCCGGCCGCTTCACGCTGCGCGACATGCGGTCCCAACTCGAGTCCCTCGGCCAGATGGGCCCGTTCTCGAAGTTGCTCTCGCTCTTGCCGTCCCTCGGCGGCGGAAAAGTCGATGACCAGAAGATGGAGGAGACCCAAGGCCGGCTGCGCAAGTTCCGAGCGATCCTCGATTCGGTGAACTCCGACGAGCTCGACGACATTCACCTGATCAAAGGCGAGCGGATCCAGCGCATCGCCCGCGGGAGCGGCCAGCGTCCCCAGGAGGTCCGCGCCCTCCTCAAGTACTGTGAGACGACCCGGAAGGCTGCTCACGGGATCGCCTCGAACCGGCGGCTGCGCCGACAACTCGAACGCCAGCTCGCGGGCGGCGAACCCCCGGCCTAGGGGCCCCCACTCGTGACCGAGTTGTGGCAGGCCGCGGTCGGGCTCATGCTCATCTACTTCCTACCCGGGTTCGCGGTCACCCGGGCGCTCTTCCCAGAGCGGCGTGTCTTCCGACCAACCTCTGCAAAGGTCCTGGTCGAGCAACTGACCTCGAGCGTGATCCTGAGCGTCGCGATCACCATTCTGGCGGGGTACGTGTGGCTGGGGACCAGCGTCGGGGTCCAGGTTACGTGGGCGCAACCCCGCGTGGAAGAGTCGCTCGCGGTTATTTCTGGGGTTACCCTCGCCGTGGCCGCAGCGCGCGGCAGTTTCGCGCGGCGGGCTCCCAAAGGGCCGGACCTTGCTCCGGAGTCGGGTCATTCCGACCCGATGGCGATCATCCGGCAGCTCGACGAGCTCGGCCGCCGCCGACGTTCCCTTGAGCATCAGCGGCGGGTCACCGGAGCGGATTCGCCGGATTCCGTATCGATCGATGAGGCGATCCGACAGATAGATGATGAGGACCGAGCGCTACGCGCCCAACGCGAGGCAGAATATGCGAGCCACTGATCCGGCCGGCTACAAGATGGTCCTTGTCGTCCGGGGAGAGTTGCGCCTCACCCCCGGAAAGGCGGCCGTGCAGGTCGCCCACGCCGCGGTGCTGCTCGCACTCGGGGCGCGCGGGGCCGGGCGGAGCCATCTGGATCGGTGGGTCGCGGAGGGGCAGAAGAAGATCGCCGTCGTGGCGGAGTCGCTCGCCGAGATGCAGGCGATCGAGCGCAAGGCTCGAGCGATCGGGATCGCCACGGCGTTCGTGGAGGACGCGGGGTTCACCGAGGTCCCCCCCGGGACGCGCACTGTTCTCGGTTTGGGCCCGGCGCGTGCTTCAGAGATCGATCGGCTGACCGGGTCGCTCCCCCTCCTGTGAGCGCCGATTCCGAGCTAAAAGCTTCGTAAAACGCATATATATAGGGGTCCGAATCGGCATATGCCGTTGCCCCCGGGCAGGGCTGCGGAAGGGGAGGGGTCGCGCATGAAGATGTGGATCTACCTCGTGCGGCGGCTGCTGCTGCTGATCCCCGTGATCATCGGCGTGATGACCATCACTTTCGTCATCGTCTCCGCGCTGCCCGTCGGCGAGCGGCTGACGTCGGTGTATGGGACGGGACGCATCCCCCTCACGCCGACCGTCGATTGCAAGGTCATCGGCCAGGGCAACGGGACCTGCCGGAATCCGGTCTACTTCCACGACCTTCACGCCCTTGGACTCGACCAACCGAAGTACGTCCAATGGGCCATCTACATGGAAAACAGCCTCACCCTCAACTGGGGCACCACCGACGCCCACAGTAAGGCGAGCGATCAGCTCCTGGGTTCGTCCTCTCTTCCGATCTCCCAGGTCCTTTCCTGGTACCTTCCGTATACCCTCGAACTCGCTGCCGTTTCCCTCGTGCTCATCCTCGCCCTCGCCATCCCCCTCGGGAATTACTCGGCGGTCTATCGGAACCGACCGATCGACCAGGGGGCCCGGATCATGTCGTTCTCCGGTTTCGCGCTCCCAGGGTTCCTGCTCGCCTCCCTGTTATTGCTGGGGGTCACCGCCGCGCTCAGTGGCCTACCCGTGGGCTGCTCCGGGAGCTACATCCCGTTCTTCCACTTCTACAACTCCTGGCCGCCCTCTTCCTGCGGTCAGCCCAGTTGGATGGGCTCCCACGGGCAGTCCTCGCCGACCGGGTTCCCGACGATCGATGCGCTCGATCACGGCCAGTACGCCCTGGCCGGGGACACGCTGATCCGGTTGATCCTGCCGGCGTTGACCATCGCCTATGGCTCGATCGCGGTCATCCTCCGCTTCGTCCGGAACAGCATGCTCGAGGTGATGAACCTTGATTTCGTCCGAACTGCCCGGGCGAAGGGCGTTCCGGAAAGAGCGGTGGTGGCGCGGCACGCGGGGCGGAATTCCCTGAACGTGACGGTAACCATCCTGGGCCTCACCTTCGCCGGGTTCATTGGGGGTTTCCCGGTGATCGAGGATGTCTTCCACCTCTACGGCGTCGGCCTCCTGCTCACCTATTCGATCCAACCCGAGTTCGACTTCGGGCTGATCTTCGGCTCCGTGCTCCTTTTCACGATCATCGTCGTCGCCGCGAACATCATCGTCGACGTGTTGTACGCATACCTGGACCCGCGCGTCCGGTTGGGGTAGTCGCCGGATGGCAGAACCGGCCTCCTCGCCACCGTCCTCCCCCACGGCCTCCCAGGGGCGCCGACCGAACCCTCAGCTGGCCCAGATCCGCCGTACCCTGTTCTTCCTCTCTCGCAATACGCTCGCCGTCGTGGGCCTGGTCATCGTCCTGCTGTTCGTCGTGATGGCGGTCTGGGGTCTGTTCTATGCCGCCCCCAGCGCCCAATTGCGCGAGTTCTGTGGGACGACCACGAGCGCCGGCGAAGGGAACATCTCGTCGACGCTATGTCCCGGAACGATCGTGTGCACGTACCCCAACACGCTGCCCCCGCCCGGACCGAACTGCTACCCGGTCGACCAACTCAATCCTTCCCAGATCGCGCCGACCGACAGTCTCTCGCGCTTCCAACTCGGACCGTTACCGTTCGGCTCCTTATCGCTCAACCCGAGCAGCCCATACTTCTACAACCCATTCGACGGGATCGTGAAGGGCGCGGAATGGTCGCTCGGGATCTCGGCCGGGATCGTCGGCTCCGGGGCGCTCATCGGCCTCATGCTCGGCGCCGTCGCCGGGTACTTCGGCGGCTACGTCGATGAGGTGGTGATGCGGTTCACCGACATTTTCCTATCGATCCCCGGGTTGCTGTTGATCCTGGTCATCCTCGCCGTGATCGGCTCGAGCTTGCAGTCGCTGGAAGGCCGGGTCCTAATCCTCATGGGGGCCTTCATTGTCACGTGGTGGCCGCTGTACACGCGCATTGTACGGGGCCAGGTGCTCGTAACGCGGGAGCAGAAGTACGTCGAGGCGTCCAAGGCGAGCGGGGCGCGAAGTGGCCGCATCATCACCAAGCACATCATCCCGAACTCCCTCTACCCGGTTTTCGTCCAGATGTCCCTCGACGTCGGGTCGATCCCGCTCGCCCTAGGGGCCATCGTGTTCCTCGGATTCAACATCTTCCCGACTCTGTATTTCCCCGAGTGGGGGACGATCGCCGCGCTCTCGGTCAACACCCTGCCGGCCCAACTCACCCTGTGTGCCGGGGGGTCGTGCGTGTTTCCCTGGTGGCAGATCTTCTTCCCGGGGCTCATCTTGTTCCTGTTCGCCATCTCGGTGAATTTCCTGTCCGACGGGCTGCGGGACGCCCTCGACCCGCGGCTGAGGAGGTAGTCGGACGGCGATCGCCGCCCCGCCCCCGACGTCGGGGGACCCATTCCCGTCGCCCGCTGTTCGCCCCGTCATACCTCCGGCCGCGGTGAGCGCCGCCGTCCCGGCGCCCGCCAGCGCGGGCCGGGATACGATCCTCGACGTGCGCAATTTGCGGACGTATTTCTTCACCTACGACGGAGTGGTGAAGGCCCTCGACGGGGTGAGCTTCCGGATCCGACGCGGGGAAACGCTCGGTCTCGTCGGGGAAACCGGATGCGGCAAGTCCGTGACCGCCTTCTCGATCACCCGCCTGATCGCCGATCCTCCCGGTCGGATCATGGACGGCACGATCCGTTTCGACGGGGCGAACCTGCTGTGGGGGGTCCAGGACGAAGCGACGTTCCGGCCGATCCGGCATACGAATCGCGTGAAGGTCGGGCGACGGTATCGGAGGATCCGCGCCGCGCTCGACCGGATGACCGCCGTCCGCGGTGGGGGGATCTCGATGATCTTCCAGGAACCGATGTCGGCGTTGAACCCGATCTTCTCGATCTCCGACCAGATCAGCGAAGCGCTCCTCCTGCATCGGGGTGGGGAGATCATCGAGCGTCTGCTCAACTCGCGCACGAGCGGCCCGGAAGTCGAGGCCGCGATCGACGCCGCGCTCAAGAGCTCCCGTTCGGCCGATCCCGGGGCGGTCCGGGCCGCTTGCGTCGCCCTCGGGAAGGCTGCGCGCCTTCCCTCCCTCGGCACCCAGGCCTACTACCTCCTGCGCGACAGTCGTGGGGATGCCGAGTCGCGACGACCGAAGCTCTTGAAGGCCCTGCGGCGGGCGCGGCTGAGCGGTTTCCAGCGTAGCTACCTGAAGGGCGAGCGCCGGCTCATCGAGAACCGGGAGGCGCTCAAGCAGGTCTATCTCCAGGAGATGCGCAACGAGGTCCACCGCTCCGGTCCCCGACGCGCCCTGAACTCCCGCCGGTTGATGCTCCGCCTGCAGGGCGGATACTTCGGCCTGTGGGGGGTGAAGCGACGGGCCCGCCAGCCGCTCGTCGACGAGCTGTTCTGGTTGTCGGTGGGCCACCTGGAAGGCGTCTCGATCGCCAACCCCGTGCAGGTTGCCCGCGGCTACCCCCACGAGCTCTCCGGGGGGATGATCCAGCGGGTGATGATCGCGATGGCCCTATCGGCCGAACCCGTTCTGCTGATCGCCGATGAACCGACGACCGCCCTCGACGTGACGATCCAGGCCCAGATCCTCGATCTCATGCGCGAGCTCAAGACGCGCGTCGGGACCTCAATCATGTTGATCACTCACGACCTGGGGGTGATCGCCGAGGTCGCCGACCGGGTCTGCGTGATGTACGCCGGGAACGTCGTCGAGATCGCCCCGGTCCGTGCCCTGTTCGCCCAGCCACTGCATCCCTACACGCAGGGGTTGATCGCGTCGATCCCGCGCCTCGACGATCCCGGCAAGAAGCTCGAGTCGATCCCCGGATCGGTCCCCAACCTCATTTATCCCCCATCCGGCTGCCGGTTCCATCCGCGCTGTCCGCACGCGATGCCGATCTGCAAGGAGAAGCGACCGCCGATGACGATCGAAGGGGACGGCCACGAGGTCGCCTGCTTCCTCTACCACGGACCCGAACAGCGTCCCGAGGACGCCTAGGGAGCGGGCCGGAATGGACAACGGCTCCAACCCCGTCCTCCTATCGGTCCGAAATCTCCGCAAGTACTTCCCGATCCGCGGGGGCGTGTTCTCCCAGCACATCGGCGACGTCCGGGCCGTCGACGGCGTCTCCTTCGACATCCGGGAGGCCGAGACCGTCGGGCTGGTGGGCGAATCGGGCTGCGGAAAGACCACCGTCGGGCGGCTCATCCTGCGGCTGCTCGAACCGACGAGCGGCCACACCTTTTACCGCCCCCCGCCCGAAGTGACCGTCCGGCTGAACGAACTGTACGGGCGGTTGGAAGCCCTGCGCCGGGGCGCCGACGGGCTGGTGCCGAGCTCCCCCGAGGCTACCGCAGCGCTCCGCGAGATCGATGGCCTCGCCCGGAAGTACTCCCTGTATCGGATGTCGGGTTCCCAGATGCACAAGCTGCGCGGCAAGCTGCAGATCGTCTTCCAGGACCCGTTCTCATCCCTGAGTCCCCGGATGCTCGTGCGTGATGTCGTCGGCGAACCGTTGGCGATCCACCACCTCGGCACCCGTAGCCAGCGCAACCAGCGGGTCGCCGAGCTGATGAGCGCCGTCGGCCTCAATCCCGATCACCTGTGGCGGTTCCCGCACGAGTTCTCCGGCGGCCAGCGCCAGCGGATCGGGATCGCCCGCGCGCTCGCGATGCGCCCCGACTTCATCGTCCTCGATGAGCCGACGAGCGCCCTGGATGTGAGCGTCCAGGCCCAGATCCTCAATATCCTCAAGCGATTGCAGAGCGAGCAGCGTCTCGCCTACCTGTTCATCTCCCACCACCTGTCGGTGGTCCGTGCGATGAGCCGCAAAGTGATCGTCATGTACCTCGGTCAGGTCGTGGAATGGGCCCCGACCGAGGACCTGTTCTCCCGGCCGCTGCATCCGTACACCCAGGCACTGCTCGCGGCGATCCCCGTGCCCGATCCGACGCTCCACCGGGAGCGTATCATTCTGAAAGGGGACGTCCCGAGCCCGGCCGCTCCGCCGTCCGGATGCCGGTTCCACACGCGCTGCCCGGCGGTCATGCCGATCTGCCCGAAGGTGGAGCCCCGGCTGCTTGAGATCCGCCCCGGTCATTTTGCGGCCTGCCACCTGTACCCCGGGCAGCGCACCGAGTCCGGCCTGGCGGCCGAGGGGGCGGGGGCCCTGGGCGGCCCGGCCGTAGCTTCCGCCGCGCTCAGCTCGGGACTGGGCGAACCGGGAGTGTCGGGGTCCTCTACCGCCCCGGTCCCCGGGACCTAGCGGGGAGCCACATCGATGGCCGCCCGGCGAGGGTGGTTCGGCTTTCCGAAGATCGACCCGGAGGAGAAGCAGCGGGCCCTATCCGACCCCGGTCCGGGGTGGAAGGAATGGGCGATGTCGAGCTTCGCGAAGACGTACCTGGCCCTCGGCTTCCTGATCGCGGACGGAATCCTAGTCGCCTCTTGGATCGCCCCCGGGCCGAACCTGATCGGCCTCCTGGGGTCGGCCGCGCTCGCCCTGTACCTCGAGTATCTGCTCTGGCAATACCTCTGGTACGTCCCCCGAGCGGCGTCCGAGGGACCAGCGGACCCTCGGCTCCAGGGGCTCGTGGGGTCGAATCCGGCCGCGAACTCGGAAGGCGACGCCGAGCGCTGGACCCACGTCGCCCGTCGGGTTTTCCACCCGTTCCCGATCGGGCGCTGGACGGCGGAGGCCCGAAGAATACGTCAGGGACTCGCCCCGGAACCGTCGGCGGGACCCGACCCACGGGAATTCCTCTAGCGAGCGGTTCCTCTATCGATCATTCGACGACCGACGTTCCGCGGGCGGCGCCGCGCTCCGACCCCCAGGGTCGGGAAAGGGTTGGGGAAGGCGATCCGATCGGACGACCGCGGCCCTTCTTACAGGACCCCGGTGCCGTTCCACGTCCACCAGGTCTGCTCGTTGCCGCCCCCGAACATGACGGACGTGTTCGGCGAAGCGGGGTTGATCCACGGAGCCGCGGAGATGACGAGGTTCGTCTGGCCCCAGTAGATGTAGAGCGCCAGGCCGTTCGCGATCTGCTCGGCGTAGTTGTAGAGCAGGACGCGCGCGGGTCCCGGCGACAGAACGGAGGCCACCGCCATCACGTAGTTGAGCGCCGAGTACGCCGGTCCCTGGCAGGCGTCGGGGACCCCGCCCATGCTGATGACCAGGTGCGCCCAGCCCACATAGTCGGTCGCACTCGGGCAGCTGCCGCCCGAGTAGCTCGACTGGTTGAATCCGGTCGAGTAGACCTGCGGGCCGATGGCGTTCGGGCTGGTGTACGGTCCGCCCACCTGATAGAGCGGGGCCATGTAGTCGGTCGGGTCGGGGTAGTCGGGCGCCCACCCGAGCTGGTACATCGGCATCGGGTTCTGACCGGGCGTGGACTGGATGTTGCCCACGAGGTCGGCGAAGTTGATGTCGAGCGTCGTCATCTTCACGCGCCCGCCCGACAGCAAGCCGACCTCCTGCTGGAGCAGCGCCCCCATCTCATCGACGTTGGGCGAACCGGTCTCGCCGAACCATGGCACCTGGCAGGGGTTCGACACCGAGCACGTCGTGAGCTCGGAGTCGTAGTAGGGGCTTCCCGGCGTCGTCGATTGCGCCCACCACCAACCGGCCGTGCCCATGGTACCCGCGTCGGAGGAGGGGTCTCCCGTCGGCCAGCTCACATTGGTCGGATAGTACGACCCCATGAACTTGGGGATCGCGCCTCCGTAGGCGAAGTTGTAGGTGATCCCATCCACCGTGTTGACCGTCGACTGGACGGTGCCGTACGGGAAGGCGTGGGCGAAGAACTGCCGGATCCCGACATGGCTGAAGAAGTCATCCGGAACGGTGATGGGGTTCGTCGTGTACTTCGCGGCACCGGCGGCGTTGAACTTGAAGTCGAACGGCCAGAAGTAGATCGAGATCGTCGGCGCCTCGACGGCCTGCACCTTGCCTTGCTGGAGCAGCTGTAGCAGGATCGACGTCTCGGTCGGCGGGATCGACGAGGCGTCGGAGATCCCCGATTGGTAGGCGAGCTCGCCCTCGAGCGAGTTGGGCTCCCAGACGACGCTCACGGTCGCGGCATAACCGGTGGGACCCGGCATGCAGCCCGAGTAGCTGCAGTACGGGTTCGCTGTGTAGTACGGGTTCGCCTGGAGCTTGTACGACGCCGCGATGACGAGGTTCTGCATGTAGTACGGGCCGCTGCCAACGCTGTTGTACTGGACGTGCCCAACGTAGGGCGCCGCCGAGCCCGCGGTCTCCCAAGAGTCCCAGTCGGTCGCGCCCATGGCGTTGACCGCGTTGTGGAACGACGCCGAGTCGGTCGAGGTCGCGCCCCCGGGCAACGCACAGGATCGGTCGCCGAGACCGTTCATGTATTGGCTGGTCATCGTCCAGTCGGGGATCCCGGCCCCCTGCGCCCCGGCGCTGAACCATCCGCACGGCTCGATCCCCGTGCCGGTGGGGTCGGCGACGATCTCCAGGAAGAACGGCCAGGGAATGCCGTTCGCCTTCGCGAGCAGCGTGACGCAGCCGTGGAAGTTCGGGCTGGACATCGCAGAGGGCGGACAATACGCCGAGGCGTTCACCAGGATCGAGGCGAACGAATTCGACGGGGTGTTGTTGAACGCACCGTGGGTGCCCATGTCCCAGCCGCCGTTGCCGCTGTTCAGGAGTTCTTGGGAAACCAGCCAGCCGTTGTTGGCGCCGAAGAACGGCAGGACGGAGAACGCTTCGGTCCGGATGAGGGTGAACATCACGTCCGAGGGGTAAACCCCCCAGTGGGCTTGGGTCGCCGGGTCGTAGAACTGAGAGTTCGCGGTCAGCACGAACGTGTAGGCGCCCGTCGTGCTGTTCACGAGGGCCGACCCCGAGGTCGCCGGCGCATCCGGGAACAGCGAGGCGCACTGGGCGCTGCCCGGAACACACGCCGCCGCGTCGGGGACGAAGTCGCTCGGGTCGGGCCCGGCGGCGGTCCCGTTGTACTGGATCAGCGTCTGGAACAGGTTCGTTACGACCTCGCCGCTAACGCTGTCGTATTCGACCGATGGGTCATGCGTCCTCGAACCGCCCGGATAGTCCTCGTAGACATTGAGGAAGCCCTTGTGAGGAGACGTGGCGCCCCCCGCCCCCGCGGAGGCGTGGATACCCGTCGGGGCCACGAAGACCGTCCAAACGAAGTTCTGGTGGATCGTAGTCGTCGGGTTGGAGCTGGTGGCGGTTCCGACGAAGGTAATCGTGTAGACCCCCGAGTTCGCGTAGGTGACGGTCGCCTGGGCGCTCGTCGCCGTCAGCGTGGGAGTTCCCAGCTGTCCACCGGTGGAGGCGTTGAGGCTCGGAGCCTGAACCGTGAACAGGGGGTTCGTGGGGCTCGAGGTGTAGGTTCCCGCGACGGTGACGGTGCCGCCCGGCGCGATGATCGCCGTCGGGGCTCCGGTCCCACCTGTGGAGTTAGCCGCCACCTTGCCGGAAACGCCGGGGAGATCCTGGGCGGTCCCCGAAGCACCGGACGCCGTGATCGTGATGATGATCAGGTGGGCGTAGTTGTCATGGACCTGACCCTTGATGTTCGACTGGACCGAGACGATGTACGATCCGGGGGAGGTGTATACGTGGGTCGTCGAACCTGCGGCCGTCTTCTGGGGGGTCGTGCCGTCCCCGAAGTTGAAGGTGAAGTTGGTCGAACTCGCCCCCGAAGGAAGGACCGCTGAAAAAGGAATGGTTTGTCCGGTTTGCGCTGCGGCGAACGGCGCCAGCAGCGTCACGTCATGACTGGCGGCGAGCGCGGCGCAGGCGGCGCTCGTGGCCGGGACGCAGCTCTGCTTCGTCGTGTTCGTCGGCTTTACGCCGTTGAACGCCACGTAGGATCCCGCTCCGGCCACGATCAGCACGACCGCCATCACGACGATGGCCGTCGGCATCGACATCGCCGAACGACTCCCGATTCCGCGAGCTCCCGAAGACGGATTTTGCGTTTCCGACATCGTTTTGTTCCGATTTCCTCGACGTGAGGAATCGCCGGCGTTACCCCGGTGCCGCTATATATACTCACCCCAGATGCGGCCGCCGTGCGCGACGAGCGGACGGTCCGGCTCGCGCCCTCGCTGCTCTCGGCCGATTTCGCCGACCTCGCCGGGGCGATGCGGGCCGCGGAGCTCGGCGGGGCCGATGCCTTCCATCTCGACGTCATGGACGGGCACTTCGTCCCGAACATCTCCTTCGGCCCGGCGCTCGTGCAAGCGGTGCGACGACGTACGCACCTTCCTCTCGACGTGCATCTGATGATCGAGCACCCCATCCGGTTCGCCCCCGCGTTCGCGGAGGCCGGTGGCACCACCCTCGTCGTTCACGCCGAAGCCGCCGACCCCGTCGAGGAGGCGGTCCTGGAGATCCGCAAGCTGGGCGTCGGCGTCGGGGTCGCGATGCGCCCCGGCACGCCGTTCTCGCGGGTCCAACCTCTATTGGACCGACTCGACCAGGTCCTTGTGATGAGCGTGCATCCGGGCTTCTCCGGCCAGAAGTTTCTTCCCGAGATCCTTCCCAAACTTCGTGAGGTCCGACACCAGCTCGACGCGGAGGGGCGCGCGATCGAGCTCTCGATCGATGGCGGGATCACCCAGGAAACGATCCGGACGGCGGGCGACGCCGGCGCGAGCTTCTTCGTCTGTGGCAACTCGGTGTTCGCCGGCGGGGACATCGGGAAGAACTTGCAGGCGCTGCGCGCGGCCCTGACCGCGGCGACCCCATGAGGTTCGCCGAGCTCACGGCGGCCTACGAGCGTCTCGACGCGACGACCAAGCGCAACGAGCGGCGGGACCTCCTGGCCGGCCTCTTGAAGAGCGCGAGCGTCGACGAACTTTCCGACATACTGTTCCTTTCCCAGGGCCAGCTGCGTCCCGAGTACGAAGGGGTCGAACTCGGGGTCGCCGACTCCCTGGGCCGCCGCGCCGTCGCCGAATCGATGGGCCTCGAGGAGGCCGAGGTCCTCGCAGCGCAGAAGCGATCCGGCGACCTCGGGCTCACCGCCGAGGAACTTCGGACGCAGCACCCGGCGACCGGCACGGCCGAGCCGCTGACCGTGCACGAGGTCTACGAATCGTTCCGATCGCTCGCCGCCGAGAAAGGGAAAGGGTCACAAGAGGTCAAAGTCCAGGCGATCGTCCGGCTGCTCGCGCGCGCCGACCCGGTCGAGTCGAAGTACGTGATTCGGTTCGTTTTGGGCCAACTGCGGCTCGGGGTCCGGGAGATGACCATCCTCGACGCGCTGGCGCAGGCGTTCGCCGACGGCACGAAGGAGGCGCGGTCGAAGATCGAGGAAGCGTTCAACCTGACGAGCGACCTCGGGCTCGTCGCCCCGGCGCTCGCCCGGGAGGGTCTCGCGGGTCTGGGCTCGGTTCATCTCGAAGTGGGCCGGCCGATTCGGCCGATGCTCGCCGAGCGATCCCCGAACCTCGCTGACGTACTCGAGCGGATGGAAGGATCCGCGGCACTCGAAATGAAATACGACGGGCTGCGGGTCCAGGCGCACATCGCCTCGGACGGCACGGTCCGACTGTTCTCCCGCCGGCTCGAGGAGATCGGAGCCCAGTTCCCGGAGCTGCTCCCGGCGCTGGCGCGCGCCGTACGCCACCGACCGGCGATCGTCGAAGGGGAGTGCGTTCCCGTCGACCCGGACACGGAGGAGATCCGGCCGTTCCAGGAGATCTCCCGTCGGCGCGGCCGCAAGTACGACCTCGAGCGGATGCAGGTGGAGGTCCCGGTCTCGATCTTCCTGTTCGACGTCCTGCTCGATGGGACGACCGAGACCCTCTCGCGCCCGTTCCCCGAACGCCGGGCGCAGCTCGAACGATTGGTCGAGACCGGGGAACGGGTCCGGCTCGCCGAGCAGAAGGTCGTCCGTTCCGTCGAGGAGGCCCAGGCGTTCTTCGATGCCTGCATCGCCTCGGGCGGAGAAGGGGTGATGGCGAAGTCGCTGGCCGCCGAAAGCCGGTACCGGGCGGGGGCGCGGGGGTTCTGGTGGATCAAGTACAAGCGCGAGTACACCCACGGGCTCGCCGACTCGGTCGACGCGGTCGTGGTGGGCGCCTTCGCCGGGCGGGGACGGCGCGCCGGACGCTACGGCGCCTTGCTGATGGCCGTCTACGACCCGGTGAGCGATCAGTTCCAGACCCTCTGCAAGGTGGGAAGCGGTTTCGATGATGCCACGCTCGATGACCTCCCCACGCGGCTCCAGCCGTACGAGGCCGGCGGACCGGATCCGAGGGTCCGGAGCTCCCTGGTGCCGGATCGATGGATGCGGCCGGGGGTGGTTCTCGAGCTGCGGGGTGCGGAGCTGACCCTCAGCCCGACGCACCCTGCCGCCCTCGGCGCCCTCCGCAAGGGGTTCGGCCTCGCCCTTCGGTTCCCGAGGTTCACCGGACGGTTCCGCACCGATAAGGGACCGGGCGAGGTAACGACGGCCGACGAGCTGGTCCGGTTGTACCAGACCCAGGTCAAGCAGGCTTCCCCGGAGTCGGCCTCGCCGGAGGACGACGCGCCGACCGGCGGCGGCGCCACTCCCGCGTAAGTGCCAAATAGGGGGAGCCGCCGTCGGCGCTTCGGGTACCGCTCAATGCTCGTCGAGATGACCGAACTGTTGGGTCGCCAGGTGTTCACCCCGGAGGGCCGCCTCCTGGGCGAGGTCGGAAACGTGGTCGTCGATGTGGACGCGTCGAAGGTGGACGGGATCTACCTCGATGAACCCAGCCCATTATTAGTGGAGGATTCGAAACCGATCAACGTCCCGTACCGGTGGGTCTCGGCCGTTAACGACGTCGTGCTGCTGAAGTACTTCCCGAAGCGGATCTCGGTCAAGCGGGCGCCCAAGGCCTCGGCCGCTCCGGAAGTGGCGGCGGCTGCCGCTGCGCGTTAAGGCGCGGGGATAGCCAAGCCCGGAAACGGCGCAGGACTTAAACGCGGGCCGGCGAGGCCGGCCCTCGAAGAGATCCTGTCGCGTAGGCGTTCGCCGGTTCAAATCCGGCTCCCCGCTCTCGTCCCGGCCGAACGGCCCGCCCTCGGTTCGAACCCCAGCGCTTAAGGGGAGTCGCGTGCAGTGCCCCGCTCCCCATGGCGAAGTCCTGCCCCGACTGCGGGGCCGCAGTCGAATACCAAACCCGCTCGATCCAGCTGCTCGAAGGCACGTGCGCGAGCTGTGGGCATGCGGCGGTCTTGGCGGCGCCGCTCGCCGTTGAGGGCGCCGATGGGGAGCGGGCGGCGGTCGGATCCGCCGTGCCGGTCGCCCCATGCTGGGAGTGCGGCGCGGCCCTCACCTTCCAGGTCCATCCCGACCGATCGGTCGACGCGGTTTGCTCGGGTTGCGGGGTGGCGACGCATCTCACCCAGGGCGGCGTTCGCGATTCACCGGGGGAAGGCGAGGCCGACGAGGAAGACGATGAGGAGGAGGCCAGCGAGGACGAAGTTCGGACCCCTCGCCGCCCGATGCGGGCGTCCGCGGGCCGCTTCCCGCCGCGACCCGCGGGTCGATGGGAGGATCGACCCCGAGGCCCCCGCCGGGACGACGAGCGGTCGGACCGGCCCCCGGCGCGCCCATGCCGCCAATGTGGCGGTCCCCTCGAGTTCAGCCAGAATGACGATGGGACCGTGACCGGGACCTGCCGGTCCTGCGGCAATACGTTCACGATGCGGCCCCGGGAAGATCGGCCCGACCGCGGATTCGCCCGAAGGCCCGGCTGGGGCGGCCGGCCCCGGAACGGCCCGAGCAGCAACTACTCGCCCCGACGGTACCCGCGGCCGCGCGGCGACGACTCCGAGCGGCCCCGTCGACGGCGCCGCGACGACTGATCGTTCGCCCCGTCGCCGTTACGGCGGCGCCGTGGGTTCGTCGACGTCCACCGAACGGCGCCATCGCACGCCCACGGTGCTTCCGGGCAGGGCGCTCGTGCTCGCGAGGCGGGCCTCGATCCGGTGCCCGTCGGGGAGGCGCATGAGGACGGTGACCCCGTCCGTCGACGGCCCGATCCGATCCACCTCGGCGCGCACCCCGTCCCCGGGGGGCCCGACCTCGACTTCCCGGGGGTCGATCGCCAGAGTTCGCCCCCGCTCCCGCAGTAGGTTGTAGCCGAGGAACCGGGCCGCGTCGACCGAGCTCGGGTTCCGGTAGACTTCCTGGGGCGGCCCGGACTGGACGAGCCGGCCCCCCAGCAACAGGAGGACGCGGTCGCCGAGGAAGAGCCCTTCGTCCCGGTCGTGCGTCACGTGGATGGCGCTCACGCCCAGCTCTTGGAGGGCCCTGCGGAACTCCGCGCGGAACCCCGACCGCAATTCCGGATCGACCGCGGCGAACGGTTCGTCGAGCAGGACCACCCGGGGACCGGGCGCGAGGGTGCGCGCCAGAGCGACGCGCTGTCGCTCGCCCCCGGAGAGCGAGTCGGCCGGACGTTCCAGAAGGTCGTCGAGGTGGAGCAACGCGCTCATGGCGGCCACCCGATTCGCGACGAACCGCGATGGGCGTCGGGCGACCTCGAGGCCGTACGCGACGTTCGACCAGACCGACCGGCGGGGGAACAGGGCCGGCTCCTGGAAGAGGATCCCGATCCCGCGTCGATGCGCGGGCAGGTCGGTCACCGTTCGGCCGTCGAGCCGAACCTCGCCGGCGCTGGCCCGCTCGAAGCCCGCGATGGTGCGAAGGAGGGTGGTCTTGCCCCCGCCGTTCGGGCCCATAAGTACCACGAACTCGCCCGGGGCGACCGAGAGGCTCACTTGGTGCACCACCTCGGTCCGATCCCAGGCCGCGGAGAGGGAACGCAACTCGAGGCGCGGCTCAGAAGACACGGGATCCCTCCTCGCGGCGCGTGGCGATCGCCACGAACAGCCCTAGGCACAGGAGCACGAGCAACGCGGCGGCGGCCCGGGACAGTCCCCCGAGGCGAAGGGCCTCCAGATGGTAGATCTCGACCGGCAGGGTCGAGGCGGTCGCCGTAGCGAGAAAGTTCGTCGCGGTGAACTCCCCGAGGCCGAGCGCGAACGCGAAGAGTCCCGCGGTCCAGATCCCGGAACGGATGGTCGGTAGCTCGACGTCGAGGTACGCCTGCCATCGGCTCGCGCCGAGCGCCCGGGCGGCTTCCCCCAATCGCGGGCTGGTCCCGGTCAGCGGGATCCCTATCGCTTGAAGTACGAAGGGCAGGGCCAGCGTGGCCTGGCTGATGATGATCAGGAGCGGGACCGCCGACTCCCCACCGAGCAGGGGCCGCACGAACTGCGCCAGCGCGAACGAAAGGACCACCGGGGAGATGAGCAGCGGGGCGAAGGCGATGGCGCCGACGGCCCGCTGGGCCCGGCGACGCCGAGCCAGCGACGGCGCCGCCGCGAGCGCCAACAGTACGGCCAGCACGCTCGCGAGGGTCGCGTAGAGGAGTGTGTTCGCCCCGGCGGACGCCGTTGAGAAGCCGAGCCGCGCCGTGAGGGCCGGGGCGAACAGATCGACGAACGGCGAGGCCGCGGAGCCGAACGACCCAGAGCGGGCGAAGCCCGCGACGACGATCTCCCCGAGGAGGAGGCCGACGCCCCCGACGAAGATCGCGGTCCAAACGGCCAGGCCCCAGGCGATCGGGTTCCGACCATCGAAGCGCCGGATACGGCGCTGCGCCGCCAGGGGCCCGGCCCGCAGGTGCCCCGAGAGAGCGATGTAGGCGACCGTGACCGGGGTGAGAAGCGCGACCCCGGCGAGGGCCAGGACCGCGGCGGCCGGACCTTGGGCGAGGGTCTGGGCAAGCGTGTACACGCGGGCTTCGATCGTATACCAGGAAGCCCCCCCGATGAGGAGCGGGCCGGCGAAGGCGAGGGCGGAGAACAGGAAGGCGACCAGCCCTCCGGCGAGCGCCCCGACCAACGAAGGGGGCCCCCACACGGACCGGAACGCCGTTCGGGGCGACCCGCCGAGGGAGGCGACGGTCTCCTCGAGGTCCGGCGAGGCCGTCTCGACCCCGACCACCGTCAGCAGGACCACCACCGGAGCGTTGAAGACGACGTTGGCGGCGACGATCCCGCCGAATCCCGAGCCGAACACCCCAGCGCCCGGCGCGAACGATGTGATCAGGCCGCCCGGACCGAGGAATTCCACGACGCCCAGGACCACCGCGACCGTGGGCAGAAGGAACGGGATCAGGAGCACCGATAGCACCACGGACCGGCCCGGAAAGTGGGTCCGGCCTAGGAACACCCCGGACGGGTACCCGACCGCGACCGCCGCGAGGGCGCTGACGGCCCCCTCGATCAGGGAGTTCGAGATGGCGCGATCGTTGACCGATTCGCCAAGGATCGTGGCGACCCCCGACCCCCCCGACACGCCGGCCCACCCCTGCGCGAACAGGAGGGCGACCGGCAGGAGCGTGAACACCGCGACGAACGCCACGACCGGGAGGGCCGCCAGGAGCTCCCGATCGAACCGACCTAGGCCGGTCGATTCTCGATCGCCTGCCATTGATTGAGCCACGTCGGCAGCGCGCCCGGTATGCTCGACGGCGGGATCGCCCCGTTGAGGACCGTCGCCCCGTTCGGGTCGGCCGCCCAACCGAAGCTCGCGGGCAGGGGGACGGAGGTGTTGGCGGGGTAGACCCACTCGTTCGTCGGGATCTCCGACTGGACCGGCCCCTGGAGGAACCAGTCCTCGAACGCCTGGTCCAGCGCGAGATGAGTGGTCCCGCGGACGATCCCGATCCCGTAGACCGTCTTCCAGGCGTAGGTCGAGCCGTTCCAGTGGTACAAGGTCGCGTTGAAGGCAGGCGTGCCCCCCGAGGCCGCCGCCGCCGGGTCGGTGTTGAAGCTCGCCAGCATCGGGGGCGAATTGGGCGGCGTGGTGAACGACGTGTACGCGTCCGACCAGGAATCGCTCACCCGGATCGCCGGGTCGACGGAATGCCAGAAGCCGGTCCAGTTCTCATGCAGCACCTGCTGGTAGAAGGCGATCTCGGACAGGAGGAACTCTTCCCCGACGATGTCGCTCTCCGGGTTCTCGACCATCAACCCCTTCGCCCACGTGCCGTTGGCGGCGACCTCGGGCAGGGAGAAGTTCGCCACGGCGCCCCGGGTCGCCTGGAAGAACGCGGGCGTGTAGTCGATCCCAAGATACCCGAACTCGTACGGGGCGACCGAGTGGTCCGACGCGATCTCACCGACGAGCGACGCCGGCTGCGCGGCGAGCTCCGGAGGCGTGTAGGGAATGAGGACCCCCGCGGCGTCGGCCTGGGGGGCGTTCACCTCGTCGAGGCCGATCACCACGTCGGCGCCCGGGGCGTTCTTCTGGGCGATGAGCGTGCTCGCCAAGGTGCCCGAGAGGCAGTCGAGGACGACGTGGGCATGGTGGGCCGACTCGAACGAGCCGACGAGCGCGGTCAGGTTGGCCGAACCGCACCCTCCGAACAGACTATCGTACGTGTAGACGGTGATCGTCGGCTCGCCGGCCGAGAACGGGAAGAGGTGGTGCGCCGAAAGGTACGACCCGATCCCGAGGCCGGCGAGGACCACGACCACGGCGACCGCGATCCCCGCGAGGAGGCGCCCGGTAGCGCCGGGCCGTCGGTGCCCTCGGCGGGTATCGATCGTCGGTGGCGCGCCCGGAACCGTATCAGCCGGCATCCTTCCCCCGTTCGCCGGGGGGAGCTCTCAGAACGCCCATCGCGTTCCCTGCGCGGGCATTATCCCGATCAGGTTCATGGGGTCGACGAGCGCGTGGGCCCGTCCTCTCAGCCGCGGCAAAGCTCCCCCAGCGACTCGGCGAGTTCGGCCGGCTTCATAGCCTCTACGCCAAGGCGCGCCGGCGTCGCGCAGCCGGCGCAGGGCCTTTAAGCCGGGAACCGGTCCATCGGCCGAGCATGGCCGACCCGATCGAATCCCTGCGCTTCGGCAGCGAGCTCGTCAAGCGCGGCTTCGCCAAGATGCAGCAGGGGGGCGTCATCATGGACGTCACGACCGCCGAGCAGGCCGAGATCGCCGAAGGGGCCGGCGCGGTGGCGGTCATGGCCCTGGAGCGGGTCCCCGCGGACATCCGGGCCTCCGGCGGGGTCGCCCGGATGGCCGATCCGAGGAAGATCCGCGAGATCCAGCAGCACGTCTCGATCCCCGTGATGGCGAAGTGCCGGATCGGGCACACGGCCGAGGCCCGCGTCCTCGAGGCCCTCGAGGTCGACATGATCGACGAGTCGGAGGTCCTCACGCCGGCCGACCCGTTCCACCACGTCGACAAGTCCAGCTTTCGGGTGCCGTTCGTCTGCGGGGCCCGGGACCTGGGCGAGGCGCTGCGCCGGATCCAGGAGGGGGCCGCCATGATCCGGACGAAGGGGGAGGCCGGGACCGGCAACGTCGTGGAGGCCGTCCGGCACATCCGCCAGGTCAACGACGCGATCGCGGCGCTCGCTCCGATGGACCGCAAAGCCGTGCACCTGTGGGCGAAGGAGGCCTCGGTGCCCGAGGCGCTCGTCCTGGAGGTCCAGAAGCTCGGGCGGCTGCCCGTGGTGAACTTCGCGGCCGGCGGCATCGCGACCCCGGCCGACGCGGTCCTGTGTCGGCTCCTCGGGGTCGATGGGGTCTTCGTCGGGAGCGGCATCTTCAAGGCCGAGCGACCGAGTCGGGTCGCCCAGGCGATCGTCGAGGCGGCGAGTCACCCCGAGGACGCCGCCCTGCTCGCCCGGGTCTCCGAAGGATTGGGGGAACCGATGCGCGGCATCGACGTGGCGACGCTGGCCGCCACCAACCTCCTTCAGACCCGGGAGTCCCGCGCCGAGTCCCGCCGGGCGGCTCCCCGAGCGTAGCCGGTGGCCCTCGTCCGGTCGGGGGAACGACTGGGGGCTGTGAGGCCCCGGGCGCCGTGAGGATCGTCCAAGCGAGCCCGTTTTACGATCCGCACGCGGGCGGCGTCGAGGCGTACGTGCGCCGGGTGACCGAGGAGCTCGTCCGACGCGGCCACGAGCTGACGGTCCTCACCTCCCGGTACGATCGCGCCCTCCCCGAGACCGAGGCCCGGGCCGGCTATCGGATCGTCCGCAGCCGGACGCTCGGGGTGGTCCTCGATACCCCGATCGATGTCGGCGCCACCCGATCGATCCGCGCGCTCGAGGCGGACGTCGTCCACCTGCATTACCCGCCGCCCTTGACCTCGTACTTCGCCACGCGGGGACTCCGAGGCCGACGGACCCCGGTCGTCCTGACCTACCATTGCGATCTGTACCGACCCGGACCGGCGGGACGCTTCCTGACGGCCTTGTACGAGTCGCTGTTCCTGCCGTCGACGCTCGATCGTGCCCAGCGGATCGTCGCCCACACCCGGACGTATGCCGAAACGTCGACCCCCCTGCGGGGCCGCCCGGTCGAGATCATCCCGTCGGCGGTCGACCTCGAGCGGTTCCGACCGGAGATCTCCGGCGAGCCGGTCCGGGCCCGTTTGGGCCTCACGGGTCGGCGCGTCGTCCTGTTCACCGGCCGCCTCGTGCCGCACAAGGGGGTCGACCAGATCCTCCGGGCCCTGCCCCGGCTGCCCCGGGACGTGGCCCTGGTCGTGGTCGGGCGCGGCCCGCGACTCGACGCGCTCGTCCGGCTCGCCGAGCGGCTCGGGGTGGAGGAGCGGGTGCGTTTCTGCCCCGACGTCTCCGACGAGCAGTTGCCCGGCTATTTCCGGGCGGCCGACCTGTTCGTCTTCCCGTCCCGGAACCGGCTCGAGGGGTTCGGCCTCGCGGTGGCCGAGGCGATGGCCTCGGGCCTTCCGGTCGTCATCGCGGACATGCCCGGGGTCCGGGAGGTCATCGCGCCGGGCGTCGAGGGGTTGCTCACGGATCCGCTCCTCGTCGGCGAGCTCGCGGCCCGGATCCAGGAGCTCCTCGACGACCCGGCCCGGCGCGGCGCGATGGGCCGAGCGGCCCGACGGCGGGCCGAAGCCCGCTACGGCGTCGGGACCGTCGTCGACTCGCTCATCCGGCTTTACGAAAGCCTGACCGCAGCTGGTTGATCTGTTCCTTGAGCCGCCGGGCCTCGGCGCCCGCCGCCTCGGCCCAGTCGGGCCCGGACGAGGCGAAGAGGATCGACCGGGAGGAGTTGACCAAGAGCGCCCGACCGTTCGCGTCGACGCCTTCCCGGACCGAGACCGACAGGCGGCCCCCCTGCGCCCCCACCCCCGGGATGAGGATCGGAACCCCTTCCCCGAGCCGTTCCCGGGAGGCCCGCAGGAGCTCGGAGTAGGTGGCCCCCACGACCACGCCCGCGTTCCCGTGGGCCTTCGCCATCCGTCCGACCTCCGAGACCACGGCGAGCCAAAGGGGTCCCCGAGGGGTCGGGATCTCCTGGAAGTCCGGCGCGCCCGGGTTCGTCGAGTGCGCGACAACGAAGATGCCGTGCTCCGGGTCCTCCGCGAACGGCTCGAGCGTCTCCCATCCGAGCCAGGGGGTCACCGTCACGGCGTCGAACCCCAGCTCCCCGAACGCCCCGTCGCGGACCAGCCGCATCGTGTTGGGGATATCGTTCGCCTTCAGGTCGAGGATCTTCAGATGGTTCGGTCCGATGCGCTGGGTCAGGCGCTGGAGCTGGGTGAGCCCGTTCGTCCCGAAGGCGAGGTAGGAGCCGAGCTGGCACTTGAAGGCGGCCGCATGGGGCGAGGTCGCCCGGAGGATCCCGTCGAGGAACCTCGTCAGGCGTCCGGACTCCGCCGGACCCCCGAGCGACGCCGGGATATCGGCCGGATCCGGATCGAGGCCGACGCACAGGAGCGAGTCCCGGCTTCGGACGATCCGGTCGAGCCGGGTCAGGAAGTTGCCGACCACCGTCGGGGAGCACTTGCACGACGTGAAAAAGGTTGTGTGTGCCGTTTGAGGTGGAGAGCGACCCCGCCGGGGACGTTCCGAAGGAGGCTTGGGTATATCCGGGTCCGAAGGGTGGCGCTGAGAGCGGGCCGAGCGGCCGCCCGGGTCTAGGTGGATTGGAGCGGCCGCTTGCAGGACCGGCAATGGGTGATCCACGGCTCGTTGACCGTTCCGCAGGTCCGGCACACTAGGACGGGGCGGCTCGCGGTCGGTCCGGCCGAGGGCGGGTTCGGCGCGGGGGCAGGGGATTCCTCTTCCGGCGCGGGTGTGTAATATCGGGGGGTGGACGGTTCGGCCACCGGCCCATGGGCCTCCACGGGTCCCACGGGAAGCCTCGGGACGGTCCGAGAACCGGTCGAGTAGATCGCCGGGTCGGCCGGGGCGCTCCCCCCGTCCTCTCCGGTCGACAGCGACTCCCCGCCGCCGCCCTTCCGTCGGAAGGCGATGATCGCCACCACCACGGCGACGATGACGACCGCCCCGATGCCCAGGTAGAGGGCCACGGGCGTCGCGGTGGCCGGAGGCGGCGGGGCTTGGACGTCGAGGGAGACGGTTCGGACGGCCGGCGACCCGCTCGCGTCGACCATATGGATCGAGATCGAGAACGATCCGGTCCCCGTCGGCTCGCAACGCAACGAGCTCGTGTTCGCCGAGGCACACCCCGGCGGGAGCCCGGTGTAACTGATCGTATAGGGCGGGGTCCCCTCCGAAACGTTCGCGAGGATGGTCACCGTGGCGCCGAGGACGATGCTCGAGGCGGTGACCGATGGATTCGACACGAGCAAGGGGTTGACGATCAGGTTGAGGGAAGCGGTCGCCGGGAGTCGCACCGCGTCCACGACCAGGACATTGGCGCTGTACTGACCGACCCGGTCCGGCGAGCAGACGAACCGGGCGACCGACTGGGCCGGACATCCGGGGGGCAGCGTCGGATAGGAGATCGTGTACGGCAGGGTTCCGCCTTGGGCGGACAGGTTGAACACGACCGGAGTTCCGAGCGTCAGGGTGGTCCGGGAGACCGAGAACGCCGCGATCGAGACGCTCGGGATGAGGTCAACCCCGACGGAAGCGTTGGTTCGCTCCCCCCCGATGCTCGTCACAAAGACGTTGGTCGAGAGGTTCGCCGGCGCCCCGCTTGTCACGCAGCGGATCACGGAAGCGTTGGCGCTCGCGCAGTTGGCCGGCAGACCGACGTACTGGTAGGAGAAGTCCCAGGCCGGATATGACGTGGACGTGGTGAACTGGACCGTGGTACCGACGTCGGTGCGCGCCGGGTTGACCGCGAGCTGAGCGGAGAACGGCGCGGGGCCGGGCGCCGTCGCGGGGATCACCGAAACGGCGGAGTCCGGAACGTCGGAGACGTACACGTCGCCGGTCACGTTGGAGAGGACGAGGCCGCTCGGCCACTCGCCTACGGGGACCGTGGCGCTGACCGCGAAGGAGTTCGCGCTGATGATCGTCACGTTGTCCGAACGCGTCGCGGTCGCGAAGATCTGCTGGGTCCCCGGGACATAGAGCACATCCGAGGGGAGGTACCCGACCGGGACCTGGGCGACCGAGGCCCGGCTCGCGGCGTGGATGACGTCGAGGACCCCGGCGGCGGAATCGGCGACGAACAGATCCCCGCTCGAGGGCGCGTAGGCGACCCCGTAGGGCGATGGGCCCGCCGCGATGGTGGTGACCTCCACGTCGGTGGAGGCGTTCACGATGGCGAGGGAGTTCGCCGACATCAGCGTGACGTACAGGAGCTGGGTCGCCGCCGCGTAGGCCATCAGCCGGGGGGACGACGGCAGCGAGGAGACCGGGATGGTGACCGCCACCGCGAGCGTGCGGGCGTCGAGGGACCAGAGCAGGTTCCCTCCGCCGGTCACGAAAATCTGACCGTCGGCGAAGAGGACGTCATACAAGGTGTACGAACTGCCGAGGTTGTCGGAATGCAGCAGGGCCCCGGAGGTGGCGTTCAGGGCGACGACCACGCCGCCCATGAGCGCGACGATGACGGCCCCGGTCACCGGATCGAAGGCCGCGGCCACGGGGTGACCCGGGACGAACAGGGACCGGACCACGGACGGGGCGCCGGGCGCCAAGGTATGGACATCGACCTCGAGGATTCGGTCGGAGGTCACGTCGGGGACCTCGATGCGATCGGTCACGGGATCAAAGGCGGCGAGGCCCGGGGTCACTCCGAGGCGGTCCGATCCAGAGGCGACCAGGGCGAGGTCCGAGACCCGGATCAGGTCGTTGGAGGCCGGGTCGAGGACGTCGATCTCCTGGAGGTTCGAATTCTCGACCATCGTCGAGGGGGCGCCGTACGTGCTCGCGTTGACCCGGGCGACACCTGTGCTGTTAAGGTATGATACCGTCCCCGCCGGCGCGTTCGCCACCGCCATGAGCCCGACGATCGGGTCCCAGAGCAACCCGCCGATGTGCGTCCCCGATGGAAAGCTCACGTTGAAGGCGGAGGCGCGGGAGGTCGCATCGAGGATCGTGATGTAGACGCCCGTCGCGATCCAGATCTGGTTGGCCGTCGGATCGAAGGCGATCGATAGGGGCGTATTGTGCACCGGGAACGGGGAAGGACCGACCGCGAGGCCGGCGGCGGAGAACCAAACGGTGTCGGCCGTCGCCGAATCCGCCACGAAGACCAGCCCCGTGACGGGGTCGTAGCATAGGGAAACGGGTCCCCCACCGACCGTCACATTGCCCATGATACTCGCGTTGGAACCCGAAAGGGCGGTCACCTGATCGAGGCTCTCATCCGCGACGAACACCAGATCCGGCGAGGAGACCGCGAGAAGGCCGGCGGGATGCGTGCCCGGGGTCAGGTTGATCACGCGTTCGAAGGAGAGGTACGGGTTCGAGGCGGAGACGTTGAAGATCTCGATCCGATCGAGGGCCGGGTCCGACGCGAAGAGCTTGCGGTCGACGGAATCGAACGCGAGGGCCGTCGGCGTCGGCTGGATGGCGGTGGAGTTGCCCATCACGAGCGGGAGGGCGAGGGTTTGGACGATACCGGACGACGGATCGACGGCGACAATGGCGGCCGAGGAGCTCCCCGAGACGAACACGATCTGATCGAGGGAATCGTACGCGATCCCCCCGGGGGTGTTCGCGTAGCGAGGCGCCGCGTTCCCCGCGATGGCCTGATTGGTGACCAAATCGACCGTCGTCGCCACCTGGGTCGTCGGGCGCAGCGGCGGCGCGACCATCGAGGCAACCGAGTGGGACGACCCGGCCGCAGCCGCTCCGGGTAGGGTAGGGATCAACTTGTTCGCCCCCGAGACGGGGGCCAGAGTCCGCGGTCCCGTCGAGGGCGCGGCGGGGAGATGCGGGAGGGCCAATGCGGTCGCGAGGGCGAAGAGGGCCATGGCAACGGACCAATGCGGGCGCTGGCGGGGATGCCATCGAGCGTTAGCCGGAGGGTTCATGGAGCTGGGAGTTCGGTACCGGGTCGACGGATAATGCTGTCGGCGAAGGGCGGGGGGAGATGCGCGGTCATGCCCTAGCCTACCGCTTGGGCGAGCGTGGGGATGTACCCCTCCGATAGTCGTCCGACGAAGGGGATCCGGTAGCCGCATTTCCGGCAACCGTTATCCGAATCGAGGTTCCACCGCCGGATCGTGAATCCGAACCGTTCCACCGCGCGGGCGCCGCATTCCGGGCAATAGGTGTGCTCCAACGGGTGGCCCCAGACGTTGCCCAGATAGACGAAACGGAGGCCCTCCGAGCGCGCGAGGGCGTGGAGCCGCTCCAGCGTGGGCACCGGTGTCTCGGGTAGGTCCATCATTCGGTAATCAGGGTGCCATCGGAGGAGGTGGAACGGCGTATCGCTTCCCAGCCGCTCCCGCACCTCGCGGGCTAGCTTTCGCAGGGCCTCCGGTTGATCCCCGACGGTCGGCACGATCAGATCGGTCACTTCGACGTGGACGCCGCGCTCTCGCAGGGCACCCATCGTCTCGAGGATCGGGGCCGGGCCCTTCGCGGAGATGTACTTGCGCATGAACGATTCCTCCCCGCTCCCCTTGAAGTCGATGCTCACGGCGTCGAGCTCCCCCCCGATCAGATCGACGGCCTCGGGCGTCATGTAACCGTTCGTCACGAAATTGGCGAAGAGACCATGCCGATGCGCCTCCCGGATCACGTCGAGCGCATACTCGATGAAGATCGTCGGTTCGTTGTAGGTGAACGTGACCCCCTGGCAGTCGAAGCGCTCGGCCATCCGGACGGCGTCGACGGCGCTCAGTTCCCGCCCTTGGACGACGTGTTCCTGAGAGATCTCCGCGTTCTGGCAGTACAGGCATCGCCAGTTGCAGCCGACCGTGCCGATCGAAAAGACCCGGGCGCCAGGGTGGAAGTGGGACAGGGGTTTCTTCTCGACCGGGTCCACCTGCGTCGCCGCGGCGCGCCCGTAGGTCAACAGTACGAGGCGGCCCTGCTCGTTTTTCCGCACGAAGCAGAAGCCGTGCGACCCGGAGGGAATGACGCAATACCGAGCGCACGCCGTGCACCGGACCTTCCCCCCCTCGGCGGGCTGGAAGAGGGTCGCCGGGTGCGATGCGCTCGCCGCCATTTCCTCCTCCCATGAGATAGGGCGAACGGACCCATAACGACCGCCGGGCGCGCGGGGATCGATGGGGACTGAGGTTTCTTCGGATCCGATCACCCGCGCGACCCGGGTCAGGGTCGTTGGCCCGCCCGCAGGAAAGGCTTCAATGCAGGACTCCTGTCGGCGCTCTGATGGAACGGGAAATGGGGCCGGCCGGCGCGAACCCGCTCGCCGAGCGGGTCGAGGCGGAGGCGTTGGCCCGGATCTCCCCGGACCCGGACTTATTGGCCCGGGTCCGCAAGGCGATCGATCGGCTGACGGCCCGCGCAACCGACGTAGCGGCCGAGATCCGTTCCCCGATGCTTCGATGCCTGGTCGCGGGCAGCGCGGCGCGCGGCACCTTCCTGGCCGATCGGCTCGACATCGATTTCTTCATGCTGTTCCCACCCCAGCTCGACCGGGACGGGCTGGAACGGGCCGGGATGGAGCTCGCCCGGCGCCTGCTCGAGAATCCCGAGACTCGCTATGCCGAACACCCCTACCTCCGGGGGACCTTCGATGGTTTCGCCGTCGATGCGGTCCCCGGCTACGCTGTCGAGGATCCGTCCCAACCCCTGAGCGCGGTCGACCGAACGCCGTTCCACCAGCGCTATCTTGAATCCCGGACGACGCCCGGGCACGCCGCCCAGATCCGGCTGGCGAAGCAGTTCCTTCGGTCCCTGGGTGCGTACGGTTCGGAAGCCCGTACCGGGGGGTTCTCGGGGTATCTGGTCGAGCTACTGGTGCTCCGATTTGGCTCCCTCGCGCGGCTGCTCGCGGAGGCGGAGCGTTGGAGGGTGCCGGTGCACCTCCCCACCGACCCCAGTGCGCGCCCTCGAGTTCCGGACGACGTCGCGCTCGTGATGGACGATCCCGTCGATCCCCATCGCAATGTGGCGACGGCGCTCTCCCGCCGAAACCTCGGCCTGTTCATCCTCGCCGCCGCCGCGTACCGTTGCCACCCCACAGCGAGCTTCTTCGAGATCCGGTCCGCGCCGCCGCCCTCGATCGCCCAATCCCGAGACCGGATCGCCCAGCGCGGCACCCACGTGGCGGTCCTCCGGCTCCCTCGGCCGAAGCTTGTCGACGACATTCTCTACCCGCAACTCCGCAAGGCCGAGCGGGCCCTCGGAGAGGCGGCCGGCCGGCTCGGGTTCATGGTGCTCGGCACGGCCTCGGCGGCCGGCGATCAGGATCTGATCCTGCTGCTCGAGGTCGGCCAGGCCGAGCTTCCCAAGGTCCGCGTCCACGAGGGCCCGCCGGCGGGGGTCGATCGGGGGTCGGAGTTCCTCGCGAAGTGGACCCAGGCGGGCGCCTCGGTCCTCCAGGGGCCCTACCTGACCGAGGACGGGAAACTCGCGGTCGACACCGTCCGGCCGGCCCTCGCGCTCGAAGACTTGCTGATCGCCGAACTCCCGAGGCTGCCCATCGGCAAGGATCTGCGCCGGGAGGTCGGCCCTGCGTCGAGCCTCCACACGCTCGCCGCGGCGGGGGAGAGCCCCGCATTGCGCTACGCGCTCGGCGACCTCGTCGACCGCCGGTTGCCCTGGCTAAGGACTCCGGATCCGTCAGGGCGTTAGCAGGTTCAGCAACAGGAACCAGATCCCGAGCCACCCGAAGAAGGTCGTCAGAATGATCCACGCCCAGTCGCCGCGAGTGTACTCGTCCGACCGGGGCCGCAGGGTCCGGATCACGAACGGGGCCGCGAAGACCCCCGCGAAACCGAGGATCCAGGGGACCGCCGTGGCCAGCGACGTATGGTCGAGCGCCCAGCTGAGGACGGCGAGACCGACCGCCAAGAACACCGCGAGCGTCGTCGCGATCGACTGCTCGTACTCGTGGGAGAGAAACTTGCGCTCGTCGAAATCCGGGAAGTGGAACGCCTCGGCCTCCGCTTCCGCCTCGATGCGACGACGCGCCTTCTTCGCCACCTTCAGCGCCCCCGGAGCCCCAGGGCCGCCTCGAAGAGCTCCTGGGCGTGGTAGGAACTGCGCACGAGCGGCCCGGCTTCCACGCCGGCGAAACCCAAGCGCTCGGCCTCTCCTCCGTATCGCGCGAACTCTTCCGGGGTGACGTAGCGGGCCACCGGGCGATGCGACAGGCTGGGGCGTAAGTACTGCCCGAGGGTGAGGAGCTCGACGCCGGCGCTCCGCAGGTCCGACATTGTCGCGTAGAGTTCGGACTCCGTCTCCCCGAGGCCCAGCATCACCGAGCTCTTGGTGACCGAGCGGGCCGGACCGCCCTCGCCAGCCTGTCGGAGCAGCGCGAGGGATCCGGCGTAGCTGGCCCGACGGTCGCGAACCTCGGGGGAGATGCGTTCGACCGTCTCGATGTTGTGGGCGAGGACGTCGGGCCGTGCCTTCACGACCGTTTCGAGCGACGCTCGCGCCCCACCCAGGTCCCCGACCAAGAGCTCGATCTTCGTGCTGGGGGTCCGCCCCCGGAGGGCGCGCACCGTCTCCGAGAGCATCGCGGCCCCTCCATCCGCCAGGTCATCCCGACAGACCTGGGTCAGTACTACGTATCGCAGGCCCCACCGGGCGACGGCCTCGGCCACCCGTTCGGGTTCGGAGCGGTCCAAATGTCCGTTCGGCCAATGGGTCCGTACGGCGCAGAACGAGCACCGCCGCGTGCAGTCGGTCCCCAGCAACATCAGGGTCGCGGTCCCCGCCGACCAACACTCGGGGAGGTTCGGGCAGCGGGCTTCTCGGCAGACCGTGCCGAGCTTCATTTCCGCGAGGATCGACCGGACCTGCGGGTACCGATCTCCCGATGGCGGTCGGGTACGGATCCACATCGGAAGCCGGGCGGTGGGCTCGGTGGGCCCCAGTTCCACCGGTGCGGACACGGCGGCCTCCGACGCCGCGTCGCCCATTACGATTTCCTCCGTTTGCGCCGGGTGAACCGCTCCTCGATGAATTGGGTGAGGACCGAGACCGGAACCTCATCCATGCCGAGGCGCGAAGACCGTCCCGGGGTTGCGGGATCGACCTGGATGACCCCTTCGAGCTCGAGCGATCGGACCGTTCGCCAGAAGGTGATCCGACTGACCGGATCCCGGCCATACTCCTCGGCGACGGTGGCGTACACCTGTCGGACCCGTCCCGTCGGCGTACGGGTCCTCGGGCCCCGCAAGGTCCGGGACAGGGCCAGGAGGACGAGCAGATCGTTCTCGGCGAGGCCGGAGAGCTTCCCCTCGCTCAGCGTGGGCATCATCGAACCGTTGGCCGTACGTACGTGCTCCGGGGCGATCTCGGAGGCGCCGGCGTCCTCCGCCAAGCGAGCGGCGCCCTGCAGTAGCTCGAGGGCGAAGCGAGCGTCCCCCAACGGAGCGGCCAGGGCGGCGATCTGCGAAAGGACCTCGGTCGACCAACTGCCCGCCCGGAGCGCGAGTCGGGCCCGGTAGCCGAGGATCTCCTCGAGGTCGTCGCGTCCGTACTTCGGGAGGGAGAGGCGATGCGTGGCGCCGAAGCTCGAACGGCTCGCCGCGTCGAGGTGCGGGAGCACGTCCTCGGGAGAGACCATCAGTAGGGATATCGAACCCAACCCGACCTCGCCCGATCTGGTCAACAGGTAGATGAGCCGCGTCTCCTGACGGACGAGCGCCCCGACCTCGTCGAGAAGGACGAGGCGGTGGGCCGGATTCTTGCGGAGCCCCTGCTCGAGAGTGTCGAGCATGTCCGGGACGCCGTAGCCTTTGTCCGGCAAGTACACACCGACGGAGCGCAAGAGCTCGAGCAGGACGAGGCGGTCGTTCGATCGCCGCCAGCAGTTCACATAATGGGGGATGACCGGGCGCTTCCCGAGCGGGCTCGCCCGGGCCAACTCTTGGGCGACCTTCCGGGCGAGGGCGGTCTTGCCGCTGCCGATCCCCCCCGTGATGAACTGATGATAGGTGAGCCCCTTCGAGAAGGCGCTGCGGAAGCGCCCGACCACGAGCGCCAACTCGGACTCCCGACGCACGAGTTGCGGCGGGACGAACGTCGGATCGAGGGTCTCCTCCGCCAATAGGACCGGGGCCACGTTTGCGCTCGAAGCGTTCACCGCGGGCGAGGTAAAAGAAAGCGCCCCCCGATCCGGTCGCGCCACGCGCCGTGGAGTCGTCGCCCCGGTCCGAGGGGGCGCGGCCGGGCGCCGGTCATCGGGAGCGGAGCTCGGCCGCGGACGGGGTGAACCCGTATACGGAGCGGATCGACGTCTCGAACGGCACTCGGAGCGCCTCCACGGCTTCCTTCCCCCGTTGGGCCCACGCGGCGGCCCGCCGGGGGATCGTCGCGAGATCCAGGACGGCGCCCGGACGCCGGGGGTCGTCCAGGAAATCGGTCTCCCAGAACCAGGGGCCGGGGGATCCGACGCTGCGGGCCACGACGTCCCGCTGCGCAAGGAGCGACGGCACGACCCCGGCCCGCCGCTCGGGCGGGATCCACTCCCTCGCGTAGTGCTTGATCAACCGACCGACCGGAAACCCGGCCTGGGCCGCTAACCCCGCCAACGCTGCGTAGCCGGCCTCGTCGAGATCCTCGCAGTGGACCACGGCCGGGCAATCCGCATCGCGAGCGATCTCCAGCGCACGTCGGAAGAGGTCCTCGCTCGCCGCTCGGAGCGGGGGCTCGATCGGAAAATGGGGGCGCCCGATCTCCCCGAGCGCCACGGCTCGTCCCTCCCGCACCCAGCGTCCGGCGAGCTCCAGGGCGCCCTCCACGACCTGCCGAGCCTCCGAGAGGCCGAGGATCGGCTCCAGGCGCAATAGGTCCACGGGGTAGGGGGCCACCACCCGATAGACCCGGACCCGGGTCTCGTCCTCGATCCGGCGGGCGATGGCGTCGGTCGTCTCGAACTGCTCCTCGTATCGGGCGACGGACGTGGGAGGAGCGTCGCCGTACTGCTGCGTCGCCAGGAAGAGGTGGGTGCCGCCCGCCCGTTCGAACCGATGGGCCGCCTCGACGCCCTCCCCGGTCGGGGAAAGATGGCAGTGGTGGTCGACGATCGGAAGCCCGCTAGGGAGCGCCACGGCGAGCGCCCCCGTCGCCTAGCGAAGGAGGCTCGCGCCCCGAAGCTCCTTGGTGATCTTCTTGACCGCGACCTCGACATCGGAGGGCTTACGGGCCCCGGTGCACACGAGCTTGCCGCTCCCGAAGAGCAGGACGACGACGCGCGGCTCATCGATCCGGCAGACGAGACCCGGGAACTGCTCGGGCTCGTACTCGACGCGGTCCAGCCCGAGCGTGACCGCGATGGCGTTCAGGTTGATCTCCGATTCCAGATCGGAGCTCGCGACGATGTTCTGCACCTCGATCTTCGGGTGCATGTTGATCTTCTGGCCACCCTTTCGGATCTGGGCCGAGACCGTGGCGATCGAGTTCTCGACCTCCTTCATGCTCTTCGCGCCGGTGCACACGACCTTCCCGGAGCGGAATAGGAGGATCGCGGTCTTGGGCTCCTTCAGACGATAGATGAGGCCGGGAAACTGCTCGGGTTCGTACTCCGCCCCTTCCAGTCCCAGGGCGATCGATTGGAGGTCGAGCTCATCTCCCAGGGAAGTGGACGCGACGACGTTCTCGATCCGGATCTTGACCATGAGGACCACTCGGTCGGGCATTTAAATAGGGGGTATAAAAGGACTTGGAAAGTCGAGTTTTGCCTTGGGCGTCGAGCCCGGATAGGATCCATCCCCGAGAGGATCCGGAAACCTCGACGACGAAGCTGGGATCTCGCCCACCGTCGGCCGGGGCCGGCGAGCGGGCCCGTTACCGCCCGGGAACCGTGCCCTGAACCGCCCTCGCCGAACTCAGGTGAGGTCGGGATCCCGGCCCGGTTCCGTTCGAGGTCGCCCGGATGGCCTTCAATCCGTACCGCCATTCCCCCTCCATCGGCAGCAGCCGCCGGAGGACCGCATCGACGCGATCGCCGATCTCGAGGATCGGCGTCGTGGAGCCCGCGAGCTGGAGGGTGACCCGCGCCGAGGGTCCCGCGCGGGCCACGACGACCTGGTAATCCCCGGTCGCCGAGACCTGGCGATCGAATTCCGTCGGTTGCGCGCCCCGATGGACCACGGTGGTCGCCTCCACGACCAGCCCGACCCGCGGATATTCCCACCGAGCTAGTTGCGCGGATTCACCGCATCGGGCGCATCGACCCCGGATCGGGAAAGTCTCGTGGCCGCAGGCCCCGCACTGGTCGAACGCCAACCGCCAGCGGCTGGGTCGGTCCGAAAGATACGTCGCCTTCGGCAGGTACGCCCCCTCGGACACATTCCTCGGTTCCAACGACGGCCGGTTCGCAGAGTCGGATTCGTGCGGCCGTCCCGCGTCATTCTCCGGGGAAGACCGCCCGCTCCATGAGGGTGGATGCTCGATGAGGAAAGTGAGGCTCATCGGCTCGCCCCCCGCATGTGCGGTGAGGGTGAGGTGCGTTCCCACGGGAGCGCCGAGCGCTTCGGCCAGCGCGGTGATCCGAGGTCGCGGACTCGGGGAAACCCGCGCACCGGACCCGGCACCCGCGCCATCGAGATCCGCGTAAAGCGCGCTCGGCCCCTCTCTCTTGGGGGACCCAGGGGTGGGCGATAGCGAGGCACCAATTTCGGCTGGCGCCCGGACCCCGACTTGGCCGGCATCCGCGAGTCCTACCATCTCGGTCCTCGATCCGGCCTCCGGGCGGGAGGGGGCTCCTCCTAGCCCAAGGTAGAGTATCCCGGGCCGGTCGGCGAGCCCCAGCGCGAGCGCCCCCCGCAACGGCGAACGCCCCGGTGGTTCCTCGGCGGGTCCGAATTCGAGGACGATGATCGCCCGGGGACCCACGTTCGTATCACCAGGGTCGTCGGCCAAAGCCTCCCGGAGACCCCGGGCGCCGAACGGATGCCGTCGCACGTCTAGCGGGGCAACCCCGATCGCCTCGGAGAGGTCGTCGGGGGCGGGAGTCGAGAACTCCCCGAGGATGTCGACCCGGTAGATCGGAGCGAGATCGGCGGGCCAGGGGAGCCGTTCGAGCGCGGCCGCGGCCATCGTGAAGGCGTCCTCGTCGGGCCCCTCGATCGGCTGCCCCCCGGCTCGACCGACCCCCCAATGGACGGACACGGCGACGATCCGGTGCGTCACCGGGCTACCCCCTCTGGAACAAGGTGACGGTGGCACTCGCCCCGGAGCCGCCGACATTGTGCGATAGGGCGGTCTCGACCGAGGGGATCTGGCGAGCGCCGGCGGCGCCGCGCAGCTGGAGGAAGACCTCGTACGCCTGACTCGCTCCCGTCGCTCCGATCGGATGGCCCTTGGCCTTCAAACCCCCGTCCGGATTCACGGGGAGCGATCCGCCGATCCGGGTCGCACCGGACGTTTCGAGCTCGGCCGCACCGCCGGGGGGTGCGAACCGCAGGTCCTCGAGGGCGAGCAGCTCGGCGATCGTGAAACAATCGTGGAGCTCCAGGAATCCGACCTGCCGCCGCTCGATTCCGGCCCGTCGGAACGCCTCGTCGCCCGCCCGCCGCGACGCGGCCAGCTCGGAGAGCGACGCCCGCTCCTGCAGCGCCAGGGCGTCCGACGCGGCCCCGTCGCCGACGATCCATACAGGGGTGTCGGTGTACCGACGGGCGACCTCCTCGCCAGCGAGGATAAGCGAAGCGGCCCCATCGCTCACGGGGCAGCAGTCGAACAGACGCAACGGATCGGCGACCATCGGGGCGGCCAGGGCCTCCTCCATCGAGATCCGCTTCTGGAAATGCGCGTTCGGATTCTTGGCGCCATTCTCATGGTTCTTCACGGCGACCGCGGCGAGGGCCTCGACCGGGGTCCGATGTGCCCGTAGGTAGGCACTGGCCATCAGGCCGTAGACCCCGGCAAAGGTGAGGCCGGCCATCCGTTCCCATTCCGTGTCCCCGGATACCCCGAGCCAGTAGCGGCGTCGTTCGGAGGTCGAGTCGGTCATCTTCTCCACGCCCGTTACCAGGGCCACGTCCCGCGAACCGCTCTCGATCGCCCGGATCCCCGCCCGAAGGGCGAATCCGGCCGATGCGCAGGCGTTCTCGACCCGGGTCACCCCCACGCCGGGGAGGCGCGCCTCCTCGGCGAGGACCGCGGAGGCGTTCCCGAGCTGCCAACCTGAGATCCCGAGGGTTCCAAGGAACGCCTCGCCGATCTCCGTACGCTCGATCCCCCGGTCCACGCTGGCGACCGCCGCGTCGACCGACCGTCGCAGGAGGGTTCGGGGTCCGTCGGGCAGCACCCCGAACCGGGTATGTCCCGCCCCGATAATCGCCGCCCGGCGGCGCGTCACTTTCGCGTCCCTCCCCCGAACGTATTTACGAGGGAGCCGTTCGAGGAGATAACCCCGTGGCCGAACCGAGGACGCGCCTCTGAACGAACCCGCTCCGATCGTGGTCGCCGTCACTGGTGCGAGCGGCGCCCCGATCGCCGTCCGGGTGGTCGGGGCGCTCTCCGACGCTCGGGCCGAATTCGACCTCGTCGTCAGCGCAGGGGGGCGGGCGGTGCTGCGGGAGGAGGCCGGTATCGAGGTCGAAGAACTCGGACGGAAAGCCGCCCACCTCTACTCCGATTCGGACCTCGCCGCCCCGATCGCTAGCGGCTCGGTCCGGACGTCGGGGATGGCCGTAGTGCCATGCTCGATGAACCAGCTCGCGCGCATCGCGACGGGTTTGGCCGACAACCTCATTGGCCGGGCCGCCCACGTGCACCTGAAGGAACGACGTCCTCTCGTTCTGGTCCCCCGGGAGACTCCGCTTGATGCGATCGCCCTATCCCAAATGACCCGCTTGACCGAGCTCGGCGTCATCATGCTCATCGCCTCCCCGCCCTACTACCTCCATCCCCGATCCGTCGATGACCAGACCGCCTACCTCGCCGGCAAGGTCCTCGACCACCTGCACGTCCCCCATTCCCTCTACCGGCCCTGGAAAGGCAGTGCCCCATGAGTGGCGCTTCGGAGCGCCTGCGAGAGCTCCTGCCCCTCCCCCTCGTCGCGGTGGTGGCCCTCCTGCTCGTGTTGATCATCCTCACTCCGAACCTACTGTCGCTCGGGCGCCCGGCCGCGGGGAGCTTGGAGACGGAGGCGGAGCTTCTAGTCGATCGCTCCCCGGGTGAGAACGTGACCCACCTCTACGTGAAGGGGATCGGCACGGTCCGGTACGCATCGATCACGCTCGCGCTCGCCCACCCGCCCCCCGGGAACCCTCCCGCGGCCCCCGTGTTCGCCTTCGCGAACCGCACGGTTTGGAACGATTCGATCACGGCCACCTGGACGACGAGCTGGAACCCCGTCGCGGTCAACGTCACCGCCTTGTACGTGGACCCGAATGGGAGGGCCGCCTACTTCGTCGGGGTTTTCGAATTCAACACGACGGGTTCCTCGCTCCTGTCCGAAGCGTACCTACCTACGCCTCCCACGTTCTCGACCACGCCGATGGACGCGCTGCCGTTGACGTTCCTGCTCGAATCCGTCCCCCCCGGGAGCCCGGCATGACGTCCCGCCGTGTGATCGCCTTCTGGGCGGCGGCGGTCGGCGCGCTGTTCGTCGTCGAGGTCGCCGAGCTGACCCACGTGTTCACGTTGCCGCTCTTGTCGGCCCTCGGGAACCTCATCGCCTTCATCTTCGCCCTCGTCTTCACGACCATCCTGGCCCTGGTCGGGGCCGTGTTCATCGGGATCTACATCTCCCAACGGATGCAGTCGACGGGGGGATTCACGGCGTTCGAAGAGGAGATGCTCCGAATGCGCTCGGATGTCCAGAAGCTCCGAGACGACGTCACCGACCTCCGTCGTTCGCTCGAATCGACGTCGAGCCCGCCCGGTGCGGGTGTCGATCCCCCGGAGCGGCGGTGAAGGTCCCCGTCATCGACAACGGGGGCCAATGGACCCACCGGGAGTACCGGGTGCTCCGGGACCTCGGCGTGGAGAGCCGCATCGCGCCGAACACGACGCCGCTCGATCAATTGGACGCGGACGCGATCGTTCTCTCGGGGGGCGCGCTGAGCTTGGAGGGCCACGCCGACCCCCTCGGCGCGGTCGCCTCGTGGATCGACCGTGTGGAGGTACCCGTGCTCGGGATCTGTGTCGGTCACCAGTTCCTCGGGCGCCACTTCGGAGGCTCCGTCGAGCGCGCCACGGCGCCGGAGTTCGGTCGCGTGGAGCTCGAGGTCGACCAGTCCGACGATCGCCTCCTCGACGGGCTCCCACCCCGGTTCATCGTCTGGGCCAGCCACAATGACCAGGTGAGCCGCGTACCCGACGGCTGGCGCCGTCTGGCCCATTCCGGAGCCTGCCCCGTCCAAGCGATGGCGCATCCTTCGCGGCCGATCTGGGGGGTCCAGTTCCATCCGGAGGTCGAGCACACCGAGCATGGGATCCGACTGTTCGAGAACTTTCTGGCGGCGATTCGTCGGTAGGCGCCGGGCCCGCGAAGCGCTCTTGTAGCCTACCTCGATGGAACGGCGCAGGGGCATCGTCGATGCGGATCCGTCGGGCTTCGGGCGGGCGGGAAGGCGAGCTCGTCCGACGGGCCTCGAAACTGCGCGAGAACGTGGGACCCCTCCTCCCAAAGCTCGCCCGCGACTGCCCGACCGATCGCTTCGATCGGCTGCGCCGGGATCTCGAGGAGGTACGAGAGGCCCGGGACGACGAAGGCCGACTCGACCGGATGCGCCGCTGGGGGGACCCGCTGCCCCGCGCCTTCGCCGGCCTGTTGCGATTCTACCTCGAGCCGGAGCTCCCGGCGTTGATCGTCGCCCGCTACCCCTCCGGCGAGATCCCGTACGCCCCGCTGTCCAAGGCGAGCCGGGAGGCGGAGGTCGCGGTCCAGTACTCGGACGACCCCACCCGTTTGCTCCTCGGATACCTCGACTGGGCGCGCAAGGGGTTCCACTTCTTCGCCACCGAATCGACCCTGTACTGCACCGGGGCGGACCCGTCACCTCCCGACGATTTCCGGGACCGGCAGCTCGCCCACCTCTCCTATCGCCTGTCGCCCACCGACGGGGGGCGAGGGCGCGATTGCCCGCACCTTGCCGCCGGCGACCATGTTGCCTTTCTCGCGGTGGACTGGCCGGGGGCGAACGTCCGGGTCCGGATCTGCCGACGGTGCACCAAGTCCGACCGGCACCTGCTCGGCGAGCTGTCGGCCAACGCGGCGATCCCGGACCCCGAGGCGGCGTTCCCGGTGTCCGTCTCGCTCAACGCGGACTGTCAGAGCTCGGCCGATTGTCCGCATCACCACCTTCCTTCGCTCGCCCGGGGCCCTCGCAAGAGCTACCATTTCGGCAAGCTCTCCGACCGCGAGGTCATCGACGCCTACATCGCCGAGGTGGCGCCCTACTTCGAGCGGTCGCGCGATCCGATCTATGTCTCCGAGGGCACCTGCTACGGGCCCGACCGGGCCAAGTTCATCGATTCCCTCGATCCGACGCCCGAGGAACGCACGGCGCTCGACCGCGTGCTCCCGGAGGTCCCCGGCTTCTTCGAAGTCGAGGAGGCGACCGCCAGTCGGGCGCTCGAGAAGCTGTGGCCCGAGCACGCCGATACGATCGTCCAGGCGATCGTGCCGGATCCGGAGCGTGCGAGCCGGCTCGTTCGGGAGGCGCGCAGCTCCCCGGGCCGGGTGAGCGAGCTACTGCACCGGGCGGCCCGAGCGACCCGGGAACGGGAGGCGATCGAAGCGCTTCCTCACTACGGTCCGCTGGCACCGGAAGCCGCGTTCCTCGACGGCATCGCCCGCGCGTTCCGCTCCCAGGGTTCCCGGGCGGCGGAGAAGCTCCTCATCGACCGGCTTCCCCGAGAAGGGAAGCAACGGGGGATCGCGTTCGGCCTCCTCCTCGTCTTGGGACGAGAGTCGGCCCACCTATGGCAGTTCACCGATACGGAGCAGAATTTCGGACGGAGCCTGGCCCCCCGGTTGGGCCCCGTGCTCAAATCGCCCGCCGAAGCGTACCACCGCGCGCTCGAAGAGGCGTTGGCGGCCGCGGGCGTCACGGAGTGGGGCGGGCGCGCCTAGCGGGGGGCCGCCGGAGCGGTCCGAACGCGGAACCGCTCGAGGGCGTTTCGTTCCCCGAAGTGGAGCTCCGGGGCCGGGACGACGATGGCATGAAGGGGCGGCCCGAAGTCGAGGCGCTCGAGGTCCTCGCGGCGGCCGAACCATCCAAAGGCCGTGTCCGAGCCCACCCGTGCCACCACCGCCACCTCGGCCTCGAGCGGAACGGCCCCGCCGTCGGGGTCCCTCGCCCTCAGGAGTCGCAGACCTTCGGAGGCGCTCAGGAACCGCCCCTCGTCCGGTCGCAGGTCGAGCAGTACGAGGGTGTGCAGACCGATCGAACGGTTCGACCGGATCGCCTCCAATGGGGAGGCCGGCGCGAAGCCGGGCTCGGGGATCGGCAGGGAGGTGACGCGACCGAAACGGTAGCCCATCAACCCCAGGAACCCCGGAGCGGCGGCGGTGATCGAAGCGTTGGGAAGATACCGCCAGGTGTGGCCCGCCGACTGGGCGCTTTCCCGCAGTGAGACGTGTGTGGTGGCGGCGAACGGATCGCCGGGGACGATCAGCGCCACGCGCGACGACCCGGTCAGGGCCCGGAGCACCGGTGCCTCCGATTCGAGCTCCACCCGGGTCAATCGGACGATCGGGCGGCCCAGCTCTTGGGCGAGTCGGTCGAGGGAGCCGGGCGCGAGCTGGCTCGTGTAGGATTCGGAGAAGATCGGCGAGCACGTGCGGAGCAACTCGATGGCCCGACGGGACAGGTCCCGCTCGTCGCAGAGGCCCGCGCCGACGAACCAGAGCTCGCCCATGGGCCGACTAGCCCTTGACCGCCATCACCGGGCAGGGCGCCCGGCGGAACAGTTCCTCAAGGAACCGACGGGTTAGGATCGGCCCTTCGGGGTGGAGGGCCTCCTCCCCGATGAGCAGGAAGCCGAACCGTTGACGTTCCGCCTCCTGGACGATGAGTTCCGGAAGCCGGCGGCGGCTCCCCAGCAGCGTCTCGGAGAAGAACGTGCGCCGATGCTCGATCGGCACGCCCCTCGGGCTGCGGGTGGAAAAGCTTCCCCGCCCCCCTTGGCCGCGGGTTGATAGGGTCATCGTCACGATCGGGACCCCGCGGTTCGCTACCGAGATCTCCTCCGCCAGCCGCAACAGCTTGGGCGGGGCCGGGTCGCTGAACGATGGGAGCAGGATCCGAGGGGCCGGGTCGCCGGTCAAGGCGAGCCGGTTCACGACGATCACATCGCACGGCGCGTGGTGGAGGATCGAGGAGGCGACGTGGCCGAAGATCGGGCTGTGGCTGCGCCGGTCCCCTCGGAGGGTCAGCGCGATCGCCTCGGTCGCATGCGTTTCCGCGCTCTCGAGGATCTCGCCCGCGACGTCGGTGCTCGCGCGCACCTCCGGATCGACGCGGACCCCGAGGGCGGCGCCGGCCTCGTGGGCCGGGACGATGAGGTTGACGGAAGCTCTCCACTGGCGCGTGAGCTCCGGGAGCGTCTTCGTCGGGATCACGTGGAGGACCCGGATCTCCCCATCGGAGTCGAGGAGGCCCGAACTGAACCGGACGAGAGGTTCGACGAGCGATGGTTCGCTCACCGGGAGGAGAATGCGCCCGTACAAACCCGACGACTCCTATCGACCCGGCCCGATCCGACGGGCGAGCGGCCGTCGAGGGGCCGGCCCTCGGAGCGGGGGGGACTTCGGCCCGGTCGCCTTTGCTCCCGCGGGGCCGGTCACGACGGTTTCCCTAGTAGCTCTCCGGGTGGAGCATGGTCCGGATCAGATAGAGGATGAGGGCGATCGTGATGCCGGTGAAGAGCACGACCCCCAGATGGGATTGCAGAAAGGCGAGGAAATCCATCATCGCTCCATCGGCTCAGCCGATAATAACTTCGCGCTGGAGGCGGGCGGACCGTCATCCGGCGGAGGCCCGGTCGCCCCCGCGCCCGTCGAGGACGCTGCATCGGTCGGGCCGCTCCCCGCCGGGTCCTCGGGGGTCGAGCGCCGGGATCGCGCCCGCGATTCCTTCGACAGGCGCCGGACGATGCGCCCCATCGCCTTCTCCCGCCGGGTCTCCGCCTTCTGGTAGCTCACCTCGCGGGTGGCCGTCGTGAGCAGGAGGATGACCTTGCCGAGGCTCGACCGTCCGGTCCGGCCCCGTCGCTGGATCGCCCGGATCTCGCTCGGGATCGATTCGAAGAAGACGACTATGTCGACGTCGGGCACATCGAGTCCCTCTTCGGCGACGCTGCTCGCCACGAGGATCGGGAATCGGCCCGCCCGGAAGTCATCGAGGATACGGGCCTGCTCCCGCTGATTCATCCCCCGATCGGCCTTGTCGCGGGTGGCCTGCCCGACGAAGCGCCCGACCTTCCAACCCTTCGATTCGAGGGCCTCGCAGATCCCCTGGATCGTATCGCGGAACTGCGCGAAGACGAGGATCCGGGGGGGCCGGCCCCGGTCCTCCCGGAACGCCTCGTCCACGAGCGCGAGCAACGCGTCGAGCTTCGGATGGGAGGTCACCCGGGTCTGGGTGAGCAGCGCCTGGGCTTCGCGCCGGGCGGCGGCAAGCCGGGGGAGCGCGACGAACGCCCGATCGCCTCGGGACGGCTTGTCCTTGTGCTCCACGCGGTCGACGTATAGAAGGAACGGCTCGAACCCCTGGGTCTCGAGCCGTTCCAGGGCGTGGTGGAGATGCAGAAGGATGAGCTGGTGGAAGAGCGGCCCGAACTTTCGTACCATGGGACCCGGACGCGCGAATATCTCCGAGCGTAGCGACACGAGGTCCTTGATCGAGAGCGACCCGATCGGCTTCTTGCGAAGGTAGCCCATCCGTTGGAGCTTGCGAGCCTCCTCCCGTTCCGCCTCCTGAAGGCGCGCCTGCAGGCGGGCGATTTCGGGGGGCAGGGCGACCCAGCGTTGCTCGATCTCCACCGGCTGGACGTGCTCCCGGACCCCCGCGTCCTCCCGGGAGCGAGCCTCGATCCGCGCGACGCCCAGGGAACGGACGACCTCCTCGATCCGTTCGTCCTTGCCGCCGGGCGAGGCGGTAAGGCCGAGCAATCGGGAACCCATCGGACGATCGCGCCGGAAACGCTCGGCGATCGGGACGTAGGCGTACTTTCCGACGGCGTGGTGGGCCTCGTCGAAGACGATCAGCGCGACCGACCGGAGGTCGTAGCGGCCCTGCTCGAGGTCGTTCGCCACGAGCTCGGGGGTGGCGAATACCGCGTCCGCGCTGTCCCAACCCCCCGAGCGCACCGGTCGGGAGACGGTTCCGGTGTAGCGGGCAATGTGGATGGATCGGAACACGCGGGCGAACCAATCGGCATGCTGGCGCACGAGCGGTCGGGTCGGGGCGAGGAAGAGGAGCTTGCCCGGTTCGCGACGGAGCAACTCCGCCGCTACAAGGGCGGCCACGGCGGTCTTCCCTAGCCCCGTGGGCAACACCACGAGCAGGTCTTCGGAGATCCCGACCCGGGCGAGATCGATCTGGAACGGGATCGCCCGGAGAGCCCCGGCGGCGAGCATGGGATGCTCGATGGTCCCCTCGGCGACTCGCCACACCCCGGGGAGCGCGGCGGCGCCTCCCCGGGGTGCCCCGGAGGAGGGTGCCGAAGGACCGGTGCCGAACTCCTCGAGCCGTCGTTGGCTGGCGCGCCCTGGGCGCTCACTTTTGGAAGCGGTGCGACGCGATTCGCTCGCGGCGGGGCCGCTAGAGGAACTCGACATCCATCGGCAGCTCGCCGGAGAACTCCCGGAACTTCCTCGGCCAATCGGCCGGATTGAACCCCTTCTGGGCGAGGAAAGTGGTGAGCCAGCGCTCGAGTCCGATACCCGAGCACCCGGACCACAGCTCGCCCTTCTGCGCCCGGATCGTAAACGCCTTGGTGTACTTGTCGCCGAGGATCGACAGGTTCTGGAATTCGAGCCACTCCGAATCCTCCCGGGCGCCCCGATACGGAAGGTAGGCCTCGTAGTCGATCGTGCCTTTGACGCGCTCCTGGGCATCCTCGAGGCCGACCCCGCCGGATTGCTGCAGGTAGAACGGCGTGACCCAGGCGGTCCGCCATTCGAGCTCGAGTATCTCGTTGAAGACGTGCGCGTAGCGCCTCAGCAGCTGCTCGCGCAGCTCGACGAGCTGCTCTGGGGTTCCGAGGTAGACCGGCTCGATACGATGGAACTCGTCGACCCGCTCGAGCCCGTGCCGGCCCCCGCTCTCGTACCGGTTCGAGACCGCGGACCGGTCGTAGATCTTCAACGGCAGCGAGTCGGTCGCGATCGTCCGTCCCGAGAGCCACCAGTAGATGGTGGGGCACTGCGCGTAGCAAAGGACCGCCGAGGGGGGTCCCACCAGTCGCTTGAGCTCCTCCATGGGGACGTGGCGGGTGATCTTGACGAGATCGGTGAACGACTGCCATTCGACGGGGTCTCGCGTCGTCGGCTCGCTCGCATAGTAGAACTCCCCGGGAAGTCCCTCGAGATGCCCGGTCTTCAGCAGCACCTCGAAGGAGTCGTGGTGGGGCTGGACCACTTCCTGGAACCCCAGCGGCTCGAGCACCTCCTGGCGCGCGATCCGCTCCATGGTCCGGAACAGGTGGGCCGCGGTCGGTCCGAGGAACCACTTGCCCTTGGTCGGCCCGCTGCGGACCCAGTTCCTCCGCAGCATCTCCTCGGTCGGGTCGTGCCGGCCCGGATGCTCTTTCGGGGTCGCAGCCTGCAGGAGGGACCAGTACTGCTCCTTGCCGGTGTAGCTCTGGCGCTTGACCTTCTCGACGACGAGCTGGACGGCCCGGTCGATCCAGTTGTCCCGGAGGGCCTCCTCGGGCAGGTCCGTCAGTTCGAGCACCGCTGTCGCCCCCTCGAAGACGAGCGAATGGGGAAGGGGGAGCGAGACCGGCTTTTCCGGGGGCCCCGACACTGAGAAGCGGACGCGGTAGCGCACGGCCCGGAACGATCGGACCCCGATCTTGCGGGCCCGACCGAGCTCCTCGCTGAGCCGCCGGACGATCGCGAGCAGCGCCTGGTGGGGCCGCCCCCCATCCGATTCGAGGGTGATCGACAGTCGATCGCCCTCGAGGGACCAGGCGGAAAGTCGACCGGAGCCACGCTTGCCGAGCGAGCGGTCCAACGCCTCCTGGGCGATCTTCGGAAGGATGGGCTCGAGCTCGCCCCGACCCCCGATCGCCGCGCTGAGCGTCAGCTCCGCCGCGAGTTCGTTCTCCACGGCGTCGGACACCTCGAGGCACTACAAATGATGTCGTGTCGGCGGCTCCCCATCTCGGTCGGGGGCCCACCGACGGACCCCGCTGGAGGCCCTCGGCGGGGTTTTTGGGCCGCTCCCGTGAACCGTATCGGCGTCACCCTTTTTTGCCCCCGCGGGTCCGAGACGCCCGGTGGGGTCTACGGGGGCGGGACCGGAGTTCAAGGGCCTATTCGTCGGCGGCCGATGGTCCGAGCCGTCCGGCCGAAGGCGGTTCTCGACCATCAACCCGGCCAACGGGGAGCCGGTCGGGGAGTTCGTGTCGGGGACCCCCGAGGACGTCGCCTCGGCGATCGCGGCGGCGCGCTCGGCCTTTCCCAACTGGAGGGAGACGCCGGCGCCCAAGCGCGGGGAGATCCTGCTCGCGGCGGCCGCCGCCCTGAAGCGGCGCAAGGAGGAGATCGCCCGGATCGTCACCCGGGAGATGGGCAAGGTGATCGCCGAGGGCCGCGGCGACGTGCAGGAATCGATCGATTTCATCGAGTTCATGGCCGGGGAGGGCCGGCGCCTCCGCGGCGAGACGGTCCCCTCGGAGCTGCGCTCGAAGATGTGCCTGACGCTCCGCCAGCCGAAGGGGATCGTCGCCTGCATCACCCCGTGGAACTTTCCCACGTCGATCCCGAACTGGAAGATCGCAGCCGCCCTGATCTGCGGCAATGCGGTCGTTTTCAAGCCGGCCTCGGCGACCTCGCTGTGCGCCACGCGCGTCGTCGAGGTCTACGAGGAGGCGGGCGTCCCCCCGGGGGTGCTCAACCTGGTCACCGGCGCCGGCGGCGTGGTGGGCAACGCCCTGATCTCCGACCCGGCCGTACGGGCCGTCTCGTTCACCGGCGGCGTCGAGACCGGTCGCGAGGTCTACGAGCGGGGCGCCCGGGGGCTCAAGATGGTGCACCTCGAGCTCGGCGGCAAGAACCCCCAGATCGTCCTCGAGGACGCCAACCTCGACCTCGCCGTCGACGGGGTCCTGTTCGGGGCGTTCGGGACGGCGGGCCAGCGCTGCACCGCGACGAGCCGGCTCATCGTCCACACGTCGATCTACGACGAGCTCGTGGGCCGGCTGCTCGAGCGGGTCCGGAGGCTGCGGATCGGGGACCCGTTGGACGAATCGACCGACATGGGACCGGTCGCCTCCCGGGACCAGGAGTCGAAGGTGCTCGGCTTCATCGCGAGCGCGGAATCGGAGGGCGCCCGGCGGCTCGCCGGCGGGTCGAAGCTCGTCGGCCCGCCATTCGATCGGGGCTACTTCGTTGCCCCGACGGTCTTCGAGACCTCCCACGGCACGCGGATCTCCAAGGAGGAGATCTTCGGTCCGGTCCTGTCGGTCCTGCGGGTGCCGGATTTCGACGCCGCGGTGCAGGTCGCCAACGACGTCGAGTACGGCCTATCCTCCTCGATCTACACCCGGGACATCGGCCGCGCGATGCGCGCCGTCGAGGTCCTCGAGGCCGGGATCACCTACGTCAACGCCCCGACCATCGGGGCGGAGGTCCAGCTCCCGTTCGGCGGGGTCAAGAACACCGGCAACGGCGGCCGCGAGGCCGGCTCGGCGGCGATCGAGGAGTTCACCGAGGTCAAGACGGTCTTCGTCGACTACTCCGGCCATCTTCAGAAAGCCCAGATCGACCCCCGGTGAGCCGATGGGGGCGTTCCGGGGCTCCGACGAGGCGCTCGACCGGGAGATCGCGACCCTCGAGCGGATCGGTCGGGTCCGGCTGCGACGCTCGGCCGAGTCGCTATCGGAGATCGACCGGGACCTGCGCGAGCTGCGACGCGAGCAGGCCGCCCGGCGACGGGCGCGCGCCACCGCCCCGATCGGCGTCCCGGCGAGCGAGTCCGCTACGGTGTGAGCCGGCGGCCCCCTTCCCGGGGCCGCTAGTTGGCCGGGCCGGTCCGGTTCGGATTGTCGAAGTTCGTCAGGACCGTCTGGGCGAGGCCGCGGGGCCGGGCGAGCGGGGCGAGCAACGGGTCCTCCTGCAGCGCCGGGATCGTCTCGGAGACCGGCACGTCGACGACGATCTCCCGGGTGCGGCCGCCCCGGCCCCGCGAGACGATCGTGGCCCGGATCAGCCCGAGGTTCTCGAGCTCGGACAGGTAGTTGGAGATCGAGCGGGCGTGCAAAGGCGGCAGGCCGAGGCGCTGGGCGAGGCGCGCGTACGCCGCGTAGACGTCCCCCGTCTGCAGCCCCTCGCGGCGGCGTTCGAACAGCTGCAGGATCGCGTACATCAGCACCTTGCAGTGCGACGGGAGGGTCCGGCAGCATTCGAGGATGATGTCCTGCTCGAGGCGACTCTTCGCCTTGACGACGTGCTCCGGGGTGATGCGCTTGGCCCGGTCGCGTTCCGCCATCTCGGCGGCGAGCCTCAGGAGGGCGAGGGCGCGCCGGGCGTCCCCGTTCTCGAGGGCGGCGTACGCCGCGCACCGCTGGATCACCCCCTGGTCGAGCACCCCGGTCCGGAAGACGACCTCGGCCCGGTCCTTCAGGATGTCCTCGAGCTGGGGGGCGTCGTACGGGGGGAAGACGATCTTCTCCTCGTTGAGCCGGCTGCGAACCCGCGCGTCGAGCTGGTTCGTGAACTTCAGGTCGTTGGAGATCCCCACGAGGCACAGCCGCGCCTGGGCGAGCTCGGTGTTCACCTGGGAGAGCGTGTACAGGACCCCGTCGCCGGAGCGCGCGACGAGGCGGTCGATCTCGTCGAGGACGAGCAGGACCGTCCCCTCCCGGGCGTCGAGCAGTCCGCGCATCGCCGCCTGCACCCGGTCGAGCGACCAGCCGGTCGGGATCCGGTCGGACTCCCGGGCGGCGAGCGCGTTGCCGATCGTCTGCAGGAGGCTGTAGGGTGTGTCGACGTTGGCGCAGTTGACCGTGACGAAGGTGACGCGGTGCTTCAGGTCGGTGCGCTTGAGCATGTCCGTGCGCACCTGGGCGACGACGGCGGTCTTGCCGGTCCCGATCTTGCCGTAGATGAGCAGGTTCGACGGAACATCGCCCTTGAGCGCCGGCGCGAGCACCTCGGCGACCTGACGGATCTGGTGCTCGCGATGAGGCAGGCGGCTGGGCACATACGACTCGCGCAGCGCCTCCCGGTTCCCCTGGAAGAGCTCCGGGGCGTATCGCATGACCGAGTCGAACAGCTCGGTCGCCGACCCGCCCGACGGGGCCGGTCCGGGGATCGGCCCGCCGGAGCGCTCCGATGGCGGGTGGACCGGCTCGGCGGCGGTGACGAACCGGTCGGACTGCATGCGGATTCCGCCAAACCCGTCGGATCGACCGGCGGGCGCCGGTCGCCCCGATGGCCTCGGGCGAGGGTTCGCAGGGGGCCGGGCCATATCTATCTTTTGTCGCCGAGCGCGACCGGACCGTCCGATCGGCCGACCGAGCGCGGTCGGCGCCCGCGCCGGCTCAGCCCGGCGGCTCGTCGGGGCGGTCCGGCGTCGGTTCGGCCAGCGCCTTGGGCGGCGGCGTCCGATCCTTCGGATACGTGGGGGCGAGTCCGGTCTCGGCGAGGAGCTCGGCGCGCTGGGCCCGTCGGTAGTACACGACGGTCAGGACCGCGAGCAGCAAGAGGCCGACGGAGAGGATCAGGATGAGCCCGATCGCCGCCGCGGACTGCGCGAACGACTCGACGGACCGCGGGACGCCGGCGTAGATGGTCAGGTTGCTGGAGACCGCGGGGATCCCGGCCGGATCGGCGAGGGTGACGCGCACGGTGTACTCGCCGGGGTTCGCGTAGGTGTGCGAAGCGTTCTGCTGGTTGCCGGTCTTCCCGTCGCCGAAGTTCCAGGCGATCTGCGCCGGCCCGGATCCGCCGAACTCGATCGCCTGGAACGTCCAGGCGAGGGCGCCGTTCCCGGCGCTCGCGGAGATGCGCACGACCGGATAGGCGTTCACCTGGATGCTTTGGGCGATCGACGCGCTGCCGAGGGTCGCGTTGTCCACGACCGTCAGAAGGGCCGTGTACGTGCCGGGGAGCGCGTATCGGTGGGAAGGCGTCGACCCCGCGTCGAAGGCGCTCGTTCCGTCGCCGAACGCCCAGGAGAAATTGTACGGCCCCGGCGTCCCGCTCGCCCTCGCCAGGAAGTCGACGGGGCTGCCCGCGAACGGGACCGGCGTCTGGGAGGAGAGGGCGATGGAGAGGGTCGGCGCCACGCCGGTCCCGACGTAGAGGTCGAGCGAGGGGATGAGCGCCGGGTCGAGCAGGGCGTCCTCGAGGTGGACCTGGACGAGGAAGGTCCCCGTGAAGCCGATCGTGAACGAGGCGTTGGCCCAACCGGCGGTGGTCGTGCCGTTCGACGCGTTGGCGAGGCCGGCCACGACGACCTGGTTGAGGGGGCGGGCGACGGGCGATAGCTCACTGAGGGTGAAGATGGCGCTCGATAGCCCGTTGTTCGTCCCCTGGGTCGTGGCGGCCGATAGGGAGGCGGTGAACGGGGCCGCGCCGCCGTAGGCGGCTCCGGGGGCGGGAGCGAAGCCGACGAGCTCGAACGGGGCCGGGACCCCGGTCGCGGGCCCCGACGACGGCGCGAGCCCCGCGCCGTAGGCGTTCCAGGCGATGACCTCGACGAAGACCGGGGTGCCGTCCCGGGCGCTGAAGTTGAACTGGGTGCGCGACGTGTTCCACAGGAGGACGCTCGACGTGCCGGACCCGTTCGAGGGCCAGCTCGAGGTGAAGACGGCGAGCGCATCGGCCGACTCGGCATAGAAGACCACGTAGCGGCTGACGGGCGCCGACGGCGACGCGGGAGAGGCCCAACTGATCCCGACGGAGCCGTCCCCGGTGGCGAGGACGACCGGGACCCCGTCGGGCGTGGCCCGAACCTCCACGAGCACGGTCGCCGGGAGCGATACGTCCCCGACGGAATCGTTGATGGTGAGCTCCACCCGGGCGACCCCGAGGTAGTTCGGGAAGGCGTGGCTGATCGACACCGAAGCGCTCTGACGGTACGACCAGACGGTCGTCCCGTTGCCGAATTCGAATTGGAAGGAGTACGGTCCGCTGCCTCCCGTGGCGCTCGCGAGGAACGACTCCGAGTCGGTGGGCTGCCAGAGGAGAAGGCTCGGGGCGCTCAGGTTGCCGAGGAGCGGCGGATAGGTGCCCGAGCCGGGGAGTCCGCTCGGACTTGTCGGACCGGCCCGGCCGTCGACCTGGGTCGAATGGGCGTAGAGCGTGTACGGGACCCCCGGGAGCAGCCCGAGGATGTCGGCGGTCCGGACGCCGGAGGGGGCTGGCGTCACCGGGATCGGCTCGATGACCGACGGCCCGCTCGCGGGGGTGGCGATCAGCGAAAAGTTACGAAGGAACGGCTCGGCGACCGCCGGGTACGACCAGGAGACTCGGTATCCCTCGGAGAGCGTGACGACGCGGACGGGGAGGGTGGCAGGGGAGGCGATCGGGCCACAGGAGAGTCCCCCGGACGGAAGGTTGAGCTTCCCGAAGACCCTCGGCGACCCGGGATCGGTCGGCGAGAACGACTCGGAGACCGAGTAGAACAGGGTCCCACCGGTCGCGTTGTTCCCCCGGGGGAACGTCGCGTTCCAATAGGCGTCCTCCGAACCGTTCCCCGCCCCGGGGGCCCGCGTCCCACTGATCGTCAACGCGGAGGGGACGGTGTTCCCGCCGCCCCCGAAGCACCAGACGGCCGAGAAGGCGACGTTCGTCGTGCCTCTCGGGTCGGTCGCACGAACTCGCACGATGACCACGGTCGAGTTGGCCGAGGCGCTCAGGGCGGTGAGGATCGCCGGATCGTTGATCGACCGGCTTCCGTTCGCCGATAGGGCGACCCCCGGTCCGAGGGGGCCGACCGTACCCGAGGCGTTCGTCCCGAACGTCACCCACGCCGCGCCCCCGCCGGCCGATACCGCGACCCCGGGGTAGTTGCCGGTCCCGCCGTTGGAGGCGAAGTCGAGGCACGCGGTAAGGTTCGGATCGCCATTGCAGGCCCCCGAACTCGACCAGGGATCGTAGCCGGAGTACCGGTCGGCGTACCCGACTGTGGAGGCGTTCCAGAACGAGGCGTTCGTCACCGTCGGGAAAGAGAGCGCCGCCGTGACCGCCCCGTCGTAGCTGTTGCAAGCGGTGGCGGCCGCCCCGGTCACCCAGGGGCAGTTCGTCCACCCGAACGCCACGCTCCCACCGAACGTCCATCCGGAGGTGGCGTTGGCGAGATCGCCGAACGGTTCGACCGGGCTCCCCCCGATCATCGACGCGGACGCATACGACCAGACCGTCGACAGGATCGGCCGCGTCGAGTCGTTCGCGTAGACCGTCAGCCCCTTGCCCCCACCGTCCGTGATGGTGAGCCGGACCGAGTCGCCCGAGGCGAACAGCGGGACCGGCCCGTTCGACGCGCCCACCCCCTGAAGGAGCATGTTGTCGAGGCAGAACGACTGGCCGTCGATCGGGTAGTAGGCGGTCGTGTTCTCGCAGCGCGGGTCGCACGATCCCGCCGGGTCGAGCCCCCAGACCGGGGCCCGGACCGCCCAGCCCCCGGAGCCTCCGAGGGGGCTACCCGGCGGGGCGAAGTCAATGCGCAGGATTGACTGACCGTCGAGCGAGCATCCGACCCCCCGGACCGTCAGGGAGAGCCAGAACTCCCCCAGGGTGCTCGGGGAGCTAGCGGCGGCCGACGGCAGCGACACCGAGATCTCGTATCGGGAGGCGGAGAGGCTCCGATTCGAGAACAGCGTGACACCCTGCTCATCCGGGCCAGGCACACAGCCCGTCGGGTCCGTCCCCGCGACCGCCGGGGGGGCCGGCCCCGAGCCGTACCGGATCGCCCAATCGTGCTGGAACTGGGCGCACGATCCGCCGACGTCGGGCTGAGAGGGCGCTCGGGACGAGGCGGGCGATGCCGCCACCGACGGATGGAGCGCGCTCGGCGATCCGACGCCCTTCGGGGGAGTCAAGGCGACCGAGTGGGCGATCCCGGAAGCGAAACCGAAACCGCCGACGTAGGCGATCGGAACGGCCATCAGTAGGGCGACGAGAACGGCCGCGGCGAGAGCGCCGATCCGCGGGAACGGGCGGCCGAAGGCGGACCGGTCGATAGCCGTCCGGCGGGCCCGGCCCCGCCCGCCTTCGGCGAGCTCGCTAGGGGGCGGCGGGCGGACCCGCACTCCCGCCTTCCTGGCCCGGCGTCGTCATCGGCGAGGCGGCCGGCGTCGCGCCGTAAACCCCCTCCTCCATCGGCGACGGGGCCGAAGTCGGCGGTGGCGAAGCGCCCTTGCCACGGCGCATCAGCATCACCGCCGCGATCACCACGACGAGCAGCACGATCACGCCGATCCCGATCCACTCGAGGGTCGAAACGCCCCCTCCGCCGCCGCCGTTACCGCCCCCCCCGTTATTCGGGCACCCGGCGGGCAGCGGGGTCGCGTTGCAGTTCGGACCGCCTCCGCCACCACCGGACTTCTTGGTCAAGGTGACGTTGAGCCAGCTCGTGTTGCCCGGCGTCACGAAGACCTGGTGGTTGCTCGTGTTGTAGCCGAGCAGTCGGATCGAGACGTTGTACGCCTTCGCCGAGGCGACCTCTTGCACATTGAACGTCCCCTGGACGATGTTCTGCGTCGCGTTATTGATCAATAGCGTCGGGTAGTTGCCGTTGATCGAGGCGGGCGTGATCGTCCCCTGGATGTTCCCGTGGTTCGTCAGCGTGATCGCCTTGGAACCGGTGAGGTTCAGGTCCGTGCCCGCCGGCACCGTGTACGTCTGGTTCCAGACGCTGTAGCCCGGCTGGTGGGCCACGATCGTGTAGGTCCCGCCCGGCAGGGCATCGACCCACTGCGCCTGGCTACCCGTGATGTTGAGGGTCACGGGGGCGCCGTTGATCGTCACGGTCACCGGGTAGGGGGTGACCGTCCCGTTGATCCAGGAGCCCTTCAGACCAGCCCGGACCGCCGCCGTTACGCCGGGAAGCACGGTCAGCTGGCTCGTCGGCTTGTACGGTACGTACGCGTTCGACGGGTTCGACGTCACGTTGACCCAGTAGGTCCCCCACGCCTCGGTCACGTTGAACCGTCCGGTCGTGCGGTTGAAGTCGACCGCGGGGATCGGGGTGTCGTTGACCGTCAGCACGGCGCTTCCGAGGCCCGCGGTCCCGGTCGAGCTCGCGATCGTTCCCGCGATCCATCCGTCGACCTTGGCCATCGTGAAGTTGACCGAGGTCGTCTTGAAGTTCGTCGTCCCGACGGTGCTCGACTGGGTCTGGTACTTCGGCGCGCTCGCCGTGATCGTGTAGCTCTGGCTCCCCGGCACAGTGACGTTGTAGGTGAACACGCCGGTCCCGGCATTGAGCTTCGCCGGCACGGTCTGGCTCGTCGAGATCTCGGTGATCGACAGTCTCGCGTTGGCGACCGCCGGTCGGAAGTTCCCCGAGATCCACGAGCCCGGGGTCTGGACGTAGTGCGCGACCAGGTCGCCCCCGAGGTAGGTGAACGTCGCCGGGTTCGAGGAAACGCTCGTCGCCCCGCTGAATCCGGAGAACGCCTCGATGAAGCTCCCGTTCGGGATCCAGCTTGTAACCGCGGCCGTGACGGACGCGTTCGTGTCCCAGCCGAGGTTGATCGGGAGGGCGTACGTCGCGGAGGCGCCGCCGATCGTGATCGTCGCGTTGACGTTCGCGGCGGTGGCGCTCACGGTCACCCCGTGGACGAAGGCCGTGAACGTCGTCCAGTTGAAGAACCCCGAGGTGGTCTGGCAGTTCGCCGACCGGCAGTCCGACCAGAACCCGAAGGCGCCGGTCGACGTCGCGACCACCGCGCTGATCCCGATGGAGAGCTGGGCCGGGTTGATCGCCGGAGTGCTCGCCTGGTCGGAGATGGGGAACTGGCCCGACCAGTTGGCGCCGCCGTTCGTCGAGTACGTCCCGTACAGACGGTAGTAGCCGTTCGAGGGATTCACGCCGAGGTAGACGACCCAGACGGTGCCGTTCGGCTGGATCGCGACGGACGGATTGAAGTAGCGAAGGCCGGCGCCGGCCGAGATCGACTTCGGCGTCGACCAGCCGGCCCCGGTGTTCACGGTGAACTCGATCGAGGGCGTCCCGGGCGCCTGCGTCAGGTTGTCGTTGTAGGCCATGTACAGGTTCCCGACGTGGGGCGAGGAGCTCCAGTTGTCGGCGGTCACCATCGGCATCGTCCCGTTGAAGAACCAGTCCGGTCCGGAGTCATCGGGGGCGAACGAGGTGATCCCGGAGTCGGCCGGGGCGTTCCAGGTGTTGAACGTCCGGTTCGTCAGCATGGCGATCGGGAACGGCCCGACCTGCGCAGTGAGGTTCGCCACGTCGAGGTAGGCGAGGTGGACCGTGTAGGTGGGGGCCGGTCCCACCGTCAGGTGGGGGGTGAGCAGCAGCGGCGCGATCGGGAACATCTGCTGGTCGAGCGTCGTGGCCGGGAAGCTGATGTCGGCGACGATCTTCGGCGCGCCCCAGCTCGCCCCGCCGTTCGAGGAGGTCGAGACCTCGAGGGTGAAGTTCATGCCGGTGAAAGCGAGCTCGAGCAGGCTCCCGGTCGCCGAGCACGACCATCCCTGCTTCGACGTCGAGATGCTCATCACGTCCATCGCGAGGTAGGCGTAGTTCGACCCGGTCCCGGTCGGTCCGCCCATCGCGAGCGAGAAGCCGAGCGTCTGGTTCGCCGGCGCGGCCAGGATGCCGACGCCCGGGGTGCCGGAGCAGCCGTTGTTATAGTAGACCGGCCGGAAGAACGGCCTTGAGAAGACCGGGATCGGGGTGCCCCAAGTGACCCCTCCGTTGACCGATTGTACGACGGCGGTTCCGGATTGGCTGTTGTACGTGCCGTTGGTCGTGCACGAGGATAGGGCCTCGAAGTAGCAGATGTTGTTGAACGGCGCCGCCATCAGCAGGTCGGTCCCCGCCGAGTTCGACACGACCGTCGGGAAGTTCGCCGGCATCGCGTCCCACAGCTGGAAGCCGCCGCCGACGAGGTTGTAGCCGGTGCCCGGGTTGAGGCTCTGGGTGAAGATGTCGCCGTACGAGGGCGAGGAGACCGAGGTCCAGTTCGTCGCCTGACCGGGCCAGTTGGTCTTCCAAGCGGCTCCGCCGTCGGTGGAGCGGGCGATCCCAATGCCGCCATGGCCCTCGAAGAACGATGGGTTCGTGGTGAAGTTCGCCTCCGGGCCGTAGTTGATCCCCGAGGCGAGCAGGTTCGTCGAGGAGCCGCCGATCGAGGTGGCGCCCTGCAGCCAAGCGTAGTTGCCGATGTACCAGTTCGAGGCCGAGGAGGGACTCAAGGGGACGAAGGGCGGGGAAGCCGATCCGGCGGCGCCGGGCGAGGCGCGTGCGAGGTTGGCGACGCTCGAGGGAAATCCCAGGAAGGAGCCGGCCCGTAGGGCCAACGGCGAAACGGAAGCGGACCCAGGGTTCGTCGAGGCGAAGATCGGGTGGGCGACGGGGCCGCCAATGACCGTCGGGGCCGACATCGCGAGAGCCCGCGCGCCGTGGGACGGTCCGGGGAGCGAAAGATGGCCCGTGGGGGCGTAGGCGCTGCTGGTCGGCGCCAGTCCGAGACCCGCGAAGCTAGAGAGGAGCAATACCAGGAGGACCGATAGAAGGCCCACCGTGGCGAGGCCCTTCGATCGGGGGCCCCAGGACGGGCTGGTCCGGGGTTCGGTCGTCGATGCCGGGGGCGCTGTGTTGGCGGTATTGGATGGACTCATGGACCGTGTTCTCCGAGGCGTTCCTTCCTCAGGGGGGAGGGGTATCCGAGGGAGGACTTGAAGGCTTGGGGGCGAGCATTCCGCCCTCCGAGCCCGCCGGGGGGCCCGGACGACGGCGGCCGAGGGCGATGGCGCCGACCACGGCAATGACCGCCGCGGCAATGGCGATGTATCCCGAGACCCCGATCGTGCTAAAGGTGGTCGAGCCGGCGGACTGGACGGCGATCGTGGAGTTCGCATCGGCGGTCCGGTGGTACGGGTCGAGGACGCTGACGTGGACGAGGTAGGTCCCGGGGCGCGCGTACTCGTGGGTGACGAAGCCATCGTGCGTGGTGGCATTGCTGCCGTCTCCAAACGTCCAGTCGTAGGTATAGGTATAGGGGGGTACCGGGAGGACGATGTCCGCCGTCAGGGTGACGGTGGAGCCGACGGCGATCGGGGTGGGGACCGCGAGGCGCACGACGGGCGGCACCGGTTCGTAGATCGCCGTGAGGTTCCCCGACGCCCCGATGCTCAACACCGTCGAGTTCGAGCTGTTCGAAACGACTGAGACCCCGCCGGTGACCATCCATCGGAGGAGGTGGAAGCCCGTGCAGGGCTTGGCGGTGATCGAGTAGCTACCGAACGGGGTCGCGACGGTGGTGTTGTTCGTGTAGGTGTTGTGGGCCGGACCGCTCGTCACGAGGACCCCTCCGCACGAGGGCGGCGTTACCCCTATAAGTAGATCATAGACCGCGGGCAAGAAGACCGCGGTAACGATCGCCGTCGACGAGAGGGTAAGGGTGCCGTTCGGCTGCGAGACGGCCGCCCCACTTGTCGAGGTCCAGTAGGCGAGTTGGTAGTGCGCGCAGGGCTGCGCGCTGACGGCGAACACGTCGGGCGCGGGGAGGGCGACGATGCTCCCCGATAGGTAGGGCGTGCCGGAGATCGTGACCGCGCCGCACGTCGACGGGTTCGTGTAGACCGTCAGGTCCGACAGCGGGTGGAAGTTGGCGGTGATCGAACCCGAACCGTTCACGGTGGCGACGTTGCCCGAGATCGAGATCCCGGGGCCCCCGACGAGCCAGCTGACGAAACCGTAGCCGACGCAGGGTTGGCCGACCAGCGTCGCGACGGTCTTCGGCGGGACCTGGATGTACTGGCTGCCCTGGTACGGGACGCCGTTGAACGAGATCGTCCCGCAGCCCGGGGGGTTCGTGATGAACGCGACGAAGTCGGTCTGCGCGCCGTGCTGGAAGACGGCCTCGATGATGCCGGAGCCGTAGATCGTCATGCTGTCGCCGGAGACGAAGACGCCCCCGGTGGAATACCAGCCGGAGAAGTAGTAGCCGGCGCACGGGAAGGCATGGATGATGAACGTCGAGCCGTTCGAGACGATGATCTGGCTCCCGTTATAGTAGGGCACGTCGTTGATGGTGATGTAACCGCAGCCGGGCGGGTACGTCTCGATCGTGACGATCGTCTCCTCGTAGTAGGTGGCGGTCAGGATCCCCGGGGCGAGCGCGCTGAGGAACCCGCCCGACAGGGTGAGCCCGGCGGTGGCGTTCCAATGGTCGAGCCCCCAGCCGGCGCACGGGTCGGCGACCACCGGGTACTGGACCCCCGAGGCGATCGAGAGCGAGGTCCCGTTGACGTAGCCCGCGCCGCGGAAGAGGATCCCGCCGCACTTCGCCGGCTTCGTCTCGAAGACGATCGGCACCGGGTTCGAGGCGGTCGGCAGGTAGGTGAGCTCGATCGTCCCGTTCCCGTGCGGGGTGAAGAAGGAGTTCGGAGAGCCGCCGAGGATCGTCAGGTTGATCGGGTCGGAGGGGACCCAACCGGAGAAGACGTTGAGGGGACACTGCGAGTACGAGAGCGGGTAGCTGAGCCCGTCGAGGATACGGATCGTCGTGTTCGAGCTGTAAACGGTCCGGTTTAGCGAGATCGATCCGCATCGGTTCGTATCGATCGCGAGCCCGATCGTGTCGAACGGTCGGATGTACCGCCAGTGCGCTGTGAGCGTCGCGTTCGCGGTCAGGTTGACCGAGATCGACGCGGTCGAGCGCAACAGCGGCCCGATCGGGATCCCCGAGGCGCTCCAGAAGGAGAAGACGTACGGGTAGCACGGGAACGGCAGCACCGAGTAGACGTTCGCCGGAAGGGTCACGGACTGGAAGGTCGCGTAATGCAGCCCATTGAACTCGATGGAGCCACAGCTCGACGGGACCGTGGCGAAGGTGATCGTGAAGCTCGGGATCGGGCCCCGTACGACCGTGAAGGAGATTCGGTTGTTCGCCGGGAGACGCTCCGTCGTGCCGGCGAGGCTGCGCGCCTTGATCGAATAGACGATCGTCCCGTCCCCCCCGTTCGTCGGGATCGTGGCGTTGTAGACCCCGATCGACCGGTTCCCCGAGACCCGCGCCATCGAGGTGAGGCCGAGGGTGCCGTCGGGCAGTGCATAGGAAAGGTTCACCGGTCCGACCGATCCGAGGTCCTGGACCCGGACCGAGACGGTCAGGGCGCTGCCCGAGGGGATGTAGCCTACCTGGCTCGAGTTCCGCGGCTCGTCCATCGATAGCGGGTCGAAGTCGGTCGGTTGGCCCTGGGTGCTGAACTCCCCGAGGACCCCCCCGAAATCGCGGGTCGTCCAGTTGTAGTTGAAGCTGGAACCGAAGAGCAGTTGCGTCCCGTTGAACTGGAAGTACGGATACCCCCAGTTCGATCCGATCGCCGGGCAGGGGACCGTCCCCGTGGCCCCGGCGCAGCCTCCCGAGGCCGACTCAAGGCTGAGGGTCGAGAAGTCCCCGCCGTAGCCGGAGGCGTTGAAGTACTCGGGGCTGCCGATCCAGACCGGATCGGTGGTCGATTGCTCGGTCGTGTCGAACGATCCGGCGCCCAGGTCGACCCCGAACCCGTTGCCGAACGGCATCGACCAGTTGAGGTAGCACAGGTCGGCGCAACTCGCGTTATAGTACGGGGTGAACGTGGTCTGGTTGGTGGCGACCGACGGGGAGAGCGTGAACGACGACGAGTACTTCGGCTGCGCCGTGTCGTTCACGAAAACGGCGACCCCGCCCGAGCCGGCCCCGTTGAGGGTCACGTGCAGATACGATCCCCCGGGGATCGGACCGTTCAGCGCGTAGCCGACGCCGTTGCCGATCAGGTCGGTCTCGCAGGCAGCGAGGTTGTTCCACGTCAGATTGAGGCCCACCGGTCGGTTCCCCGTCTTGCAATAGCCGCTATCGAACAACCCCCACACCGACACCGTGACCGAGTAGTCGTTCCCGCCGTTCGTGGCGACCGTGGGGGTGAAGACGACCTGGAGGTACGATTGCCCGTCGACGGAGGAAGCGTTCCCCCGGACGACCATCCCGACGTAGAAGTCGTGCAAATAGGAGGCCTCCGAGGTCGTCGAATTCCCGGGCAGCCGAATCGGGACCGTGAAACGGTTCCCCGACCCGAGCACGCTCGAGGAGAAGGTGGCGTGCTGCTCGTCATTGAACGGGGTGGGCGCGTTCGGATCCTGGGAGGTGAGCGGGCAAGGGTATCCGCCGCCGATGGGGAACAGCGGCCAGAATTCCAGGCCATTGACCCCAATGATGTCGCTGTAGAGGTCGACGCCGATGTTGGGGTCCTGACAGACCGGCGTGGCCTGGCTGCGAGCCGCCAGCGGAGCAGGGGAGGCGGAGGGTTGGTGGGGGCTTGCCGGAACCGTTCCGATGAAATGGGTGAGGGTTCCATTCGGGGATACGGCGGATGGGAGGCTCGGCAGCCCGGGGAGCCCCCCCGCGAGCAGCATCGACAGCAGAACGAGCCCTAGCCACAGTGTGGCACGGGGGGTTCGGTCGATGGCCTGGGCCGGTGGCTTCATCCGACCGTCCTCGGAGCCCGCATCGCCTCTTTAGACCTTGGGCTTCTTACTGGGGGGTCTACCTTCGGACGGGGCCCGGTAGACCTCGAAACTAGAGAGGTTCGACGCCCTTGACATGTCGACGCGGGTAGGAGGACGGCGCCGGGCGGCCGGCCCTTCCGGCCGCAGGTCGTACCATTTCGAAAAGCCGAGACCCGCGATGATCCCCCCGCCCAGCGCAATCCCGACGGCCACGAAGCTCGTCCCGTAGTAGTAGCCGAAGTGGATCCAGCGAGTCGCCGGCATGTAGATCCCGACGAGGAATACGACCAAGCCCACGATGCCGACCGCGAGCCAGTCCTCCGGCCGTCGGAACGGACCGGGCCCGGCGATGGGGGGACCGGGGCGCGCCGCGTCATCCTGCATACTCGGGCCCCCCCCGTCCGACTCGATCGGTCGCCGGTGGCCTCCCGAGGGCCGTGGGGCGGATCCGTCCGAACGTCGTTCTCGGGGGCGGGCCCAGAGGGCCTACCCACGCGTCCCATACGATCGGATGAACTCCTGGGCCCAGGCGAGCGTCTCGGGGGTGATCGACGACTTGGTCTTGTCGACGGCCGCCAGCAGGTTCTCCATGCGGATCCCCACGACCCGCCCGGCCGGTTCGATGCCGGTCGGACTGACCGCCGAGGGGGCGGCCGCCGTCGCGAAGAGACCGGAGCCGGCGCCGGCCACGCTCGACCGACCCGTCTCGGTGACGAGCTGCTCTCGCAAGGCGATGAGCTTCGCCTCGTCGACCGTGCTCGCGATGTCGGCGCCGGAGTAGCCGTCCGTGCGCCGCGCCAGCTCCCCGAAGTCGATCGCGGTCTCCGTCGGGACGCCCTTCAGGTGGATCCGGAAGATATCCTGGCGCGCCGCCAGATCGGGGGGCGGCACGTAGAAGATCTTGTCGAAGCGGCCCGGCCGCAGAAGCGCCGGATCGAGCGTCTGGGGACGGTTCGTCGTCGCGATGATGATCACCTTGTCCTTCGGGCGCAGCCCGTCCATCTCCGTCAGGAACTGGCTCACGGCCCGGGAGACCTCGGGGGTCTTCATCGAGTCCTTCGACGCGAGCGCATCGATCTCGTCGAAGAAGACGATCGACGGCGCGTTTTCGCGCGCCCGGTACAGGATATCCCGGACGGCCGCCTCGGACTGCCCGGCGAGGGCGCTGACGAGCTCCGGGCCGTTGACGATCTGCATCGGCACGTTGAGCTCGTTCGCGGCCGCTCGCATGACATGGGTCTTGCCGCAGCCCGGAGGCCCGAACAGCAGGATGCCGCGTCCGGTCTTGATCTTGTAGCTCTCCATCAGCTCGGGCCGGGTGAGCGGGAGCTCGACGTACTCGCGGATCGCCCCCTTGATGTCCTGCAGGCCGCCGACGTCGTCCCAACGGACCGTGATCTTGCGCTCCGTCCGCTGGACCTGGTGCATCTTGCGCTCATAGTCCATCTTCATCGTCTCGTAGTCGGAGATCATCCGCAGCGAGATCGACGGCTTGATCCTCGGCAGCACCTGGCGGAAGTCGTCCATCGCGATCATCGCGCTGCCCCCGCTCATCATCTCCCGGCGCACGGCGATCGTCGCCGCTTCCCGGACGAGGTTGGCCAGATCGGCGCCGCTGAACCGCTCGGTCTTCTTCGCGATCTCCGCGAGATCGACGTCCTTCTGGACCGGCCGGCCCACGAGGTGGACGTGGACGATCTCCATCCGCTCGTTGAAGTCCGGCGGCGGCACGTAGATGATCTTGTCCAGGCGCCCCGGCCGCATCATCGCCGGATCGATCAGATCGGGCTTGTTGGTGGAGCCGACGACGATGACCCCGGCGGACTTGTCGATCCCGTCCATCTCGGAGAGCAGGATCGACAGCAGGCGCGGCGTCACGTCGTCGGCGGTGTACATGTCCCGCCGCTTGGCCACCGCATCGATCTCGTCCATGAACAGGATGCACGGCGCCCGCTCACGGGCGGTCCGCAACAGGTCGGCGACGCGGTTCTCGCTCTCCCCGTACCACTTGCTCATCAGGTCGGAGCACTTGATCGAGATCATTTCGACGCCGAGCTCGCTCGCCAGCGCCTTCATCAGCATCGTCTTCCCGCAGCCCGGCGGACCGAACAGGAGGATCCCCTTCGGCGGCTCGAGCTTGAAGCGCGCGGTGACGTCCTTACGCATCAGCGGGATGATCATCGACTCCTTGATGTCGGCCTTGACGTCGTGCAGGCCCCCGACCATCTCAAAGGTGACCTTCGTCAACCCTTTCATCTCGGCGACGCGGGTGCCCACCGAGCTCGCACCGAGCCGGCTCGTGAAGTAAGCTTCGAACGCGTCTCGGATGACGAGCGAGCCGGCGGCGGCCGCGACCGTGGCGACGGGCATCGCCAGGAGCGCGATGTCGTACCAGGAGAGGTTCCCGGTGGTCCACAAACCGCCGACGGTCCCGATCGCCACGATCGCCCCGGCGGTCACCCCGGTCTTCGTCACGTTGTCGACGGTCTGCTTCTCGCGCTCCTTGAGCGCGGAACCGACCATCCACGCGGCGATGCACCAGGCCCCGACCTCCGCGAGCGGCACGACGAGCGAACCGGCCCCACTCGAGCCCTGGATGAGGGCGTTGAAGTTGGGGAACAGCATGTTCACGTAGGCCGCCCCGATCGAGTTGAGCGAGAAGAACGGGTACGGTAGCCCGGGCTGCAGCGCTGCCGAGTGGCCCGCGACGAGGGTCGTCGACGCCGTGTTCCCGGCGAGGTACCCGAGCACGGGGAGGTTCCCGAGGGAGACCATCAGCGCGATGAGCGCCCCGCCGGCGACGGCGACCGCGATGCCGAGGTAGAGGGTGAAGATCATCGCGAAGAAGATGGGGGCGATGAACGACAGCCCTATCGGCGCGAGGAACAGGGTGAGCAGCGCGCCGTAGGCGAACCGCCAGTCGATGAGACCGGCGTAGAGGATCGGGATCGTCGCGAACAGGAAGATGATGCCGAGCGCGCCGGATTGGTACGCGACCTCCGGGGCGGTCACCAGCACAAGGACGAGCAGGGCGAGCTGCGGGAACCGCCAGGCGACGAGCATGACGACGCCGGCGAAGAAGACGACGATCCACCACGGGTAGAACGGCATGAAGACCCCGGCGAGCAGCGCCATGCCTCCGGTGAGGCCCACCACGAGGTGCTTCGGGTCCTTGGTCTGTCGGATCACCCAGGACTCGATCTTGTCGGCCCAGAGGATCGCCCCCGCGAGGGACAGGGCGCCGAGGGCCATCATGAACAGGAAGAGGCCGTTGTAGGTCACGGTCCCGATCGACGACGGGTCCGGCTGGACGTATTGGGCCCCGATGGCGACCGCCTTGACGGCGGGGCCGGGGTTGTTGATGGAACTGTAGGTCGCGTCCGCCGCGGCATCGAGCGTGAGGTACGCCTGGGTGCCGTACGGACCGCCGGGGAGCTTCGCCTGGACGACGGTGAAGCTCATCAGGACGAGCTGGCCGGACTTGAGCCAGGAGACCGATCCCGAGATCGTGGCGAACAGGCCGTTGGCGGCCTGGGACTGCTGGCTGCGCTCATTGGGCGCCTGGCCGGCGATCGAGCTGAATGTCAGGATGGTCGTGTCGGTCGACGCGTTGTACTGGACCGCGGTGACGGTGTCCTTGATCGCGACCGAGTCGCCCGCGTGGTAGTTGAGGGTGATTTGTTCGACCGAGACCGCGGGATCGTTCGCCAACGGCCGGACCCCGGCGTGGGTGAGGAACGAGCTCGCGGTCTGGCTATTGATGAGACCGCCATTGGAACCCAGGGGATCGTAGACGGCGAACAGGCCCGCGCCCGAGCCGACGAGGAGGACGCCGACCAGGAGAAGGACCCAGTACATGCGCCCTTTCCGACGAGCGCGGGGGGGCGCCGCCGGCGGAGCCCGGGCGGCCGGTGGGGCCGGGGGTCTTCGCGCGGGGACGCTCGTCTGAGTGGCCGGCCGGATCGACGTCGATCCCGCCGGGGCCGCCGCGGGGCGGGCCGCCGGTCGGGGAGGCGGAGCGGCCGCCGGTCGCGGCGCGGCCGGAACGGCCGGACCGGTCCGGGGAGCGGCGGGAACGGTCGGCTTCGGTGGGCTCTTCGGGGGCATTGCTGCGTTCATCGATCGACTGCCTCTACAGGGTGACCCGGCGTTGTTCCGCCTCCGCCTTCGCGCGACGTTCTTGGAACCATCGGCGGATCGGGATGATCGTTACGGCCGCCGCGAGAACGCCCACGATCCCCCCCGCCGAGTAGAGCAGGGAGGGGGGCGCCGACGTCTGCAGGGCGACCGGACTCGAGGCGACGTAGAAGGTGATGGTGACGAACGAGTGGGTCTGGCTGATCGTGATCGGTCGCTCGACGGTCGATCCGAAGGCGTGGACCGTCAGGAAGTACGTCCCGAACGATAGGTACACAGGGAGCGTGCCGGAGTTCGTCAGTAACGCCCCGAAGCCGAGCGCGTTCGTCTGGTCGTTCGCGAACCAGGAGAGGTTGGCGACCGTATAGTTCGCGCCGACCACGAGATGGTTCGTCGCCACATCGTACACCTCGAGGAAGAAGTACCCCTTCCCGTCCGGCGGAGTGGGGACCGGCGCGCCAGTCTCGGTGTAGGTGTACGTTCCGGAGCTGACGGCATTCCCATCGACGTCGTGGACGTTGATGGTGAACGATAGCGAGGTGTTCGCGGGCAGGCCGGGCAGGATCGCGAAGCTGGTGTTCGGGCTCTGGGCATACATCGGGACCGATCCGAGATGGGTCGCCCCGTGGTCGGTGAACGTGAAGTCGACCTCGGCGCTGGAGAACGTGACGTTCTCGAGCGCCTCGTGGACCGAGACATTCACCGGGGTGCCGGTCGGCAGCGACGTCACGCCCGGCGCGAAGACGGCCGGGGACGAGTTCAACTGCGCGTTCGCCTCGAGCGGGGCATACGGCTGGGGCCATCCACCGTGCCCGGAGTAGGTGAAGTTGAACGGATTACTGTAGACGTTGTCGATGTGGGATGGGCCGTCCCAGTACCGGAACGCCGTGATATTGAACGAGATCTTCGTGCCGCTGGCCTGCGGCTGGATCGGCGTATTCAACATCATCACCGTGGCGTTGGACGGACCGAACGTCGCCGTGTACGCCGTTGAAGTGCCGTCCTTCCCGGGAGTGATGACGGTGTACACCGCATACGCCGCCGGGATCGGGGCCGGCGGGCCACCGCTCTGGTTGAACGAGCTCAGGATGATCTGGACCGACTGGGTCGGATTCGGTGGGTACGAAGGCTGGGTCAGGACCGAGGGGATCGTGGTGACTCGGAAGTCGTTCGTGAAGTTCGACGAGGCGAACGGCGACTGGACGTAGACGGTCCAGGTCGGGTAGGTGGTGAATCCAGAGCTATACGACTCGGTCTCGTTCAGGGTCTTGTACGAATAGATCATGCCGACGCTGCTCGTGACCTGGATCCAGAACGAGAGGTTCGTTCCCGGCCAGAAATACTTGTAGCAGTCGATGTAGTACGAAGCGGTGTCCTTGTTGAGGCCGCTCGACGTTCCGGGGACCATCGGGCGGCAGTCCCCCCCGGCCCAGCCCGACGGGTCGTAGCCGGAGATCGCCTGGGCGCCGACGCCCGGGGCCGGCCAGCTCGTCGCCCAGATGCAGATGTTCGCCGAGAAGATCTGCACGTTGGACGAGATATTGACGAAGAACCCGATCGCGTACTGCGATACGTTCCCCTGGAGCGGGACGGTCGGCAGGTAGAACGGCTGGGAGGATCCCAAGAGCGAGAAGCAGACATTCACGTCGGTGAAGAAGTTCGTCGAACCCGAGACCCAATTGGGGGAGCCCGAGCAGGTGTCAGCGGGCCGTACACCGCTCGTCCGGGCGGAAGGATGGGAACTGGGCAGGTGCGCGGGGACGTACGATGGGCTGAGCCCGGAAGAGCCAACCCCTGAGGGTTCTGCGCCGGTAGGACGAAGCAACGCGCCCCCGGGTTGGCCCGCGGCGTGGGCGGCCGGATGCGCCGGAACGTTGGAGAGCAAAAGGCCCGCGAACAAGAGGCCGAGCGCGAGACCGGTGAAAAGCGTAGACCGCCTCATAGCGTGACCCTCCGCTCCTCGGCCTTGCGGCGCTTCTGGATCTGGTCGAACCACCGATACAACACAAAGGCCATGACGGCCGTACCGGCCAGCGCGAAGAACCCGGCCAACTGGACGCCGCCGCCGCCCGAGCCGGCGGCGGGCGAGAAGACCGTCGACGCGACGGTCCCGTTGATCCAGAAGTAGATCGAGTTCCCTTCCTGGACCACGATATAGTCGTCCCCGTGGGCAAGCGTCGCGTGGACCTTCATCGGGTTCGTTCCCGCGACGGTGGCTGTGAGCGGCCGGCCCCCGGTGAGCGAGGCGATGACGTTCGAGCTCACTGAGATCGTGTAGGAGGCGTTCGCGACGACGAGCAGCGGCTTGAAGTCGTTCCCGGTGGCGTTCGGGTACGCGATGCCGAATCGGGTCGAGGAGACGGTGTTGAACGCCGGCGTGGGTCCGCGGATCTGGACCAGGGCCCCGGAGACGTAACTCGCCGAGCCGTTGTTGTAGACGTAGACGTAGAAGAACGTGTCATTGACCGGGAGGACCGGCACGTAGGTCTGCAGGGAGGGCACGGAGTAGGAGTAGGGCGACGACTCGTCGAGATGGTGGTTGTAATCGAACGCGAGGATCGTGAAATTCACTGAGGCATTGAGCGGCATGCCAGGGATCGTCCCCTCGAACGTCGTCGAATTGACCCGGCCCAGATTCAGGATCGCCGTGGCGACCTCCGACAGCGGCGGGTAGCTCATCGTGTAGATCACGAGGGCGCTGAACAGGGAGACCGCCGGGCTGCGGCTCTGGACCACCAGGCTCACGTTCTGCCCGGGGGCCAAGATCGTCGGCTCGACTTGCAGCGTCGTGGTGTTCACGACCGGGGAACTGACGGCCGCGGGTCCGGACGAAACGGCGATGTCGTCGCTGAAGACGCCGGAACTGAACGAGCCATTGCCGTTGACGATGTAGCTGGCCGCCGGCAGAACGATCGTATCGTTCTGGCCCGCGGCATTATCCTGGGCGACGACCCAGAAAACGATCGTATCCCCCGGGACCTGAGCGAACCGCGCCGGGATCGTCGTATTCGAGGTCTCCGCGCCTTTGATCAATACGCCCGTGGCATTGAGATACGTACCGACGGGGAACCCCCGATGGGTGGCGTTCGCCAAGAGTTGGGTGCCTCGGAACTCTTCGATGAGCAAGCTCGCCATCCCGATGGAACTGTAGTTGGTGTCGTCCGCCGCGGTCACCGAGATCGAGACGTTGACCGTGTCGTTCCAGTTCGGCACTCGAGGGGACCAGCGGATGTTCAGATCGCCGGTGCTCGCGTTCAACCCCGCGTACTGCCCGGCGCCGGGATACGGGGAGAAGGCCCACGCCCCGGCCACGCGGTATTGAAACACTACGCTCGTGTTCGCCCGGTACCCGCTCGTATTCGTGTAGTTGATGATCTGGATCCACCACTTCACGGTCTCGCCCGGATAGAAGTTCTGCACGCCCGCGCTCGCCTGGGACCGGTTGGAGATCGTGACGTCGTAGACGTACGGGTAGGTGGCGTTCTGGCCGGAGAGCGTGTTGTCCACGGTGTACCAAACGGTGGCTGAGGCCGCGTGGTATTCGGTCCCATCCCAGACGCTCATGTACGGGTCCCCGTTCCAAAGGACCCCCGTGACGTTGAGGGTGATGGGGGAGTGGGGGCCCGAAGTGGGCACCCCGGTGGGCGCCCAGATGAGCGTCTTCTGGCTCATCACGCACAGGTAGATGTTCTGGGAATACAGCGGTTCCACCGATGACGTGTGATTGACCCCGGTGGGGATGATGTTGGGGGTCGTGTCCGTGCATACTCGGACGCACGTCGACCGGGTGATCGGGAAGCATCGCGGCGCAAAAGTGGAGACGACGTTGGGCGAGGCCTGCGCCGCGCCGATGTGCGCCGCGCCCGAAGGCACCTCTGCCGCGACGAGCCCCGCGCTCCCGGGCGTCACGATCGCCGGCGCCGTTGGGGCCCGAGCGTACGTGGGGCCGACCGAGAATCCCATCGACGAGGTCGTCATCATGAGCAGCACGACGGTCACGAGCAGACCGGAGCCGAGGGCCGCGGTCCCCCATCGCATCCGGCCGCCGGAAGGGCGCTCCTCGGGGACCGTCCGGATTTGTTCACACATGGCAGGCTCGCGAGATGTTTCCGGATACGTCAACTCGACAACTCCGAGGTGGGAACGCAGACACCGTAGCCTCGGCGCATATAAACCTCTAGAGTTTTCGAAGCCCGGCGTTTCCGACGGGGAACCCGGACCCGAGTTCGATTCCGCGGCCGGAGAGTGTCGGGCCATGGTGCCCTCGCGCCCCTCGTCAGCGTCAGGCCTCGAAGACTCCGGGTCCGGTTACCCGGGGTCGATGAACTCCACGCCCCGCCAACTGGCCCGTGTCGGATCGCGGAGACTTGCCCGTACGAGTTCGCGACGGAGCGCCCGGCGCACCGCGCCGGACGTGTCCGACCGATCCTAATCCCGCGCGTCCGAGGACGACTCGCAGAAGAGTGAAGAGGTTGGCCGATTCCCGCGCGGGCGGCGCCGTTATTCAAACTTGCCGACGCCGGCCTTGGCGCTCGACTGGACGTCGAACACCGAGCCGCCCTTCTTCTGCTTCCCCGCGAGGACGGGGTTCGCGATCGGCTTGTTGCGCGTGGCCATCCGAATGAACCCAGCGCCGAGGAAGCCCGCCCCGATTGCCTGGAGCGAGATGCTCGCCACACCGACCTGGGCCGAGATCCCGAGCGCGGTCAGCACGGGGACTGCCGTGGGCGCGGGGATGGCGAACGGCGGGGGGACCGGCGGGGGCGGCGGCGGGGGCGTGGGTGGGGGCGGGACGCCGGGCAACCCTTCGACAGCCAGCTGCGCTAACGGGAACGACTGCGTGACGACGGTATTGTTGGAGGAGGGAATGTACGTCGCCCACGTGAACTCGCCGTTGAGCGCCTTGCTTCCGCCGGCCTTGCAGAAGAGCGTCGTACAGGCATCGACCGGCACGGTCGCGAACGGAGGCCCGGTCGCGTAGACGAGGAACGAGACCGTCCAGATGTCGCCGAGGTACATCTGGTTCGTCCGCGCCTTCGTGCTCCAGTTCCAGCCGAGCGAGGCGTGGCCGGAGATGTTGAACAACTGGGCCTGGTGATCGCAGGTCAGGAACGGCTGTCCGGAGGGCAGGATGCATTGGGCCGAGATCGTCTGGTTCGGCACGATCGCGATGTTGCCGTACGGAACGAATTGGAAGATCGGATGACCGGTCCCGTTCGCGACCTGGGTCCCCACGACCGGACCGAATCCGATCTGCCGGAAGGCGTCGAAGAGCGTCGGGTTGTTCAGGTTCGGGGAATAGGCGTTGGTCCCGACGAACACGTTCTGGAGGTGCCCGTACTGGCCGTTCGGGCAACTGAAGAAGTCGGGGCCATCCCAGGACCCGCCGGTCGCCGCGGCGATGTCGCAACCCGCGAGCAGGACGTGGGCGACGTTCTGACGGGTCTGGACGCCGTCGGGGCAACCGCCGATCTTGCCGAGGCGTCCAGTCGAGCCCCCGGGGCAGGGCCAGCCGGTCGAGGTCGGGTCCGTGGGGGTCGAGTAGAGATCGATCGCGTCGACCGTGCACACCCCACCGATCGAGTCCGTGCAGGTAGGGGAGCTCTTCGCGAGGCCCGCGATCGAGTGGGTCGCGTTCCCGTCCTGGGAACGGACCCAGCCCTCACAGTTGGGTTCGGTGATCGATCCGAACGAGTACGACGGCTCGCACGTGGCGCTGTCGCCGGCCTGGTCATCGGACGGCGAGATCGCATAGTTCTGGACGTAGTTCGGGTCCCGAGGCGCCGTCGACCCGATCCAAACGATCACGTGGTGGGTCTCCGGGGACCAGTCGAGCCCGCTGCCGATGATCGCGCCGTACATCGCCGTGATCACCGAGGAGTGCAGGATGTTGTCGGAGAAGTCCGAGTCGCCGTAGACGTAACCGCCCCCGAGGACGCCCGCCTGGAATGTCGACTGCACCTGGCCCCCGAAGGAGCCCGAGGTAACGAACTGCGGGATGTCCACGTGGTATTCGGAGCCGTCCCCGTCATCGTGGCTGTCGAGCGAAGCGAAGTAGTCGACGAGGGCGAAGCTCACGTTGGAGTGAGGGTTCGAGGCCGAGATCGCGTTCGCGATCTGCTGCGCGTGGGCGATGAAGAATGGGACGCCGTTGGACTCCTCACAGGGCGTCCCGCCGCGGAGCGCGCAAGGGTCCGAGCCGGGGTCCCCGGCGCCGGGGTCGTAGACCCCATCGTAGACCGCCGTCTCCACGACGAACGCCACCTGGACCGACGGCCACGTCTCCAGCCCCGAGTTGGGCGCCGCGGCGGTCAAAGTGACCTGGCTCTGCCCGACCTGGGCCGCGCAAAGCGCGGAATCGTCGACGCAAATGCTGTGCGGCACCGCGCCGATGCTCAGGCCCAGTGGGGTGTAGGTCTGCGTGGATAGGGCAGGAGCCGCGGCGGTAACGATCCTGGAGGCCGCCGCGCCCGGACCATGAACCGCTACGGTCCGCGAGTTCAAGGACGCGCCTCCGAACCCCTGCCCGGCGACGCCGAGGATCGAGGCGAGGATGGCTAGCCCGATGACGATCCCAAGTCCGACGCGCATCACCCGCTGGTGGAGCTGGCCCTCGGTCACGCTGCCTCTCCCGATTCGTAGAGGTTTCCGACCATATGGAACTACCCTTCCCTATTCGGCTCCCCCGGACGCGGGGCGAGCGCCTCCCGGGGCTCGGGGTGACGCACTGAGACGCCGAGTGAACACGTACAGTCCAGCCGCGAGGGCGACCACGCCGCCCGCCAGGGCGACGCCCACCAGCGGAGTGATCCCACCGCCGTAACCCGCGGAGACGGGCGCCGAGATGGGGGCGAGCTCCACCAGCACCGCGAGCGTCGAGTTCGAGCCCGTCGTGTTCGCCTGAACCGAGCCGGTCAGGTAACCGGAGGCCGAGGCTGTGACGCTGTAGATCCCGGTATAGACGCCGATCCCTACCGAGCCGTTGAAGTTCGTCGATCCGGAGAGGGTGAGACCCACGCCCTCCGGGCGCGTGTTCCCCGCGACAACCACCGACGCGTTCGAGAGGGGGATGCCCGACGGACGGCTGACCACCTGGATGTCGAGAGTGCGCAGCGGCGGGAACATCGAGATATCGCGGGTACCTCCGGCCCCATTCACCGTCACGACGAACGCGACGGTCGGGTAGGCGCTGGCGAGCAACGAGCCGGGCGTGAAACCCGCATCGAGGTAGAAGGTGCCGTTCGGGAACTGGACCGAGTAGTGGCCGGTCGGGTCGCTCGTAGCGACCGTGATCCCGCCCAATCCAAGGGTGATCAGGGTCCCGTTCAACGCCTGCCGGCTGATCCCATCCGTGACGTACCCCGTCCAGGCGTAGGTCATCGGGACGAGGGTGACGGAGACCCCCGAGATGTTACCGCGGACCTGTTCGGGTATGTGGGCGGCCTGGTAGCCGCGCGCCGTGACCGTGATAACGATATCCCCCCAAGCGACCGACATGACGAATTGACCCTGGGCGTCGGTCGTCGCCGTATCGCCGACGTTGTCGGAGACGAGGGCGCCCGCATAGGGAACGTCCGCTCCGCCGGGCGCCGTGGACTGCGCCATCACCAAGCCCGAGATCGTGAACCGTTCGGCGGGGCCGATCGGCTGCAGGTAGATCGTGGCCGCCTTGACGAGCGAGCCGCTGACCAGCTTCACGACCATCCCCGACGTCGCGTAGTTCGGGGCGCTCGCCGTGACCGCGTAGGGTCCGGGGGGACCCTCGAACAGGTACTGGCCGGTCAACCGGTTCGTGGTGACCGACGTGCAGTTGCCGTTCTCCCAGGTCGGGCAGGCCGTCACCTGGCTGTTGCTCAGGGGTCCCTGTGTGTCGGCCCCGTAGACGTAGCCGGCGGCGATCCCGTACTGCTCGAGCTCGATCAGTCCCATTGACACGGTCTCACCGGGCAGGAGTTGGATCGGTAGGAAGGTGGTGTTGTACAAGGTCGCGTTGACCTGGATGATGTAGTTGTCCGCGGGCACCGCCAGGAAGAACTCGCCGTTGTTCGAGGTCTGCGTCGCGTAGGCGCAGATCACGGCCCCCTCGGAGAAGGCGAGGGGGGAGCACGCCGAGACGTTCGCCCCCGCCACCGGGATGCCCGACGGCAGGCCGATCACCGTGCCCGATAGGAACGCGTACTCGTCGAGCAGCACCTTCCCGACGTTCGTCCAGCCGTCCGAAGTGACGTTGACCGGCCGGAAGGTCGTGACGTAGTGGTTGTAGCTCACAGTGAGGTTGTCGAGGCCCGGCGGGCCGGCGATCACGAAGTAGCCAGAGCCGTTGGCGATCGCGATGTTGCTGCACAACGGCTGCGCCTGACTGCAGAGGCTGACGTTCGCGAAGGGGATCGGCAGTCCGGTCGGGTACGACTGAACGAACCCGGCGACGATCCCGTCGCCCGTCAGGTTGACGAGGTGAGCGGTCGCCGTCTTGCCGCTGAGGACCGACACATGGGTGAAGTTACCGATGTAGTCGGTGAGGTTGATGCTCACGTTCGCCGACGGCCCCGGGGGCGCGTCGATGAAGTACGCACCCGCCCCGTTGGAGGTCGTTTGGGTACCCTTCGTGCCGTACCGGCTCGTCACGTCGATCAGGGCGAGCGGCAGCGAGAACTGGTGGGCGTTGTCCTGGACCGTACCCGTGACCCAGCCCCACGGTGTCAGACCACCGAGCTCCTTCTTCAGGAGGACGGACAAGGTCGAGGTAGCGCTCTGGTTGATCCCGAAGCCCGAGGCATTAGAGCTGTTGTAGTCGGGGGCCATGACCTGCAGGGTCCCCTTGACCCCGGGCGGCGCGGTGACATTGATGTAGCCCGCGCCATTGGCCGTGCCCCCGGCACCGGTCGCCAACGGGGGCGACCCGTTGTAGGTCGTCAGGGAGACCGTCGCCCACGGAACAGAGACGTTCTTTCCGACGGTTCCGTAGACCGGGCCCGCGACCCACCCGTAGTGCGGCAGCGACAGGTTGCCGAGGAAGACGGCCTGCCCCCAGTCGACGCTCCCGTTCTTCAGGGTGCCCTGCAGGTAGGCGGAGGCCGAGGCTTGGATCGATAGCGAGTTCTTCCCGAAGGAGGACTGAGTCGCACCGAAGATCAGTCCACCGCCGCCGTACAGGAGGCTCGAGGTGTTGATGCTGCCGACCCCGTTGATCAGGGTCGCCGTCGGCCACCGGACGGCCGTCGTGTTGTTCGTCGACATGTCGAAGACCTGGGCGATCACGACCCCGAAGATGTCGAGCGTGACCTCGGTCGACATGTTGACTACGGTCGGCTGGCCCGAGAAATTCGCGTATCCCTGGGAGGCGGAAAAGCCGCCGAGCAGCGTCCCGACCGCCGTCCCCGTCGGAGTGATCCGGAGGACCTCGAACTGATTGGGCATCGTCGGCCCGCTGATGTTGAAGAACCCGCCGGTGTTCAGGAAGCTCGTCGCGCCGCAGACGAGCGCGCGGGTGCAGGCCCGAACGTTCGTCGCGCCGGGCCCCAGCCCGAGCTGGGTGGAGACCTGCGACCAGTTGCCCGGGCCGATCTCGACGCGTCCGGTGAAGAACGTTTCCGGCTGCATCGTCACCGTCGGCAGGAAGTCGACCGCCGACTGGTCGAAACCGGTGACGTTGATGTAGATCGAAGCCGGCAAGTAGCCGTTGGCGCTGTAGTTGATGTAGACCGGCCCGATCGGGATCGACGTGTTGTAGTCGTCCAAGGCATTGATGTCCGTGGAGCCGACGGAATTCGGCGCCCCGCCGGTGGGGGCCCACTGGATCGTGAGTCCCTGGACGGGAAGGCCCGTCGCGTTGTCGGTGACATTGCCCACGACCCACTCGGCTTGGACGGGATTCGGGCCGGAAGCGGCCGGCATCCCGAGGTTCGCTCGGCCCGCGACGGCCGCCGGGGCGGAGCTCAGCGGGTTCAGGGCCACGGTCGAAGCGTTGATGATGCCGCCGGGGACGGTCGCATTCACCCAGGTCCAGTTCGAGGAATATCCGGTCGCGGTAAAGATCAGCTTGTAGGCCCCACGGGGCAGCGGGTACGGCGGGACCAGTCCCGAGTACTGACCGTTCGTGTTGGTCGTGCCGGTCGTTCCGAGGTTCTGGCAGGAGGCCGACGTCTGAGAGGCGATCGGACAGTACTGTGCGGAAGCCTGGAGGATCCCGACGCCGTTCGACGTTACGACGCGTCCTTGGATGGTCGTCAGCGGTGTGAGGTAGATCGTTCCGGCGTTCACGAGGGCGCTTGACGAGGGGACATAGACCCAAGTGAAATTCGTCAGGTAGAGCGGTCCGGTCGCCGTAACGATGTTCCAGCCGGGGTTCGCGGCGCAGATGAATGATCCCGTGGTCGGGTCGGAGGTGCACGTCGAGGAGGTCTCCTGGGACGGAGGTGTACCCGCCGGAGCCACAATGATCGTCCCGAGGCCGTAGGGGACGCCGCCGGACCCCTGGACCGCAAGCCGGCCCTCAACGGAGGCGTTGGCGAACTCGAGAGCCCCGTATCCGCCCGAGGCGGTCACGGCGCCGCCCGCGGTGATATGGACGAGCGGTGCGGTATCGAACGACTGAATAAGCATGGGGCCCGTGGTATAGTAACCCGGTGGGACGTCGACCCATGTGAAGTTCGAGATCGTCGGTCCCTTCGCGGTGATCTCCGACGGGCCGAAAGGAACCGGGACGCAGAAGATATTCCACGAGTTCGGAACGCAGCCCGACACATCGAACCCGGGGTGGTTCGGGGGCGCCGGCTCCGCGGAGACGTAGGTGGTGAAGCTGGCCGAGGAGATGGCGTTCTGGCTCTGGTCCGTGGAGGTCGCGGAGATCGAGACCAGAGACTGCCCGTTGACCGGATTGGCGTCGTTCCCGTAGATGCCGCCCTCCACGTACGTACCGGGAGTCAGGTTAACCCAGCCGGCGGGCGTGACGAACCGATTGTCCGGGGTAACATTCACGATGGTATTGTTGCCCCACGCCGGCAGGAGGTTAGGCACCGGCCAGGTAGGGGCCGGCGGGAAGCAGGTCCCCGCAGTGTCGGGGACGATCTGAACCGCATCCCTGAGCGGAGGGGCAAATAGCCCGCTTAGCTGTCCGACATTAACGCACGTGGTGGGGGGCGCCGTGGTCGAGAAGTTGCCGGTCAGCGGGTTGAAGCTCGACCATTGGGTATAGCCGTTGAGGCTTGTCAGCGAAACGACCGCGAGCCCGATCCCCCAGCGCGTGGTCACGCCCTCGGCCTTGAGTTGGCGGGCATAGGTGAGCCCCACGTCGATGCTCATGATCCCGAGTGGGACGATGTAGACCGGCGTCACCCGGAAGATGTGGCCCGGCGCCACGGCGGGGACCAGGCCGATCATGGTAATGTTGGTCATGCCGGGTTCTCCATTGAGATCGTTCGCCCAGACGGTGGCGACGTCGTAGCCGGGGGGCGCCCACGCCTTGGGCGCTCCGTTGGTGGTCGCGGGCCCCTTCGGTCCGCAGTTGCCGGGGTTCCCGTACGAACAGACCTGGATCTCGGAGACCTGGCCGGTGATGGCCTTCTTCGTGACCGAATCGTAGACGTTCACCTGGACCATCACGTTAACCGGCAGCTCCACCAGGCCCATGTTGTACGTCGAGTAGGCGCTGACGTTGATCCAATACTGATTGGGCTGATACTGGGGGCACTTCGGGTCGAAGCTGATCACCGAGGGAAAGGGCGGCACCGGGAGGCTGAATGTGCCGGTGCTGAAGGTCCCGTTCGCGCCGAGCGTCAGGCTGCTCCGGGAGATCGAGGAGACCAGGACCGTGCACTTGACCCGTTCATGGGTCGGGTCCGAGCCCACGATGATGCCGGAGACGATACCCTCCTTCGTGAGATTGATCGTCCCAAGGGCGTAGACCTGGCCCGGGGTCACGTTCGAGACGCTGCTGAAATTGGTGAGGTAGCCGTTGGAGCTCGCGAGGATGGTGTCCTGGGGGGCGGGCGCTCGGATCGAGAAGTTCCCGTTCGGGGCGAACGTTCGGGTCGGGGTGCAGTTCCCCGGAGAGACGGGGCAGATCCCGCCCTGACTTTCCCAGGTGATGGTGACCCCGATGAGGGGGCGACCGGATCGGGCGTCATCGACAAAGCCGGTGAAGATGGCGGTCCGGTACGGGTTGCTGGTGGCGGCGGGCCGCGCGGGGGGCGCGATTGGGGAGTTGGCGGACGCGGTCGAAGTGCCGGAGGCCAGGGTCGGGGCCGCGGCGAAAACCGGCCGAACGGGTCGCACGATGGTCGGCATGGGACCCGAGCCGACCCAGACGGGGGAAGCGAGATGGGGGACCCCCGAATTCGCGTTCGAGGAGGCGAAGGAGCGAGCCCCCGAAGCGGCCCCGAACGGGGCGAGCGCGAAATGGCTCCCTTGGAGCATGGAGCTGGAGCCCGGGAAGGCGAACAATGCGACCACGATGATCGCGCCCAGTCCGGCCCACATGGCACGCTGATTCATTCGGCGGGGGCTTGGCGCGTTTCCTCCCATCTTGGACGGTCGCATGTTCAGTCCCGAATTCGGGAGGTCCTCGGAGGGCCTCACTGGTCGCCCATTAGGGGGCCCCCACTTAAACCTCTCGGGCCGTTACTGACGTGAAATCGACCGGGGGCTCGCTGTCGAAAAGCGGGCGAGCCGGGACCGGAACCCGGAGTCCGATCCGGCTTTTTTCTCATGTCTTCTCAACGAGCTCGGGGTCCGAGCCTGGATCGGGGAGACGCCGCCGGCATGGTTGAGGTTTAAATGTAGGAGCCGATTGCGATGGTCGAGCACCCAGTTCATGGACGTCCCATTGTACGCTGTTGGACTCGCTGTCTTCGCCGTGCTGTACCTCGCTGTTTCGGCGTTCCTGATCTGGGCGATCCTCATCACGCTCATCGTGATGTTCTTGTTCCTGACGTTGCGTTACGGGAATGTCGCCGAGAATTACCCGCACTCCGGGGCCGATGTATCGATCACCGCGATCTTCATCGGGATCACCTGGGGTATCTTTGTGTTCGTGGGGCCGAAGAGCCCGATCCCATTCGTCGGAAACGGCTTCAGTTATGCCGCCGACACCGCGGTCTCGCAGACGACCACAAGCGCGGTCATTGCGGTGGCCGCGATCCTTCTGATCGTATTCCTCGTGGTGTTTTCGCTCGCCGCAGACCGCTTGGCCGAGGCCCGCCGGGGCATGGGCGGATCGACCGACGAAGCTGGCGGCAAGCCCAAACAGGGCGTAGGCGCCTAACCCTCGCCGCGCCGCCCCGCAAGTGGCGCCCCGTTCGGGGCAGTCGGATTCAGGACGGGACCCTCCTCCTGAGTCGCGGGACACCACGGTCTTCGGGCGGGTCGGGAAGGTTCCTGACCTGACCCATGCGCCGGGGCCGTCTCATGGTCGGGGATCCCTATACCAATCGGACTGCCGATAATCGGCGCGATGCAATGGGTCCGGGGCGACCGCAGGGTATCGCTCGATGAATAATCTATGTACCGGCTCTTCCTACCCGGCCCGGGGGACGCTCTAACTTGTCATCGATCACCTGCCAAGAGGCCCGAACCCTCCTTCAAGCCGCTTCGACGGGCTCGCCCGTCGCCCCAGGGGCTGCCTGGAACGAACTCTCCGGTCGCCGGGCGGTCGAGGGCTCGGCCGATCATCCGGTCCTGACGGCCATCGGCCGGCATGTCCTCGACGAACTCGACATGAGGGCCTACCGGTGCGACGCCTGGCCGCTCGATCGCCTCGCCGACGAGTTGACGAGGGTCCTCGGCGACCTGGAGCGGACGGCGAAGGACGCGCAATACTTCATGAGCGATCTCGGCCCCATCACCCCCGCCGACGCCGTTCCGTACCTGCGGATCGTGAGCGTGGGCCTGGCCAACCGTCGGGAGACCCCGGAGGACCTTGCCGAACGGTTCCGACAGGTTTGGGGGATGCTCGAGGTCATGGGCGGCGACGCCCGCGACCGTCTCGTCGGAACGGAGATCCTTGTCGCCGCGTCGGCTTCGATGAGCCAGCTCTACGCCCCGATGATGACCACGGTCGAGACGCTCCGGAGCCTAGGGGCCTCCCGGGCGGTCGCCGCCGCCGCGATCCTCCACCTGGAGAACCCGGAGGGTCGCAGCCCGGCGGTGGAGCGCTGGAAGACCGCCCGCGCAGTCGTGCCGACGGACGAGGCGGCCGCGCTCCTCGCCACCGTCCTCGGGGACCCCGAGCAGCGCCGCGGTTTTGACGCGTTCCGGGCGATGCTGGCGAAGGAGGCGAGCATGGGGGGAAAGAACTCAGCGGCGATCTATCTCGCCAGTCAGTCGGTGGACCCGAGTGCGGGGATCGATCGCGTGCTGGAGACCGCCCGAATCCTGGCCAACCGGACCCGCCGCCCTCTCCTCTCAGCGGCCCTGCTTACCGCCGAGCATCCCCTCTCGCCGGCCGAGATCGGCGATTGGGTCCAGAAGGCCGCGGATGCTGCCGCGCGCTGCCAGCTGGCGAGCCAGCCCGAAGAGTTCCTCGCCCTGGGTATCGCCCTGGTGGAGGGCTTGCCGAGATCGACGTTCGGCGCGCATCCAGAGGCCCAATCCTCGACGAACCTCCTGGCCGACGCCGCGACCCTGCTCGCGTTGCATGCCTGGGTATATCGCCCGATCCTCGACCCGGCCTTCGAGCGGGAGTTCACGCAAGCCCCGCCCGCCGCGGCGACGTAGCGTTCCGGTCGCGGCCGGGGCTCGGCCCGGACCTGCCCCACTCCGGGCTTGGGCTCGGGGTGATCCGGGCGACCGTGGGGAACACGATTCTTTGAGACCCGGCCGGAGACCGCGGGAACGGGCCCCTAAGGTTCGGGAAGAGGTTGGTCAGACTCGCCCCCGGCCGATCGCCGGGGGAGGACGTCGCCCTAGTCCGGGCTACCGTCCTCGTTCATGTCGGCCACCGGGGGTGGGTCCGATTCGGCCCATTCGGCGGTGTCGCCGTTCGTGGCCATCGGCTCCTCGGTGTACGCCGGGGCGGCCGGCTCTGGCTCTCCGCCGCCCGCCGGTCCCTCGGAAGATTCCGGCTCCATGGGCCGCGTCGGGCTCACCGAGCCACGCCGCCGCGACAGCACGAAGGCGATCGCCAGGCCCGCCACCAGCAACAGCGCCAGCAGCCCGAAGGCGATCGGAGCGCCCTCCAGCACCAGCGTCGTCGACTTGTGCGGGTAGTTCGGCACGAACGTCGCCGTCAACACCACCGGGCCGTTCATGGTGAGGCCC
>DASZAJ010000008.1:0-1675 GCA_035945215.1 Thermoplasmata archaeon
GCAGGTGATCGGCCTGACGATCCTGGAGAGCGGCCTTCCCGCGGGGGCGAGCTGGTCGATCGAGCTCGACTACCAGGTGATCACGTCGAACGCGACGAGCATCCTGGTGGTGAACGTGCCGAAGGGGATCACGATCTTCCAAAAGCTGCTGCCGTTCTCGGGCGCGAGCACGTGGGGCGAGCAGGTGAGCCAGACGACGGTGCCGGCGACGGCGGTGTACAACTTCCCGACGACGCTGACGCTCGTCTACTCGATCCTATTGTACTATAACTTGAGCCAGGCGCCGTCCTACTCGGCGGCCTCGTCGACCGCCTCGTGCAATCCGTCGACGACGTACTGCTTCACTTACTACTACTACTTCCACTACATCTACGAGTGCGTGCCGGTGGTCGGGTACACCTGCAACACGGCGCCGGCGAACACCGCCGCGAGCGGTTACCAGAGCACCTGCAGCTACTTCTCGCAGGTCGGCTGCTACTACCTATACGTCGATGAGGAGAACGAGACCGAATTCGGGCCGGGGGGCTACCAGTTCACCTACATCTACACCTATCTGACCCTGTACACCTACACGACTTCGAGCGGATACCAGGAAGTCCAGTACATGGACTTCAACTGCGAGATCTACCAGAGCCCGTACACGAGTTGCAACTACGCCTACACCGCGCACGGCGGGAGCACGTCTTGCAGCGGGCCGGTCCCCCTCACGTATCCGGGCAACTATTGCGCGGTCGGTTCGACCGTCGGGATCTGGCTGCCGCAGGGGTTCACGCTCGTGGCGATGGAGGACTACTATAGCTCGGCGTTCTCGCCGAGCGCGCCGCAGTACCCGAACTACTTCAACGGGACGGGGAGCGGCTCGTACAACGGCAAGCTCCAGTCCACATGCCTAAGCTCGAACGTCTGTCCGATCGGGTACTACAACTACTACGAGTACGCGATCTACATCCCGTACGAATGCTATTACAACTATCTTCCCGAGTACTGCGACGGGAGCGGGCTGATCACGATGAACAGCCCGATCAACGAGACGATGTGGAACCTGCCGGGATCGACCGGCGGGGGCAGCGCCGTTCCGGGTTACCCGGTCTACATCCAGCCGCAGGGCCTTCCGAAGGGGACGCCCTATAGCTTCAGCCTCGGCGGGATCAAGTACAGTGCCTCGAGCCCGTCGTCGGTCCTGATCGACAGCGTTAACCCGGGCACCACCCAGATCACGAACGGGACCGCGCCAGGTGCCCAGGCGGGCTGGGAGTACTATGCCCCCGCCGTTACGATCACCGTCCCCCAGGACGTGATCGTGAACCTGACGTTCTCGTCGTACGTCAACCTCTCGGCGCCGGCCCGCCCGGTCTCGATCCACGCGCTCAACCTGACGGCCGGGATCGCCTGGTCGGCCGAGTTCAACGGCACGATCTATCCCTCGTCGATCCCATGGATCAATACCACCGCACGACCCGGGTTCTACTCGGTGACGTCGTGGGGCGTGAACTCGACGGTCGGCGACACGCAGTTCGCGCCGTTGAACGTCGCCTCGGCGGACTTCGCGACGCAGACGACCTACTCGCTCTCCTTCCAGCCGTCGTATCGGGTGGGGACGAGCGCGTCGAGCGGCGGGACGATCCAGCTGGGCACGGGTAAGGCCGGGTCCGGCACGAGCGCCTTCTACAAGACC